>JAQTYQ010000009.1 GCA_028688225.1 Opitutaceae bacterium | reverse complement strand
GCGGGTGAAGTCGTCGCTGGGGTTCATGGCGTCGAGTACAGGCACCAACTTTGGCATCGCTCACCGCGTTGTGACCAGCTGTGCGCGCCAGCGCACCACTTTTTCCGAGCGCCGTCTCGGAAAAAGGTCGCGTTACTATCCGTACGAATCGTGCATGTTGGCGACGATTTGGTGGTAGGGCGCGTGTCCGATGTCGCCTTCGGCTCGGTAGTCCCCAACGCGCCGTTTTTTCGGCGGGTTAAGGATAACCCGCCCTACCTTGGGTTGCGGGTCCCCCCGCGGTAGGAACAGGTGTTGGCCGACAACCCATGGTTGATTTCCGAATTCAAGCAGCATTTCGCCACCACCCGCGACAACGATGAACGCCGCCTGCTCACCCAGGTCCTGGCCTATCTCTCCCGCGATGACGCCAGTTTTGCGAGCGATCTGCCCGAGCCGGCGCGGCGGGCGCCCGATGACGCAAATTCCCGCACGCGCCGGTTGCGTTCCGGCGCCAGCCGCCTAGGATGCCTGTCTTTACCGTCATGAGCTTCAAAGGACTAGGAACCAAGGCCCTCCACGCCGGCCAGACGCCGGACCCCACGACCGGCTCGCGCGCCGTCCCGATCTACCAGACGACCAGCTACGTCTTCCGCGACACCGAGCACGCCGCCAACCTCTTCGCGCTGAAGGAGCTCGGCAACATCTACACGCGGATCATGAACCCGACGACCGACGTCTTCGAGCAGCGGGTGGCGGCGCTCGAGGGCGGCTCCGGCGCGCTGGCCCACGCCTCGGGCCAGGCGGCGATCACCGACGCCATCCTCAATCTCGCCGGCGCCGGCGACCACATCGTCTCCGTCTCGCAGCTCTATGGCGGCACCTACAACCTGTTCCATTACACGCTGCCCCGGATCGGCATCGAGGTGTCGTTCGTGGACGCGCAGGATCCGGACGCCTTTCGCAAGGCCGTCCGTCCGAACACCAAGGCATTCTACGGTGAGGGCCTCGGCAATCCGGCGCTGAATATCTTCCCGTTCGAGGAGGTGGCGAAAATCGCCCGCGAGGCCGGCGTGCCGGTCATCGTCGACAACACCTGCCTGACGCCGATCCTCAACCGCCCGTTCGAGTGGGGCGTCAACGTCGTCGTCCATAGCTCCACCAAGTACATCGGCGGCCACGGTACCTCCATCGGCGGCATCGTGGTCGACGGCGGCAACTTCGACTGGGGCTGTGGCAAATTCCCCGGCTTCACCCAGCCCGATCCCAGTTACCACGGGATCGTCCACTGGGACGCTTTCAAGAGCTTCCCTCCCGCCGGCGGGGCGAACGTCGCCTACATCCTCAAGATGCGCCTGCAACTGCTGCGCGACATCGGCGGATGCATCTCGCCCTTCAACGCCTTCCTCATGCTGCAGGGCCTGGAGACGCTGCACCTGCGCATGGCGCGCATTTGTGAGAATGCGCTCAAGACGGCCGAGTACCTCTCCACGCACCCGAAGGTCAAGTGGGTCAACTATCCCGGCCTCAAGACCAGCCCCAGCCATGCCGCGGCAAAGAAATACCTGCGCGGCGGCTTCGGCGGGCTGCTCGGTTTTGGCCTGAAGGGCGGCTTCGAAGGAGGCAAGAAACTCATTGAGTCGCTCAAACTCTTCTCGCACCTGGCCAACATCGGTGACTCGAAATCGCTCGCCATCCACCCCGCGAGCACGACGCACAGCCAGCTGACGGCCGAGGAGCAGGTTTCCACCGGCGTTTCGCCCGACTATGTGCGCCTGTCGCTGGGCACGGAGGATTTCATCGATATCCAAGCCGATCTGGAGCAGGCGCTGGCCAAGGTGTAGGTTTTCGCTGCGCGAAAACCTAAAACAAATCCAGCTGGCGGGGCCGCGGGGCGGCCGGAATCTCGTCCTTCTGGCGCTCGAGCAGCGCGGCACGGATGGCCTGCAGAAAGGGCGACGGAAAACGGTCGCGGAGCCCGCCCTGCCAGTAACGACGGCGGGTGTGGGTCAGGAAGAGACGCTCGCGGGCGCGGGTGAGACCGACGAAGAAGAGCCGGCGCTCCTCGGCGACGTCGGCCTCCCCGATGTCGTCGGCACCAAACCGGTGCGGGAGCAGCCCGTCCTCGCAGCCGACGAGGAAGACCACCCGGAATTCGAGTCCCTTGGCGGCGTGCAGCGTCAGCAGCGACACGCGCTCGGCCCGCGGATCGTGCAGGTCGACGTCAACGCCGAGGGCCAGCTCGCTCACGAAACCATCGAGACTGGCGCCGGGTCTCCCGGCGAGCGGACGGAGTGCATCGGTGATGACACGCAGATCGGGATCGGCGTTCTCCTCCCGCGCCAACTGCGCGGCCGCGGTCGCGAACCGGTCCGCCAGCGGAGCGTCGGCCGGCAGGGTCTTCAGGCAGGCAAGGAGTGCCCTCACGGCCGGGTGTTCGGCCAGCGGGCCGTGGGTCCGCTTCTGAAAAGGAATCCCGGAACGCGTGAAAGCCTCGATCAGCGGCGGAGTCTGGGCGTCGGTGCGGTAGAGCACGGCAAAATCGTTGAACGCATAAGCCGGCACGGTGGCACCGCTGGCGCGACCGGTGTCGAACGAGGTAAGGCTCGTGCCGCCAACCAGGCGCTCGATGGCCGCGACAACGATCTCCGCCTCGGCGCGCTCGGTGGCGCACTCGCGCAGCACGATCCGGCTGGCTCGCGCCGCCGCGGCGGAGCTGGCGTCGGCCGTCCGGGTGCGCAGGACGCGGTCGCGCACCAGGGTTGTGGGTGCCACGGCCTGCAGCGCGGCATCGACAATCGTGCGGGTGGAACGGTAATTGCGTGTGAGCGACACGACCCGGGCCGCCGGATAATCGGACTGGAATTGCTGGAAGAAGCGCACGTCGGTGCCGCGGAAACCGTAGATCGCCTGGTCGGGATCGCCGATGACGCAGAGGGAGCACCGCGAAACGACGTCCGCGACCGGCGACGTAGGAGCCTGCTTGCAGGCGATTATTTCTTCCGCGCCATCCTCCCTCGCCAAGACTACGGAGGACAGCTCGCGAGCACCTGTCCGCCGTGGCTTCAGCGACGGCGGAGGCCCGCTCCTACAGGCAAACGAATCCAGTCCCGTTGCGGCGCTCGAAAGCAGCCGCACGAGCCGGTACTGCCGCTCGTCGATATCCTGATACTCGTCGACCGAGAGGTGCGGCCATTGCGCCCGGTAGTGCGCCGCCAGGTCGGGATGCGCGGCCAGCAGTTCCACCGGCAGCACAATCAGATCAGTGAAATCGACCAGGCCGTGGGCGTGGAGGGCGTGGACGTACGCCTCCGGGCGCGTCACCGGATCTGCGGTCAGCCGGCGCGCCTCGACGGCGGGCACATCCAGCGCTTCCCGGGCGACGGCCAGGGCCTCGGCTTCCCCGGCCACGCGCAGCGGCGCCCCCAGACCAAGCCGGCCCTCCTGCTCCCGCAGGATGGCAAGACCGAGCGCGTGAAAGGTCATCACCGGCACCTGGGCGCCGCGGCCGTCGGGAAGCAGCGCCGTGAGCCGCTCACGCATTTCGCCGGCGGCGCGGCGGGTGAAGGTGATGGCGAGGCAGGCGCCGGGGGCGGCGCCGTGGTCGGCAATCAGATGGGCGATGCGCCGGGTGAGCGTGCGGGTTTTGCCCGTGCCGGGCCCGGCGACGATGAGCAGGGGACCGCTGACGATTTCCGCCGCGGCGCGCTGGTCGGAATCCAAACCGGAAAGAATCGATGGACCCGCACCAGAGGTCGCAGAGGCAACAAAGGGAAAAGGATCCTCCTCTTCGACCCTGCTTGCCTCGGGTTCCGCTGCACGCCGTCCTGATTTTCCAGCCTCTGCTTTCTTTGCGTGCTTCTGTGATGTTTCTGCCCTCGGCAGTTCAAAGAGCAGGCTGATGGATTTTCCGCCCTCGAGTTCGTCCGGCTGGAAGAGGCGGATGGCGCCGTATTCGCCGTCATAGCCGCCTTCGCGGATGACCCGGCCGGCGCGCAGGCGGCGGACCGCCTCCACCAGCAAGGGCGTGGCGACGCGGCCGATTTCGTCCAAGGGCGCGTCGCCGAGGATGGCGAGCTCGGGGCCGAGGCGCGCGATCAGCTGTTCGTAGCTGCCCTGCACGGCCTTGCTCTTCGGCCCGGTCCGGGCGATTTCGCCCAGCATTTCGGCGAGCGGCACGAGGCTGCGAAAAGGCGCGGCGGCGGGCGGCGGCTTTTCGCCGGTGCGATCGGCTAGTTCGAGCACCCGGCTGAGCACGCCGATGGTGAGCGGTGCGCCGCAGACGGGGCATTGGTTGCCAAGGCGGCGCGACTCCGCCGGTTCGCAGCGGAAGCCGCACGCCCGGTGCCCGTCCAGGTGGTATTTCCCCTCCTCGGGATAAAATTCGATCGTGCCGCCGTAACCGGCCCCGGTCGCCAAGGCGTTCTTGATCGCAAAGTAATCGAGCGCGCAATCGAAGCGGCAGGCCTCACGGCCGAGGTTGCCGGGCGAATGGGCATCGGAATTGGAGACCAGGCGGAAACGGTCGAGCATGGACAGCCGCCAGTTCATCGGCGGATCGGAGGAAAGGCCGGTCTCCACGGCGAAGATGTGGCGGGAAAGATCGCCGTAGCAGTCCTCGAAGACGTCGAATCCCGACTTGGAGCCGAAGACGGAGAACCAGGGCGTCCAGATGTGCGCGGGGATGAGAAAGCAGCCGTCGCCAGCGGAGAGGCAGATCTCGAGGAGGTCGCGCGAATTCAGGCCGAGGATGGGCCGGCCGTCGGAGGCCAGGTTGCCGATGCGCGCCAGGCGGGCGACCATGCGGTCGGCGGCAGCCAGGTCGGGCGCATAAAGCAGGTGGTGGACTTTGCGCACCTTGTCGCCCTGCTTGTAGATCGTCGAGATTTCGACCTCGAGCAGGAAGCGCACGGGCGCCGCCGCGGCCGCGCAGGGGCCGAGCTCGGCGTTGACGGCGGCCTCCCGGTCGTCACGGAGGCGGAAGAGACCCGGCTCGGCGGGGATCAGCTCCTCCTTGATGGATGCCATCCAGGCCGGGTGCGTGAAATCGCCCGTGCCGACGACGGCGACGCCCTTCTTCTTCGCCCACAGCGCCAGGTGGTGGAAGTCGAGATCTCCACTCGTCGCCCGGGAATACTTCGAGTGGATGTGCAGGTCGGCGTAAAAGCGCATCTTAGGAAAACGGGAGGACGCCGGAAGGCGGGGGAAAACACGCGGGAGGCGATCGTCGTGGGAAAAGCTGGAACGGGGGAGGCGTCGAATCAGGCGGTCGAATCGCATTTCCTTGAGTTCCTGACTTCCACATCCGACAACCTCTATCCGCCATGAAATCCTACCGCAAGGAACTCTGGTTCGAGGTGCCGCGGAGGCGCGGCTTTCTCAACATCACCCCGCAGGTGGAGCTGGCTCTGCGCGAGAGCGGCATCCGCGAGGGGCTGTGCCTGGTGAATGCCATGCACATCACGGCAGCCGTGTTCATCAACGACAACGAATCCGGTCTCCATGCCGACTTCGAGCGCTGGCTGGAAAAACTGGCCCCGGAAAAGCCTTACTCGGCCTATGACCACAATCTCACCGGCGAGGACAATGCCGATGCCCACATCAAGCGCACGATCATGGGCCGGGAAACCGTCGTCGCGGTCACCGCCGGCAGGCTGGATTTCGGACCTTGGGAGCAGATCTTCTATGGCGAATTCGATGGCCTGCGCCGCAAGCGCGTCTTGGTAAAAATCGTAGGAGAATAAAAGGCTGTCCGGCAGGCCCGCGGTCTGCATACTTATAGCGAAGGTGCCTTGGATAAGCATGATGCCTTGGCCAAGAGTCGATTTTATCGCCGTTCTGTTGTTCCCTAAGTCATTGATAAACATTTTAACTTGATACACAAAAATCAGGCTGTTTTTTAAGATTATTGGCCATTTTATTGTGATTTAAGGCTATTTTTGATCATTTTTGCCCTGTTTAGGCGATTTTGCATAATCGAGTAGATAATCTCAAAAATCGGGTATTGCCAGCAGAGGTAAACTAATTTTGAACGCCAAGCTCCCAAACGCCAACTAACCAGCATACCCCTAACTTAACCAAGGCCCTGTTTTGGACCTCAAGCAGATCAAGCAGATCATCGAACTCATGAAGCGCTCCGAACTCTCTGAGTTCGCCGTGGAAGAAGAGGGCTTCAAACTCAAGATCCGCCGCGGGCACAATGGCATGCCAGTGGTGTCGTCCAGCGGTGGTCTGGTAGTGCCGGCACCGGAAACGACGGCGGCGACACCGGCAGCCCCCGCGGCAGCGGCCGCCGTTGCCGGCCCCGTGGGCGCCGACAAGGAAGAGCCAGGTGTCGCCTATATCAAAGCCCCCATGGTCGGCACCTTTTACCGGGCGCCTTCACCCGAAAGTCCGCCGTTTGTCGAGGTTAGCGCAAAAGTGGTGGAGAATTCCGTCGTCTGCATCATCGAAGCCATGAAAATCATGAATGAAATTCAGGCCGAGGCGAAGGGGACGGTGATCGAGATTCTCGTCGAAAACGGCCAACCGGTCGAATACGGCCAGCGCCTGTTCAAGATCAAACAGGGTTGAGCGGCGGCCGCTCCCTCCCCTTTCCGTTTTCCCGTCATCCAGCGGCCGCATCGCAGACCACCAGCCCGCATATTTCACGGTCTCCACCCTGCGATGCATACGTGCCCTGCCTTGTTCGCCGCGCTATCGAGTGTCGCAGGATATGCGGCCTAAAAGCGAAATCGCCCTTCCAAAAAAGGCAGGGCGCCTCAATTCACTCCCGATGAACCGATTGTCCATCACATCGTTCTCCGAAGGAACGTCCTGGCATCTGCAATTTCAAAGGGCGGTTTTGCCCTTAGCCCGGATGCCCCGGAACCGGGCCGGGAGCCATGGGTTTCGCACAGGCCGTGCTCTCTTCTGCGAGCAGAGTGAGTTATCCGGGCTGGCGGCTGCTTTCCCTCGTCCATGATCCAAAAGATCCTCATTGCCAACCGCGGCGAAATCGCCCTCCGCATCGTCCGCGCCTGCCGCGAGCTGGGCATCAAGACCCTTGCGGTCTACTCCGAAGCCGACGTCCAGTCGCTCCACGTGCAGCTGGCCGACGAGGCCATTTGCATCGGCGGCCCCAAGAGCACGGACAGCTACATGCGCGCCGACCGCATCATCAGTGCGGCAGAGATCGCCGACGTCGATGCCATCCATCCCGGCTACGGCTTCCTCTCCGAGAACAGCAAGTTCGCGGAGCAGTGCGCCTCGTGCAACATCAAGTTCATTGGTCCCAAGGCGGAAAGCATCAGGATGATGGGTGACAAATCCGTGGCCAAGGAGACCGTGCGCAAAGCCGGCGTGCCCATCGTGCCGGGATCCGACGGCCCCATTGATTCCGAGGCCGAGGCGGTGAAGGTCGGCCGCAAGATCGGCTATCCCATCATCATCAAGGCGGTGGCGGGCGGCGGCGGGCGCGGCATGCGCATCGCCCACAACGATGTCTCCTTCGCCAAGGAATACCATATCGCCCGCTCCGAGGCCGAAAAGTCCTTCGGCAACGGCTCGGTCTACATCGAAAAATACATCCAGAATCCGCGGCACATCGAGTTCCAGATCCTCGCCGACAGTCATGGCAAGGTGCTGCATCTGGGCGAGCGCGACTGCTCCGTGCAGCGCCGCCACCAGAAACTGATCGAGGAGTCGCCGTCGCCCTTCCTCACCTCCGATCTCCGCAAGCGCATGGGCAAGGCAGCCGTGCGCGCCGCCGAGGCCGCCCAGTATGAGAATGCCGGTACCATCGAGTTTATCGTGGATGCGCGGGGCGGCTTCTACTTCATCGAGATGAACACCCGCATCCAGGTCGAGCATCCGGTCACCGAGGAGGTCACCGGCATCGACCTGATCAAGGAGCAGATCCGCATCGCCGCGGGCGAAAAGCTCGGCCTGGACCAGAACGACATCGAGTACCGCGGCCATGCCATCGAGTGCCGGATCAACGCCGAGGATCCCGCCCGCAACTTCACGCCCTCGCCGGGCACCATCGGCCTCTATTACGCCCCGGGCGGCCATGGCGTGCGCGTCGATTCGCACGTCTACAGCGGGTACACGATCCCGCCGTACTACGACTCGATGATCGGCAAGCTCATCGCGCACGGCGACAACCGCAAGATGGCCCTGGAGCGCATGTACCGCGCGCTCAGCGAATACCTGATCCGCGGCATCAAGACCACGATCCCGCTGCACAAGGCGATCCTGAGCGATCCGGCTTTTATCGCCGGCAAGGCCACCACCGCCTACCTCGAGGAATTCCTCAGCCGCACGCCGCCGGATTTGTTCTGAGGGGGATCAGGCGGTTGAGGTGGGGCGCGCTGCTGGCCAGCAGAGCCGGGCGCGCCGCTTGGTCCTGCGTGGACGGCCCGGCGGTCCGTCCCTACCGGCGCTGCCGCGCCAAAACCCAGAATCAATGGGCTGTTGGTGTCATGACGTTCACAAGTGCCCCGCACCAGGCGCAGGTCCGCCCATTCGCCCAGAATCCGGGAATCTGCCCTCCAGCCAGGGGCGACCGGGCCAAAATCGGCCTGCACCGTCGGCAGTTCGCCCGCCATGATGCCGCTCAGCACCAGCCAGCCGCCCGGCGCAACGGCACCCACCAGGGAGGACGCAAAATCCGGAGCACATCCGCCTGGATGTTGGCCAGCACGAGACCGGCCTGACGTCCGGCGAGCCCGGACGGAAGCTCGCCGGTAAAAAACTCCACCCGGTCCTCCACGTCGTTGAGGACGGCGTTCTCACGGCTCACCCGGATGGCCTCGGGGTCATTGTCGAAGCCCACCACCGGCCCCAAACCGAGCCGGGCGGCCGAAATGGCCAGAATGCCGGAGCCGCAGCCGGCGTCGATGACGCTTAACCCGGATATTTCGCATTGGGGACGCGACGCCCTCGTCGCGTGGGGCGCAAAATCCGCGACGGGGGCGTCGCGGCTCCACTTTACCGACTGCCGGGTGCGTTCACAGTGCGTGTGAAATCGGTGGGTTAATCCCGGGGCTTGGGTTTTGAGTTTTGAGTTGCCGGATGATTCAACCCCCAACCCAGAACCCAAAACTCCAAACTGCGTCGCGAATGCGACGAGCCGTTCGCAGCACAGGCGCGTGGTTTCGTGATTGCCCGTGCCGAACGCCATGCCCGGGTCGAGCCAGACCGCCTTGTCGCCCGGCGGCAGCCGGTACGTCCCGCGTTCCCACGCCGGCACCCAGTGCAGCCGCCCGTAACGCCACGCCTTGAAGTGGGCCTTGTAACTATCGCGCCAGTCGGCCTCAGGCAGCTCGCGCAGCTCCGGTTTCACGGGCCCGGGCAGATCGCGGGACGCCAGCCAGGCCGGATCGAGTGCGGCAGCCAGCCGGCGCCACGCGGCCGTGGCGGCGGCCCGCGAGTCGAAATAGCCGGCCACCCAAGCCCGGCCCGACGGCCGATCCTCGAGCACCATCCAGCGCGGCTCCTCGAGCACGGCCATGGTCTCCTCGATCGCCGCGACCGCATCCGGCGCCACCCCGGCCTTGCACTCCACGACTGCTGCCATCCGGCCAGATTTTCGCACGTCCGGCGGCAGCGCAACGGGAATAGAGCATAAAGACGGTGGGCGGAATGGCACGGCAGGCCGGTTCGACGTGCTTACGGCCCAGACGATGCCGCAAACACATCTGGCGGGGTCAGGCGACCCCGCCCTGCCCAGCCCCCGGCCGGGATGACCCTACCCAAACCGATCCCCCGGCTTTGTCGCTTCAGAAATTGCCTCCGGATGCACTTTGAGATTCATCTAAGGGAGAGCACCCATCATACACCCTGCTCCCTGATCTCGTTTCATGAAGTTCGCCCTGAAAACCCGCTCCGGCTTTACGCTCATCGAAGTGGCATTGGGGGCCACGATCCTGGCGGTGGCCTTTATCGGGATGATCGACGCGCTGGCCATCGGCTCGGAGATGCTGGACACGGCGCGCAAACAGACGATCGCCGCACAGATCATGCAGGCCGAGGCCGAGTACCTGCGCATGCAACCTTGGAGCACCATCAGCAGTCTGGCCTCCAAGAGCCCGGATTATCTCAGCAATTATGCCGATTTTAATCCCAAACTGAATCATTCCAGCCTTGCGCCGTCCAGCCTGGCCACTTTTGCGAACACTTCCTTCAAGTTTTCCCGAACGGTCAACACGAACCCACATGCCAATCTCCGCTGGATCACGATGACGGTCAGTTGGACCAGCATCACCGGCAAGGCGCACCAGCGCAGCAGCAATCTCTACATCGGCAAGTACGGCCTCAATGTCTCCTACCAGAAGCCATAACCGTGCAGCCGTGAGACCCTCGCTGGGATTCTCCATGGTGGAACTCATGGTCGCCATGTCGATTGCGTCCTTCCTCATCGCGGGCATTCTGGGGAGCTACACCTTTCTGGGGCGAAATGTGGTCCGTTATTCCAATCAGCAGCAACTCGAGGCGCAGAGCCGGAAATTCCTCCAGATGTTCAGCCATGACGTACACCTCGCGGCCAATCTCTCGTCATTCTCGCCCAACAGTGTCGCGTTGCTTATGCCCGACACCACCACAGTGACTTACACCTACACTCCGTCCGCCACGTCACCCTTCGGCACGCTCACCCGCACGGATTCTACAGGCACGCTCACCTTGGTCACGGGGATTACCAGCTTCGGCTTTACCTACCTCGATCAACAAGGCGTGACGCTGAGCCTCTCCCCCACCCTTCCCCCTCCCTTTCGCATCAAGCAGATCGAGGTGTCGAATTTTACCGCGACCAATGGCACCGGCAGCGCCGGCACCCTGACCCAATACAACGGCGCTTCCGCACGCTATGTTCTGCGTAACAAATACCTCATTCCCACACAAAACGGGCAAAGCTACTGAGGACGCTCTTTCCATCCCGCCTGCTCTTCCTCCATAGGAAATGCCACTCATCGCCATGAACAGCCAGCGCACAGCCCAACGCGGTTCGGTGGTGCTGGTTGCCCTCTGCTTCACCATCGTCCTGGCCGTGGCCGTGGCCAGCTATGTCTCGTTGTGCGCGCGGACTATGCAGCTCAGCAACCGCTCCTTTTGCTACACCAGCAGCGTGCACCTCGCCGAGATCGGCATGGAGGAGGCCCTCTGGTCCCTCAATCAGGCCTTGAACAGCTCCAGCTACACCTGGTCAGGGTGGACACTTGCGGGCAGCACCGCCACCAAAACGCTTGCCGACTTCACCATCAACCAGGGCGTGCAGGGGACGGTCAACATCACGGTCAGCAACTACAACACGACCGACCCCTTCGGCACACCGTCGACCATCACGGTTGCCGGCATCGTCCAGATGACTGATGGCATCACGATCGACAAGCAGATCAGCGCCACGGTCAAACCCGCTGTCCTTTTCAGCAATGCCGTGGGCTCAACCGCTGCACCCAATTCGTCCCCGCTCTCTTACTGGCCCTATCCCACGGGTAACGTAGCCTTCGTTAATAATACCGCCGCTATCGTGGACAGCTACGATTCATTTCTAGGAAGCTATACGCCTTCGAGCACCGTCAACCGGTCCGACCAAGCGATTATCAGCGGGCCTTTTCTCCAGTTTTCCTACACCAGCGTTTATGGCTACGCCACCACGGCCAATTCGACGGCCACGACGCCAACGACCTCGAATAGCAGCATTACTAGTTTGGGCGGCTCTGGCGTTAACTCCAGTCGTATCTCCAATAATGGCAACCAACGTAACTTTGACATCGTCACGCCATCAGGCTCGGGGAGCATTCTACCGACGAGCGGATCCATTGGCCCAGGGTTTTATTACTATACTGCCGGCACGTTCTCCCAAGATTCCTCTTCGGTACTGACCATAACCGGCCCGGCCACGATCTATGTCTCCGGCAGTGTGGACATGTGGGGATCGATCGTCATCAGTGCCAGTTCGACTGGTCCGGTCCAGATCTATGTTGGCGGCCAACTCTACATCTACGGCCCAGGCATCGACAATCAGACCAGGAAACCTGGTTATTTGGCGATATTCGGCCCATCGACTTGGGATGGCTATCTTTATACCAACACGTCGTACTATGGCGTGATCTACATGCCGAACTCCGTTCTGTACGTGTGGGGGAAAGGATACGGTGACTTGGAGGTATATGGATCTCTCGTCGCTCTTAATGTAATCCCCTATTACAGCGACCATTTCAAACTTCATTATGACCTGAATTTGCGAAAAACCACCTTCAGCCTTGTAAACACGCCTTACGATATTTCGCAGTGGATCAAGAATTAACCGGAGCGGTGGTGAGCGGCCAGAAAGGCATTGTCATTTGGCACGGTCCGTTCACATCTTTTCTTGTTCCTGTCCCGCCATTCGCACTGAATCACCTTTCTCCACGGTCCTGCTTCCGCGGCCAATTTAGTCTTTGTCCCGGCCTATCCCGCCATGCTGCTGCGCCGATCCCGTAGCGGAGTCGTCATCGAAATCAACCCCTTCCGTGTGCTGATGGCACGGCTGGGCGGCCTTGGCAGCGGCTCCATGCACATCGAGCAGGTGGTGGAGCTGCCGGCGGACGACCTGGGCCGGGTCGGGCGCGAACTGCGCGCCCTGCTGCCCGAATACAAGGCCTACGTGCCGGGCATCTGCGGCATTTTCCCGCCCACGCGGCTGCTGCAGCGCGAGGAGATCAATCCCAAGAAGCTCGCCGAGCCGGACTACCTGCCCGCGCTGCTGGCCAACCAGTACAAGATCCCCGCCGAGCAGTGGCGCATCACGCTCGTGAGCCCCTTCGACGGGTACCCTTTCGATGACGAGCATCCGCCGATCAAGGAGGTGCTGCTGTGCGGCGAAGCCACCGCGGAGCTGCAGGCGGCCCAGCGTCGTTTCCTCGACCTCGGAGTGCATCCTCGGCGCCTGGAAATCTCGTCGCTGCCGGTCTTGGGCGGCGTACAAAGCTATCAGGCCATCAACGCGGATTCCCAGCCGGCCGCCGTGGTCGAGATCGACCTCCAGCGCACCTACGTCTTCATCCTGGGCAAAAACGGCGTCCACACGCCCGCGCCGATCGAGTTCGGGTTCAACGTCCTGATCGAGACCGCGCGCCGGGAGCTGGGCATCGAGGACGCAGCAACGGCCCGCGCCCGCCTGTTTGCCGGCGACGCCGAGCTCGTGGCGCGGGCGCCCCGCCTGCTCCGCCAGCTGGTGCGCAACCTCAAGCCGGCCATCGACTACTTCGAGCTGCAGACCGGCCAGCGGGTGAACGACCTCTATTGCACCTTCCTGCCGCCCGACCTCGAGTGGCTGGCCCAGACGCTCGCCGCCTCCATCGAGATGCAGGTGCTGCCGGTGGATTGCGCGGCGTGGCTCAAGGCCCTCAACCTCACCTGCAGCGACGATCTTTCCGCCCGCCTCGCCCCGCACTGGCTGAGCCTGTTCAGCCTGATCGCCCGGCTTGGCCCGGCCGCCCATGGCAAGAAAACCGACTGAGTTTGACCTGGAGCCGAACTGGCACCTCGACTACCGCGACATCGCGACCCTGCCCGAGGATCGCGTGGTGCGGGTGCGCTTCCTCGTCAACACCTGCGCCGGCGCGCTGGTGCTCATCCTGGCCATTGTTGTCGGCTGGCAGTTGTTCGTGCGGCGGGACGTCGCCACCGAGCTCCGCTTCTGGGACGAGAAGATCGCCCTGCATCATCAAGAGCACGAAGAGCTGCTGCTGCTGCTGCGCGACTACATGAACGAGGCGGGCAGGATCAAGGATGCCTACGATCTCATCCATGCGCCGTTCATCCCCTCCGAGTTCGTGCTCAGCGTCGGCCGCACGATCCCCGACCGCATGACCGTCGACATGATCGGCTATGGCGACGGGAGCGTCACCATCCGCGGCAGCCTGGCCGAGCCGCCCGAGCGCGCCAGCCGCGTGCTCGGCCGCTACATCGAGACCCTGCGCACGGATCCGCAGATCAACGCGCTGTTCGGCGACATCTCCGCGCCCAGCCTCGACCGCGCGAAACAGGACGACCTGTTCAACTTCGAGATCGTCCTCAAACCCCGCTGACCCGCCGCCATGAATCCCAAGCTCCTGACCCAGCTCGGCCAACTGGCGCCGCGTTACCCGTTCTGCACGGCGTGCCTCATCCTGTCGCTCCTGCTCGCCGGGGCGGGCCAGTGGCTGCGGCTCGACCTGCGCGATCTCGAGACCCGGCAGCATGCCCGGGCCGGCGAGGGCGACCGGATGTTCAAGATCATCGCGCGCGGCTCCCAGCTGCGCGCGGAACTCGCCACCGTGCGCGCGGCTTCGCAGCGCATCACCGAGAACCTGGCCGTGGAGAAAAACATCCCCGAAAACTTCTGGTACTTCTACAAGATCGAGCAGGACACGCAGGTGAAGCTGACGGAGTTGCAGCAGCGCCCCGCCCCGCTCCTGGACACCGACGCCCCCGCCACCTACAAGCGCGTGCCGTTCTCCCTCCGGCTCACCGGCCCCTTCCGCACGGTCATCGCCTACCTGCAACGCGTGGAATCCGGCCCGCGTTTCGGCCGCATCAATGGATTCCAGCTGCAGCGGCAGGATCCCACGACCGACAAGGTCGTCCTCCAGCTCGACCTCGAATTGCTCGGTTTCCCATGATTTCCCGCTTGCGCATCATCATCCCTCGAATCGTTGCGACCATCCGGGCGGCCGTTGGTTGTAGCAACGGGTCGCCTTGGCTCGGCGAAGCGCGGCGCGAAGACGGCCGACCCCGGACAACCGGCCTCACCGAGGCCGGCTCCAGAGGCGGCGATGCCTCCTCTTTGCTGCACGCTCCCCCCAGGGTCGTCATGATCCGGGTCATTGTCCTGGGTCTGCTCTGCCTGCCGGTCCTGCGCGCGGCCGACACCGCCGCGTCCGAGTCCAGCAATTTCGAAAAAACCCGCGAGCAGATCGACGCCCTGTTTCGCAAGCGGGACGGCCCCCTGATCCTGCCGGCCACCCTGCGCAATCCATTCAGCCGCCCCAATGAACGCACGTCCGCGGGCAGCGACGCCCTGGGCGTGATTGACCCCTCCCAAGGGGGCGTCCTTTCAAACCGGGATCTGCTCGAACGGGTCGCCCCGGCCATCCAGGTGCGCGGCATCCTCGAGACCGGCGGGCACCCCGCCATCATCATCGGCAAGAAACCGTTCGACGAGGGCGACACGCTGACGATCACCTACGGGGCGACCACGCTCGAGGTCAAAATCACCCGCATCACGAACGACACATTCACGCTCGCCTACAAGGACGCCGAACTGACCCTGCGCCTGCCGCGCTGAGGTGGACTCCTGCTCTGCTGGCCGCAGAATGCTCGCGATGCCGAACAAGCATCGCCAGCCAGCAGGCTCCTCCGATATAGACCGACCCTCTCGGCTAGCCTGTCGGGCTTCGCCCTCCAGGCTCCTAAACCAACGGCGGACGCCGTTTGGTGCCGCCCGGCGATTTTCTTCCGATGCAGCGGGGAAGGATTGAATTTTGGCGCCGGGGATGCGTCAGAGAGGCAGGCCCGCCCGTTCTGCTGGTCAGCAGAATGACCGTGGACCGCGAGACTCCGCTGCGGTTGCCACCCGATCTGCGCGACTGGGTGCCCGGCGGATCATCTCGTGCACTTCGTGATCGACGCCATCGGAGAGCTGGACGTGCGGAGGGCCCGGGTCAACGAGCCGGGCGGCAGGAGCGAACAGGAGCCGTTGGGGCCGACGCCCAGCGAGCGTCGCCGCGGCTGGCCGCGGTGGGACGCAAGGCGCACGGCCGGACCGGGGCCGATCTGGAGCAACCGGCGGCTCCGCCCGCGCCCGCGGCGTTCCCGGAACGCAGGACGCACCGCCCCGGCACCGCGGCTGGCCGGACCCGCGACCAATGACGCCAGCAAACGGTGGAGCCCGTTTTCGGAATCATCAAGCAAGCCATCGGATTCCGGCGCTTCCTGCTCCGCGGTCTGGAGCAAGGGTCGCTGGAATGGATCCTCGTGACGCTTTCCTCCAACCTCCGGCGGCTTCCCACCCTCGGAGCAGTGCGCAAAGCGGCCGGAAACCCTCGGCGGGGGCAGTCCCGGGGTTGGCAATCGCCTCCGGATCAAGCAAACGGACGCCTGCGATCACCGCCGGGCAAGAAACCCGGAAAGCACTCGGCCCTTCCGGGCTCAGCCAAAATGGCGCAGCCATTTTGCTTAGCAGCGTGGAGGACGAAGTCCGACACGCTGCTAGCGTGTCGGGAACAGCCGGTCGAGCGCGCCCAGACTCTTGAGGGGACTGCCCGCCGCCGGCGTGGCGACCGGAGCCGGTTTGCCGCCCACGCGGGAGGCGGCGTCCGCCGGGGCTCCGGCGTGGCGCAGAGCCTCCAGTTCGCGGTCGAGCTTCACCGGCGAGACCGGCTCGGCCGTGCCCAGTTCCTGCGCGAACAGGCTCACGCGAAACTCCTCCACGAGCCAGCGGAAGCGGTCGGCCGCCTCCGCGGCCGCGGATTCCCGGGGCCGGGCCGCCGCGGCCTGCACATACGGCGCCAGCTGCCGCGCCCGCCCGGCGTCGCGCTCCGGATTCTGTTTCCACCGGCCGGCGCGCAGCTGCATCGCCTTCAGGTAGCGCGGCAGGTGGGCGAGCCGGTCAAACGGCGTGGCCGCGAGAAAGTCCGGCGGGAGCAGCGCGGCGAGATCCTCCGCCAGTCCGGGATACGGCTGCGGATGCGTGAGCAACTCCTGCCTCAGGGTGAAAATCTCGCGCAACCGGTCCGTCAGTCGCGGCACCACGCCCCGCAGGCCGGTCCGGACACGATCGAGTTCGCGGGCGAAGGCTTCGGCGGTCAACGGCGCCACCCTGCGTCCGCAGGTCCAGCGGCGCAGCGACTCCAGCGCCTGTTCCGGCAGCGTTCCCGCCGGGGTGAACGCGGCTGCCAGCACGCCCACCGCGCGCAGGTCCCGCAGGTCGCGCTGCAGCCAGGCCAGCTCGTGGCGCAACTGCAGCTCGAAGAGGTGAAACAGCCCGCGCCGTTGCGCCGCCTGCGCCTCCTCGGGCGACTGCATCAGCCGCAGTGCCACCCCCGCCGTTACCGGCACAAGCGCCGGGTAGGCGTAAACCGGCACGCCCGCCTGATCGCCGACGTGAATCCGATCGGGGATTTCGCCGAAGGTCCAGGTGGTCTGGGCACCCAGCTCCCACTTTGCCCGCGCCTGGCGCCATTCGACACTTGGCCGGCCGGCCGAGCCCTGGGCCGCCTCCACGCTGAGCTGCCGCTGGTGCTCTTCCAGCAGCCGGTGCAATTCCGTGAGGTCGCGGCCGGCGGCCAGCGGCCGGCCGGCCTCGTCCACCACCTGGACCCGCACCCGCAGATGGTCGGGCAGCGGCTTCTCCGCCCAGCCGCGCAGGTCGACGGCCAGGCGGTGCGCCTCGCGCAGGTGGCCAGCGAGCGTTTCCGCCAGAGAATCCTGATGGCCGCGCAGCCGGGCGCGCTGCGCCACGGCGCGGGCCGCCGCCTTCGCCGCCTCCGCCAGCGGAATGAGCGTGCGCCGCTGGCTCGTGGGCAGCGCCTTCAACAGGTGCAGCACTTTCTCCTCGAGGTGACCGGGCACGGCCCAGTCGAGCGCGGCGGGCGTGAGCGCCGCGGCGTCGCGCGCGGCAACCGTGATCGTGACCCCGTCCTCCTCCCGGCCGGGCCGGTAGGCGTAATCGAGCGGCAGCACGCGGTTCTCGATCGGCAGCGTGTCGGGAAAGGCCGCCGCATCGTGTGCCGCCGCATCGGCCCCGCGCAGATCCTCCGGCTCCAGCTGCAGGAACGCCGGCTCGGTCCGGCGGCGCTCGCGCACCAGGTCGACGAGTTCCGGCACGGAGCTGACGCCGGATGCTGGGGGCGCCCTGCTGGCCAGCAGGGCTGGGCGCGCCGAGTCCGTGGACGGACGGCCCGGCGGTCCGTCCCTACCTTCCGGCAGGAGCCGCGCCGCGTAGAAGCGGTACATCGCCTCGTCGAGGTTCAGGTAGCCGCTGCTGCGCGCGCGGGTCAGAATGATTTCGACTTTGTCCCGAACCTTGCGGTTGTGCGCGAGGAAGTCGAAGGGCCACGTGATGGTGTCGTTGACCAGTCCCTCGCGGATGAAGATCTCGGTGGCGCGGACCGGATCGATTTTCCCGTAGCCCACGGCGCGCGATTCGAGCTCGAGCCCGTAGAGCCGGGCACGGCGTTTCACCAGCACCCGCCCTGCCTCGGCGTTCCAGAACGGATCGGTGTGGCTGATCCGGAGCAGATGCGCCCCGAGGTCGAGCGCCCAGGCCGGGTCGAGCCGGGCGACGGTCCGGGCGAACAGGCGCGTGGTTTCGACGATCTCCGCTGCCATGATCCAGCGTGGCAGACGCTTGCCGTCTGTCGCGCTGTCCTCCTTGGCTTCAGCGACGGCGGAAGCCTTGGCGAAGGAGGGCCTCTTTTTGCCATCCGGCTTCACGTGCAGCACCGAGCCGGGGAACAGGCTCACCTTGCTTTGCTGTCCGGCAGAGTGCGCGGCCCGGTAGAGCCCCGTCTGCTCGTCGCGCACGGCGATATTACCGAGCAGCCCGGCCAGAATGCTGCGGTGGATGGCGCGGTAGGCCGGCGTGCCGAAGCCTAGTTCCGCGTTCCGGGTTTTGAGTTTTGGGTTCTGGGTGCGGGATGTAGCCGGCCTCGGTGAGGCCGGGCCGGGGTCGGCCGGTTCGACAAGCTCACGGCAGGCGACCCCGGCTACAATGCCGTCCCAGACCGAGGTGAGCTTGAAGTCGTCGCGCTCCTCCAGCACCTCGATGAGCTGGTCGTGGATGTCGCGCCACTCGCGCAGGCGGGTGTAGGAGAGGAAGTGCTCGTGACAGAAGCGGCGCAGCCGGCCCTGCGTCATCACCTCGAACTCGCCGTGCAGCGCCTCCCAGATGTTGAGCAGCGTGAGGAAATCGGAGTCGGGATGCGCGAAGCGCCGGTGCGCCGTGTCGGCCTGCGCCTGCCGGTCGAGCGGACGCTCGCGCGGGTCCTGGATGCTGAGGCCGGCGGCGATGACCAGCACCTCGCGGAGGCATTTCTCGATCCGCGCCTGCAGGATCATGCGGCCGACCGTGGGATCGACGGGCAGGCGGGCCAGCTCGCGACCGACCGGCGTCAGGGCAGCTGCCGCCGGCACAGGAAGGAGGGAGGAGGGAGCAGGATTCAGCATGAGCCGTCCCTCGCTCCCTGCCCCTGCCTCCTTGGCCCCGATTTGCTGCTCCTTGCCCCCTGCGGGCTCCAGTGCCCCCAGCTCCTGGAGCAACGCGTACCCGGCACGGACGGCCTTGGCCGGCGGCGCGTTGATGAAGGGGAAACGCTCAATGTCGCCGAGGCCGAAAACCTTCATCCGCAGGATGACGTCGGCGAGGTTGCAACGCTGGATCTCGGGCTGGGTGAACCGCGGCCGCTCCCGGTAGTCCTGCTCCGAATAGAGCCGGATGCACACGCCGTCCGCCACGCGTCCGCAGCGGCCCTTGCGCTGGTCGGCGCTGCTCTGCGCAATGGGTTCGATCGGCAGGCGGCGGGTGCGCGCCTGCGGCGCATAGCGGCTGATGCGCGCCAGCCCCGTGTCGATCACGAAACGGATGCCGGGGATGGTGAGCGAGGTTTCGGCGATGTTGGTGGCAACGACGATCTTGCGCTGCCGGGTCGGGGCGAACACGCGCTCCTGTTCGGCATTGGCCAGGCGGCCGAAGAGCGGGATGACCTCGGTGCGGGCGAAGCGCCGGCCCTCGATCAGGTCGCGCGTCTCGCGGATGTCGCGCTCGGCCGGCATGAAAACGAGAATGTCACCCGCCGGGCTCTCGCGCAGGATGCGTTCCACCGCCGCGACGGCGCCGTCGATGTAGTGCAGCGCCTCCGCCTTCGCCGCTTTGGCCAAGCCCGGCACTTCCCGTTCGGCCAGGGCTTCGGTGGACAGGTCGGCCTTCGCCCCGGGCTCGTCGCCGTCCGCGGCGTCCGAACCCAGCTCGTCGAGCGGCGCGTGGATGACCTCCACCGGATAAAGCCGGCCGGAGACCTCGATCACCGGCGCGTCGTCGAAGGCGCGGGAAAACGCCTGCGTGTCGATGGTGGCCGAGGTGATCACGATCCGCAACTCGGGCCGGCGGATGCGCAGCTGGCGCAGGTGGCCGAGCAGGAAATCGATGTTGAGCGAACGCTCGTGCGCCTCGTCGATGATGATGGTGTCGTACTCCCCCAGCCCGGGATCACCCTGCAGCTCGGCCAGCAGCATGCCGTCGGTGAGGTATTTGATGATGGTCGCCGGCGACGTGTGGTCGGCGAAGCGGATCTTGCAGCCGACCTCGCGGCCCCACGGCACGCCGAGCTCCTCCGCGACCCGGCGCGAGATGGACAGCGCGGCCACGCGCCGCGGCTGGGTGCAGGCAATACGGCCGACGGTGCCGCGCCCGGCGGCCAGGCACATCTTGGGGATCTGCGTGGTCTTGCCCGAGCCGGTCTCGCCGGCCAGGATCAGCACCGGGTGCCGCGCGATAGCCGCGGTGATGTCCTCCACCCGGGCGCTGATGGGCAGCTCGGGCGGAAAATCCAGACGGAAACGGGCGGCGTGGCGGGTCATGGGTACGGCGGGCAGCTTCGGCGGCGCGGGGCGGGTTGACAAGGGCAACGGCGCCCGCCGCCGGCCGCAACTCCCGGTTGGCATCGGCGTAGTGTGCTGCTAGGGTGAGGCCATGAAACCATCCCGCCCGCCCGAGGAGGTGCTGCGCCGCGTGCTCAAGACCTCCCGGCTGAACGGCTGGAGCGTGGCGATCTTTGCCGGCCTGTGCAGTCTGGTGTCGCTGGCCTTCGGCGATCCGGTCGGCTGCTCGGTGGGCCTGCTGGTGACCCTGGGCGGCGCGCTCGAGGTGCGCGGCCACCGGCTGCTGCGGCGGCGCGACGTGGGTGGCATGCGCTGGCTGGTGCGCAGCCAGCTGCTGGTGCTGGGCGTGATCTGGGCTTATGCGGTCACACGGCTGCTGAGCTTCGACCAGGAGCTGATGCGCGAGCTGGCCACACCCGACATGCGGACGATGCTCAGCGAACTCGGGCTCACCCTGGACGACATCGTGCCGCTGGTGCAGCGGGTCTTTTATCTGCTCTACGGCAGCGTGATGGCCGCGACCCTGATCTACCAGGGCGGCCTGGCGTTGTATTATCGCCGGCGCACGCCCGCCGTCGCCCAGGCCCTCGCGTTGCCGCCCGCCGCCGATCCACCTCCGTGGTTCATGTGACCATGGAGAGCATGTCAACCAATAGTTGACATGTTCTCCGAGGTACCGCGCGGCGGGCAGGCCGGCCCCAGCCGTCAGGCCGACACTGTTTGCAACGGATGACGTTACAAGTGCTATATGCCGCCAGCCCACCTTCTCTGCGCGTTCTGAATCGTTTTCTCCGCAAATTTGAGGCGGTTTTGCCATGAGGAGTTTGTCGGACCCAAAGTCCGACAAACTCCTAACCCCGCCGGCTAAAATTACCCACCGGCCGCCGGCTGGCTCGGGATGTGCTGTAAACCAGGATGGCAGTGCATCCCTAAGTCCTCATGAAGTCCATCCTCGACAGCCGCAAGCTGCTCGCTTTTGCAACACTTGCGCGATGTGGCAGTTTTACACAGACCGCGCGGGAACTTTTCCTGACGCAGTCGGCGGTGAGCCATGCCATCAAGTCGCTGGAACAGGAGCTGGGATGCCGTCTCTTCGACCGGCTGGGCCGCAAGGCGCGGCTGACGCCCGCCGGCCAGCGCCTGCTGGCGCACGCCGACCTCATTCTGGCGGAGATGCAACACGCGCGGGCAGATTTGCAGGAGCTGGGCAAACCGGCCTTGGCCTCTGACTCCGGCCCCTGGTGGGCGGTTGCCGGCAGATAGCCCGCATCTTTCACAGTCTCCGCCGCCGCAATGGCTATGGCCGGCCCTCGATCAAAGCGCCGCCAGGAGCCCCACGCCATGCGGGCTATAAGCAAAACCACCCTTTCAAAAAGAGCAAGGCACCTCAATTCACTCCCGATGAAAAGATTGTCCCTCAAATCATTCTCCGAAGGATCGTCCTGGCATCTGCCCTTTCAAAGGGCGGTTTTGCCCTTAGCCCGGATGCCCTGGAGTCGAGCCGGCAGCCAGGGGTTTCGCACAGACTGTGCTCTCTTCTGCGTGCAGAGTGTGAAACATCCGGGCTAGCCGCCGGTCGAAACCCTGGCGGCGTCTGTAACAAAGTGCTGGCGCTGCTGGCATCCGAAGGCAAACCGGCTATGTTCCGCCACCCTTGATGCACCGTCGCATACTACGGCCATCAGTCCTTACCCCGCTCCTATTGCTGGTATCCTTGGCCCTTGGACCGCAGGTTCAGGGACAGACTGTTCTGAGCGGAACCTACACTGGTTCGTTGATTTCCGGTGACGTCAGCATTGCCACCAGCACCTCGGCCACGTTTACGGGCGGTTCGAGTTTTTCCGGCGCCAACGCCACCTTCGGCAACTACTCGTATCTCTACTGGAATCAGATTGGCACGCTCGCGGGCAAGACGATCACCCTGGGGACAACGGCCAACGCCTACATCAATGTCGGCACCAGCAACGCGCTTACGCTCGACAGTGCCACGACCGTGACGGGCAGTGTCTACATCTACGGCAACTCGGGCGCCTCGATCACCAACCAGGGAACCATCACCCACGGCACCGGCACCGGCTATCTCTACGCCCCTACCTTCACCAACAGCGGCGCAATCACCGCCGGCACCGGCACCAGTCTCTATCTCGGCTACTACTCCACCTACACCACGACCAACGCCACCGGCGGCACCGCCACCGCCGACGGCGCCAATGCCAATCTCTATCTCCAGGGCGTGATCAACCAGGGCACGCTCACCGCCCAGAACGGCGGCGCGCTCCATTTCCAGGGCAACAACACCACCGCCAGTCTAGGAACCGTGGTGATCGGCACCGGCGGCGGCCATGCCTACCTCGCCGGCACCCTCGACAACACCGCTGCCACGCTCACCGCCCCGACCGGCGGCAGTTACGAACTCTACGGCGGCACGATCAAGAACGGCTCGATCGCCGCTGGCGCCCTCACCTTCACCAACTACAACGGCACCCTTGATGGCGCGAGCTTCACCGGCGACCTGACCCTGCCCGCCTCCACCTACGTCACCTTCACCAACGGCGCCGGCTTCACCGGCGCCAACGCCGCCTTCGGCAACTACTCGTATCTCTACTGGAATCAGAACGGCACGCTTGCCGGCAAGGCCCTCACCCTGGGCACGACCGCCAATGCCTACCTCAGCGTCGGCGCCGGCAACTCGCTCACCCTCGACAGCGCCACCACCGTTGCGGGTAGTGTCTATATCTACGGCAATTCGGGCGCCTCGATCACCAACCAGGGCGCCATCACCCACGGCACCGGCACCGGCTATCTCTACGCCCCTACCTTCACCAACAGCGGCGCAATCACCGCCGGCACCGGCACCAGTCTCTATCTCGGCTACTACTCCACCTACACCACGACCAACGCCACCGGCGGCACCGCCACCGCCGACGGCGCCAATGCCAATCTCTATCTCCAGGGCGTGATCAACCAGGGCACGCTCACGGCTCAGAACGGCGGCGCGCTCCGCTTCCAAGGCAACAACGTCACCGCCAGCCTCGGCACCGTCGTGATCGGCACCGGCGGCGGCCACGCCTACCTCAACGGCACCCTCGATAACACCTCCGCCACCCTCACCGCCCCCACCGGCGGCAGTTACGAACTCTACAGCGGCACGATCAAGAACGGCACCATCGCCGCCGGGGCCCTTACCTTCACCAGTTCCGGGGGAACCTTGGATGGCACTTCCATCATTGGCGATCTCACCATACCAGCCTCAGCCTACGTCGTGTTCACTAATGGTACCGGCTTCACCGGCACCAACGCCACCCTCGGTGGTGGCCCTCTTAGTGGCGTTGGTTCTTTGATTTGGAACCAGAACGGCACGCTCTCCGGCAAAACGATCACGCTCGGGACGACGACGACCGCCGCTTACATCGGCATCGGCACCAATAACTCACTAACCCTCGGCAGCAGCACCACCATGACCGGCGGCGTCTACGTCTCCGGCAACTCCGGCTCTTCGATCATCAACCAAGGCTCGATCAACCACACTACCGGTACCGGCTACCTCAGTGTCCCCACCTTTATTAACCAGGGCGCGATCACCGCCAGCGCCGGCACCAGCCTTTCGATCGGCTACTATTCGGACATCACCGCCACCAACGCCAGCGGCGGCACGATCACGGCCGACGGCGCCAGCGCCAACATCTACCTCTACGGTCTCGTCAACCAGGGCACGCTCACGGCGCAGAACAGCGGGGCGCTCTACTTCCAGGGCAACAACGTTACCGCCGATCTTGGCACCGTCCAGATCGGCGCCGGTGGCGGCCACGTCTACCTCGATGGCACGCTCGACAACACTGCCGCCACCCTCGCCGCCCCTACCGGCGGCAGCTACGAACTCCGCGGCGGCACGATCAAGAACGGCACCATCGCCGCCGACGCCCTCACCTTCACCTATTACAACGGCACCTTGGACGGCGCGAGTCTCACCGGCGACCTGACCCTGCCCGCCTCCACCTATGTCACCTTCACCAACGGCGCCGGCTTCACCGGCGCCAACGCCACCTTTGGCAACTACTCGAATCTTTACTGGAATGAGAACGGCACCCTGTCGGGCAAGACCCTCACGTTTGGCACCGGCGCCTACCTGACCGTCGGCAACAGCGCGCTCACCCTCGACAGCGCCACTACCGCGACCGGCGACGTGACGATCTACTCGGGCTACACTGGCGCTTCGATCACCAACCAGGGCACGATCAACCATACCACGGGCACCGGCTACCTCTACGCGCCGACCTTCACTAACTCGGGCTCGATCACCGTCGGCACCGGCGCCGGCCTGTACCTCGGCTACTACTCCGGGTACACCGTCGCCAACACCGCCGGCGCCAGCATTAACCTGACCGGCGGCAATCTCTACCTCGGATCCCCTCTGACTAACGCCGGCATCATCAACGTGCAAAGCGGCACGTTCTACACCAATGGGTATCTGACCAACGCGACGACCGGCACCCTCGCGGGATCGGGCACGATCTACGGCAACCTCACGGTGGCCGGCGGCATCATCAGCCCGGGCAACTCCATCGGCACCCTCACCTTCATCAGCGGCGGCCTTACCCTGAGCAACCCCGCCACCTTGGAGATCGATCTCAGCGGAGCCACCTCCGACACCCTGGCCTTCTCGTATCCCGCCGGCGTCGTCGACATCGGCTCCGGCCTGCTGTCCCTGAATCTCAACCTGCTCGGCCCGCCCACGGCCTCGACCTACACCCTGATCTCGATCACCGGAGGCAGCGGGTTCTCCGGCTACTTCAACGGCCTGCCGGCCTCGGGCGACATCATCAGCGCCAGCTACCTCGGCACGCCATACGACTTTACGATCCAGTATCTTGCCGACGGCGTCGCGCTCAACTTCACTCCCGTGCCCGAGCCCGGCACCTTCGCCCTGCTGGCGGCGGGACTCCTGCTGCTGGCCGGCCTCCGGCTCCGCCGGCGGCTGGCCGTCAAGCTACCTTGGAACCCGTTGCCGCGGTAAGGCAGATCACCGCGTCCGTGGCGCAGTGCTTCAGCCTGCGCTTTGGAGCAGAGCCACATGACCAGCCTCGCCTGCCGACCATAGCTCGGAGAGCGAGGGCTGGTGAGAGTTTGGACCGAGCGATCCGTCCAAAGCCTCACGGCTGCATGTCATCTTTGGCGACGTAACTGGAGCGGCGACGCCATCGCCAGCCTCCGCCAAGGTTTCGGCGCGGCCCGTCCGGCAAGCGCAGCCTCGCCGTAGCCCAAAAGGCGTAGGGCGGGTCGCCGTTCTACCGGCCCGCGCCGCAGCGGCGGGGCTGGTCGGCATGAACAGAGGGAACCCGCGGCGAGGGCGCCGCGGCTCCAGCTGACGGCCTGCTATTCCCCTTCATCCCGAGAAATTTGTTGCATTACTGCAGTTCAAAACCCTCACCCGCTGCGAAGATAAATCAATCGACCGCGAATTTCACGGATCGACACGGATAAAGACGGCATCCCATCCGTGGCCATCCGCGAAATCCGTGGTTAAAAAGTCTCTTCTTCAATTTGATTGCGGCTCCGCCGCGCTGTGCTCCTTTGCGGTCATCCCCTCTGGAGCAACTTTGGTTGCGTCCCGTGGGCTCCCCCTGACCGCGGGATGCCGGCAGCCACCTTTTTCGGCAAGATACGCCATCAAGAAATGCGGCACAATTGGCAGCCGGCGATGAGCACGGCGACGCGGGGTCTGATTCAATTAGGGAACCCAAATCCCCTCCCCCCGAGGGGCATCTGCCATGACCCCAGCCGCTGCGTGTTTCTCCCCCGCGTCGATCAATTCCGTCTTCGCCCAGGCTCGGTTCCGCCCATACGGACGCCCGCTCCTCCGGTTCGGGACGGGCCTGCTGGTGCTGCTGAGCCTTCTTCTCGCCGGCGGATTGCGGGGGGCGGACGCGAACCCGGACACGCCGCTGCTTGGCATCACGATGGAACCGACACCGGATGGTGCCCGGGTGGTCCAGGTCATGACCGGGAGCGCCGCCGAGCGGGCGGGCCTCCAGGCGGACGATCTCATCATCGAGATCAACCAGCGCCGCATGCGGACGACCGACGATGTCGCCAAAGCCGTGACGCTGTCAAAACGGGGGACGCCGCAGGCGATGGTGGTGGAACGCAACGGCCGCCGGACGGAACTCTCGTTCGTGCTGTCTGCGGCTGGTGCGGCGGGAAAGTCCCGGCCCGCTCCGCCAACACGCGCTTCCGACATCCGCGGCGCTCCGGCCACCAAGGCACCTGCCACCAGTGACTCCCGCTCGGCGGTGCAAACGCGGATATCTGACGCCCGCAGAGCCCAGATTTCCGATGCTACGGCCGCGGCCAGCCGGCGCCGGGGTGCCCGCGGCGCCGCCGCAGGAACCGGCCCGGGCTCCGCCGCGACGGGTCCGCTGCGCGACGCGGCCAGCCTGGAGGCACTGGGGAACGCCCTCCGCCAGACTGCCTACACTGTGCCCGAATCGATCGGGCAGCGCCTGACGCAGTTCAACGTGCTGAGCTACGCGTTCGTCGATCCGGCCACGGGCCGGATCGTCCTGGCCGGCCGCTACGATCCCACCTACGCGAGCGGCCCCATCCCCTACTACGACCTGCTGGCCGACGCGCTGCAAACCCCCTATCCCGTCTTCAGCCTCGACAACCCCGGGCTGAACGACCCCGCCCTGCGGCAGATCCGGTCCACCTTCGACCAGGAATTGACCCGCGTCGCGCGCGACCCGGCCTACGGCCTGGAGTGGATGAAAAGCCTGATCCTGCCGGTCCTCACCGGCAGCGGCGACAGCGAGGACCGCGCGGCGCTCGGCGCCCGCCTCCAGGCCGCCGGCAGCTCGCTCGCCGACTACGATGCGTTCATGAAGTGGCAGGCGGGCCAATTCACCGACCAACAGTACTACCCCCGCGCGCAGAATTTCCTCACCAGCCTGTTTCTCGCCGCCGGCTACGACCCGAGCGCCGGCCAGGCCGTCAGCGCGTACCGCCTCTTCGCGTCGGAGCCCACCCGGGAACACGTCGAATTCTGGTGCGCGGCCACCGGCTGCGAGGAGGTGCTGCGCCGCATCGACGAGGAGGTGCGCGCCGGCGGCAACCGGCACGCGGCCGGCCGCGAGATGGAGGCGACGCTCTATTCCGCGATGCTGGCCCGCCTGGGCGTGCCCGGGGCCGAGCTGCGGCGCATCGCGGCCGGCTACCGAAACGATACCATCAGCGAAAAGGCGTTCGTCGACCTGCTCGATCAGCGCTGGGGCGGGGCCCTCCGGGATTTCCTCACCAACAAGGTGATCAACGGCATGACGTTCTCGGGCGCCGGACTCTCGGGCCGCTACAACTTCCCGCCGATCCGGTCCGCGTTGAACACCTTCGGGGCGCCCCGGGATACCATGCTGATGCACGTGCTCTTCCAGGCCGACTACACGCTCAAGTACCTCACCTCCTCGGCCCGCGCCGCCGCGAGCATTCCGGGCCATGCCACGTCCCAGGAATTTCTGGCCACGGCGGAGCACCGGGCGGGCGCCGCCGCCGGCCGCACCCCGACGGCCGGCCTGATCCGGTACTGGATCTATCCCGCGGCGGCCGGGCTCGACCTGCTGCCGGACCACGGCGGCGTCCGGTTCCGCGAGGCGACGCTGCGGATCGGCGCCGAGTCGCTTGAGAGCGCCGGCGGCGATTCGCGCGGCAACGCCTTCTTCCGGCAGGCGCTGGCCGACTATAGCACGCACCTCACGCAGAAATTCGACGCCTATGCCCGCGTCTATCCGTCGCTCCATGTCCTGCGCGAGACGGCGAAGGTCATCGCGCTGGCCCGCTGGGCGCGCCAGAGCGGCGTGCGTCTGCAGCTTGGCGGCGCCAGCCCGGCGCACCCGTCCCTGCCCGACCGGGCGGAAGGCTTCTGGGGCATGACCTATCTTGTGCGGCCCACCGGCGAAACCGACACGATGGTCGTCTGGGCGCAGGGCGGCGTGAAGTTCGACCAGGAATACGGCGACGGCTGGATCCAGACCCGCCCGGCGGAGCGGGAGGCCACCGACGACACGCTGAAGCAACTGGCCGCCAGCACGGCCCTGGCCGAGAAAGCCGCCGCTGCCGCCACCACAGACGGCGACCTGGAGGCCGCGCGCGACCTCGCCGAGCGCAGCGCGCAGGCCATGACCGGGCAGATCGACCTGTCCAAACTGCCCGAGCCGGTCGCGGTGATGGTCGGCAGCAACGTTTCCGGGCCGCCGGATTTCGCCGGCCAGGCCGAGGTCGCACAGGCGGCGGCCACGAGTGTGGACCAGAACGTGACGGCCTTGAAACAGGCCCGGCAAAGCCTGGCTGATGCGGCCCCGTTGCAGCAGACGAATCCGCCGGAGTACGCGCGCATCCAGGAGCAGGCGCAGCAACAACAGACGCGCTCGGAACAGAATCTCCAGAGGCTCCAGAGCCTGTTGCAGCAGTATCGCGGCGGGGCCGCCCCGGCGGCCACGGTGGCGGTGGACCTGCGCCAGCTCGATCCGACCAGGCCGGCCACGGTGGCACTGCTGCGTCCGGCCGAGCCCGGAACGGGAGGCGTGACCGCAACGCCGCGCCCGGCCACCCCGGCGGACGTGCCCGCCCTCGTGCAGAAGACGCCCACGCCCGAACAATTGCGGGCCGAGCTGGCACACCTGACCACCGACCTCGAAACGCTGAAGGCCTCGCTGGGACGGCTCAACCGCTCCATCCAGATGGACCAGCAGCAATTCCAGCAATGGGAGGACGAGGCCGCCGGCGCCACCACCCGCGCGCAGGAGCGGTACAAACAGTTCATCACCGACCAGGTGGAGGAGACCTTCTTCGGCTGGGCCGAGCATTACTTCCGCGACGTCCAACCCTCGGCGCAGTGCCTGGAGGAGCTCGCGCGGACGAAGCAGGTGATGGACCTCAATGATTTCGCCGAGTGGGCCGACCGGAAGGACGAGGGCTTCGAACGGATTGCCGACGGCCTGCGGCTGATGGTCGACCAGCTTCCGCTCTCCGAGGAGGTGAAAAGCGCCGTCTGGGCCGTCGACACCTCGATCGAGTCGGCGTTCGACATCAGCGCCTGGCTGGCGAGCTGGAAGCGCATCAACCAGCTGGACAAGAACTCGGACCAGTTCCTGCAGGCCGTGGCCCAAAGCGGCGAACGAATGAAACAGATCGTCACGCGCATCAAACAGATCCGGCAGCAGCTCGCCACCGGCGCGCCGCCCGCCGACCCCCGGCCCTGAAGGCGCGTTAGGGATCCAGCCTTCGCACGAGGCTACGGCGGACACGGTAACGCGCCCGACCATGGAATCCGTTACCGTGGTAGGGCGGCTTATCCTTAAGCCGCCGGGTTTGCATCCGCTAGCCCGGATGCCCTGGAGTCGAGCCGGCAGCCAGGGGTTTCGCACAGACTGTGCTCTCTTCTGCGTGCAGAGTGTGAAACATCCGGGCTAGTTCGACTGATCAGGGGCCGGCAGAGCGCGCTCTATCTTGTATGCATCGTTTCGGCTAGGATCCAAAATCCGGTCAGCGGCGGGTGATCGACAAGGCCGGCACCTCGACCGGCTGGCCCTCGAGATCGATCTTCTGGCTCTCGTTGCCCATGTTCAGGATCCACAGCCCGGCGTCGGTCTGCACCTTGTAGAGATCCGGCACGGTCAGGTTCAGCGTCGGCGGCTCCTTTTTGAGGAGGCCTTCCGCGACACACGCCTGGATGCTGTCCCGGATAAACCGCAGGGGCAGCTTCTGCGCGACCGTCCAGTTTTGCTCGGGCTGCCGGAGGTCCATGGGGCCGAAATAGGCGCATACCGCGCCCGCGCCGAGCTTGCGCCGCCAGGCCACCCTGATCTTCGGGTCATAGCGCATGGAAAGGAGCGGTTCGCAATCCGCCTGCAGGGCGGTGAATCCGCGGAAAACGTAGACCTCCGTCAAAGCGGCGATCGACGGCAGCGCCTGCGGCCGGTCGACGACAAGCTCGCTGATCCCCTCCACCTTGTCCGTCTGCGGCGTGAGCCCGGCAAGCGCGTCAAACGCGGCGGTCCGCCCGTCCCAGTCCGCCGACCGGCGGTCCAGCAGGAAAACGACGCCGCCGGACCGCGCCCACTGCTCGATCCTGGCCGTCGTGGCCGCGTCCATGACGTCCGCAGCGACGACGATCAGGATGGTTTTGCCGCGCAGCGCCCCGTCCTCGATCAGATGATCGTCCACGAAATCGTAATCCACGAAGCGGCGGATCTGGCCGGCCACGTCCGTGAACTCCTCCCGGTCGGCCCGGGTCTCGGCGACGGCCGGGTTTGGCTGGTAGACGGCGGTCTCGACCACCGGTCGCACGGTTTTCATCAGGTCGCGGTAGGTCTCATGGTACCGGCCGCCGGGGCCCGGCACGAGCCGCCCGTCCTTCTCGGCCATCACCGTGGGCAGGCTGTAGTAGAAAAAGAGCTGGCGCGCGCCCGAGGTCACCGCGTTGAACAGCCGGCCGAGCATGCCGGGCGCCGTGACGATGGCGGCCGGTTCATGTCCGAAATAGGCGCCGTAAAAGCGTCCGGCCGACCCGACCAGCCGGGTCAGCCGCACGTTCATGGGGAACGAGCTGGCCTCGTTGGTGATCCGGACGCCCCCGCCGTACCGGGCCGCCACCTTGGCCTGCGCGCTGAAGTCCGAGCCGTGCTCGGGGGCCATGTCGCCGCCGGTGCACAGGTAAAGGTCCGTGTCCGGAAATGCCTCGCGCGCCGTCTGCATCCAGAAGTCGGCGTAGGCGGTCATCGCGCCGCGGTACCAGCCGAGGAACTCCTGCCAGGCCCGCTCGGACGGCGCCCGGGCGGGAAGAAACGGCTGCACCTCGTCGAACGAGGCGTAGTGCGAGCCCCAGGCCTGGTTGAGCGCCGCGATGCCGCCGGGATAAAGATTGCGCATGACCTGACGGAAATCGGCCACGGCCAGCGCGTCGCCGCACCAGTACCCCAGATGCGAGTGATAGGCGCCCGGCCAGTTGCCGATCACGGAATAGATCGCCTCGCCATAGTCGCCGGTGATGCCGAGGTCGACGGACTCGATCACCCCCATCGGCCGGTAGTGCGCGGCAAATTCCCGGAGGTAGGCGCGCACATAGTCCCGCATCCGTCCGCTCCAGAGCGACGGGATGGCCGAGTCGCGGCCGTGTTCGAGACAGCGGTATTTGGCGATCTGCGGGTCCTGCCGGACGAATTCCGGCGTCACCCACCAAGGGCCGGCGATGACAAACGGCACCCACTTGAGGCCGTGCTTCTTGAAAAGGGCGACATCGGTGTCGTAATCCGACCAGTCCAGCACCCCCGGCGTTTTCTCGATCTTGCTCCAATCGACGATGGTCTGGATGCTCGTCACCCCCATGCTCTTGAGGACCTCGAGCCGCTCGTCGATATCCTTGTCGCCGTGGCTGACCCCGATTTCCAGGCAAACGGTGACGTCCATGGGCGTCCCGGACTTCTCCACCGGGTCGGCCGAGAGGGATTGGGCGTGGAGGCAAATCGCCACCGCGCCGATGATGGCGATGATCCATCGTTTCATGATTGCTGGCATTGGAATCTTCATGGGGTTCGCTTCCACGGTCACGTTCAGGGGTGGGTCGGCCAAAGGCAGGGGTGGTTGTGTTCCACCGCCCGCAGGCACGGAACCATGGCACGGCGGGTCAAGGATCACGCCCCCTGCCTGTGCTGTCACCTGGCCGGCCCGGTTTTCCCGGGCATGGGGTTTGGAAAACACACCCTGATTTATTTTACATGCGATCGCCCTTGGCCATCAAAAAACCGGCGGTGCGGGCCCTGGCGGCGATTCGCGGAGCAGGAAAAGACCGGGATCGCCGGGCGGTATCTGTTCCCTCTCACGGAAAATGTTGCTTTGCAGGGTGCATTTTCCCCGAACCAGTTTGGAACCATGCACCCTGGTCCCACCAATCCAATCAGTGTTCATCAGCTAATCAGTGGTTCAAGCAGACTCCTGTTTGGCCGCCGGCCGTCGCCCGGCTGAAATCTTTCTTGCGCGGGCGGGCGGGTGTGATTCTTCTGTCCGTTCGCTTCGCGCCCAGGTGGTGGAATTGGCAGACACGCAGGTCTCAGAAGCCTGTGCTTAACCGCATGGGGGTTCGAGTCCCCCCCTGGGCACCAGCCTCCGCTCCTTCGGGCTTCGGATGGCACGGCCACCTCCTGCCTAAAGACAATTTCGAGCTGGCAGATGAAAACGGGGTCTACACCAAAGATTGGGGAGGGGGTGGGTTGGAGGTTGAGGTTCAAGCTGAAGGGGCGGTTCAGCCGCACTGGGCGATGACGCGCAGGCGGTAGTTGGCGAAGGAAAGAAAGCCGTAGGCTCGGCGCTGGATGAGTTTCATTTTGCGATGGAATGTGATTGCCTCGATTCGGTGGACACAGGACATCCGCTGACCGGGTGAGCTGTTGGGTCGCTTCCGAGGACAGGAGCCATAGGGCTTGCCGCAGGAAGCGACCCAACAGCGCCGGCGGCGGGGTTCGCGGTTTCCCGGTCGGCGTACCGATAGCCCATGCCGACCAGTCAAACCCGTGCATGAAATCACAGCACCTCTCGTATTTCTCAAGCATCACGGCCACTGCTTCTTCTTGGTCGATTGCCGTCTGTCCATGGCCGCCGATCTGCACCGCAGATTCGAGCCTTTCGAAGTGTTGACATGATCGCACTCACCGACTTTTTTTAATCTGGATCACCCATGAGACCTGTTCCGAATATTCAGGTCGTCGATCTCCGGCGCCATTGCGGGTCCGGAATCTCGGGTATTCACGACTGTCCAGATTAAGGCTGCCAGCACTGTCCCGTGGAGGAGAGGCCCGGTGCCAGCGACACTCGCTTTCCTCCCCTTCCGGCACTCCCCGAGTGGCGACCATGCCAGTGCGGAGCGCCATTTGCCCCGGCGTTGCATCGCACTCGCATCTTCCGAAACGGGGCTCCAGGCGCGCCGACGTCCACACGATGGAGGCAGCCCGCATTGCTACCCGAGATGACCGCAACCAAACCCGCTCAATCATCATGCTTCAATTCACGAACAATATTCTGGTCGTCGGCTATGGTGCCGTCGCCCAATGCACGCTCCCCATTCTCTTCAAGCACATCGATGTTCCACCGGGGAACGTGACCGTCCTTGAATACGAGGACCGTGCCGGAAAGCTCGCACCGTGGACCGCCCGAGGCGTCCGTTTTGTGCGCGAGCGGATCACTCCGGAAAACATGGCCCGCATGCTCGGCGAACATCTCACGGCAGGAGATCTCCTCATCGATCTGGCGTGGAACATAGACACGGGCGCGATGCTGCAATGGTGCCATGATCACGGAGTCCTCTACACAAACGCGTCGGTTGAATTGTGGGATCCATATGCCGGCATCTCCAAACACCCCACCGAACGCACACTGTATTGGCGCCACTTGAATCTGCGCCGGATGGTCGGTGGTTGGGACAAAAAGGGACCGACCGCCGTCATCGAACACGGTGCGAATCCCGGGCTGATCTCCCATTTCACCAAACAGGGGCTCATCGACATCGGGCGCAGCATGATTGCGGACGCAAAAGTGATCGGCGGCTCCGCTGAGGAAATCGACCGGTTGATCAGCGCACAGAACTTCAACCGACTGGCCTGGGTGCTTGGCGTGCGGGTGATCCACTGCTCGGAGCGCGACACGCAGGTCACCAATGTCCCGAAGCGGGTGGGCGAGTTCGTCAACACTTGGAGCGTCGAGGGTTTCCGCGAAGAGGGCACGACGACGGCGGAGCTGGGCTGGGGGACGCACGAGAAATGGCTGCCGCCGTTTGCCTACCAGCACGCGGAGGGTCCGCAAAACCAGATCTGTTTCGCCCGGATGGGCATGAACACGTGGGTCCGTTCCTGGGTCCCGGATTACACCATTCTGGGGATGGTCATCCGCCACGGCGAAGCCTTTACCATCTCCGACCAGCTCACGGTCTGGCATGACCGTCGGGCGGTCTATCGGCCGACCGTGCACTACGCGTATTGTCCGTGCGACAGTGCGATCGCGTCGCTCAACGAATTGCGCGGATGCGGCTATCGGCTGGTCGAAAAACATCGCATCCTGAACGACGAGATCACCGGCGGCTCTGACATCCTTGGGGCACTCATCATGGGGCACGCCTACAACTCCTGGTGGATCGGCAGCGATTTGAGCATCGAGGAATCGCGGCGCCTCGTCCCTCACCAAAACGCGACCACGATGCAGGTGGCGATCGCCGTCGTCGCCGGCGCAATGTGGATGATCGAAAATCCGGAGCGGGGCTACTGCGTGCCGGACGACCTGCCGCACGATTACGTACTGGCTGTCGCCAGGCCTTATCTGGGAAATTTCATTTCCCGCCCGTCCGATTGGTCTCCCCTGCGCGACTACCGGAACACGTTCGATGGCTACAATCAATCGAATGTGGATCTCGACGATCCGTGGCAGTTCAAGAACTTCCTCGTCAAAGACGGCGATTAATTCCCGGTCGGACACCGCTGAATCTTTCGCCGTCCGATGCGCGGGCGTCCCGCCATCGCGGCGGCGCACCGGGCCAACCCAAAACTCCCGTCAACGAAGCAACGAAAGCCCATGAATCCGCCCTCACTTTGTATCACCGCCGGCGACCACGCAAAGCTCAGCCTGCTCCTGCGAGCAGCCCCCGACCCGGCGCACAGTACGTCGCCGCACCAACTCCAGCTCGAATTGGATCGGGCCGTCATCGTCGATCCGAAAGCCATTCCGCCGACCATCGTGACGATGGGCTCGCGAGTGGAGATCGAGGATCTGACCACCGGCGAGGTGGAAGAGTATACGCTCGCGTTTCCGGAACACGCCAATGTCGACACCGGGATGCTCTCGGTCCTCGCGCCGATCGGAACCGCCATCATCGGCTGCACGCAAGGCGACGAGGTGAGCTGGACCACGCCGGGCGGCACACGGCGGATCAAACTGCGCCGCGTCGTACAGCCGGCCGACACGCCCACGCCGATCGGCTCCACGTTGCCGGCGGTCTTGCCCCGCCCGCCGTGACGCCACGCGCGGCACGCCGGTGAACCTCTCTGCATCCATTTCCTTCAACTCCGGTGCTCCTGTCATGAAATTTAAAAATCGCATCGTCATGATCGGCTTCGGCGTCGTCGCCCGCGCGCTGCTGCCGATGCTCGTCAAGCATCTGCGCGTTCCGCCCGTAAAGATCGTCGTCATCGACTTCGCAGACCGCGCAGCCGTCCTCCATCCGTGGATCGCCAAGGGTCTCCGTTTTGTGCGGGAGCGCGTGACGCCGTTCAGCCTGGCGCGGCTGCTGTCGTCCCATGCCCGTCGCGGCGATCTCATCGTCGATCTTGCGTGGAGTGTCGATTTCTTCGACATCGTTCGCTGGGCCCACGAAAACGAGGTTCTCTATATCAACGCGTCGCTGGAGTCGTGGAACCCAGGGGAGGAGATGCAGCGGAAAACGCTGTTCGAAAAATCGCTTTACGCCCGATATGCCAAACTGCTCCCGCTCCGCGAGAGCTGGCGCAACGCGACCACGGCGGTCGTCGACCAGGGGGCAAATCCAGGACTGGTCTCACCACTCGTCAAAACCGGTCTGCTCGATATCGGTGCAGCTGCGCTGCGGGAGAACAAAATGGCGGCCGCCGCCGCGCGCCGGCTCCGGCGACTGATCGAAAACGAGGACTTCCCCCGGCTCGCCCGCGCACTCGGCGTGAAAGTCATTCACTGCAGCGAATGGGACACCCAGCGAGCCAACCGGGCGAAATCTCCAGAAGAATTCGTTTCGACCTGGAGCGTCGAAGCGATGTGGGAGGAGTCGATCTCCCCCTGCGAGCTTGGCTGGGGCACGCACGAAAAATGGCTGCCGGCATCCGCGACGCAGCCGGACACCGGCCCGGGCAATCAGATCATCCTCCGGCAAATGGGACTGAATTCGTGGATCCGCTCGTGGGTGCCCAACCAAGAAATCGTGGGCATGCTCGTGACCCACGGCGAATCGTTCGGCCTCTCTTATGCCCTCACTGTGTACGAAAACGGCCGTCCCGTCTACCGGCCGACGGTGCACTATGCCTACATGCCGTGCGGCGACTCGATCGTCTCGCTGCACGAACTGCGCGCGCGGAACTACGAACTGCACCCACAGGGTCGCATCCTCACCGACGAAATCGTCGCGGGCGTCGATGTCGTGGGTGCGCTCATCATGGGCCACCGTTTCCGCTCCTGGTGGACGGGTAGCATCCTGTCCATCGCGGAGGCGCGAAAAAAGGTTCCGAGCGTCAACGCGACCGCGGTGCAGGTCGCCTCCGGCGTGCTGGCCGGCGCGGTCTGGGCGGTGCACAATCCCCGCCAAGGGATTTGCCTGCCGGAGGACCTTCCGCACCGCGAGATCCTCGACACCGCACGCCCCTATCTCGGCCAGCTGATCTCGGCGAAATCCGACTGGACGCCGCTCAGCCGGCACCGCGATTACTTCGACGATGGCGCGGCCTCCGACGTCGACCGCTCCGATCCGTGGCAGTTTCGCAACTTTCTCTTCAAGCCGTAAGCTTCGCTGGCCCAGATCACCCAGGCGTCCCTGATCACCATGAAACCCCATCGTTTTGGCCGCACCGGTCTCCCGGTCTCCGAACTTTGCCTGGGCACCTCGAATTTCGCCCGCTGCGCCAACCGGGAGGAGACGTTTGCAATGCTCGACGCCTTCCGCGCCGCCGGCGGCAACATGGTTCAATCGAGCGGCCTCTGTCCAGGCGCGAGCCTGGGCGATGGCTTGCTCGGTCTGCCGGAGGAGTTCTTGGGGCACTGGCTGGCTTCGCGCGCGGTCCCGCGTCGCGAAATTGTCATCGCGACCAGGATCGCGCTCGCCCGCCCGGTCGTGGGCGGCAACGTGACCTACCGGGAACTGATGCAAGGCTGCGTACATGACTCGCTTCGCCGGATCGGCACGGACCATCTCGATTTTCTGGTGATCGAATGGACCGAGGCGGTGCTGCCGCTGGACGAAAGCATGGCCGTGTTCGATGCCGTGATCCGTTCGGGGGCGGCCCGGCACCTCGTCGCCGCGCATTTCCCGAGCGGCCGCCTTGCCGGGGCTCTCCCAACGCGATCGCCGCACCGCGCCATCGATGGGGTCCAGCTCGACTACTCGCTCGTCTACCGGCCGCTGTTCGAAGCTAGTGCCGCGAAGTTATGCCGGGACTATAACCTCGGCTTCATCGCCCGCTCCCCGCTCGCGGGCGGTCATCTGGTTGCGCAACCGCCCTCCCAGCTCGGTTCCTTCCAATGCCGCAGTTCGAACGACCCGGACGCTGCCGCCCAGGCGCGTCTCGTCTGGCCGGTCCTTTCAACGGTCGCAAGGACCCACGGCAAGTCTCCGGCGCAGGTCGCCCTGGCCTGGGTGCTCGCCCAGCCGGCCGTCACCTCCGTGCTGATCAGCGTGCGATTTCTCGATCAGCTTCGCGACCTGATCGCGGCCACGAGAATCACCCTGACTCCGGAGGAGTCGCGGCGGCTCCGGGTCGGGACGCAACGGCGGCCGGGCGACACGCGGGGCGCGCCGTGACCGGTGGTTTCGCGATCGACCAAAGAATCGTTTTGCCGCGCGCATAGCGAAGGGATTACGTTCGATGAACACGCCGGAAAATCAATCTGGTGACGCCATCCCGTGCAATCCGCTCCGACTCGACGGAGGTTTGGCGCGGCCGCGGATGACAACTCTGATGGTCGAACACCAAGCAACACTCCCATGGCAGGCATTGATCTCATTCAAGACTTCGCGATTTTGCTGCTCGCCGCCGGATTGGCCGGCACGCTCTGCAAGCGACTCGGGCTGTCGATAATCGTCGGCTACCTCGTCGCGGGCATCATCATCGGGCCGCACACCCCGCCGTTTTCGTTGATCGTCGACGAGACGCGGATCATGGCGCTCTCCCGGGTCGGGCTGGTGTTCCTGATCTTCTCGATCGGGCTGGGCTGAGTGTGAGCAAATTTGCCCGCATGGGCGCCGGGACGCTGGTCGCCACGGGCTCGGTGCGTTCTTCGTGCTGAATCTCACGGAACTGCTGGGTTTCGCCATCGGCTGGATGCAGCTGCAGGCGATGTTCGTGGCTGCGATGCTGATGGTGTCCAGCTCCGCGGTGATCGCAAAGATCGTCGCCGAACAGGGGCTCTCGCACGAGCGGTCGTCGCAACCCGCGCTGGCCGTGACGGTGCTCGAAGACGTCGTGGCCATGCTCACGATCCACGGCCGGCGGGCGGACTGGCGGGCGTCGAACGCGGCGTCCTCGACGCAGAGCATGCGAAAGCCCAGGCGCTTGGCGGAGGCCGCGGTCTTACCCAGGCAAGTGCCGGTGTGACCGCCGATGAAGACGATGTTCTTCACGCCCAGGTTCGTGAGGACGTTCTTGAGGTTCGAGGAGGCAAAGGCGTCCTGGCCCGACTTGGGGATGACATACTCGCCGTCGCGGACGCCGAGGAACGCCGCCGGGCGCGCCGGCGGGTCGCCCTGGCAGGTGCCCCACTTGTCGCAGTTCGGGCCAAACTGGCCGAGGGCACCGGGAAAAAGGTCAGGCTGCGGATTTTGGACGAGAGTTTTGGCCACCCGCCTACGTCCTAGCCCGTATATTTCACGTCCTCCGCCGAAGCGGTGCGCCTCCGCTCGCGGCGATCACAGCCACGGCAAGAGTCACAGGATATGCGGGCTATAGCCCGGCTGGCAGAAACCGTGAAAAACGCAGCCGAGGGCTCGGCCCAGACCGTTGCCTGTTGTCAGTGTGGAGTGTGAAAAAGCCGGGCTAGCGACCGGGACGACAGCGAGGCAGGGCGCTGATCCATTCGGCCTGATCCCGCCTCCGCCCGTTGGGCTTCAGCCGTCGCCAAGGCCGACAGGACGGCGGGCGGGCCACCAGAGGTACACCAGCGGTTCGCTTGACGGTGCCGGGCATTTGTCCGACACTAGGGCATGAGCGTCACCTTCCTTTCTTCGCGCGAGTTGTCCAAGCGACCGGGCCGGGTTCTGCGCAACCTCAAGAAAAGCGGCTTGCAAGTTGTCACCCAGAACGGCCAGCCCGCCGCGGTGTTGTTACCGATCAAGCCGGAAGCTTTTGAGGAGGAAATGACCTCCTACTTGGGATACAAAGCGCATCGTGCGATGGTGCAGTGTCAGGTCGCAGCCCGACGCAACGGACTGGACAAGTTATCCCTGCGGGAAATAAACGCAGAGATCAAAGCCGCCCGCGCAGAACTCCGTCGTGCAAACCTGGGTGCTTGACACCAACGTGGTTGTTTCGGCGTTTTTAACCAGCGGGGGAACCTGCGATCGGTTGCTCACCGCGGCGTTTGACCATCGCTTTTCCCTGGCCTACGACGCCCGTATTCTCCGGGAATACGTCGGGGTTTTGTCCCGACCGCATTGGCGTTTTCCGGAAGGACAGATCGGGCACCTGGAAAACTTCCTTCGCGCCTATGGTGTGTTCGTCGAAGCTCCCGCGCTCACTTTGACCTTCGACGATCCCGATGACCTTTCCTTTGCCGAAGTGGCTTTGGCCACGCCGGACCGGGTGATTGTGACCGGCAACCGCCGCCACTTTATCCCGGCGGAAAAGCTTGGTGTGGAAATACTCAGCCCCACCGCTGCTCTCGAACTGCTCACCCGAGCCTCAAAACGCTAACGGCAAAGCGAAACGCAACGAACGCAATGACCTGAAGGGATTGACTCCCCGAGATTGTCCCTGGCGCCTGCCGGCCATCGCTCTGCACCAGACGGAGCGACGGCTGGTCCTGGATAGACTTCGCATGCAAAAACGCATCTGATTCGTGGAGATCAGCGTGCATGAGTGGTTAACCCTTCCGCCCCATGAAACTCGGACTCGGACTTTACCGGCATATGCTGACGCCGGAAAACTTCCGCTTCGCGCGGCAGGCCGGGGCGACGCATGTCGTCGCGCACCTCGTCGACTATTTCCAGGGCGGCGCGCGCAACCCGTGCGACCACCAGCCCACCGGCACGGAGCAGGGCTGGGGCCGGGCCGGCGACCCCGGCCGCCTGTGGATCCTGGACGAACTGGTGGCCCTGCGCCGCGCGGTCGAGGCCGCCGGCCTCACGCTCGAGGCGATCGAGAACTTCGACCCGGCCCACTGGCACGACGTGCTGCTCGACGGCCCCCGGCGGCCGCAGCACATCGAGAACGTCAAGACGATCATCCGCCGGCTGGGCGAGGCCGGCATTCCGATCATGGGCTACAATTTCAGCATCGCGGGCGTGGCCGGTCGCGTGACCGGCCCCTTCGCCCGCGGCGGCGCCGAGTCGGTCGGCATGGACGGGCCGGCCGACACGCCCATGCCCAACGGCACCGTCTGGAACATGGTGGTCGATCCGCACGCTCCCGCCGGGACCGTGCCGCCGGTCACGTCGGACGAGCTCTGGCGGCGGGTGGCAAAGTTTTTGGAGGAAATCGTGCCGGTGGCCGAAGCGGCGGGCGTGAAGCTGGCGGCCCATCCCGACGATCCACCGCTGCCGACGGTGCGCGGGCAGCCGCGGCTGGTCTACCAGCCACGGCATTACCAGCGGCTCATCGACCTGCAACCCAGCCCGGTCAATGCGCTCGAGTTCTGCGTCGGCACCCTCGCCGAGATGACCGAGGGCGACATCTACGAAACGGTCGACCGCTACAGCCGCCAGGGGCGGCTGGCCTACGTGCACCTGCGCAACGTCACCGGCAAGGTGCCCCACTACCGCGAGACGTTCATCGACGACGGCGACGTCGACATGGTGCGCGTGCTGCGGATCCTGCGGCGCAACGGCTTCGACGGCGTGGTGATTCCCGACCACACCCCGCAGCCCGCCTGCGCCGCGCCCTGGCATGCCGGCATGGCCCACGCCCTCGGCTTCATGCAAGGCGTGCTGAAAACCCTGTAGGCGTGCGGCTTTTTACAGGAGGCCACAGCGGCAATGGAGGAATCCTTGCCGGCAGTCTTGCCTGACGCCTCTGGCCCGTCTCCGCCAATAGACATCAGCAGACCAACGCGGTCACTCATCATGCCCCACAATCCGTTTCAAATTCATAGGATATCAAGTGCGGACAATATTCCGCGTTGTTGAAAGCATTACTTGCTCTCAGATTCAGCCCAACCTATAAAAGGCCATTATGGCTATCTACTCTGAGTATCTTGAAACGCTGAAGGATTTTGCAGCGTTCACTAGGGAGAGGAAAAAACAGCTCGCCCAGATTGCAGCCATAAGAGGCAGCGACGTCCTCGTCATCGCTGCGGCCATCGGGAAGCCGAACGCATCGATCGACTATTCAGACCTCATTCCTATTGCAGACCAATTGGAGAGCCTAAAGGGCGAGAAACTTGACGTTATCCTAGAGACGCCGGGTGGCTCCGGTGAGACTACAGAAGACGTCGTTCGCCTGCTCAGAAGAAAACACAAGGTGGTAAACTTCATTGTTCCCGGGGCCGCAAAAAGCGCTGGGACAATCATGGTCATGTCGGGTGATGACATCCTGATGGGCTCTGTCTCAGCACTCGGACCAATCGACGCCCAAGTCGCGCGCGACGGCAAGTTCTTCTCAGCCGAGGCATTTCTCGAAGGGTTGAAGAGGATAAAAGAAGAGACCGATGAGAAACAGGCCCTCAATCGAGCATACATTCCGATACTCCAAGCAATCTCTCCCGGCGAACTCGAAGCCGCTAGAAATGCCCTAAAATTCGGCAAGACGTTAGCGTCCAATTGGCTGAATAAGTACAAATTCTCTCATTGGCAGGAGCACTCAGACAAAAGGCTAGTCACACCGGACGAGCGGCAGGCCAAGGCAAACAGCATCGCTGACGAGCTATGTTCTCACTCAAGATGGCTCTCGCATGGTCGATCAATTACGTTGGAAGACCTACGTAAAATGGGGATTAGAATCACCAACTACGAAGAGCTTCCAGATCTCAGTGACGCCATTCGGAGGTATCACATCTTATTGCGCATGTCATTTGAGACAAACATGTTCAAGATATATGAGACGCCAACCTCTCAGATCTTCCGATACCAAGGTGGCCAAGCGCCAGCACCCAGAAACGCCGACTTTGCAGATATTCACTGGCAATGCCCCAAATGCCACACTACAGTACGGATTCAGGCAAGATTCGACCCCCAGACCCAGCTCAAACAAGGGTTTATTCCTTTCCCCAAGACAAACCTGTTGGCTTGTCCTAATTGCGGAACGCAATCAGACATCACGGCTCTAAGAATGCAGATTGAGGCCCAGACAAAAAAGAAGATCATATGACCCCTGATAATCTTGAAGACCTACTGAGAAGGCGCGACGAGCTCACCGCAGTTGGCGATGGGATTCCTGTCTTGGAGGTGGATCAAGCCATTGAAAACGAGGAAATCAGAGAGCTTGGACGCATAGTGCTAGAGACCACCGCCGAAGAAGCGGTTGCATATTCGACAACCTGAACTTCTGAAGCCCTCGCGAGCGCCTCAAGATTGCTCGGCCCAATCTTTAGCAGCAGCCCGAGAAGAGCATTCGAGGCCCGAAAGACATTGTCCAACTACCGGTCGGTAGCAGGCGCTGTGCTTTCGTTTCACGGAAGATTGGATCGCTGAATCGAAGTGTAATCTTCAACGCAACCCTGACTTCGCCGCGTGCCGTGTATCGACGCGGAAGAGACTAAACGAGGATGAGCGCAGATTAGCGGTCGAATGCCCGGGCCTGCGTCCGCTCATGATCGAGCAGGCGCTGCTTGCGCCACACGCCGCCGCCGTAGCCAGTGAGGGAACCGTCCGCCCCGATGACCCGGTGGCAGGGGATGACGAGGCTGATCATGTTCGAGCCGTTGGCCCGGCCGACGGCCCGCTGGGCCCCGGGACGGCCGACCGCCGCCGCGATCTCGGCATAGGAGCGCGTCTCGCCCGGTGGGATGCCCCGCAGCGCCGCCCACACCGCCTGCTGGAAGGGCGACCCGACCGGCGCCAGCGGCAGGTCGAACGTGAGCTGCCGGCCGACAAAATAGCGCTGCACCTGCTGCTCCGTCGCCGCCAGCACGGCGTTGGTGCCCGGCACGACCGCACAGCGGAGCCGGCGGCGCAGGCGGGCGATCTCGTTCTCCAGCCCGCGGCGGTCCACGAACTCGAGCAGACGCAGCCCCTGACGGTCGGCCAGCGCCAGCATCTTGCCCAGCGGCGTGTCGAGGCGCCGCGCCAGCAGGCAGTCGTCGGCCCGCGCGCCGCGCGGCGGCTTGCCGAATACGCGCCGGAACGCCCCGCGAAAACCGCTGGTGGACTCGTAGCCGCCGTCGAGCTGCACGTCGATCACCGGCCGGCCGGCGCGCACTTCGTGCAGCGCCAGGCCCAGGCGGCGCGCCCGCTGGTAGGCCTGGAAGGTCAGGCCGTAGTAGGCGCGAAAACGCCGCCGCGCCGTCGAGGGATCAATGTCCATCGCGGCCAGGTCCTTGTCGGCCAGCCGTCCGGCCGGATCGGCCTCCACCGCGCGCAGCAGCTGCGTGACGACCGCGGGCGGCGGCGGCACCTGGTCCATCGGCCGGCACATCCGGCAGGGCCGGTAGCCGTCGTGCAGCGCCTCGGAAGCCGAGGGGAAAAACTCGACGTTCTCCGCCCGTGGCTTCTTGGCGCGGCAGGTGGGGCGGCAGAAGATGCCGGTCGTCTTCACGCCGGCGAAAAATACGCCTTCGTAGGCAGGGTCGCGCCGGGTCAGCGCCCGGTACATCACGCGGGGCGACGGCAGGGAAACAGGGGTGGCGGTGGCGGGCATGGTGGAGTCGATCATGGCGGAAAAGTTTCGCCCAGTGTAACGCACCGGACGGCGCGAATTCCGCCGATTTTCAGGCAAGATATTCCATCGCCGGGGGCGCTGCAACCCAACCAGAGTCCGATTGAACCACTGATGTACACTGATCGGCACTGATCAGATGCATCGCCTCACGCAATGTCCGCCACGATGGGACTGGAAACCGATTCCCAAAAACCTTGCGAACCTTGCGCCCGTGGTGTGAGGACCCAGCTCACTCCGGCGGCGGAGGGAGAAAGTCGGCGATGTCGGGGATCACCTTCATGCGCCGCCCGCCCGGCCGGCGCTCCAGATAGGGGTCCTGCTCGGCCTGCGCCTCGACCTCCTCGTCGCCTTCCGCCTCCTCCTCGTCATCGCCGGTGATCTCCCAGTTCAGTTCCGCGTCGAAAAAGTGCGACAGGCGCCGCGCCTGCGGTTCGAGGATGAGCGCGGGGTTCTGCACGCGCCCCGCCTTCACCGGCTCGAACAGGCAGGGCAGGAACAGTCCGGCATAGTGCGCCTGGAAGTCCGACAGCCACTTGTTGGCCAGGCCCTCGCGCCGGTTGAACAGCACCACGTCGGCAAAGTGCACGCAGGCATCGAACCACGCCCGCAGCTCCCGGTGCTGCGCCGCGAGCCCGCAGTGGATGACGCAGAGGATGCGTGCGAGTTCGCCACCGCCCGCGGCCAGCCACGGTTGGAAGGCCTCGACCTGGTCGACGGGATTGCGCCGGCCGTCGGCGAGGAAAAATACGTGGGTGGCGCCGTCGAGGTCGGGTGTCTCGATGCGCCCGTCGGTCCAGATCCACCGCGCGGTCCGGCCGGACCCCGCGTCGGCGTCGCCGGTGGGTTCCCCGGCCGGCAGCAGAGTCAGCGCGCGGTCCCCTTCGGCCAGGCCACTTTCGATGAGGTCGGCCACGATCTCGCGCCGGCCCGAGCCGGCCGCGCCGAGAACCAAATAAATCAGGGGTTTATCCGAGGACATTTTCGACAGAATGGTCAAAATGGGCAGAATTCACAAACGACCGTCTCAACCGGCCTGTCCGCGAATTCTGTTTATTCTGCCTAAAACGTGAAGCTCTGGTTCTGCGCGTGCTGGCGCATCCAGTGGTCGACGAGCACGAGCGCGGTCATGGCCTCGACGATGGGCACGGCGCGGGGCAGCACGCACGGATCGTGGCGGCCGCGGCCCTGGAGCTCGGCCGCCCGGCCCTGCACGTCGACGGTCGGCTGCGGCTGGAGGATGGTGGCGGTGGGTTTGAAGGCGACGCGGAAACGGATCTCTTCGCCGTTGCTGATGCCGCCCTGCACGCCGCCGCTGCGGTTGGTGCGCGTGCGCACCCGGCCCTCGCGGCTTTCGAAGGCGTCGTTGTGCGCCGAACCCTTGAGCAGCGTGCCGGCGAAGCCGCTGCCGATCTCGAAGCCCTTGGTGGCGGGCAGCGAGAGCATGGCCTTGGCGAGGTCGGCCTCGAGCCGGTCGAACACCGGCTCGCCGAGGCCCGGCGGCACGGCGCGTACCCGGCACTCGATGAGGCCGCCGACCGAGTCGCCCTCGGCGCGCACAGCCTTGATGCGTTCGATCATGCGCGCGGCGGTCGCGGCGTCGGGGCAGCGCACGGGCGAGGCCTCGATCTCCGCCAGCGAGGGAAAATGATCGAGGGGCGGGGCCTCGAGGTCGTGGAGGCGCGTGACAAAGGCGCGGATATCCACGCCTCCGGCCAGCCGGAGGATTTTTTTGGCAATGGCGCCGGCCGCCACGCGGCCGATGGTCTCGCGCGCCGAGGAGCGCCCGCCGCCGCGGTGGTCGCGGATGCCGAACTTGGCCTGGTAGGTGTAGTCGGCGTGCGAGGGGCGGAACTTCTCCTTCATCTCGTCGTAGGCGCCGGGGCGGGCGTCGGTGTTGCGCACCAGCATCGAAACGGGCGTGCCGGTGGTGCAGCCCTCGAACAGACCGGAGAGGATCTCGACCTTGTCCTCCTCGTGGCGCGGCGTGACGAGATCACTCTGGCCGGGCCGGCGGCGGTCGAGTTCGGCCTGAATCTCGGCAGCCTCCAGCGGCAGGCGGGGCGGACAGCCGTCCACCACGACGCCCACGGCGCCACCATGGCTTTCGCCCCAGGTGGTGACGGTGAATAGTTTGCCGAAGGAGTTGGGCACGGGTCGTCAGCGTGATTTACCGGCCGCCGGCTAGCAAGCTCCTACATGGGGCCGGGCCGGGGCGTCTGAACCGTCGCGATGGTTTGGGCTTGCGTTTGTTGTAGCCCGGGTCGCTGACCCGGGTGCATTTCAAGAACCGGCCGCGGCGAGGCCAGCCACAGGGGCGCACCGGTCCTGAAACTTGGCCGGGGCCGGAATGTCTTGGGTCCGCAACCCATTGCTGAAGCCAGGGTCTCATCCGCGGTCTTCGCAACACAACGCAGTTTACATCATCCGGGAATCAGCTAGTCATTGCCTTCCTGGCCACGATCGCCGCGTCATCCGCCTTCGCCATCACATCCATCCCCCTGCGCCGCATGTCGTACCATCCTTTTCCCCGCGTTTTCACCGCCCTCCTGACCGCGCTGCTGCTGACGGCGGAGCCCCTCGCCGGTCAGACCTCCGACCCGGACGCCGGGAGCCCGCCCGCCGCCCAGCCTCCGGCCGCCGCCCCCCTCCCCGCCCGGTCGCCGGCCATCGCCCCGCTCACGGATGAAACCATCGGCCCGGTCCAGATGCGCGGCGAGACGCTGGAGGCCGTCCTCTTCCAACTGGCCCGGCTGACGGGCCGTTCGATCATCCGGCCGCAGGCCCTGCCCGCGACGGAGGGATACACCATCAGCCTCCCGCCCATGCTGAAAAGCGAGGTCATCCTCGCCCTGGAGACGATGCTCGACCTCAGCGGCATCGCCGTCAGCCCCCTGGGCGAGAAATTCCTGAAGGTCGTGCCCCTCGGGCAGGTGCGCACCGAGGCGCCCGAAATGATCGAGGGCTCCACCCTCGGCCTGGCGCCGAGCGGCCGCGTGGCCGCCAAGCTGTTCCGGCTCGAGTTCCTGCGCGTCGGCGAGCTCAAGGACCAGGTCACCCCGCTGCTCAACCCGAACCTGGGCGGACCGGTGATGTTCGAAAAGACCAACGCCGTGCTGGTCACCGACTCGGTCAGCACCCTCCAGCGCATCGAGCAGCTCATTGAGCAACTGGACAAGCCCGCGATCTCGGGCCTGCAGCCGAAGTTCTATTCGCTGCACTTCGCCAAGGCCAGCGACCTCGTGAACAAGATCAGCGCCATTCTCAAGCCGCCGCTCAGCAACCAGGTCAGCTCCGCCACCAGCATCAGCGCCGACGACCGCACCAACCAGATCGTCCTCATCTCCGACCCGCGCCAGTACCCGTTCTTCGACGAACTGATCGCCAAGCTCGATGTGAAGGCCGATCCCAACACGCGCAACGAGGTCATCTATCTCAAGCACGCCGCGGCCAAGGACGTGGCCACCCTGCTCACCAACGTGGTTTCCGGCCGCAACCAGGCCGCCGACCGCGTCGGGCAGACGGCGGCCCGGCCCGGCCTGGGCGTGGTCCCCGGCGCCCTGCCGGTCGCCCCCACGCCCGCGACGCCCGGCCCTCTCCCGGCTACCCCGACCCTGCTGGCGGAGGCCGGCGCCAGCTCCGAGTTCAGCAGCCTGATCACGGTGCTGCCCGACGAGCGCAGCAACTCCATCATCGTCTCCGGCACCGTCGACGACATCCGCCTCATCCGCGAGATCGTCGAAAAGGTCGACGTGCTGCTCGCCCAGGTCCGCATCGAGGTCGTAATTGCAGAGGTCGTGCTGGGGGACGCCGCCAGCACTGGCATCGGCACCCTCGGCCTCCAGGTCGAAGGCAACAAACTCACAGGCATCAAAGGCACCGCCAGTGGATTGGCTGTCGGCGGCACGGCCGACTCCAGCGGTTTTGCCACCCCCGTTGGCGACCTCTCGCTGGTAGGCATCGTCTCTCTCAGCACCACGCCTCGCAAAGACAATAGCAGAATCCTTTCTGTCCCGGCTATTACCACCACTCACAACAAGGAAGCTGAGCTCTTTTTTGGTGAAACCCGCCCAGTCATCAGCGGTTCCACGAGTATGCCCACATCCGTCTCGGCCTCGGGCCTCACCACCAGCTCAACCGTCGCCCAGCAAGAGATCGGCACCACGGTCAAGGTCAAGCCGCTCATCGGCAACGATGGTTCCGTGCAACTCGATATCAAGCAGGAGATCAGCGACGTTACCGGCACAGTTATCCTTGACGGCAATACCCAGTACATCATTGGCAAACGCAAGACGGACTCCTTCATCACCGTTAAATCCGGCGAGATCATCGTGTTGGCCGGCATGCAAAAAGAAAACTACACTCATAATACTTCGCGCCTCGGCCCAATCCCTTTTATCGGCGATCTACTGGGCACCCGCAGCCGAAACAGAACACGCTCGGAGCTTGTCGTCTTTATCCGGCCAACCGTCCTGACCAACACTCCGGCGGACAACGAGCCTGCGCTTAAACAGATCGATGCCATGCCAGACTCTGGCGAAATCCGTCAGAAACTCGACCCAAACTACGTGCCTCCGAAGACGCCGTTTTATAAGAAGCACATCCAAATTCCCTGACAGCAACGGATAGTCACCGCGCAAAACTTTTGCCTGCGTCTTATCGAGCAACCGTGACGCCTGTCACCTCCATCGTCTCCACGCTCCCTGAACAGCTGGCCGGGCGCCTCACCGACGAGCAGCGGCAGGCGGTGCTGGAGGCCGCCCGCGGCCAGCGGGTCGCCGCGCTGGCCGCCGCGCTCGGCCTGGCCGAGGCCGACGCCCTGGCGCTGGTCGCGGAGACGGCCGGGCTCGACCTCGCCGGCGACATCCGCCCCGACCGGCGCGCGCTGGGCCTCATGCCCGCGCGGCTGGTGCATGATTACCAGGTCGTGCCCATCCTCGAATCCGGGGCGGACCCGGCCGAGGATTCCGTGGACGATGCACCCGAGACCCAGAACCCAGAATCCAAAACCCAGAACCCCAGCGCCCCCCTGCATCTCGCCACCGCCTGGCCGCCCAACGCGGTGATGCTCGACTGGGTCCGCACCTTCACGCCGCGGCCGCTCCGCTGGCACCTCGCGCCGCCCGACCGCGTGCACCAGCTCATCATCGAGCACTACGGCGTCGGCTCCGGCAGCCTGGAGGATTCCGACGAGGAGTTCGCGCCCGTGCAAAACCCGCAGGGCGCCGAGGAGATGGTCGACGAGGAGGCCGCCGTGGTGCGGTTCGTCAGCGACGTCATCACCCAGGCCATCGCCGACGCCGCCACCGACATCCATTTCGAGCCGCAGGAGGGCCAGCTGCGCATCCGCTACCGCGTCGACGGCCTGCTCGTGCCCGTGCCGCTGCCGGAAAACCTGCTGCGTTTCCAGGACGCCATCATCTCGCGCCTCAAGATCATGGCGCGCCTCAACATCTCCGAGCGCCGCCTGCCGCAGGACGGCCGCATCAACTTCAAGATCGACGGCACCACGCTCGACATCCGCGTTTCCACCATCCCCACCATCTACGCCGAGAGCGTGAGCCTGCGCCTCCTGAACCAGAAAAAGGAGGCGTTCACCATGGACCGGCTGGGCATGAACGCCGAGGAGCAGGGCATCATCAAGCGCGTGCTCGACTACCCGCACGGCATCATCCTCGTCACCGGCCCCACCGGTTCGGGCAAATCGACCTCGCTCAACGCGTTCCTCCGCCAGATCAACTCGCCCGACCTGCGCATCGTCACGATCGAGGACCCGATCGAGTACGAGGTGCCCGGCGTCAACCAGATGCAGGTGCGGCCCGAGATCGGCCTGACCTTCGCCGGCGCCCTGCGCCACGTGCTGCGCCAGGATCCCGACGTCATCATGGTCGGCGAAATCCGCGACCTCGACACCGCCGAGATCGCGATCCGCGCCTCGCTCACCGGCCACCTCGTCTTCAGCACCATCCACACCAACGACGCCGCCGGCGCCTACACGCGCCTGGTCGACATGGGGGTCGAACCGTTTCTCGTGGCCTCGGCCATCGAGCTGGTCATCGCCCAGCGCCTGGTGCGCCGCCTCTGCCCCGCCTGTGCCCGGCCGCAGCCTGTCAACCGGGCCAAACTCCACGACACGCTCGCCGTCCTTGGCGTCGATCCCGCGGAGGCCGATGCCGTCAACGAGCTCATGGCCCCCGCCGGCTGCGACCGCTGCCGCAAAAGCGGCTACCGCGGGCGCATCGGCATCTTCGAGATTCTCCGCCCCAACGACGAGTTGCATGACCTCATCCTCAAGCGGGAATCGGCGCGCGTCCTCACCAAGTGCGCCCGCGACCACGGCATGCTCACCCTCCAGCACTCGGGCTGGGAAAAAGTGAAGGCCGGCCACACCACGCTGGAGGAATTGCTGCGCGTCATCACCGTCACGGAAAAATGAGGCGCCAGGGGCCAGAAACCGGTGTGGGGCAGGACCGCGGACACGAATTGCGGCCATGGCGGCCCTCCCGCCTCCCGCCTCCTGCCTCCGCCCTCCCACCATATGCCCCGTTTTAGCTACACCGCCCGCGACCGCGCCGGCCGCTCCGTCGCGGCCGAGCTGGAGGCGCCCACGCGCAAAGACGCGCTGCGGGTGCTGGCCGCCCGCGGACTGGCGCCGGTGAGCGTTGCCGAGGCCGGAACCGATACCGGAAACCGGAGACCGGAAAGCGGAAAACGGGCCTCCGCGCCGACTCCTTCGCCGAAACCCGGCATCCGGCATCCGAGATCGGCGGCGGTCTCGCGCCGGCAGCGGCTGCCGTTCCTGCAGGCGCTTTCCGACCTGACTGGGAGTGGACTTTCCGCCGGCGAGGCCGTGCGGCTGCTCAGCCAGCGCATCCAGGAGCCGGCCTTGCGGGCGCTCTGCCGGGGCTTGTGGGAGAACCTCAGCGAGGGCCGGCCGCTCTCGCGCGCCATGGAGGAATATCCCGGCGTCTTCGACACCTCGACGGTGAACCTCATCCAGGCCGGCGAGGCCACCGGCAGCCTCAATGACGTGCTCCAGCGCCTCATCCAGCACTTCACCGAGCAGCGGGAACTGCGCCAGAAGCTGGCCACCGCCATGGCCTATCCGGCGTTCATCTGCCTGCTCGCGATCGGCGTGATCATCTTTTTCTTCTTCGTCCTGCTGCCGAAGATCGAGTCGCTGCTCTCGGCGCTGGGCGGCCGGCTGCCGCTGGCCACGCGGTTGCTCATCGACACCTCCCATTTCTTCATCAGCTACGGCGTGTTCGTCCTCCTGGCCCTGGGGCTGGCGGTCGTCTCCTTCTGGCGCTGGCGGCACACCGCCGCCGGCCGCGAGCGCACCGACGCGTGGGTGCTGCGCCTGCCCTTCGCCGGCGATTTCGTCACCACGGCCACGGTCATGAACTTCAGCCAGACGCTGGCGGTGCTGATCGAGAACGGCATCACCACGGCCGAGGCCCTGCGCATGACCGAGCGCGTCATCGCCAACCGCACGCACCGGCGCGCCTTCGCCGAGGCCACCGCCCGCGTGCTCGAGGGCGAGAGCCTCTCGGTCGCGCTCGCCCGCACCGGCTGCTTCCCCCACCTCGTGCTCGACCGCCTCGCGGTGGGCGAGAACACCGGCAACGTGGTGCCCAGCCTCAAGGAGATCGCCCGCACCTACCGCAAGGACCTGAGCCACCGCCTGCAGGTCTTCACCGGCGTCGTCTCCACCGGCGTGCTGCTCTTCGCCTTCAGCTTCGTGGGCTTCCTCGGCTACGCGATCTTCTCCGCGGTGTTCTCGCTCAGCGCGAGCTTCAAGTTCTAGGGAATCCGGCGCAGCCGGATTCCCTAGCGTGCGATCTCGACCGACGAGACGCGCAGGGTGACGTTGAGCAGGGCTGGGTTGGCCGGGTTGACGGTGAGCGAGAACTGTTCGAGGCCGAGGTAGGGCGCGCGCTGGTCGAGCCCGCCGCAGAGGCGGAGGATGGCGGCGAGGTCGGCGTTGCGGATGGCAAACTGCACCGTGTTGACGGCAAACTCGCTCGTGCGCTCGGTGCCGAGGATTTCGCTCGCGGTGTTGCTGCGCACGCCGACCTGGTCGGCGATCGTGCTGAGCTCGCCCAGCAGCCGCGCACTGCTGAACGTGCGCGACGGGTCCAGGTGCGCGACGGCCCGGGTGGCCGCCGCCTCGATGTCCGCCCGGTGGTCGAGCCACTGCTGCTGCGTCGCCAGCGTGGTCGCCGTGGCCCGCCAGTCCCGCCAGAATTCGCGGCCGCCCCGCGCGACCCGGGTTAGCCATGTGAGGGCGACCAGGGCCAGCAGCGCGGTCAGCAGCATTTTTTCCCGCAGATGACGGCTGAAGAAGAAGGCTTTCATGACGACGCGGGCGCGGGGCGGAGCGCCTCCGGCTTGAAGGTGACCGTGAGGGTGAAGCGCGTGACGCCGCCCCGGTCGGCGGTCTGGCCGAGATCGACCTGCGCGCAGGCGGGCAGCTCCTTGAGGGCGGCCTCGTAATTGAAGACATCGGGCGTCGCGCCGGTCTGCCCCTCGATCTCGAGGGCGTAGAGCCCCTTGGTCGCCACGCGCAGAAACTGGATCGTCCGCGGACGCTTCTCATTTACGATCTCGAGCATCCGGATCGGCATGAGCCGGCGCGTGGAAAGCTCCTCGATGCGGGTGGCGAGGGTGTGCCTGGTCTCGATGCTCCGCACGGCCGGCGCCTGCGCGGCGGCCACGACGGCACGGGCGGCGAGCCACAGCCGGCCGCCCTTGAGGCCGAGTTGGAGCGCGCCGGCGAGCACGATGGCGGCGACGCAACCGAGAAAGGTCCGCCAGAGGAGCTGATCGCGCGCCCGGTCGTGGCGGCGGCCGGCCAGCTCGTCCTTGTCGCGCACATCGAGCCGGTCCAGCTGCGCGGCGGCGAGGCGGGAGATATGCGGCCCGGCGGTGAACTTCACCTCGTCGTCACCCTCGCGGGAGGCGGTGCCGGCTGGCGCCGCCACCTCGACCGGCGGAGGCAGATGCTGCAACTGCGCGACCAGCGCCGCCCGGGCCGCCGCCCGCGTTTCGGGCGACGCGTCGGTTGCAACCGGCTGCGCCGCCACGACGGCGGGCACGGCGTCGCGCCCGTCCCACCCGAGCGCGGTGATGAAATCCGCGCCGGTCACCAGCAGCGCCAGCGGACCGGCCGGCGCCAGCCCCAGCCAGGCCGCAAACGCCGGCAGCACCGCGTCGGCGTCGGCCCAGGCCGCCGCGTCCTCCACGGTGAAGCGCCGCCGGTAGGCGGCATAGACCAGCAGGCGGTCGGCGCCGGGCGGATGAAAATAGCCGTAGCAAAGCTGGGGGACCGGGAACGGCGACAATCCCTCCAGCGCCAGCTCGACCTGCGCCGGGATTTCCTCCGGCGGCAGACCCGGCGCCAGCGGCACGACCCGGACGAAAAAGGCGTGATCCGGCAGCAGCACGACCTTTTTTCCGGTGGGGGCGGACAGTTTGAATTTCTGCAGGACGCTCATTCAGGCGCGGGTTGGGCGGAAGGGAAGCTGCCGGTGATCTCATCATTCTCGCGAATCTCGAGCAGGGTAAAGGGATAATTCAACGCGGTCTGGGTCCCGCTGGCGGTGTCGGCGGCGGGGGCGGCCGGCGGGGTGGCGGTGGAGGCCGCCGCGCTGCTGGTGGAATCGGTGGCATCCTGCCCGGTGGTGTTGCTGCCGGCAGCAGCCGGCGGGGCGGCCGGAGGCAGTGCGGCCTCGCCGGGCGGCGCCACGACGGCGGTCAGGCGGAACGCCGTCCGCCCCTCGCGCACCGTGACGTTGATCCGCAGGCAGTGCACCTGCGTGTCGAGCCGCGCCGACGTCGCCGTCTGGCCCACCAGCGCCGTCACCTCCTGCGTCGTCCGGAAATAGTCCGGCCCCTGCTGCGTGTAGGCGCCGGCCCCGCCCAGATAGTCGGTGAGGACCCGGACGCCGGCGGCGTCGTAGCCACCCAGCGCGCCCAGGGTCGTCGCCGAAGCGCCGTTGAGGTTGGGTCGCTCGAAGTCGTACAGCGACACGCTGTCGACAAAACGCTGCCACAGCTCATTGGGCCGGCCCTGCTCGTCAAAGAGCAGGTCGCGCACGTACCGGATGGAGGCGAGCTCGGCGAACGAGTGCAGGGAGCGCAGGGGTGGATCGTGCGGGAGGGTATCGCGCTCATAGTCGGTCGCCCGCGCGCTGAAGGAGTCGACCGGCTCATAGTCCGCCTGCATCCAGACCAGCAGCGCGTCCGCCAGGCGCTCGGCATCGGATTGTTTCTGCCCCAGGAGCAGGAAGAGATCGCGCAAGGTCTGGAAGTCGGCCTGCGGCAGCGGGATCTTGCCGCTCTCATCCTCCAGCGCGGCCTCGACCGTCAGGCCCTCGGGCGGCGCATAGCCGGCAAACTCCAGCGGCGCGCCCCAGCCTTCCGCCGGGCTGTGCAGGGCGCCGTCGACGGCGCGGAACTCCTGCAGCACGGCGAGCACCGTCTCCAGCGCCGAATAGGCCTCGACCCGCAGCCGCTCGGCCCGGACCTCGCGGGCATCCGCCAGCAGGTCGATGGCCGTCTTTTCCAGGTACTTCGTCAGCGCAAATGCAGTCAGGAGCAGCGTCATCAGCACAAGGAGGATGACCGACCCGGCCCGATCCCGGTTCCGCCGGGCGGGGTCGCGGCTGGTGCTGGAATTTTCCGGCGGCATGGTCAGAAGAGCGGCAGCCCCTGGCTCGCCGCGGGCAGGGTGACCACCGTCTCCCGGGTCAGCGTGCCGTAGGTGAAGCGCAGCCGCAGCCGCGTCGGCAGCTGCCAGCGGTTGTTGTGGTCGCGCTGCAGCGCGGAGTAGTTCTGCCAGCTCTTGAAACCGGCGTTGTAGTAATCGTAGCTGACCGCCGTGACGAACGGCGAAAGGACCGTGGCGCGCGGCGGCTCGTCGGCGAAATGCGTCTCGAGCTGCGAATGCCAGTAGAGCATGAGCCCCTGCCCCGGCTGCAGGCCCAGCGCGCAGACGACATCGGGCAGCGGGGCGCCCGGCCACGGCAGCACGCGGCTGCCTTCCGGCAGCTCGAAGGTCAGGAGAGGGACGGTGAGCCCGTCGGGCAGCCGGGTATCCTGGATGGAGAGCGCCTGGGTGCCCTTGGCCGCGGGCAGCGCGGTCGCATGCAGCGTCTTTTCGACAAAGCGCGTGACGGCGCGCGCATGCCGGTCGAACAGGCGCACGTCGGCGCCGCGGCCCCAGAGCTCGCCCATCGAGAAGATGAACTGGTTCATCGCCACCAGCAGCAGGCCGACGAGGGCCAGCGAGAGCAGGAGCTCCAGCAGGGTGAAACCGGCGGTGGTGACGGAAACCGGAGACGGGAGACGGGAGACGGGAGGAGTAAAACCGACGCTCTTGCAGCTCCGCGACCGGGCGACCAGGCGTTCCGGTCTCCAGCCTCCGGTCTCCGGTCTCCCGGATTCGGCTTCCGCTATGCGGCCTGCGAGATTCATGGCGCCCTCTCCCGGATCTGCTGGATGCGCTCCCGCACCTCCTCCAGCAGCACGCTGCGCTCGACCGGATCAGACCAGGTGGGCCGCAACAGCAGAAATGTCTGGGTCACGCGATGGGGTTCACGCCGGGCGGGATCGGTGATCGCGCATGTCCAGCTGACCGAGAAAAGATCGACGGTGCTGGTAGGTGCGATGTCGGCCTGCCAGCGCGCCCGTTTGCCGCCGCCGAGGTCCAGCTCGACGCCGGCCTCGGCCTTTTCGCGGTCGGTCTCGGTGAGCAGCGCAGCCCGCACAAACCGCAGGTCTTCACCGTACTCGTTGCGCCGGGTGGCCGCCTCGTAGGCGTTGAGCGCGTTCACATACGTGGCGCCGAGCACGACGGCCGCGAGGGCGAAGATGGCCAGGGCGACCAGGACCTCCAGCAACGTAAAGGCGGAAGCCGGAGACCGGAGACCGGAGACTGGAACATCAGGCGCAGGCGCCTTGAGGGCGCATGGAAATTTTCCGCACTTCTCGGTCTCCCGAGCACAGACCGTCGGTATCCGGTTTCCGAGTCCCGGCCTCCGGCTTCCCGCCTCCAGCCTCCCCCATGCTTTCTCCGGTCTCACTTGGCCTCCTGCGTTTTCTCCAGCATGGGGGCGCAGGTCCACGGATCGATGGCGAGCTGCCAGGCGTGCGCCCCGGTCCGGAACTGCACGCGAAACGCCGTGCAGGTGCCGTCGGGGTAGAACAGGACGCGCGGCACCTCCTGGGTCTCGACCACCTGGCCGGCGATGAGGATCAGGCTGCCGCCTTTCTGGGCCTGCAAAAACTGCACCGTGACCTCGCCGCCCGCCGGGTCGAACGACGCCGTGCCGGTCTCGGCTCCGTTGCTCCAGACCAGCTTCTTCTCCTTTGGGTCGAAGCCCAGACTCACCTCGCGTTCGCTCAGCGAGGCCAGTCGCTGGGCCGAGCGGCAGGCCTGCCAGAACACGTCCTCCGGCGTGGGATGGTCGTCGCTGAACACGCGCGTCACCCCCGCCGCCAGCAGCGCGCCGATCAGCCCGACGAGCGCCAGAACGAGCAGAATCTCCAGCAAAGTGAAGGCGTTTCGCCGGGATCGGCAAAGTGGAGAGTAAAAGTGCAGGTGAGGGTGAGCGGGAGAAATATCACCCCCGGCGATCACCGATGACAAAGTCGGCGTGTCACCTTTCACTTTTCCCTCTCACTTTCACTCGCAGGCACGGCCTGCGTCACCAGTTCCCGATGTCGTCTTGCGTGCCGTCGGTCTTGTCGGGACCCTTGGACCACAGGTCGTAGCCGTTTTTGTTTTTCACCCCGGGGTAGCGATATTGGTAGGACTCACCCCAGGGATCGACCGGCAGCTTGCTGTCCTGCAGATACGGCCCCCGCCAGCGATCGGCCTTGTTGGCGGACGGCGTGACGAGCGCCTGCAGGCCCTCGGCGGTTGTCGGGTAGTCCCCCAGGTGGATTTTATAGGCGTTCAACGGCGCCTGCATGCTCTGAGTCACAAAGAGCCGGGTGATATCCTTCTGGCTGCCGCTGAAAAGATTGCCCACATTGGTGACCGCGAGGCTGACCAGCAGGCCGATGATGGCGAGCACGACAAGGATCTCGAGGAGGGTGAAGGCCCGGACCATGCGGCGGGCGGGGCGGGAAATGCGGGCGGCGGACTTCATGATTCGGAAAGTTAAACGCCGCCCGGCCAGACTTGTCGAGTCCGGCGCGTCTGGCTTCAGATGCCCCCGGCGCCTTCAGGGCTTCTCCGCGGCGGCAAAGGCGGTGGCGGGCACGTGGTAGCGTGCAATCGCCCGTTCGCGAAACAGCTGCGCCGCCCGATGATTGCGGGCCGCCTCGAAATTGCGGACGATGGCCACGCAAGCCTCGGTGAGCTGCCGCCGCACGACGGGACTGCCGTCGTCGAGGATCCGGCGGGAGTCCTGCGTGACGATGGGGACCGGCCGGACGCCGAGCGCCTCGTAACACGTGGCGAGCTTGTCCCAGGCCTCGGCGTTTTCGGGCTGGAGCACGAGGACCGCGAGGATCTGGACGGCGGCCTGGTCGGGCCGGCCGGCGTTGAACAAGGCCACCCCGGCAAGCAGGTATCCGCCCAGGTCGTCGGGAGCCAGCCGCTGCGCGTAGCGCCCGGCCGCCTCCGCCTCGGCCCAGTCGCCCAGCCGCAGGCGGGTCTGGCCGAGCTGCAGGTAAATCCGGTAGTTGCCCACATCGGCCAGCTCGGCGCCCGGACGGCCCCGGCGCAGGGAAGCCTGACGCGACGCCTGGTTGATCCAGCGGTCGACCTCCCGGGCCCGCTGCAGGATGTCGACGGACTTCTGATAGAACCGCTTCGCCTCGGCCGGCTGGCTGCGCTGGTCCAGAAATTCGCCCTTGAGGCGGTAATAGAGGCCCAGATCGTAAAAGAGCGTGTCATCGCGGCGCTCTGCCGCCAGCGGCTTCTGGTCGAGCACGGCCAGGCCGGTCCCGGCGCGCGCGATGGCGGCGTCGATGGCGGGCTCGTCGCGACCGGCATCCCAGAGCGCGTTGGAATAGCCCTTGTGGGTTTTGAAGCTGTCGGGCGCGACGGCCACGGCGCTTTTCCACAGGGAAAGATCGTCGCGCCAGTCGGCGTTGCGCACGTGGGTGCGCAGCGCGAACACCGCCACGACCAGCGCCGGCAGCACCAGCGCGGCCCGGGGCTGCCAGCGCGGATCCGGCACGCACCGGCGGGCCAGCGCCGTCCCCAAAGGCCGCAGCGCCAGCGCCGCCACCAGACAGAAACCGATGGACGGCAGGTAGAGGAAGCGCTCCCCCATGATGCTGCCGATGGGCACCAGCAGATTGGAGGTCGGCAGCAGCATGAGGAAGAAAAGCAGCGTCCCCCAGGCGAACGGCACATGCACCCGCCGCCAGCGCACCGCCGCCCCCACCAGGGCCGCCACCACGACCAGCGATACCCAGGCATAGGCGTCCTCCCACCAATGCGCCGCCTCGCCGAACAGCGGAATCTGGTTGTAGGAATAGTCGCAGGAGAGCGTGGACGGCAGCACCAGCAGGCCAAGGTAGCGGCCGATGACCTTCACCGCGGTCATGAACCCCTGCCCCGCCCCGGCGTAGGCGATGGGATTGTCGACAAACGGGTGGGCGAAAACCGGCGAGGCGTAGAGCAGCCGGTGACGCACCCAGAACAGCAGGACGACGGCGGGCACGAGCACGATCCAGCCGTTGAGGCCGAACGCGAAGGCCGCCGCCTGCAGGCGTTCCCGCCCGGACACGCCCGGCAGCGCGGGCCAGCGCCACAGCCAGTCGTACAGCAGCACGAACGCGACGATCATCACCGCGCTTTCCTTCATGAGGACCCCGGCGCAGGCCAGCAGGCCGAGCCCGGCCAGCCAGGGCAGCCGGCGCGGCCCCGGCACCTCGGCCGCGCGCAGATAGCACCAGCCGCCGAGGAGGATCGTGAGCGTGGCCAGCAGATCGGCGCGGCCAACGAGGTTGGTGACCGATTCGACGTTGACCGGATGCACGGCAAAGAGCGCCGCCGCCAGCAACGCCAGCTTCAGCCGCCCGGTGAGGCGGTGGAGAATGACCAGCACGAGCCAGGCGTTGGCCCAGTGCAGCAGGAGATTCACCCCGTGATAGCCGGCCACCCGGCTGCCGTTCCCGAGCACGGCGTAGTTGACGAGATAGCTCAGCGTGGTGAGCGGCCGGTACAGATCGCTGACGCTGATTGGCCACCAGTAGTTCTGCGTGAAGATGAGTTTCAGGTTCTGCGCGCTCCATTCACGGATGCGCGGGTCCAGCCCCAGGACGACCTTGTTGTCGAGCGTGAGACCGGCCGCGAACGAGTTGCCGTAGGCGAGCAGCGTGAGGAGGCCGAGCACCAGACCGAGCAACGCCAGCGTACGCCACGACGCCCCGGCGGATGATCCGGCGGGAGCAACGGCGGCGGGGGCGGGGGCGTTCACGAGAAAACTCCGACTCTGGCGGCCGGCGGCATCCTTGGCAAGGGCCGGCCCGCGTGGAAACTGTGCTCACACGTCGTCCGGCGAGAGCCAGCGGAAATGGACGATCTCAAAGCGCCGCCCGTAGATCTGGTTGGCCGCCGTGAGGCCCGCGTTCTCCTCCGGCGCGTTTGCCGGATCGACATATTCCGGGAAGCGCTGCACCACCGCCTCGCACCAGGCCCGGCCTTCGAGGATGCCCGTCGCCGGGTTCACGGCATCGCCGTAGGCGCGCACCAGAAACGTGTCGGAGCGCACGCGCAGCACCGGTCCGATGGCGCTGAGCACATCCGCCTGCGACAGCCAGCCGGGCGCCAGCGTGGCGGGATGGCCCTGCGATGCCGCGGGCCAGGCCAGCCCGGGGGCCGGACCCACGGTCGCGGGCAGGCCGGCGGCGGGCGCAAGCGAGGACGGAGGATTGACGACGGCGTCGAGCGCCGACTGCAGCAGACCGGCGAGGCGTTCCGCCTCCGTCGGGGCCTGCAGCGGCCGGTTGACAAACTCGGCCAGCGAACGGAAGGGACCGTGCGCCCGCACCCGGTCCACGATCGCCACAGCCAGCCGGTGCAGCTCCGCTTCGGTGAGCGTGCGGAAACCGCGCCAGCCGTCGTCCGCACCGCCGTACACGGTTCCACCGCGCAAAAACGCACCGCCCACGGTCGCCGCGCTGGTCGCCCCGGTCGCCGGATCCTCCACCTCGAGCCGCTGACCGTTGAACGAGGCCAACAGCGCCTGCCATGCCTCCACCGAGGTGGAATGAATGTTGAAGGGTCCATCGATGAGCAGATGGGCGGCCGCGGTGTCGAAGTTCCGCACGGCTTCCAGTGCGGACGGGACGCCGCCGCGCCGGTGATAAACGATCCGCCCGTTGGGCAGCATCGCAGGCAGGGTTCCCGTCCCCGCCGGCAGCGTGGAAAAGAAAAACCGGTCCCACAACGCCTCGTTCAGACGATGATTGAAATCAGCCGTGCCATCGGGCGTGTGCGGATCGGCATAGGCCAGACCGACCGTGTATCCCGGTCCGGTGCCAACTGGCAGGAGATTCGCATGCTGCAGCTGCGCGAGCGCATGCAGATCGGCATCCGGCAGGTGGAAGAGGGTGACGAACCGCTGCCCGCCGTCGCCCGCGCGGTTGGCGGGGCCCCAGCAGGCGTAACGGTCGTCGAGCACGGTGCAATCGTCGCCATCGCGCGGCGTGGCGGCGCTGTACTGCGGATTGCGGCCCCAGGCCGGGAGCGGACCGACGACCGACGCCCGTACGTTGAAGTCCGCCAGCCAGCGGAGGCCGCTGTCGTCGCCAGGCGCGTTGCCGGTATCGTGCGCCATGCGCAACCCGACGCGCACCGGTGCCCCCAACAACGGGAGCGTTCCCGAACACGCGGGCGCATTTGCAGCGCAGCCGGCCGTCTCCTGCAGCGTCCCGCCGCCGTCGAGGGAAAGCACGAACCCGGCGTCGCCGGCAGACACGCGCACGGCCATTCCCGCGGCGTCGGCCGGCGCGATTGCGGCGAGGTCGTGCCAGGCGTGACGGTCAGCTGTGTAGCCCTCCGCCAAAACGAGCCCGGAGCCCGGCTCGTAGGGAACGGCGTCCGCGCCCGCCGCCGGCAGGGTGAAGACCTTGGCCTCGCCCGGCAGAAAAGCGGCCTGCGGAATCCGAAACTGCGGATTCTCGCCCAGCAGTTGTACGGGCGTGCCGGCCGCGGACACCGCCTCCGCGCCGGCCGGCGGACTCTGCAGTTCGATGGTCCCCGCCTGCCGCCAGACCAGCCGGTAGTCCGTCGGCGCCAGCGCGACGCCGTACGGATTACCCAGCACGATCATCGGCCGGAGCAGCAGCCGGAATTTTCCGCCGACCAAGTCACCGCCCCACACGACCTGAACGAGCAGCACCACCGGATGCACGCCGTGCTGCGGCGGCACCTGCGCCCGCGGAGCGATCTGCCGGCGGCCGTCGACAAGCTCAGGGCGCAGGTGGTAGTAGGAGCGCACCAGATCCCAGGCGGGGCCGCCGGAAAACACTGGACCCGCCGGCCGGGATGCCCCCGCCTCAAGCCCCCGGGTCAGGTCCTGCTGCAGACCGCCGTCGCGCACATTAGCCAGCACGCCGAAAGAGAACGTGGTGAGATCGTGAAAGCGGTCGCGCAGCGCGGGCAGGCCAAAGTCCGCGCTGGCGTAGGGAATCTGGTTCGGCGTCAGCACGCGGCCGAGCCGGTCGCGCAACGCTGCGCCGGCGGCGGTGTCTCCCTTGGCTGTGACGTAGGCGGCAAAGGCAGGCGCGAGTTGTTCGATGCCGAACTGCTGGGCCGACAGGAATTGCCGACCGTGCTCCAGGGTGCCGGGCGCGGCCCCGGCGGAGGGATTCTCCAGATTGAACTTGGCCTTCACGCTCTCGTCGCCCACCCACCAGGCGAAGTGCCCGACGGCCCGCGTTCCCTCCAGGCCCGGCAGATCCGGGATCCGGATGGGCTGGCACGCCAGTTTGATGCGCCGGTCCGGCGCGCTCACCGGCGAGCGTAGCAGCCACACCGAGTCATTGTCCGGCGCGGGATCGGCCACCGGCACGCCGGCCGGCGTGAGCGCGAGCGGCTGCGCCTCGTTGCCGCTGACCAGCCAGGTGAGCGGCGTGGACGAGTCGGCGGCGTCCCACACGCCGGTCCAGCAGGGATTGCCGGTGGCGGCCGGCTGCAGGTCGGACCGCGCGGTCACGCGCCGGTCGGGCCCGGCGAAACGCTGGAGCCGCCCGACGGCAAGCTGCAGCGCCAGGAGCGCATGCTGGCGCGCCTGCGCCGCCTGCCGCGTGTTGCTCGCGATCGCGGTTTCGACGCGGGTAAGTGTCGCCAGGCCCAGGAGCAGCAGTACCACGAGCGCGAGCAGGCTGACGGCGATCAGCAGCGCAAAGCCGCCGCGGGCGCGCGCCAGGGCCGCGCCGCGGCTGTCCGTGCATAGGGGAGTCATCGGGCGAACGGCCGGGTTTCCCTACCCGATGCCGCGTCCGCCCGCGACGGTCAACGCTCCAGTTTCCCGTCCCCCTCCGCCGGGAGGGCGGCCGCCGCTCAGAGATTGGTCTTGATCTTGTCGAGGATGGCCAGCGACACCGTCTCGTCGCCGAAATAACCCACGCGAATCTGCACCTTGGCCGCCTGGTCGCTCACCTTGGTGACCTTGACCACCACCTTTTTGTCCTGGGCCGTGCGCGCAATGATGGTCGCCGACAGCGAATCCTTTTTCTCGCTGACCTTGGCAAACTGGAGCTGCTTGATGGCCAGGTCGGCCGCGTTGGCCGCCTTTTCGAAATTCGTGTCCAGCGTGGCGTTGAGCTCGCCGCGCACCCAGGCCACCGTGCCCGCCCCGGCCGCGCCCGCGACCACGGCCACACAACCCGTCAGCGACGTCAGCGCCAGCACCGCGGCCGCCAGCACGAGCCGGAAATTCAAGTTCGTTTTCATGGTGATTGTAGGATTCAGCGCCTATTTGCTCGGGGAGGCGGCCGGTGGTCAACCGATTATAACGACTGGCCGGCCACCGGCCACGCCCCCGAGGTGAATGCTCAGGATACTTCACGATGGACCGCAGGCGCGGCATCCGGTTCCACGGACACGGCGGCCACCGTGGGACCCCGGACGCGTCCGGAAGAAATCAACGATTCCAGACCGGGCCGGCGGCTCCGGCCGGATCCGCCCCGACGATTCCCGGCGGTTCTCCGGGCATTGCCCCCGGCAATATGTCAACTAATAGTTTACATGTTGCCGGGGCGGAAACCTGGAAACAAGGCGACAGGGGTCAGAAGCAAACCTTTCTGAGGCTGCATCGGATCCCCGCATCGCGCGGTCTCCGTTCTTCCGGCCGCCGGTCCGGGCTACCGCCGCCGCACCCAGCCGGCATTTTTCGCCCACCGCACCAGCCAGAGGCCCGCCACAAATCCGCCGGCGTGCGCCCACCACGCCACCCCGCCGGCCGGACGGCCGCCGAGCAGCGCGCCGAGGCCGTTGAACGCCTGGATGACAAACCAGAGGATGAGAAACACGAACGCGGGCACCGGCACGATGGGCACGATCCACGGCACCAGCGTGTAGATCCACGCCGTCGGAAACAGCAGCAGGTAGGCCCCGAGGACGCCGGAGATGGCTCCGCTCGCGCCGATCATCGGGACCGGTGAATCCAGGGTGATGACCACCTGCAGTGTCGCCGCGGCCGCGCCCGCGAGCAGATAAAGGCACAGGAATCTGAACGGCCCCAGCCGGTCCTCCACATTGCGGCCAAAGATCCAGAGGAACCAGCAGTTGCCCAGCACGTGCGCCAGGCCGCCATGCACAAACAGGTGGGTGAACACGGTCAGCCATTGCGCGCCATCGTCCCAACCGGCCACGAGGCGCCGCGGCACGAGCGCATGCTCCAGCACAAACGGTTCCAGGCACCCCGCCCGCGCCAGCCACACTTGGTAGGCAAACACGGCGGTATTTGCCGCGATGAGCGTCGCGGTCATGACCGGCGGGCGCCGGTGCGGATTGGCGTCCCAAAGCGGCAGCATGACCTGGAGGGAATCGGCTAATGCCCGGCGGCCCAACCCCAAAATGACCGCCAGGTGGGCACTCCGGATGCGTGGCCGCGATGCCCCGGGACCCCGCCGATTGCCGGCGGGTCGGTTTCGCCGCCGAGGATTGCCTGCCGCCTGGGGCGGAGGTTATCGGTAAAAACGGATCTGTCCCTCCGCGCCAGATGGGCCCTTGGCTCGGCCGGCTGATCAGGCTGCAGCTGGCGCGGCCATCATCGCCGGAGAAAATTAGTCTTGGCTCAACCTGCCAGATTGATGATCCGACCGGATTATCAATCTGGCAGCAAAACCTATTACCTTCATTCCGAAATAAAGACCCACACCGGCGCCAGAATTGCCAGATTGATATACCGACCGGAACCTCAATCTGGCATGGAGTCGCCCAGCCGTGGGAACCCGGAGGGCCCGGAAAGCGAAGGGATAAACGGCCGGCGGACACCGGAAGGATTGTGACGGCCTCGTCAGGCGCGCCGGCATGGCTGGCGCGAGGAAGTTCCCAACTGGCTGAGGCGGTCCGAAAATCTCCGAAGGATCGTAAGGCGCAGGCTGGCTGCGTCGATTTCCGAGGGCGCGACGAAGGCCCGATAAAATCCCACCCTTCCAGAATTTCCGGACAGGCTCCAGTGACGTGAAACCCGACGTGCTGGCGCGAGCAGCGGATAACGTCGACTGACCAGGCGTAGTGACGAATTCCGCTTGACCGCCCGTTCCTCGGCGCGCCCGCCGGGCCGGCACACCGCTCACCCGCCCTCGGGTCGGCTGGAGAGTGTCCCTGGGATCGTCGAGCGGCTTTCGGACAACACCTCGCGCAGCACGCGGGTCAGATCATCGATCTGGTAGGGCTTGGCCACCATGCCGCGGAATCCGTACGACCGGTAGTTGGCCAGCACCGGATCGCTGGAGTAGCCGCTCGACACGATGGCCTTCACGCCGGGGTCGATCTGATGCAGCTGCGCGATCGCCTCGCGGCCGCCGATGCCGCCCGGCACGGTGAGATCCATCACCACGAGGTCGAACGGCCGGCCGGCCGCATGGGCCGCGGCGAATTTCCGCACGGTCTCCAGGCCTTCCCGGGCCACCTCCACCTCGAAGCCCAGCCGTTGCAGCAGCAGGTCCGCCATCTGGACGATGGGCTCCTCGTCGTCCATGAACAGCACGCGTCCCTTCAGCGGCGTCATGATCGCGGGGCTGCTCTCCGCGAAATCGAGCTGATGCTCGCTCAGCGCCGGCAGCCAGAGATGGAACGTGGTGCCTTGGCCGAGCTCCGACTCCACCTCGATGTGCCCGTGGTGCTTCTTGATGATGGAATACACCGTGGTGAGGCCGAGGCCGCTGCCCGACTGCTTGGTGGTGAAATAGGGGTCGAAGATCTTGACCCGATGCTCCGGCTTGATGCCCGTGCCGGTGTCGGCCACGAAGATGTGCACGTAATCGCCCGGCGTGAAAGGCTGGTGCGAGCCGATTCGCACCGGTTCGTTGCGCGCCCCAATGCGGATGGTGCCGCCCTCCGGCATCGCCTGGATGGCATTGATCACGAGATTTTGCACCACCTGGCTGAGCTGGCCTTTGTCCGCGTCGGCCGGCCAGAGGCCGGCCGGCAGGTCGAATTCGCACTTCACGCGTGAACCGTGCAGCGCAAACTGCGCGACCTCGGTGATGATCTCCGGCAGCAGCACGGCGGCGCGCACCGGATCGCCCCCCTTGGCAAAGGTGAGGAGCTGCTGCGTGAGGTCCCGCGCCCGCAGGGTGGCGCGCTCGGCTTCGCGCAGGTAGCCTTCCGTCCTGGCCGGCGCCCCGGCGTCGAGCAACGCCAGGGTGATGTTGCCCATGATCGCCGTCAGGATGTTGTTGAAGTCATGAGCGATGCCGCCGGCCAGGATGCCGATGGACTCCAGGCGGGACGCGCGCTGTAATTCCTGTTCAAAGCGCTGCCGGTCCGTCACGTCGCGAATGACCAGCACCGCGCCGATGAGCCGGCTGTCGGCGTCGCGCACCGGGGCGCAGCAGCCTTCGACCTGGCACGACGCGCCCTGGCGGCCTGCCAGCATGGTCAAGGGCGGCAGGTCGAGCAGGATTCCCTCCTCGAACACGCGGACGATGGGCAGGGCCAGAATCTGGTTCGATGGCGCCTCCTGCAGGACGCAGACTTCGGCCAGCGGCCGGCCGATGGCCGCAGCGGCCTCCTGTTGGGTCAGCGCCTCGGCCGCCCGGTTCATGTACTGCACGACGCCCTGCGTGTCGATCGTGATCACGCCTTCGGACATGGCGCGCAACGTCACGGCCAGGCGCTCCTTCTCGGCGGCCAGCTCGGCCTCCGCGCGCTTCAACTCCGTGAGGTCGACCAGACCGACGACCATATGCTGCAGCTGCAGCCACTCTCTCGGGCGCGGCATCCACCAGTGCGCATAAAGATGGTGCAGCCCGCCGGCGAAATCCTGCGTTTTCACATCCGTCTCGCCACGGTTGTGCCCCTCCCAGATCTGCTGGATCACCAGCTGCATCGCCTGCCGGGTGCCGGCGTTGTACGCCCGGGAAAAGTCTTTGCACAGATGCTCCTTCGACTCCGCCCGGTAGAGCTGCATGGCCGCGTCGTTGGCGGCGGCGATATGGACCAGCTCCAGCAGCGGAGGACTCTGCTCGGACGGTCTGGTGAAATACGCCGACAGGTCTTTCTCCCCGGCGGCATGCAACTGTCGCAGCCGTTGGCCGACTTCGCGGAAATCCAGCTCCAGAATCGCCACCGGGACGTTTTCAAAAAACGCCCGGAGCCGCGCCTCGGAATCGCGCACCGCCTGTAGCGCCTTGCGCCGCTCGGTCACATCGCTCAAGAAGCCCTGCAGGTACAGCAGCCGGCCCGCGCCGTCGCGCACGGCGCGCACGCTCTCCGTGATCCATTTCGTGCTGCCGTCGCGGCAGCGCACCTCCGACTCAAAATCCGCCACACTGTCGCGCGCGCCCAGTTCGAGGAAAAACTCCGCGCGCCGGCCCGGCTTGACATAAAGCGACTTCGCCCCGCCCGAGCTCCAGGCCATGAACTCGTCCGGTGTGGCGCAGCCGAAGATGAGGGCCAGCGAAGGATTCACGCTCAGGAAGCGGCCTTCAGGAGTCGACTGGAAGACGCCCTCCACCGCGTTTTCGAACAGGTCGCGGTAGCGCGCTTCGCTCGCACGGATGGCCTGCTCGGCCTCCTTGAGCGCCGAGACGTCGACCATCACGCCGAATACCCGCCACCGGCCCGGCTCCTGCGGGATGATGGAGACGCGTTCATGCAGCCAGTAGGTGCGGCCGGGCCGCACGATGCGGAATTCCTGCTCGTAACCCGGGGCGCCGCTGCGGAGGGCCGCCGCGCTGCGCACGCGCATCTCGGCCAGCTCCGGCACCGTGAGACTGCCGTACAGGTCGCCGGTCCGGAGGGTGCTCTCCCCGCCGAACACCCGCCGTTTGAGGCCGGAGGCGGGGATCTCGAATTGCCAGTCGAAATTGCCGTCGACCTCCTGCACCCGGGCCTGCCACAGCAGGCAGTCCGCCCGTTCCAGGATCTGGTGCAGCTGGGCCTCGCTGGCCCTGCGCGCCTCCTCGGCTTCATGCCGCGCGGTCACATCCATCAACACACCGACGAGGTTCCACCGGTCGGGGCCGGCGGGGGTGATCGACACCTGCTCGTGCAGCCAGATCGTCTTCTCGGGCCCGATCACGCGGAACTCCTGTTCATACCCCGGCGCACCGGCGCGGATGGCGTGATCGCTGCGCCGTTGCATCTCGGACCTGTCCGGCGCGTTCACCAGGCTCCAGAGCTTCGATCCCGTCGTGTGCTGCTCGCGCCCAAAGATGCGCTTGTAAAGCGCGGAGCCGGGGATGGCGAAAGCCCCCCACCGCACCTGGTCGCCCTCGCGCACAACCGTGGCCTGCCAGAGCACGCAGTTCGCCTGATTCAGGAGTTGTTGCAGCCGCGCCTCACTGGCCCTTTGCGCCTCCTCTGCTTCATGCTGCGCGGTCACATCCGTGGTTGCGCCGACGAGGAGCCACTCGTCCTTCCCCAACCGGGTGATGACCACGTTTTCGCTCAACCAGTGCAGGGCCTTCTCCCGGGAAAGCACGCGGTACTCTTGCTGATAGCCGGGACTGTCGGTGAGCATGGCCTGCTCGGCCCGTTGCACCGTTTCAACGGAGTCAGGGGCGTACTCGGCATCCCACAATCCTCCCCACTCGATCGCGGTGGCCAGCTTATAGACCGGGCTGTCGGACGCCGCCGCAGGGACGTTGATCTTCCACCGGAACCGGCCGCCTTCGCGCCGCACCTTCGCCCACCACAGCAGGACGTTGGCGCGACTGAGGATCTGGCTCAGCATTCCCTGATTTTCCATTTGCGCTTCGACCGTCCGCCTGGTCGCCGTGATATCGAGCAGCACCAGCATCACGCACGACAAGTCCGGCTGCCCCTCGCGTTCGCTCACTTTGCACTGCATCAGGCAGACGCGCTCCCGGCCATTCGCATCGAGGTAGCGAAATTCCTCTTCGAACTGCCGGCGCCCAATCCACAACCGGTCCAGCTGGCAGTAGAAGATTTCCGGATAGGGGGCGATGGTAAGGTGCGGCAATCGCGCTTTCAGCTCCTGTTCGCTGGCGAGGCCGGCGGCCGCAACCGCCGCCCGATTGGCATTCGTCAGTCTTATCAGACCCTGCAACTTGCGCCACAGCTGCAAATGTGACCCCACGTGGGCCATAAGGTTGGTCACCCCTTCGGCGCGCAACTGGGAGAAAACCTCAACGACATGCGTGAAATCCAGCTCCAGGATCTGCACGGGCGTGTTGTCGAACAGGGCGCGGAAGCGCGCCTCCTCCAGGCGCAAATCGGAGATTCCCGGCGCCAGGTTTCGCCTGCGCCGGTGATTCAGCCACCAAAGGAAAACCAAGACACACAGGCTGCCGAGGGCGATCAACCCCAGCCATGGTTGCCACGCTGCTTCCGGAGCCATGGCCGCGGTTTCCCGGGAAAAGCGCGGCAGGGTGGTCTCGGACGCGACGCCGGCAGCCGTGAAGACGCCGACCCAAGAGGCTGTCCCGAGTTGGTGCACACGTCTCCAAGAAGGCATACTGCCCGGGATAACCGGTGGCTACCGGCAGTGCAACCCCGCTGTCGGCCCCAGTGCGTCAGGGGATTTCCGGGGCGCCCTTCCGGCCTGCCCCGGTTGACCCGTAGTTTTGCGCGATGGACTTGAGGGGCATCCGGGCTTTGAAACAGGTCTCGCCATGATTGACATCCGCTCCGCCACTGCCGCTGACCTTCCCGTCATCCTGCAATTCATCCGCGGCCTCGCCGCCTACGAAAAACTGTTGCCCGAGGTCGAGGCCTCCGAGGAACGGTTGCGCGCCACCCTGTTTCCCGCGCAGGGCCGGCCGGCGGCCGAGTGCCTGCTCGCGCACTGGCGGGGCCGGCCCGCCGGGTTTGCGGTCTTTTTTCATAACTACTCGACGTTCCTCGCCCGACCCGGCCTTTATCTCGAGGATCTCTTCGTCGAACCGGCGCTGCGTGGCCATGGCGTCGGCAAGGCGCTGTTGCTGCATTGCGCGAAACTGGCCAACGCCCGCGGCTGCGGGCGGATGGAATGGACCGTGCTCGACTGGAACGAGCCGGCCAGGGGATTTTACCGGAAGCTCGGCGCCGTCGAGATGCATGCATGGCGCATCTGCCGCCTGACCGGCCCGGCGCTCGCGCAGTACCGTTGATCCGGGCCGCCCGCCCGTCGCGTTTTCCCGCCCGGGAGCATGGCGGGGGTGCAGCGTAGCAGAAATCCGACTGGCACAGCGTGGTCCGGCTTGCGCCACCTGCCACCCGGGCTTGCTCTCCCTCCATGATCCTTCCCTTTCTCTGGATCGACACTTTCGCCGACCGGGTGTTCTCGGGCAATCCCGCCGGCGTGGTGCCGCTCGCGCACTGGTTGCCGGACGACGTCATGCAGCAGATCGCCTGCGAAAACGGGCTGGCCGAAACCGCCTTTTTCGTCCGGACCAGCGCGGATCGTTTTCATCTTCGCTGGTTCACACCCGCCATCGAGATCGACCTGTGCGGCCATGCCACCCTGGCCGCCGCGTTTGCGCTCTTCAATCAACTGGGGCAGGCGGGCCACCGTGTGGTGTTCGACTCGCGCAGCGGTCCGCTGCCGGTGGCACTCATGGATGATGGCCTGATCGAACTCAATTTTCCTGCTACGCCGCCCACACCGGGCGCCGATGCCGCCGCAACCCGCGCCGTGGCTGCCGCCCTCGGGCAGACTCCGCGTTGGCTCGGCCATTCCAAGTTTGACCTCTTTGCCGTGCTGCCCGACGCCGCCTCGGTGCGCGCCGTGCGTCCCGACCTGGCTCAGGTCGCCGCCGCCGGGCGGCGCGGACTGATCGTGACCGCTCCCGGCGGGGAGGATTGTGACTTCGTCTCCCGCTTCTTTGCCCCGCAAAGCGGGGTGCCGGAGGATCCTGTCACCGGTTCGGCGCACTGCGCCCTTGCGCCCTACTGGGCCGCCCGCATCGGGAAAACCGTCCTCCAGGCCCGCCAGGTCTCTGCGCGCGGCGGCAGACTGTGCTGCACCGTTGCCGGCGACCGGGTGAAGATCGCCGGCCGCGCCGTCCTCTATCTCCGCGGCGAATTGAACGTCTGAGCCCGCCGTTGCGCCGCGCAAACGGCGGGCCGGCCGGGCCTAGCCCGGATTTTTCATGGGGACGCGACGCCCTCGTCGCGCGTTCCCTCGTTCTGCGGCCCAGCAGAACGGCGACGGGGGCGTCGCCGCTCCAATTTGCAGACTGTCCGAGGAGCTCATTGTGGGTGTGAAATAACCGGGCTAGAATCGCGGCGAAAACGGTCTCCAGGGCGGGAGCTCGCGGGCATCGATGGGCGCCTTCGTCGGGGTCGGACAACCGGGCGGTGAATCTTCCGATCTGCTGGAAGTCTCCGGCAATCTCAGCGCCTGCAGCAGCGCCTGGAACGGACACCGCATGCTCCAGGTCGTCCTGCGCTCAGAGCGCCGGTTCGCCGCCCTGTGCCCCCATCCGACGCCGGCGGGTCCGGGTTTCGGAAATATTGGTGCTCATGGACAGAGACTAACGCCACCACGTGTTGTCCGTCAGTGGCAGCATCGAGAATTGTGATGGTCACAGCACCTGCTTCATGAAACTGTACCGGCCTCAATCTTCCGTCACTGTTGCTGCCCGAGGGGGCGGCACCGTGCTATTCTTTCCCGCCAATGCCATGACCCCACCCCTCCTCGCCTCCGCGCCCGCGCCGGTTTCCCGCGGCGCCACCGCCGCCCCTCCGCCCGCCGGCAAGAGCGCGGCGGATCAGCCGCTGTACGCCGGACTGGCCGCGTCGCTGCAACGGCTCATCGAGCAGGACACCCTGCGGCCGGGTCATCGCGTGCCGTCGGTGCGGCGCATGTCGCTCCAGCGCGGCGTGAGCATCTCCACCGTGCTGCAGGCCTATACCCTGCTCGAGAACCGCGGCTACCTCGAGGCGCGGCCCCAAAGCGGCTACTATGTGCGGCCGCGGCCGTTGCTCAGCGTGCCGGAGCCGCGCATGGCCCGACCCATGGCCCGGCCCGCCTACGTGAGCCTTGACGACCTGACGGCGCGGATGCGGGAGCGGGCGCTGGACGCGAACTACGTGCCGTTCGCCACCGCCTGCCCTCATCATTCGCTTTTCCCCACCCGGAAGCTCGCCCGGCTGCTCGGGTCCGTCGCCCGGAGCGATCCGACCCTGGTCGGCCGGTATGCGATGAATTGGACGTATGAACCGCTCGCCCGCGAGATCGCCCGGCGCTACCTGCTCGCCGGCGCCCCCTTGCATCACCACGAGCTGGTCATCACCATCGGCTGCACCGAGGCCCTCAATCTCTGCCTGCGCGCCGTCACCCGGCCCGGCGACATCGTGGCGCTGGAGACCCCCGCTTATTTCGGATTTCTCGACATCATCCAGAGCCTCAATCTCAAGGCGCTCGAGATTCCGACCGATCCGCGCGAAGGCATCTGTCTCGATGCCCTGGGCTCCGCTTTCGAGCAGAACGACATCAAGGCCGTCCTCGTCATGCCCAGTTTCCAGAATCCGCTCGGCTCCTGCATGCCGGACGCGAAGAAGGAGCGGCTCTACCGCCTGCTCGCCGATTATGGCGTGCCGGCGATCGAGGATGACATCTACGGCGACCTGCAGTTTTACGACCGCCGCCCCAAGCCGCTCAAGGCCTGGGACACCGACGGGCTCGTCATGCTGTGCTCCTCATTCGGCAAGACGCTCGCGCCCGGCTTCCGCATCGGCTGGACGGCGCCCGGCCGCCAGTTCGAGCGCGTGCGCCACCTGAAATTCACCAATACCATCGGCACCCCCACGGTGCTGCAAAAGGTGCTCGCCGACTTCCTGCGCGACGGCGGCTACGATCATCACCTCCGTTCCATCCGTCGCGCCTACCAAAACCAGATGCATCTGTTTTCGCAGGCCATCGCGCGTTATTTTCCCGCCGGCACCCGGTTCAGCCGCCCGCAGGGCAGCATGATTCTCTGGGTCGAATTTCCCGCCGGCGTCAATACGCTCAAGCTCCACGCCGACGCGCTCAAGCACCGCATCAACACCGCACCCGGTCCGCTGTTCTCGGTCAAGGACCGCTACCACAACTGCCTGCGGATGAACTGCGCCATCCCGTGGACCGCGGAGATCGACGCCGCGCTCCGGACGGTGGGCGATCTGGCCAAGGCGCAACTGTGACGCCTCCTGCCAGAACCGGCTCCCGGCGGGTCGCCGAGCGGAGCAAGGAGCAGGCCAGACCACCTCCTGCTCCTTGCTTCCTCCGCGCTTTCCACTCCTTTACACCTTCACCCTCGCTTTCTCTTCCTCCCATGCGCCGCAACACCGCCATCCTGATCTTCGACGACGTCGAGGTGCTCGACTTTGCCGGGCCGTTTGAAGTGTTCGCCGTCACCGATCAGCTGCACGAGCACACGGCTTGGAACACCTTCACCATCGCCGAGAGCCCCGGCACGGTGCGCGCCGTCAACGGCTTGAAGATCGTGCCCGACCACACCCTTGAATCGACGCCACCGCCCGATGTGCTGGTGGTGCCGGGCGGCTTCGGCACGCGGGCGCTGCTGAAGCGCCCGGCGCTGATCGAGTGGATCCGCACCCGGGCGCAGCGGGCCGAAATCGTCATGTCGGTCTGCACGGGGGCGCTGCTGCTGGCCAAGGCGGGCCTCCTCGACGGCCTCCGCGCCACCACCCATCACGGCGCGCTCGACCTCTTGCGCGAACTCGCGCCCGTGGCCGCCATCGACCCCAGCCAGCGTTTCCACGACAACGGGAAAATCCTCACCGCCGCCGGCATCAGCGCCGGCATTGACTGCTCGCTGCATGTAGTAGCCCGCCTGCTCGGTTCCGCCGTGGCGGAGCAGACCATGCGCCACATGGAGTACGGACGCTTCGCGCAACCCGATCCAACGTGAGCAAAACCGCTCGGCACAGAGATCACAGAGGCGGCATGGAGGTCGCCAAATCACAAGGGACGAACCCGGCGCCCTTCGTGCGCCCAGCCGGATCTATGCAGTCGGGTGTAGCAGCCGACGTCAGGAGGCTGGTGGAAAGCGGGTGGCCAGCCCCCAGCCTCGTTACCTCGGCTGCTACGCGGTCCTTCGGAATCCGACGGCCTGAATCAGGCCCGGTGCATCCTCCGTGTCCTCTGTGACCTGCCTCAAGACCAAGCCCTCGACCATGACCTCGCCGTCCCGCACCGCGTTCGTCCTTGCCTTCGCCACCATCTATCTGGTCTGGGGCAGCACGTACCTCGGCATCCGGGTCGCGGTCGAGACGCTGCCGCCGTTCCTGATGGCAGGCGCGCGTTTCCTTGTGGCCGGCGGCCTGCTGGCCGGCTGGCTGGCCGGAAGCCGCGGCTTCCGGGTCACGGCGCGCCAGTGGCGGGACAACGCGGTCGTCGGCACCTTTCTCCTGCTCGGCGGCAACGGCCTCGTGGCCTGGGCGGAGCAATACATCCCGTCGGGGCTCACGGCGCTCATCATCGGTTCCCAGCCGTTGATGATGGTGCTCACGGAGTGGGCGTGGCGCGGCGGGCACCGTCCCACCCTGCTGACCGGAGTCGGCCTGCTGCTGGGCTTCGCCGGCGTGGCCTGGCTGGCCGCACCGTGGGAAAACGCCGCGGCGGGCGGGCTTAATCGGGGCGGCGTGATCGCCATCCTCGCCGGGTGCATGTTCTGGGCTTTCGGCTCGATCTATGGCCGGCGCGTGCGCGCACCGGCCGAACCGCTCACGGCCTCCGCCCTGCAGATGCTCTGCGGCGGAATGGCGCTCATGCTGGCAGCCTGGGCGCACGGCGATCTGACCGGGTTCTCTCCTGCCACCATCTCCGGGCGCTCGTGGCTGGCGTTTGCCTACCTGATCGCCGTGGGTTCGCTGGTGGGATTCTCCACCTTTGTCTGGCTCATGAAAAACAGCACGCCGGCCCGCGTCTCGACCTACGCCTACGTCAATCCCATCGTCGCCGTTTTTCTCGGCTGGCTCATTCTCGGCGAGCCCGTCACGACGCGCACGCTCGCCGCCGCGGCGGTGATCGTCGTCTCGGTGGCGATCATCACCACGCAGCACAGCCGTCCGTCCCCGCCGTCCCAAGGCCGCCTGATGCTGGAGCCGGCCAAGGTGCCGGAGGGGGCATGAAGCCGGGCCTCTTCACCATCCGCGTGGCCCTCGTGGGCGACCGCTCCGACGCGGTCCTCGCCCATCGCGCCATTCCGCGCGCGCTTGCCCTTGCCGGCACCGAAGTTGGCGTGACGGTGGAGGAAGTCTGGATACCCACGGCCGCGATTCGCGACGCTGCGGCCGAGCTTGCCAGCTGTCACGCGGTGTGGGCGGTCCCTGGCGGCCCCTATGCCAGCATGGCCGGCGCCCTTGAAGCCATCCGCTTCGCCCGCGAGACGGGCCGCCCTTTCCTCGGCACCTGCGGCGGATTTCAACACGCGCTGATCGAGTTTGTCCGCCACGTCTGCGGCGCGCGGACCGCGGATCACGCCGAGACCAATCCCGGCGCGCCCGAACTCGTGGTCACACGACTGGCGTGCTCGCTGGTGGAAAAAACCAGTGCCATCACCTTCACGCCCGGCAGCCGCCTGCACACCCTCTTCGGTGGAAAGCCGGCCACGGAAGACTACCATTGCAACTACGGTCCCAATCCGGCGTGGCGCGGCCGACTCGAGGCGGCCGGCCTGCGGTTCACCGGCTTTGACGAGGCGGGCGAGGTGCGCGCCGGTGAACTGCCGGCGCACCCGTTTTTCATCGGCACGCTTTTCCAGCCCGAACGCTCCGCGCTACGCGGCGAGCACCATCCGCTGATCACGGCTTTCGTGCGGGCGGCGACAGAGTTCGGCGCGCGGTGAATCGCCGCCAGTTTGGCGAGCAAGGTTGCTGCGGCTGGCCGCGGTGTTTTGCCAGATTGATGATCCGATCGGATCATCAATCTGGCAGCCGCCCTGCATTTTCGAGGGGGTGGCGGCATGGGCGGCGTATTACCCGGTGCTGTTCAGTCGAACCTCCATTCACCCGCTAAACCCTCCCCACCATGAAGACATTCCATGCCCTGCTCGCCCTCCCGGCGGTCATCTTCCTTGCCGCTCCGGCCCTCCGCGCCGGCCCCGGCGCCGAGTACTGGATAAACCGGCTCCGGCCGCCGGCGCAAACCGCCGCCCCGGCCAAGGCCGACACCACCGACAAAAAACAGACTCCCGCGGTCTGCAAGCACAGCCAGAAATGCGGCTGCGCGGCCATGGCCACCAAAAAGGCAAAAACCTAGCCCTCATCTTTAACGCTTTCCGCCGAAGCGGTGCGCCTCCGCTTGCGGCGACCACCGCCGTAGCGGGCATCAGAGGATATGCGGGCTACGGAGACTGCCAGGCAAACCCGCAAGGTGCGCCCGCCGGTTCAAAAATACCGGCGGGTATTTTTTTGCCACCGCGGCGGAGAATTTGCCGAGGGATACAGCCGCCACCGGCGTATTACCAGCGACCATGACAACCTTACGGGCATTCTTTGCGTTGCTGAGCTTAACCGGGGTGGCAGCCACCACCGCCCGCGCCACGGATGGCCGGCTTTCTCTGCTTCCGCAGTACGAGCAAGTCTCGTCCGCGCTCTGTGCCGACGATCTCGTGACCGCCTCGGCCGCCGCCCGGAGCCTGGCGGCCGAGGCGGTCCGGCTGCACCAAGCCACCATCGCCAACTCCGCCCAAGCCATTGCCAAAGCGGACGACCTCGTCACCGCCCGCAACGCGTTCAAGCTCCTCAGTCGTGAGGCAGTCGCGCTCGCCCGGCGACAGAAAGGCTACTTCATCCTGCACTGCGTTATGGCCGATGCCGAGTGGGTGCAGAGCACGCGCAAGGTGGCCAACCCCTATTTCGGGAGCGACATGCCCGCCTGCGGCACTATACAGGAGGAAACACAGGGCTGACCCCTGCCCTCCTGCCCCGTGCACAACCTTCGGTTTATTGCCACCACCCTCGTGCTGCTTCTCGCCGGGTGTGTCACCGCGCCCCGCGAGGAACAGCTCGCGCTGGACCGCGTGCGTGAGACCGGCGCCATGCTGCACCCCGGGAACCGCCGGCCCGAACTGCCGGCATTGACGGCGGATGCCTCCCTCGCCGACTACCTGCGCTACGCCCTGCTCAATCATCCGCAGGTGCAGGCGGCCTATCACGACTGGCGCGGCGCCGTCCTGGCCATCGCCCCGGCCCGTGCCCTGCCCGATCCGCAATTCACCTTTGAGGCGGACATCGCCGACATGGTGATGACCTTCATGCCCGGGCTGATGTTTGACTTCATGACGCCAAGCAAACGCGCCGTGATGGGTCGCGAGATGACAGCGACGAGCAATGTTGCCTATCGCACCTACGTCACAACCGTGCTTCGCGTCGCGTCCGATGCACGCAAGGCGTGGATCGAGCTCGCGTTCATCGACGAATCGATCCGCCTGCGCGAGCGTTCGATTGGTGCGCTGGAACAATCGCTCGAGATCGCCAACACCGATTACACGACCGGACGCGGGATGGGCACGCTCGCGAATCAGGTTCGCGTGACGAACGACATCGCGAAGGTTCGCACCGAACTCGCCACACTCGCGGATCGCCGCGCCGCCGTTCGCACTCGTTTTAAGTCCGCGTTGGGGCTGGCGCCCGCGGATCGCGACCCGGCCTGGCCACGGGCGTTGCTCGCGCCGACAGCGCTTCCCAGCGAGGACGAACTCTGGCGCCGTGCGTCCGCAGCCAATCCCGAACTCGGCCGGATGCGCGCGATGGTCGACATGTCGATTGCCAGCATCGAGGTGGCGCGCAAGGCCCGCACCCCCGATTTCACGATCGGTGGCATGGCGGACTTGAAGGCCGATCCGCTCATGTTGCGGCCGACCGCCACGGTTACGCTGCCGATCTGGCGGGGAAAAATCGCGGCCAACATCGCCGCCGCCGAAGCGCGTCGCGATGCGAGCGTGGCACGCGTCACCGCTGAGCAGCTCGATCTCGCCGCCGAGCTGGCGCAGATGCTCTACATGGTGCGCGAGGCCGACTGGATGATCGCCTACATCGACGGCACCGCGCTGCCGAATTTCGAGCGCGTGATCGAGACGATCGCGGCGGGTTACCAGTCAGGCATGACGAGCCCCGGCATGATTCCCGAAACGCAACTCATGGCGCTCCTCATGCGCCTGGAGCGCGCGCAAGCGCTGCGTGAACGCGAGAACGCCGTCACCGAACTGATGTTGCTGACGGCCGATATCGCCCCCACCGGCGCGCCACTGCTTGCTGACACGGCTTTCCAACCCTGAACGAATTTCAACCCATGAAAGCCCTCCGTTATCTCGCCTGCATCTTTCTCCCGCTCCTGCTCGGCGCGGGCTTGGCCGCGGCCGGACAACTTTGGACCTGCGGCATGCATCCGCAGATCATCAAGGACAAGCCGGGCAACTGTCCGATCTGCGGCATGAAGCTCACGCCGATTCGCGCCAACGCGGCGAAGGCGGGCGGCGAGCGCAAGGTCAAATACTACAAGTCCACGATGATCCCCGGCGAGGTCAGGCCTGCGCCCGGCAAGGACTCGATGGGCATGGACCTGGTGCCGGTTTACGCAGGCGAGGACGCCTCCGCCGAGAACAACATTCAGATCGACGCCGCCACGACGCAGCGGATGAACCTCAAGACGGCGCTCATCGGACACGGCCCCGTGCACCGCGAGGTTCGCACCGTCGGCACCGTCGCCTACAACGAGCAAGGTCTGCGCGACATCACGACCAAATACGAAGGCTGGATCGAAAAACTCCACGTCAACACCACCTGGGCCGTCGTCAAAGCCGGCGATCCGCTCTTCGAAATCTACTCGCCCGATCTCTACAACGCTCAGCTCAACTACGTGCTCGCGTTGCGCGCCGAAGGCGAGAAGGGCGGCCCGCTCACGCGCGCCGGGCTCGCGCGACTGCAACTGTTCGATGTGGCGGCCGAGATCAGCGACGAACTGAAGCGTTCGGGCGAGGCGCGCCGCACGTTCGTGTTTCGCGCGTCGGCGGACGGCGTCGTCATCGAAAAAATGGCCGTGGTGGGTCAAATGATGAAACCTGGCGAACGGATCTATCGGATGGCCGATCTCTCCTCCGTCTGGGTGCAGGCACAGATTTATGAAAAGGACCTGCCGTATCTGCGCACCGGACAGGCCGCCATGATTCGCACGAGCTATGGGCCCGAGCGGAAATTCGAGGGCACGGTGCAATTGCTGCTCCCGCAGGTCGAGGAACAGACGCGCACGGCCACCGCCCGCATCGTGCTGCCGAACCCCGACGGGTTTCTGCGCCCCGGCATGTACGTCGAGGTGAGCTTCGCGTCCCAGCTGGCCGACGATGCCGTGCTTGTGCCCGATATGGCGGTGCTGCGCAGCGGCGAACGCAACACCGTGTTCGTCGCGCTCGACGGCGGCTTCTTCGTGCCGCGTGAGGTAAAACTCGGCGGGCGCAGCGAAGGCAACCTTTACGAGGTGCTCGCCGGCCTCAGCGCGGGCGAACGCGTGGTCACCTCGGGTCAGTTCATGCTCGATTCCGAGAGCCAGCTCCGCGAGGCGATCCAGAAGATGTTGAAGTCGTCCGGCGACGAGCCGTCCCGCAACGCTGCGCCTGAGAGCAAGGGAGCGGAGGCCCCCGCGGCCATGCCCGCCGGCCACCGCATGAGCGGAGGGGCGTCCGCGGGTCAGTCCCCGGCGGCCGGCGAACGCAAAGTCAAATACTACAAGTCCACCATGATGCCGGGTGAGACGAGCCCCACGCCGGCCAAGGATTCGATGGGCAGGGAGATGGCGCCGGTTTACGAGGACGAGGATCCCTCCGGCGGCGCCGACGGTCACGCGGCACCCGCCCCCCGCGCGGCGAACGACAGGCTCGCCGACGACGAAGCCCGGATGGCCGCCGCCCTGCCGCCCGGCCACCCGCCGCTCGACCAGGCAACGCTCGCCGCTTTCGCGCGCGTGCAGTCCGCGCCCGGCGGGCAGGACAAAACCGCCGCCGGCGGCGACGCCTGCGACAGCTGCGGGATGAGCGCGGCGGCGATGGCCGCCGGCGAGCCCTGCGCGCACGAGGTTTTTGCCTCGCAAAAACCCAATTCCTCTTCCGCGGGAAACTAAGGTTTTTACGGAGTAAAAACCTATGCTCAAGGCCATCATCAATTTTTCGCTGAAGAACAAATTCCTCGTCCTCGCGGGGACCGCCGCGTTGATCTTCGGCGGCATCTACGCGCTGCGGAAAATCCCGCTCGACGCGATCCCCGACCTCTCGGACACGCAGGTCATCATCTACACAGAGTGGCCGGGACAGGCGCCGCAGATCGTGCAGGATCAGGTCACCTATCCCATCACGACCAAGATGCTGTCCGTGCCGAAGGCCACGGTCGTGCGCGGCTATTCGTTCTACGGTTTTTCGTTTGTCTATGTGATCTTCGAGGATGGCACCGACCCGTATTGGGCGCGGAGTCGCGTGCTCGAATACCTGAACGGCCTGCAAAGCAATCTGCCCACCGGCGTGACACCGCGGCTCGGACCCGACGCAACGGGCGTGGGTTGGGCGTTCATGTATTCGCTCAACTCGAAGCAACACGATCTCGCCGAACTGCGCTCCATGCAGGACTGGTTCCTCCGCTATCAGCTCTCCAGCGTCGAAGGTGTCGCCGAGGTGGCGTCGGTCGGCGGGTTCGTGAAGCAGTACCAGATCACCGTCGATCCGCATCGGCTGCACGCCTACAATCTCTCGATCAGCGAAGTCGCAATGGCGGTCCAGAAAAGCAACGGCGAGGTCGGCGGGCGCTCCGTGGAAATGGCCGAAAAGGAGTTCATCCTGCGGGTGCGCGGCTACGTGACCGGCCTCGACGATCTGCGCAAGATCGCCGTGGGGCGCGGTCCCGGCGGCACCCCCGTCCTGCTCGGGGAGGTGGCAGAGGTGCAACTCGGCCCCGACATGCGCCGCGGCATCGCCGAGCTCAACGGCGAGGGTGAGACCGTGGGGGGCATCGTCGTCGTGCGCTACGGGGTGGACACCCGCAAGGTCATCCAGGCCGTCAAGACGCGGCTCGACCAGGCGATGAAGAGCCTGCCGGAAGGCGTGACCTACACGATCGCGTATGACCGCACGGCGCTCATCGAGCGTGCGGTCAGGACGCTGGAGGAAAAGCTCGTCGAGGAAAGCATCGTCGTGGCGCTGGTGTGCCTGCTGTTCCTGCTGCACCTGCGGAGCGCGCTCGTGGCGATCGTGATCCTGCCCGTGGCCGTGCTGGCCTCGTTCCTGATCATGTTCGGGCAGGGGCTGAGCGCGAACATCATGTCGCTGGGCGGCATCGCCATCGCCGTCGGCGCGATGGTGGACGCGGCGATCATCATGATCGAGAACGCCCACAAGCACCTGGAGCGCGACGGCGGCAAAAAGCCGCACTGGGACATCATCCGCGACGCCGCCGGCGAGGTCGGGCCCACCCTGTTCTACTCGCTGCTGGTCATCACGGTCTCGTTCCTGCCGGTGTTCACGCTGCAGGCGCAGGAAGGGCGGCTGTTCAAGCCGCTCGCCTTTACCAAGACCTACGCGATGGGCGCCGCCGCCATCCTGTCCGTCACGCTGGCGCCGGTGCTGATGGGCTTCTTCATCCGGGGCAAGATCCCGCTGGAGGAGAAGAATCCGCTCAACCGCTTCCTCATCTGGCTTTATCATCCCGTGCTCGACCTGATGATCAAATTCCGTTGGGTCGTGATCACCGCGGCCGCCGGGATCATCGCCTGGGTTTTCTTTCCGTGGAATGCGTGGATCGTGAAGCCGCTTCCGGAAGGCGCGGTGAAGAATTTCGTCGCGAAACTCAACCCGGCGTTCCCGTACCAGAGCCTCGGATCCGAATTCATGCCGCCGCTCTACGAGGGCGACCTGCTCTACATGCCGACCACGTTTCCCGGCATCTCGCCGACCAAGGCGCGGGAACTCATCCAGCAGACCGACCAGATCATCAAGTCGTTTCAAGAAGTGCACCACGTGTTCGGAAAGATCGGGCGGGCCGAGTCGGCGACCGATCCCGCGCCGATGGATATGATCGAGACGACGATCATGTTGAAGCCCGAGGAGGAGTGGCCGGAGGTGGACATCAAGGACGTGGACGGGAAGGTCATCGCCCACCGGCGGCGCACGATTGACGAACTCACCTCGGCGTTGAACAGCGCCGTGCAGGTCCCCGGACTCACGAACGCATGGACGATGCCGATCAAGACGCGCATCGACATGCTGGCCACGGGCATCAAAACGCCGGTCGGCATCAAGGTCGCCGGCCCCGATCTCGCCGAGCTCGAGCGCATCGCCGGCCAGATCGAGGGGAAAATCCGCCAGGTGCCGGGGACGGCCAGCGTATTCGCCGAACGCGTGATGGGCGGCAACTACGTCGAGTTCGACATCGATCGCGCCGCCATCGCCCGTTACGGGCTCACCCTCGGCGAGGTGCAGGAGGTGCTGGAGGTCGCGCTCGGGGGCATGCCGCTCACGACGACCGTCGAGGGCCTCGAACGGTACGACGTCATCCTCCGCTACGACCGCGATTACCGCGACAACCTCGAGGCGCTGCGCGACATCCTCATTCCCGTCAAATCCGCCGGCGCGCCCGGCGGCGGCATGGCGGCGGGCGGCGCCTCCGCCCTCATGGCGCAGGTGCCGTTGAGCCAGCTCGCGAAGGTGCGGGTGGTGGCCGCGCCGATGGGCATCAAGAGCGAGGGCGCCGTGCCCAACGCCTGGATCTACGTGGACGTGCAGGGTGTGGACATCGGCACGTACGTGCAGCACGCGCAGCGCACGATCAATGATGCGATCCGGAACGGCGAGATCAAGGTGCCCGCCGGCTACAGTATTTTCTGGAGCGGCCAGTATGAATACATGCAGCGCGCCAAGGCGCGGCTCATGATCGTCGTGCCGCTCACGCTGCTGATCATCATCTTCATCATCTACCTCAACACCCAGTCGTGGACGAAGACCGCCATCGTGCTGCTCGCCGTTCCCTTCTCGCTCGTGGGCGCGTTCTGGATGCTGCATCTGGCCGGCTACAACCTCAGCGTGGCGGTGTGGGTCGGCATCATCGCGCTGGCCGGCCTCGACGCCGAGACCGGCGTGGTGATGCTGCTCTACCTTGATCTGGCCTACGCCGATTGGAAGAACCGGGGCCGGCTCAACACCGCCGCCGATCTGCGCGACGCCATCTACCACGGCGCGGTCAAACGGGTGCGCCCGAAGGCCATGACCGCCGCGGTCATCATCGCGGGTCTGCTCCCGATCCTCTGGAGCCACGGCACCGGCGCCGACGTCATGAAGCGCATCGCCATGCCGATGGTCGGCGGCGTGGTGACCTCGACGCTCATGGAGCTGCTCGTCTATCCGGCCATTTTCTATGTGTGGCGCCGTCGCAGCCTGCCGCCTTCGCCGCCGCCCGCCGGCGCCATCCCCGCCGCGCCGGCGCCTTGAGCCGGAACCATGCAGTCGAGATCGGCGCACCGCGGTAGCAGCCGAGGTAACGAGGCTGGCAGCGGCCGATCACCTGCGTACCAGCCTCCTCACGTCGGCTGTTACGTTCGACTGCATGGTTCCGGCTGAGACCGCGTTCCCCAAAAGGATTCCGGCCGTTTGCTTTCTTCGCGAAACCGGGGAACGTAAGCCCCCGCCCGCGATCCAAAAGGCGTTCCCCCCTGTCCGTCTGATCATCAACCTCAGTCCCAATCCACCATGAAGCATCTTGCTCTCTCCCGACTCCTCGCCTTCCTGGCCGCCGGCGCGGCCTTAGCCGTCCTGCCTCTCGCCGCACGCGCGGGTGACATGCCCAAGAGCGGCGGTGAAATCACCGTCACGGGCGAAGTCCTCGATATGGCCTGCTACCTCGACCACGGCGCACAGGGCGAAAAACACGCCGATTGCGCCCGGAAATGCATCAGCAGCGGCCTGCCCGTCGGGATCAAAGGCGCGGACGGCACGGTCTATTTGTTGATCGGCGAGCATGTGCCGGCCAACGCCGAGCTCGCGCAATACGCGGCCAAAACGATCACCGTGAAGGGCAAGGCGGCCTCCCGCGATGGCATAAACTTGCTTGAGAACATCGAGATCGTGAAGTAAATCCCCCGCTGCCATGCAGCCGCTGTGGACGGAGTTCCTGAAAGCCCTGGGCCAGCCGGAATACGTCCATGTCCTGTTGCACCCGCTGCCGATCTACGGATTGGCCGCGGGTGTTTTGTCGCTGGGACTGGCCTTGGCCGTTCGCAGCCGGGCGGGCCAGGCCATCGCCCTGCTGCTGATCCTCCTGGCCGCGGCCTCCGCCTGGCCGGTGGCCCACTACGGGCATGAAGCCTTCGACCGGGTATCCTCGATGGCGAGCGGCGACGCGCAAAAGTGGCTCCACTGGCACGAGCATCTCGGCGAACGCATCGTCTGGGCGCATTATGCCACGGCGGCGCTGGCCGCCGCCGCGCTCATCGGACTGTGGAAGTTCCCCCGGCTGCACCGCGCGGCGCTGGTCCTCACGGTGGTGGCGGCACTGACGGCGATGAGTCTCGGCGGTTTCCTCGCCTTCGTGGGCGGCAAGATCCGGCACAGCGAATTCCGCCACGGCCCGCCGCCCGCCTGGGCGCACACCGACTCCGACAAGGATTAGGCATCGTTCGGTTCCGATCGCCCGGGACAACATGTCAACCATTAGTTGACGTGTGGCGGAACAGCGGCCCGCTCCGCCGCGGGCGGCCGGCGACATCGCCAGGACCGGTCTGAGCCGGAATTAATTTCAGATCGGAGACAGCTCTGCCGGGTAGCCGCAAGGTGACGAGGCTGTTCCTGCCGACACCCCTTTATCTACACAACGTCATTGGAAACCCGCCAACCTTGGAGGGACCGGCTCCGCCCGGGCCGCTCGGCCGACGCGGAGGTCGGCCCTCCAAAACGATCGCAAATTTATGACGTCGCGTATAGATCAGCCTCCTTACGTCGGCTGCTACAGGCCAACTGCATGAGTTTGGCTCACGCTCATTCCGGGTGTTGCATCCGCCGGAGATTTGCTTTGTGCTGGGGGCCGTGAATTTGCCGGCAGTACCCCTGCCGCTTCCCAAAAACCACGCTCCGGGAGAGCCCCCAACATGAAAACTCCACCGACCGTGCGTCTGCTGCGGTGGCTTGTCGCCTTAGGCCTGGCCACAAACCTATCCGCCTCCCCGGTCGATGTTGACGCGCTCGTACGCGTGCTGCGCGATCCCTCCCAAGATGCCAACGCCAAGGGCGAAGCCTGCCTGCAATTGATGGATCTGGGGCCGGCCGCCGCCCCGGCGGTTTCGGCACTGGTTGGACTGCTCGCGGCCCCGGAGGAGATCCTCCGCGATTATGCCGTGACCACCCTGGAAAGAATCGGCCCTCCGGCGCGAAACGCGCTGCCCGCCCTGCGCCGGGTCGCCGCCCAGGACTCCTCGCCGGAGATCCGCGGACTCGCGCGGGCGGCGATTGCCCGGATTGGCGGTGCCGCGCCGGAACCGGAAACGACGAAGCCGGTGGCGGCGGCGCCACGGGAAGCGGCTCCGGCGAAACCGGCCGTGATTGCGCCCCGCCCCGTTGCCACGGCAACGCGGCCGCCGCTGGTCGTCCATGAGGGCCGTTATTTTCGCTGGGCGGCGCCCGCCGGCTGGACGGAAAGCGAATCCACCAACGGCGTGACCCTGACGGCGCCCGATGGGCTGACCTCGGTCAGCTCGGCGCTGCTGTTGCGCTCGCCAGGCATGACCACACCGGCCGATTTCGCCGTGTGGATGCTGGACATGGTTCCGGAGAACGGTGCTCTCCAGGTGCTCGGCAAGAGGGATCTGCCCGATCAGCCCTCCGGATTCGGCACCCCCTGGAAGGTGCAGGAGCTGGAGATGCTCTATACCGTCAACGGCAGGCCGGTGCGCGCAATCTGGACCTGTGGGATCGTAGCGGTCTCCGGCGTCTTCGACGCGTTCGTCCTCGGCTACCAAGCTCCGCCCCCGGAGTTTGCCACCGCGAAACTCTGGCTCGCACCAGTCGCCCGGAGTGTGACGATCACCAACCCCGGTGAAGTGGCGGGCAACAATACGCTGCTGACTCCCAAAAATCATCCGCTGGATAACACGGCCCTGCTCGAGAGCTGGCGGCAGAAAGGCCTCTCCGAGGATCGCATTGCCAAAGCGCAGCGCGAGGAAACGATGGGCTATGAGCGGATGAAGGATCCGGAAACGGGTCGCATTTACGAGATGCCACTGGAGAGGTGGGACGGCACGATCGGTGGGTACCGTAATCCGCAACGGCCGGAGGAAATCCTCCAGCCGACCACCCCGGCAGAGTAGCCAGGTTCCGCCTCGGTCAAAATTTGTCAGCTACTGGTTGACCTGCCTTTCCGCGCGACGGTGAGCTTGCCGGAGCGGCGCGGAGATTACTACAGCAGAGAACAGCGTGGTGCGCACATGCAGCAGCGGTTGGAGCAAACCGGGCAATTGATTGTAGGCCGTGGCCTTGACGCCGATTTCCACGAGGTCAACCGGATCGATTTCCCAGATCGCCCCGAAGGCGCGCGCCGGTTGGAGGGAAAAATCGCCGGCTGGCGGCTGCCGGATCATCAGACCGTGCATCCGGACTTCTTCACAAAAGTATTTTACATCATCGTAACGCGAATCAAGGGCCACTTTCCCGAGTGAAAACCGCGACTGCTTCCGCCGGCGCAAGGTTTTCCCGGCTGGCAGTGAGATCGGTTTTGATTCCGGTCCCTTGCGGCGGGGGCACGGCTGCCGGCGTCTGGCAGGCTGCAGCCGTCAGTGCATTTCCTCCCGATGCAGATACATATATATGTATCTTGAAATCAATATATTACAAATCCATTCAGCGACTTCACGTGGCGCTCCGCGATGCCTGACATCACCGGGACACTCTCATGCAGGTCCACCCTCGGGGCCCGAACCAAACCACCGGCAGAACTGGTGCCATGATCCTTCGTTGGACAGCCGGTCTTCAACGGCAGCAGACGTTCGTCCTCCATCGTGGCGCCAGCAAGCCGCAGCAGCGCTGGAGACACGCTTGCTGACAGGTTATTCACAGGCTTTTTCGGGGCCATTTTCAGAGCAAAATCAGTCTTTTCCCACAACCGAATCGCGCGCGATCTTGAGCTTGCGCGGAAAATCCAGCGTGGCATGCAGGCCGCGGCTTTCCCGCCGCTGCAGGGCGCACGCAACGATCAATTCCGCCACCTGCGCGAGATTGCGGAGTTCGAGCAGGCGCGGCTCCACGGAAAAATTCCAATAGTAGTCATGAATCTCCTTCTTGAGGCTGGCGATGCGGGTGCGGGCGCGCTCCAGCCGCCTGGTGGAGCGCATAATGCCGACGTAGTCCCACATCGCGCGGCGGAGTTCATCCCAGTTATGGGCGACCACGACGCGCTCGTCCTCGGTGCCGCCGCCGAGATCGACCCACGGGGGAATCCGGACCGGTTCGCGTTTCGCGGTGCGCAGGTAGGCGTCAACCGTTTCCGCCCCACGGTGGGCCATGACGACGGCTTCGAGGAGCGAGTTGCTCGCCAGGCGGTTGGCGCCATGCAGGCCGGTGCAGGCCACCTCGCCACAGGCATAGAGGCCGGACAGTGAAGTCTCGGCCGCCAAGGTGGTGGCCACGCCGCCGCAGGTGTAATGGGCGGCGGGCACGACGGGAACCAGGTCCTGGGCTAAGTTGACGCCCAGCTGGCGACAGGTCCGGTAGATCTGCGGAAACCGTTCGCGCAGGAACGCCTCGGACCGGTGCGTGATGTCGAGCCAGACGTGCGGTGCGCCCGACTGCTTCATTTCGTTGTCGATGGCGCGGGCGACGATGTCGCGCGGGGCCAGATCCGCCATGGGATGATAATCGCGCATGAACGCCCGGCCCTGCAGGTTACGCAGCACCGCGCCCTCGCCGCGCACGGCCTCACTGATGAGAAAACGGAGGCTGGTCGTCGAATAGAGCGTGGTCGGATGGAATTGGATAAACTCCATGTCGCGCACTTCCACGCCCGCGCGGTAGGCCATGGCGATGCCGTCGCCCGTGGCAATGTCGGGGTTGGTCGTGTACAGATAGACCTGCCCCGCCCCGCCGGTGGAGAGCATGACCACCGGCGCCGCGAACGCCTTCACCCGTCCGCGGCGCACATCGAGCGCATAAAGGCCGACCACCCGGTCGGGGCGCATTCCCGACTTTCGTCTCCGCCGGCCAGCCAGCCTCGCGGCCGTCATGACATCGATGGCAAAGCAATGCTCGAACAGCGTGATGCGCGGCTCGCGGGCGACCGCATGCAGCAGCGCCTCCTCAATGGCCTTTCCCGTCATGTCCTGGACATGCAGGATCCGCCGCCGCGAATGGCCGCCTTCCCGTCCGAGGTCGTAGTTGCCCTTTTTGTCGCGCGAAAACCGGAGGCCGAGGTCGACCAGCTCCTGCACGCGGGCCGGCCCGTCGCGCACGATCTCCCGGACGACCCGCTCGTCGCACAGGCCGTCACCGGCTGTCAGCGTGTCGTGCACGTGGCTCTCGAAGTCATCGGTGTTCGACATCACCACCGCAATGCCGCCCTGCGCCCGGTTGGTGTTCGACTCGGCGCTGGTTTTCTTGGTCAGGATGGCGATCCGGTGGCCATGCGCGGCCGTTTTCAACGCAAAGCTCAGGCCGGCGATACCGCTGCCGACGACAAGGACGTCAAAGTTGTAGGGCATGAGGATTTGTGCAGAAACGACCTCCCGTTTGTCCAAAAACAAGCATGCAGTTCCGCCCTCCGTTCAATTTGGCTGGATTTGGCATCAACGGCGGAGGTTGTTTCTGCAAAAATCCTTACAGCAGCATATTGTCGATCAGCCGCACCTCGTCGACCCAGGCGGCGATGGCCATCATCGCCTTGCCCGGCAGCACCTCGCGAACCGCCTCCATGGTGCAGCGGTCCACCACCGACGCGTAGATGACCCGGACCCGGCGCCGCGTGGCCATGAGGTGCGTGGCTTCGGCGATCAGGCGGTCTGCGCTGCGCACGCCGCTGTCGACCATCTCCTTGGCGCGCTTCAACGCCTGGGAAATGACGAGGGCGTCCTCGCGCTCGCTCGCGGTGAGATGGCGGTTGCGCGAGCTCATCGCCAGGCCGTCGAGTTCGCGCACGGTCGGGGCGGTCACGATGTCGATGCAGAAATGAAGGTCGTTGACCATCTTCTTGATCACCGCCACCTGTTGCGCGTCTTTCTGCCCAAAAACAGCGAGATCGGGCCGCACGATGTTGAAAAGCTTGGCGACGATGGTGGTGACGCCCCGGAAATGGGCCGGCCGCGAGATACCGCAGAGCGGTTTGGAGATCAGCTCTTCGGTGAGGTAGGTCGAGTAGCCCCGGGGATACATTTCCTCGACCGCGGGAGCGAAAACAATGTCGGCGCCCGCTTTTTCGCACAGTTCGAGGTCATGCGGCAGGTCGCGCGGATATTTCGCATAGTCCTCGTTGGGACCGAATTGGGTGGGATTGACGAAGATCGACACGACCACGGTGTCCGCCCGCTCCTTGGCCAGCCGGATGAGGCTGAGGTGTCCCTCGTGCAGGGCACCCATCGTCGGCACGAGGCCGATCAATCGGTCCTTGGACCGCAGATTCACCGCGGTAGACTGCATATCGAAGACGGATGCGATCACTTGCATGGCCATGGACTCCGTGCCGGCCCGCACCGGGCGCGCGGGAAAGACCGGGCTTGAACTATCCCGGCGGGAGCAACTTTAATCAAGTCCTTTGCTCGGGGTGCGGCGCTTCGTGCCGTGCTTGATGCACCCGCGCTTCCGTTTTCCCACCTTGGTCATTCCGCCCAGCGTCCTTCCCTCGCTCGCTCCGCCCGCCACCACTTTCGCTCCCACCCTCACTTTCACCCTTCCCCGCACTCCTTCGATGATTCGCATCAACGAACACTACACCAAGCTCAAGGCGTCCTACCTGTTCGCCGACATCGCCCGCCGGGTCGCCGCGTTCCAGCAGGCCCACCCCGGCCGGTCCATCATCCGCCTCGGCATCGGCGATGTCACCGAGCCGCTGCCGCCCGTGTGCATCGCCGCCCTCCATGCCGCCAGCGACGAGATGGCGAAGCGCGAGACTTTCAAGGGCTACGGCCCCGACCAGGGCTATGCGTTCCTGCGCGAGGCCATCGCGCAGCACGACTACCAGGCGCGCGGCTGCGCGATCGAGCCCGATGAGATTTTTGTCTCCGACGGCGCGAAGTGCGACTGCGCCAACATCCAGGAGCTTTTTGCCCCCGACATCCGCGTCGCCATCCCCGATCCGGTTTATCCCGTCTATCTCGACACCAACGTGATGGCCGGCCGCACCGGGCCCAACCGCGACGGTCGCTACGACGGCATCGTCTACCTCGATTCCACGCCGGCCAACCGCTACGTGCCCGAGCCGCCGGCGCAGCCGGCGGATCTGATCTACCTCTGCTTCCCGAACAACCCCACAGGCGCCGTCGCCACGCGGGCGCAGCTCGCCGCCTGGGTCGAGTATGCCCGGCGCCACCGCGCCCTCATCCTTTTCGACTCGGCCTACGAGACGTTCATCCGCGATCCGCAGCTTCCGCACTCCATCTACGAGATCGACGGCGCGCGCGACGTGGCCATCGAGCTGCGCAGTTTTTCCAAGACGGCCGGTTTCACCGGCACCCGCTGCGCCTACACCATCGTGCCCCGGACGCTCGTGGCCTACGACGCGGCCGGCAGCGCCCATCCCCTGCACGGCCTCTGGTACCGCCGCCAGTCGACCAAGTTCAACGGCGTCTCCTATCCCGTGCAACGTGCCGCCGCCGCCATCTACACCGACGCCGGTCAAAAGCAGACGCGGGCCCTGGCCGACTTCTACCTCGGTAACGCAAAACTCATCCGCGAGGCCCTGACCCGGCTGGGCTTCCCCTGCGTCGGCGGCGACAACGCCCCCTATATCTGGGCCAACGTCGGCCGCGATTCATGGGCATTCTTCGACCAACTCCTGACGCGGGCCGGCGTGGTTTGCACGCCGGGCGCCGGGTTTGGCCGGTGCGGCGAGGGTCACGTGCGCATCAGCGCCTTCAACAGCCGGGAAAACGTCGTCACGGCGCTCGAGCGCATCGCGGCCGCGCTGAAATAAACGCCATCAGGGCACAGACAATGCCGCCCACATGCGCCAGCGGAACGGCCCGCACGCCCGGATCGAAGCGCACAAACAGCGGACCCGGCGCCACCGCCTCCACCGCCGTTTTTACCGCGACCAGCAACAAGACCCCCAGCCAGAACCATGGCGGCTCGCCCGCCTTCCGCCGCAGTTGCACCAAGGCCAGCAACACCAGCAACCCGGTGGCGATGCCGGACAGCCCGGCATAGCGGATCAGGGTGGAATCGAACAAAAGCAGCGCCGCCGACACTGCCGGCGGCGTCAGCAGGTAGAATCCGCGTGCCAGCCGGGGAGTGATCAGTTCGAGCCACACTCCCGCCGGCAGGAATACAGCCAGGTCCAGAAGCAGATGGCGGGAGTTGAAATGCACCAGATGACCGGTCCACAACCGCCAGGCCTGACCCGCCAGCAGACCGGCGCGTTCGTAGATCAACAGGCTGGCCAACCCCGGCCAGGCAAAGGCCAGGCCGGCCGCCACGGCGATGAGCAGCGTGGCCCACGATCGAGCCACGCAGCCACCTAGCTTTTTCGCGTCATCCACCGTATCACTCCCAGCAGGGCCAGCATGCCGGCAAACCATGCCTCCATCGACCCGCCGCCGCTGCCCGAGGAGGTGCCGTCCGCGGCCGTGGTGACCGTGAGGATGGCGCCGTTGCTCGTGACGGAACCGGCGGAATTGGTGACCACGACCGTGTAGATGCCGGCGTCGCTCAATGCGACATTGGTGATCGTATAGATGTCGCTGGTCGCCCCGGCAATGTCAGCCCCGTCCTTGCGCCACTGGTAAGTCGGCGCGGGTGAGCCGCTGGCAACGACACCGAAACTGCCGGAAGAACCGACGACCGTCGTCCCGCCCGCTGGCTGGGTGATGATGACAGGGGGCTCGGCACCGGCGGGTGTCGCAGCCAGGGTGGAGACCGTGCCGTCGAGCGCGATCTTGCGGATCGCGGCATTGCCGGTGTCCGCCACATAAAGATTGCCCGTGCTGTCCAAGGCAACGCTCCGTGGTTGGTTGAACAGCGCGCTGCTCCCGGCGCCATCGCGCATACCGGCGATCCCGGCCATGCCTGCCACCGTGGTCACGGTGCCATCCGGCATGACCTTGCGGATCGTGGCATTGCCGGTGTCCGCCACATAGACGTTGCCGGAGCCGTCGGTGGCCAGTCCGATCGGCTGGTTGAACAGCGCGTAGATCCCCGTGCCATCATTGCTGCCGCTGATGCCCGCCGATCCGGCCAGCGTCGTGACCACTCCACCCGGGGTGATTTTGCGGATGGTGTCGTTGTAGGCATCGGCCACATAAACATTGCCAGAGCTGTCCACCGCCACCCCCGCGGGATAATTGAACCGGGCAGCGCTGCCAGTGCCATCCGCATCGCCCCGGCTCCCAGCCGCACCAGCCAGCGTCGTGACGACACCGGCCGGGGTGATTTTGCGGATGGTCTCGTTGAAGGAGTCGGCCACATAGACGTTGCCGGCGCTGTCCAGCGCGATGCCGTTGGGAGAGGAAAACGAGGCGCTCGTGCCACTGCCATCCTGGTTACCCCGGTTCGAGGCCGATCCAGCAACCGTGGTCACGGTGCCATCCGGAGCAATTTTGCGAATCGTGGCATTGCCAGTGTCCGCCACATAGACATTGCCGGCGCCGTCCACGACATTGCCACCCGGCTGATTGAAAAAGACGCCACTGCCCGAGCCATCACGCATGCCGGCAACACCGGCGGTGCCCGCAAATGTGCTAACCGAGCCCGAGGATGTGATTTTCTGGACGGTGTTATAGGATGCGTCCGTCACATAGGCGTTGCCCGAACCATCGATCCCGACGCTGGTGGGATACAGGAACAATGCTTTCCCTCCCGTGCTGCCGGCATTGTCGATCACCGAACTGCCGGTGCCGCTCGATCCGCTCGTCCCGCCGGTGCCCCCTCCTGAGCCGCTGCCACCGGATCCACCACTGCCGCCAGATCCACCGCTGCCGCCGGATCCGTCTGATGTCGGCAGGCCCTTGCGCACCGTGTTGTTCAGGGTGTCCGCCACATAGACATTGCCGCCGGCATCCACCGCAATGCCCGACGGTAAATAGAACAGAACCTCGCTGCCCGAGCCGTCCGTGCTGCCAAAAGTTCCCGGGATTCCGGCCAGGGTTGTCACCACCCCGGCAGAGGTGACCTTGCGGATGACATGGTTGCCGGTGTCCGCTACATAGACATTGCCGGCGCTGTCCACCGCCACGCCGGTAGGGTTGTAGAACAACGCCGCCGTGCCGGTGCCATCCGTACTACCGGCGGTTACGGCCGTGCCAGCCAGGGTCGTCACCACGCCATCAGCAGTGATCTTGCGGATCGTATGGTTGCCGGTGTCCGCTACATAGACATTGCCGGCGCTGTCCACCGCCACGCCGGCGGGATTGCGGAACAACGCCGCCGTGCCGGTGCCATCCGTACTACCGGCGGTTCCGGCCGTGCCGGCCAGGGTCGTCACCACACCGCCGGCGGCGGTGACCTTGCGGATGGTATGGTTGTTGGTGTCGGTCACATAGAGATTGCCGACATTGTCCAAGGCAATGGCCTGGGGGAGGGCAAACCGGGCGAGTGCGCCCGTCCCGTCCGCGCTCCCCGTGGTCGCGGCCGTTCCCGCCAGCGTGATGATTGTCCCGTCAGGAGTAGGAGTGATTTTCTCGATCGTGGCGTTGCGGGAATTGGCGACATAGATGTTGGCGGAACCATCGACTACGACGCCGGTGGGGTACTTATAGGACGCCGCGATGCCCACGCCGGTGCTGCTGCTGTGGGTGGTGACAGTGCCGTCCGGCGCGATCTTCCGGATCATGTTGTTGTTGGTATCGGCGATATAAATATTCCCCGCCTGATCGATCGCGATCCCGGAAGGCTCGTTAAACCGCGCAGCGGCGGCAGAGCCGTCCGTGGAGCCTTTGCTGCCCGCCAGTCCGGCGCCAGCGAAGGTGGTCACGACTCCGGCCGCCGTGATTTTACGGATGGCACTGTTTTGGGTGTCGGCCACGTAAACCGTGCCGGTGCCGTCCACCGCGATTCCGGCCGGCTGGTTGAATACCGCAGAATCGCCATCCCCGTCGGTCATGCCGAGCACCCCGGCTGTTCCCGCCAGCGTGCTGACCACGCCGGCGCGCGTGATCTTCCGGATGACGCTGTTGGCAGTATCCGCCACGTACAGGTTGCCGGCATCATCCGCCGCCACGCCGGCGGGTTGGTTGAACCGCGCGATGTTGGTCAGTCCGTCCCGGTAGGGGGTGCTGATATCCACCGCCGAACCGCCAAAGGTGGTCACGACCCCGCTGGAGTTGATTTCCCGGATGGTATTGTTGCCGGTGTCCGCCACATACAGGGTTCCCAGATGGTCGATGGTCAGCCCGCCGGGTGAGTTGAACCGCGCGGCACTGCCCGCACCATTCACATAGCCTGCATTCCCACGTGAACCCGCCAGCGTGCTCACGGTGCCGTCGGGTGCTACTTTCCGAATCAGGTTGTTGGAATAGTCCGCGACATACAGATTGCCCGCACTGTCGACGGACACGCCCGTCGGGGAACTGAAACGAGCGGCGGTTCCGAGGGCATCCGTGGTGCCTTTCAAGCCCCCGATGCCAGCCAGCGTAGTGACGACGCCCGCCGAAGTGATTTTCCGAATGGTATTCCCGCCGGTGTCCGCCACATAAATATTGCCGGAGCCGTCCACGGCCAGCCCGATCGGGGAATTGAACTGCGCACCCGTGCCCGTGCCATCCACGGTGCCAGGGATGCCGGGATAACCGGCGAAGGTGGTGACCACGCCCGCCGACGTGATCTTGCGAATCACGGCGTTGCTGGGATCTGCCACATAGACGTTACCCGAACCGTCGACCCCGATTCCGATCGGACCGGCGAAAAGCGCGGCGCTGCCGGTGCCATCCGCATTGCCGGCGGTGCCGGCCGTACCCGCCAGGGTCGTGACCACGCCCGCCGGCGTGATCTTGCGGATCGTATAATTGCCGTTGTCAGACACATAAATGTTGCCCGCGCTGTCCACCGCCACGCCGGCGGGACTGTGCAACAACGCCGCCGGGCCCGTGCCGTCCGCACTGCCGGCGGTGCCGGCCGTACCCGCCAAGGTCGTGACCACGCCCGCCGGCGTGATCTTGCGGATCGTATGGTTGCCGGTATCGGCCACGTAAATATTACCGGAGCCGTCCACCGCCACGCCGGTGGGATTTTGCAACAACGCCGCCGGGCCCGTGCCGTCCGCACTGCCGGCGGTGCCGGCCGTGCCTGCCAGAGTGGTGACCACGCCCGCCGGCGTGATCTTGCGGATCGTATGGTTGCCGTTATCGGACACATAAAGATTGCCGGTGCTGTCCACCACCGTGCTGTACGGACCGTTGAAATTTGCGCCACTTCCGGTCCCGTCCACACTACCCCGGTTCTGCAGAGTGCCTACGCTGGCATAGGTGGTGACCACGCCCGCCGGCGTGATCCGACGGATGAGATTGTTGCCCGTGTCTGCCACGTAGACGTTGTTGGTGTCGTCTACGGTCAGACCGGTGGGCAGATCAAAACGGGCGTCAGCACCAGTTCCGTCGGTAAAACCGCTGGTGCCGGCCGTACCCGCCAGGGTCGTGACCACGCCCGCCGGCGTGATTTTGCGAATCGTGTTGTTGCCGGTGTCGGCCACATAAATATCGTCCGCGGCATCCACCGTCACGCCGGCGGGGAAAAAGAACCTTGCCTGACTGCCGCTGCCATCGGTGCTGCCGATGTCGCCAGGCGAGCCGGCCAACGTGCTCACCGTGCCATCCGGCGTGATCTTGCGGATCGTGCTGTTATCCGTGTCCGCCACGTAGGTGTTGCCCTGGCTGTCCACGGCGACGGAAGTTGCCCGATTGAAGCGCGCACCCGTCGCGGCTCCATCGTCATGGCCCATGCTCGCGCGCCCCGCCAGCGTGGTAAAGGTGTACGGCGTGTAGGTGGTCTGACCCCGGACCGGCGCCGGCAGGAGGGTCGCGGTGAAAAGAAGCAGGATACTGGACCAACATGGATGAAGCCACACGTTGCCGCCGATCCGGATGCGCTGAATGCTGGTTCTCATCGATTTAAAATGGACAAAAAGATCTGACCGCCGGGGAACGCTTTTGTGACGTGCGCCGGGATTAATTGTTTCATGTTTCACAGGCCCAGCTTCGATAGACTGAGCCTGCTTTAACGGCGGCCGGCAAGGTGTAAAGGGCAGAAGTAGGCGGCGTGCTTACCCGTCCACCGGCTTCAGCGGCATCGTATAGGCGGAATCCCGTCCCGGGATTCCGTCGACCAGCAGACGAAGGATGAAACGATCGGAGCCTTGGGGACGAGGGAGGCGCCAGCGCAAGACCGGGCCGCGCACATGGCGGTTCGGGCTGGCAGCGGGGTGCTCCCATTTGCCAACCTCCGCTTGCAGGTCGCCGACGACGATGACCACGTCGATGCGGCCCGCCGGAATGGGCGCGGGTGAGTCATTGAGAAGCCATAGCTCAGCCTCGAACTCCTCTCCCTCAATCCACGAAAACTTCGGGATGCGGGCGCTGGCCATGACGGGTCGGCAGGACGCCGCCACCGCATGATAGGCCGGCTTGGGCTCGGCCGGCCAGTTGACGATGCTGTTGTTGGCCGCGGATGGCCAGGGCTCGTTGTAGCACCAGTTGAGCGCCATGGAACACACAGGTTTTTTCCGGCGGATCTCCTCGTAAATCACCTTGTAACCCTCGGTCTGGAGCCATTGCCCTTGCGCAACTAGAGCCTCCAAGCCGGCCGGCTCGCCGAAATAGTGCTGCAGAGCAGGGAGACACAGCCACGACGTGGCTTCCCCACCCCACGCCCCCAAGCCGTGATGGATGCCCCAGGACGAATCCGCTCGCAGGGGCCATAACTCGGATTCGGGTATGAAGCGTTTGAGGTACTCCACCGATGAGGGGCCTGGGCAACCAAATTCCGGGCAGGCGGTATGGTTGGACTTCAAGAAGATCTGATGGACTTCTTGTCCGTGCTCGTCGCGGAACCGGTAGTCGCCATGCCCCATGCCGTCCAGGGGTGACGTCGCGATAAAGGGGGTGGTCGGATCCAGATCGAGACAGTTGCGGTTCAACAGCCTCAGCGCAAGGGACTGGTCCGTCATGCCCGACCATGAATTGAAAAGCTCATTCCCACCGCACCACATCGCGAGGCACGGGTGGCGGCGGACCCGCTGGATGATGGAGCGGGATTCCGTGTCCAGGACGCGAAGGTAGGCCGGATCATCTTCGTAGGGGTTACAAGCCAAGGGGAACTCCTGCCAGACCAGGAGGCCGAGTTCATCACAGAGGTCAAAGAACCCCTCTTTGTTGACGATCCCCCCGCCCCACGACCGGAGGAGATTCAGGTGGGCATCGTGGGCAAGCTTGAGCAGCGGACGGTAGGTTTCGGTGGTGATCGTGCCTGGGAAAATCTCGGGGGGCACCCAATTGGTTCCTCGGGCGAAGATCGCGCGTCCGTTGATCTCCAGCGTGATCGGCGGATGGCTGCGCGACTTGGGGAAGCCCGACGGGTAATCCCAAGCCCCTTCGTGCATCACCAGCTTCACGCGGCGGAAGCCCATGCGCACATTCCTCCGCTCGACCGGCTGTCCGGACGGATCCAAGAGCTCGAACGTCGCCACATAGAGCGGCTGAGATCCGTGATCGTGCGGCCACCAAAGCTCGGGATTCTCCAGCTTCGCCGAGTCCCGTCCACGCCCCCCGGCCAACCTGCCTTGTCCCCGGGCTACCTGCCCTCCAGACGGAGCCATCAACGTCCAACGCCATTCGCGACCGTCCGCCCCCGGTGAAGCGGTCACGGCCGTTTCCAGGTGCGCCGTTTGCAGCGTGGAATCCAGGGAATAAGTGACCTCACAATCCAGGAAATGCGCCGGCGGCCTGACCTCCACGTAGGTATCCTGCCAGATGCCCAGCGGAATCAGACGAGGATGCCAGTCCCATCCATAGGCGACCGGAGGCTTCACGCTCAGCCGGGCTTGTTTCAGATCGTCCTTGTCGGAAGGGGCCTTGGGTGCGGGATAGAGGCGTATTTCCAAAAGACCGCCCTGCTGCGCCCGGTCCGTGAGGTCGATCTCAAACGGGGTGAACATGCCCTCCTGCTCATGGACGACCTGACCTTCCCAAATGACGTCGAAGCGGTAATCGACGCCGCCACACACGAACAAAAGCCTTTCGCCGCCGCTGCAGGCGCCGCTGCTCACCCGCGCGCGGTACGTCCAGAAGACGTCCTCCATCCACCGGTAGGACGCGCAATTGCTCCCGTGCCAATAGGGCGGCCACCCTTCCGCTCGCGCCCAGTCGAGCTGCACGGCTCCGGGGACCACGGCTGGCACCCAGCGTTCCGGGCTGACTCCCACCGACGGAGCATGGCCCACTTTCCATTCGAGATTGATGCGACGGATCATGATAAGGGGGAAGCGTTCACTGTTTGATCAACTACTCGCGACACAAAATTGCCATGCCATCGACGTGATGGCGATTTGGCGGTAGGGCGCTCTCTCCGAGAGCGCCGCGGCGCCTTGGGACAAGGCGCCCTACCTTTGCTTGCCCATTGACTCCGCTCAGCGCCCTGAGTCCCTCGACCCGGCTTGGAACCATGAGCTTGCCGAAACAGCGCCCCTGCCGCCCCGGGGAATCGGGTCAACCGACTTGGGTGCATGGAATAATCTTGGAGATAAGCATGAGGAAACGGCCCTGCGCCTCTCAGGGCACGATCGGCACAATCAGGGCTGAGGGGTGATCCTGGTCATGATGGATCACATTGGTGGCCGGAATGTGCGCGGCGGAACTCTCCGGGCCGCCGCCGGTGTTGGGATTGCGGTCAAAACGGGGGAAGTTGCTGCTCGCGATTTCCAGTCGCAGCTTGTGACCCGCCAGAAAGACATTGGCGGTCGACCACAGGTCGATCGTCACCTTGTAGACCTCCCCGGGATTCATCAGCTCGGCCTTCTCCATCGAATTCCGGTAGCGCATGCGCAAGATCCCGTCCGTCAGGTTCTGCGCAAATCCGTTCGGCCACACATCGACCAGCTTGCCCGTGAAATCCGTGTCCACCGCCGAAGAGCTGACATAGAGCTCCAGGCTCACCGGCCCGGTCACCTCTGTGTCCTGTTCGAAGGCCGGGGTCGTGTAGACCAGCACGTCCGACCGACTTTCCACCGCCCGTTGATCGAGGGGACCGGGAGGACCACCGATGAGGGCTCCGCCCTGCGTCGGTGTGGGATCGTCAGGATCGTAGACGTATTTGTCTGCCGGCTCACTGGCTCGCGCCGAGGCGGCGGAGCTGGTGGGAGGCGCCAGACTCAGCCGGCCGTCGCCGCTGAGCGTGTTGGCCTTCCCCTCGGAGTGCAGGTAGTACCGGGTGGGCCTGGCGCGCGCCAGCGGCCAGTCGTCCTCGTCGCGCCAGACGTTCTTCCCCATGACGAAGATCCTCACGGGCTTCTCCCGGGCCATCCCGTTGTCGATGCCTTTCAACAGATGGTCGTACCAGCGCAGACCCAGCTCCCATGAATCCAGCACCGAATCCTTGCCGAAATCGATCTCGCCCAGTTTGGGCCCTACGCCGGCATGCCCGCCGGGGATGACCACGAGGCGCTGGCCCTGCCGGGCCGCCGCGCTGCCGCCCTGGCGCTTGATGCCCGCATAATTCCGGAGGGAGCCGTCCAGAAATATGTCGTACCAAGCGGCGAGATGCAGCGCCGGCACCGTGATTTTGTCGAAATGCTCCTCGATCGACCACTGTTTCCAATAGTCGTCGTAGGCCGGATGGGCGATCCAATCGAAGTAATAGCCGGCCAGGCCCTTTGCTGGGCCCGGTTCCAGCAGGGGATACTCGGTCGACGGCCGCTTCAGGTCCCAGTACGTCGGCAGGGCCGTCCCGCCCGCCCGCCGCCCGAGCTCATGGACCGCCAAGGCGCTGCACCAGGCTTGATTGAACAACTGCTCGAAGGCCCCTCCCTGGTAGACCCAGTGGCCGTAATAGTTGGAGGCGGTGATGATCGGGAATATCCCCGCCAGATGGGGCGGCGACGCCATGGCGGCGAGCATCTGCGTGGCCCCGATGTAGGACAGTCCGAACATGCCGACCTTGCCGTTCGCGTACGGCAGCGCGGCGGCCCATTCCACGGCGTCGTAGCCGTCCTGCGATTCGTACTTGAAAGGGTACCACTCGCCCTCAGAGGCATTGCGGCCCCGCACATCCTGGATGATGCAGACGTACCCCCGGGCCGCGGCCCTCAGTCCAAAATTGATGCCGCCCAGCTGATATTTGTCGTAAGGCGTGCGCTGGAGCAGAACGGGAAATTTGCCGTCAGCCTTGGGTCGGTAAATGTCCGCCCGCAGCGTCACGCCGTCGCGCGTCTTCATCGCGACGTTGTTTTCAAAGACGACCTGATACTGGTCCTGCGCGCCGCCGACGGCGGCAACGCCGAGGGTCGCGGCAACCAGTGTGTGTTTTAAGGTAGGGGCACAGGCTTGCTGCGCCCATTTTCGAGGGCGCGACAAGATCGCGCCCCTACGAAGACCCAATGAAATTCCGCGTAAACAGTGTTTCCGGATAGCCGCTAAGGGCAGAATCAGTCGATTTAGATGCATGGAATGCTCCTGGCCAATAAGTATGAAAAACCGGCACCGCCGTCCTTCAGGGCGCAACCGGCACGATCAGGGCTGAGGGGTGATCCTGGTCATGATGGATCACATTGGTGGCCGGAATGTGCCGGGTCGCCTTCTCCGGGTTGTCGCCCGTGTTGGGATTGCGGTCGAAGCGGGGAAAGTTGCTGCTCGCGATTTCCAGCCGCAGTTTGTGACCCGCCAGGAAGACGTTTGCCGTCGACCACAGGTCGATCGTCACTTTGTAGACCTCCCCCGGATTCATCAGCTCGACCTTCTCCATCGACCCCCGGTAGCGCATGCGCAGAATCCCGTCCGTCAGGTTCTGCGCAAACCCGTTCGGCCATACATCGACCAGCTTGCCCGTGAAATCCGTGTCCACCGCCGAAGAGCTGACATAGAGCTCCAGGCTCACCGGCCCGGTCACCTCCGTGTCCTGTTCGAAGGCGGGCGTCGTGTAAACCAGCACGTCCGGCCGGCTTTCCACCGCCCGCTGATCAAGCGGACCGGCCGGGTATCTCACCAAATCCCCCAAGGGCGCGCCGCCATGCGTGGGCATGGGATCGTTCGGATCGTAGACGTATTTGTCCGCCGGCTCGCTGGCGGGAGGCGTCAGACTCAGCCGGCCGTCGCCGCTGAGCATATTGGCCTTCCCTTCCGAGTGCAGGTAGTAGCGCGTGGGCTTGGCCCGCGCCAGCGGCCAGTCGTCCTCGTCGCGCCAGACGTTCCTCCCCATGACGAAGATTTTCACGGGCTTCTCTTGGGCGATCCCGTTGTCGATCCCTTTCAGCAGATGGTCGTACCAGCGCAGGCCGTACCCCCACGTGTCCAGCACCGAATCCTTGCCGAAATCGACCTCGCCGATTTTCTGGCCGAAACCGGCATGCCCGCCGGGAATGATCACCAGGCGCTGGCCCTGCCGGGCCGCCGCGCTGCCGCCCTGGCGCTTAATGCCCATGTAATTCCGGATGGAGCCGTCTTGAAACAGGTCGTACCACGCGGCGATGTGCAGCGCCGGCACCGTGATCTTGTCGAAGCGCTCCTCGATCGACCACTGTTTCCAATAATCGTCGTAGGTCGGGTGGGCGATCCAATCGAAATAATAATCGGCCAGACCCTTCGACGTGCCCGGATCCAACAAGGGATACTCGGACGGCGGCCGCTTCAGGTCCCAGTAGGTCGGCAAGGCCGTCCCTCCTACCCGCCGTTCAAGCTCGTGGATCGACAGAACGCTGCTCCAGGCCTGCGCGAGCAACTGCATGAAGGTGCCGCCCTGATAGGCCCAATGGGCATGATAATTGGAGGCCGTGATCATCGGATTGATCCCCACCAGGTGGGGCGGCGCAGCGACGGCCAGGAGCATCTGCGTGGTGCCTACATACGATCCGCCGATCGTGCCGACCTTGCCGTTTGCGTACGGCAGCGCAGCGGCCCATTCCACGGCGTCATAACCGTCCTGCGATTCGTACTTGAAGGGATACCACTTACCCTCGGAGGCAAAGCGCCCCCGCACATCCTGGATGATGCAGACGTACCCCCGGGCCGCGGCCTTCAACCCGGAATCGATGTTCGTATATTTGTTGTACGGCGTGCGTTCGAGCAGCACGGGGAATTTCCCATCGGCCTTGGGGCGATAAATATCCGCCCGCAGCGTCACGCCGTCGCGCGTCTTCATCGCGACGTTGTTCTCGAAGATGATCGCGTATTGGTCTTGGGCATGGCCGACGGCGGCCATCCCCAGGGCAAGCGCCACCAGCGTGCACTGGCTGCAGGACCACGTAGCAGCCGAGGTAACGAGGCTGAAGGCAAGTCGCTCACCTTTCGACAGCCTCCTGACGTCGGCTGCTACTTTCGACTGCAGAAATCTCGCCAGGGATGGAATCAACCGATGGGCACGCATGGGGTGTTTGGGTTATGCAGCAAGAACATCTTGCGGTGTTTCATGCGATTGCAAGCCGCCATCACGTTATCGATCCCGCCTTGCAATTTCGGATGTTGCATTATTTGGCGGCATCCGGCTTGTCCGCCAAAGCCGGCAGGCAACGGCGGGTGATGCCGCCCTGCAATTCCGGACGTTGGAGGGTGGGGTCGCCTTGGCTCGCCGGAGCCCGCAGGGCGAAGGCGGCCCTCCTTTCGCCAAGGCTTCGGAGCGCAGGCCGGACCCCGCCATTATCTTCCCTCGGCGCGGCAGCGCCGGTAGGGACGGACCGCCGGGGCCGTCCGCATGATAAATCCGGCGCGCCCAGCTCTGCTGTCCAGCAGAGCGCCCTACCACCGCATCGATCCTTGAGAAGATGCTCCCTGCCGCACGCATCAAAGAAGAAGCCCCTGCCGCACGGACAGGGGCTTGAACCTAGACCACACGACCGACTTCACTCCGGCGGCTTTCACCGCCGGAGCGGAAGTTGGCCTGTTTCAGGCAATCTGCGGATCAGAACTCAAACGTGTTGGTGAACTGCCACTCCATGCCCTGCTGGATGCGGGCGAGGGCCAGCGAGCCATCGGGCTCATAGTAGGCCGGAACCAACCGCGTTTTTTCACCGACATTACGCAGGTTGAGCTGGATGCGCCAGTTGACGTTGTGGGTCAACTTGCGCTGGTAACCGATCCACATGTCGAAATGCTCGTCGTTCGGACCCATCAGCGGCTTGCTGACATCGAGGAAACCCAAATCGCTGCTGTACCGGTAGCCTTCGATGCGTCCTGCCTCCAACCGGGCCGCACCGCCGACGAAGAGCCCCTTCAGGCGGCCATGGTCGAAGGTGTAGGTCGTGACGCCGTTGAGCCGCCACGGCGACACCTCGGGGGCGGACTGTCCTTGGGAAGCAAGGGCAACCTGGTAGGGCAACCAGAGGTTATTCATCCATAGGTTACTTACCAGGAAGACCGATGACTGTTGGCCCCACATACGCAATAGTCCCGCGTCGCCGCTGTAGAAAGTATTGAACTCTTCCATATAAGCGCGCGTGGTAGAGTCTAGATTCGTCCGCGTGGCGTGGGTCCGGACGTAGTTCACAGACACGTTCCAGTTCTTGAGCGGCTTGAACGCGAGTTCGTACTCCTGACCTTCCGCGAGCGTATCTACCGTGGTGACCGGCAGGTTGCTGCCAGAAGGACTCAATACGCCAACCAAGCTATAGAAATCGCTCAAGGGGCTGGCCGTAGGAAATCCGGCTGTACCAAATGCATCGTGGAGATTTCCGCTGGCCTTGGCCAGGGACGGATCGAAGGGAATCGGACTGTTCCAGTAGGCGTAGAAGTCCTTGGTCATGATGGCCGGTGTATTCAGCCACGCTTGCACTGCCTTCTTCGCATTGATGGTCTGCGCTGCGGTCTGGTATGCGGAGCTCGCGCTCGTATTGGTAAAATTGTCATAATAGTGCACACCGGAAACATTATCCTTGTAGGCATAATTCGTCCACCCCTGGTCGGCGAAATATTGATCAAGACCATAGGGCTGCGCGCCGTCGGAGATGCCGTTCTGGGCGTCCTGGACCATGGCCGCCATGATATAGGCCAATTCCTGGAGTTGATACATGAGATAGCCACCGCTGCCAAAAATCGCGGTCGAACCCGAGGCAAGGGTCGCATTGCTCACCACGGTCTTGTACCAAGTGGCCCGCAAGCTGAGGCGGTCATTCAAGGTGGTGATCATGAAGCCCTTTTCCCGCGTTTTCCCTTGCGGATTGGGAATGATGGCACCCACGAGATTGCGGCGCGGTGCATCGGCCTTGAAGTTGCTCGAATCGTTATAGAGCAGGCTGATGGTCGTGCCCCACGGCAGCTTGGAGGTCAATTTCTTGGGCAGGTGGAAAACACCGCTCCAATTCCGGCTCTGGCCGGTCGCCACACGGAGGCTGGTCGGATTGAGATCGTAAGTTAGCGCGGAGACACCCGTGAGCGAGTTTTTCGGCGCGGTGTTTTGGTAATTGCTGACCGTGTCTTTGCGCCAGCCAAACGTGACCGCCAGATCGCCATCCAGCAGGTAGCCCTGCCAGGTGAAGCCTTGGGAGCGATCCTGGTATTTCGTCCGCTCGCCGCCTGTCACCAAGCTGGGGAAATCCGCCGGATTGTCGGCACTCAGCCAATTGACCCCGCCTTGCGTCCAACCGACGTAGTTGGCGGGGTTGGCATATTGAAAGGAGTCGGTCACGGTCAAGCCGGTGTTGTAATCGACATAGCTGTACGCGGCGTTTTGATCAACCGTAGTGCCCTTATTCCAAGTAGTATTGAAATACTTGACAGCAGTGCTGGCGCCCGGATCGAGCTTCATTTGGATCCGCGAGAGATTGGCCCCCGCCGCCGAACTCTTGCTGCTCAGGCTGGACCCGAGGTAATAGAGCCACTCGTATTGCCGGGTGGTGGCGAGGTCGTTCACCGTCGCAGCCGCCTGCGTCCCCTCATAGCCGAAGATGTTGATGATATCCGGGGTCGTGGCATGCTGGGCCCAGAAGACATACTGCGTTTGCTTGTTCTCCTGGTTCGCCAACCCGGTGAGAACGCTCCGGCCCAGGATGTAACTCAGCCAATTCTTGCCCAGATAATCCTCGGATCGCAGATCGGCCGTGACAATGGCCCGCTTGTTCTCCCGAACGCTGTTATAGGAATTGTTGCCGGACGAATCGGAACTGGCCACGTAGGGGCGTCCCACATTGGGGTTGGCGGTCCCATCTGCCATCGTCTCGTTAACCTCGACGCCGATGGCGTAGTAGGTGCCGGTGAGCCAGGAAATCTGCCCCGAGTTGTAAATCTGACGATCATAGGTTAAATCGATGGCCAGACGATCGTCGAAGAAGGTCTGCGTGAGGTCGACATTCAAGGCGTTCCAATTCTGCCATTCCCGCTTGTTGGGGCCGTCGAGCAGATTATCGTAGAAATTGAAGACCGTCGAATCCGTCAGCACCTTGTCCACGTAGAAAGAGCCACCCTCAAGATTCCGCAGCGCGTAAGCGGCATATACCGGCACGCTCAGGGGGCGATAGGCCTGGTTATTCAGGCCGGCAATTCCAGCGTTGATCATGCCCACGATGACACTGGTCGGCGCATTGCTCGCCACCGGGGTCACACCCGAGGCGACACCGTTGTAATAAGACTTGACATCAACCCCGCCTCCACGCCCCTGGAAGGCAAAGTCGCCACCCAGCGCATACAAGGCGACCACCGGATCGTTTGAAAGGGAACCCTTCCCTGGAGTATAGGTGTTGATCGTCTGTTTGTCGTAGGGACTGCTGAACCACGGCGTGACCAAGTCGAGCGGCGGCAGAATGCGCGGATTGTTGGATTTGACCGTGCCATTTTCGAACTTCACATTAATGGTCGTGCGGTTGTGCTCACCCAAAAGCTGCGGATCGTAGCGCAGAGCGGCATAGACGCGGTTCTGATTGTTGAAAGCCGGCTTTTGCTGGTACTTCGCCTGGTCGTTCAACAGCGAGACACGTATCGCTAACTGATTGGGCAATAGAACATAGTTGAAATCGCCCATGCTGCGGAAGGAACCATACTGATCGATGGCATTCTCGATTTTATAAGTGGTTTTGTAACTCGCACCGGTGATGCTGGCATTGATGATGCCGGCCGGGCTGCCAACGCCGAACAGAATGGAGTTCGGCCCGCGCTGCAGGTCGATGCGGCCCACGTTGAAACTGTCCCACGGAATGTCCGTCAGGAAGTAGTCGCGCGTCATGTCTGCCGCATCCAGGCCGCGCACGCGGTTGTTCGTGTCCGGATTGACCAACTTGCTCGATTCGTTATAGGTCTTTAGTCCAGCCGATCCGGAGAAATTACCGCCGATGCCCGCCACCTCGGTGCTGGGCGTATAGACCAGCAGATCCTGGGCATTCCTGACCGCCGTGTCTTGAAGGAACTGCTTGGTCACCACGCTGATGGAGGCGGCCACATCCTTGAGGTCGGTGCGCACCCGCGTGCCGGCCAGCGTGCTTTCCGCGGTGTAGGTGTTCTCACCTTCGGTGGATTCGACGACGAACGGCGAGAGTTTCACCACCTCTTCGGTCTTCTCGTCGGTTGTGGGCTGCTCGGGGGCAGCCTGGCCGAACAGCTTCGGCCCAATCGCAAAACTCATCACGGCAGCCGTGCACAGCACGCCCGCCGTAAAAAATTTACGGCTCATAGGTTTTTCTTGGGTTGGGGGGTTAGGTGTAATGCCCACCATAAAATGGCTGAGCGATACGGCCATGAACCTGCGGTGCCAGATGCCTGATGTCAATAATGAGTTTATGTTTATTTGCCTGGTAATTAAAACCATTAGCCGAACGCACAACACGCGCCGCGCCGCCGCCAGCCCGGCCTGACTATCATCCGGCTCGCATCGTCCGCGGGGCGTTGAGGTGGAGCCCAATCCTCCGGCTGGGCCCGGACTGCGCCCTAGGAGCCAGTCGGGCTTCGCCCTCCAGGCTCCTAAACCAACGGCGGACGCCGTTTGGTGCAGCACGGCGAGTTTTCTTCCGATGCAGCGGGGAAGGATTGAACTTTGGCGCCGGGGATGCGTCAGGGAGGCCTGCCCGCCTGTTCTGCTGGCCAGCAGAGCGCCGGCGATGATGCTCGGGCGGCTCAGCGACCGCTCTGCGCCGGGGGTGTTTGGCCGTCGGCGCCTCGAACCAACGACCGATGAGAACGTGGCGGGGCGGCTGCGCTGCGGCGATCCGCCCCCCGATCACGACCCGATCGGCTCGTGTCGGCGGCAGCATCGGGAACTGCGGAGCCGCCGCTTCGCTCCGGGGTTGGAACTGGCCGCCCGCGGCCGGGTGCTGCAGGTCGGGGCCATCACGGTGGCCATTGACGGCACGAAGGTGCCGGCCAACGCGCGCCGGCACGCGGCGGTCAGTTACGCTCGCGCCCGCCAAGCACCGGACCAGCCCGGCCCCGCCGCCCCCGGCGGCCACGGACCCATCCCATGACCCCGATCCGCAGAACCGGATCATGCCGGCGGGTGGGAAGCTCCGCTTTGAACCGAGCGCCAACGCCCCGGCCGAGTCCTTCTTCTCAACCCTCAAACTCGAGCACACCTACCGCCACCGCTTCGCCGACCACGCCGCGGCCCGCCAGACCACCTTCGAGTGGATCGAGGCCTTCTACAACCTCCGCCGCCGCCATTCTTCGATCGGCCATCTCTCACCGGTTGACTTCGAAAACCAAACCAACTGAAACCCACTGCGCCCAAGTCCACAAATCGAGGGTAATCCCAAGTTTGAGGATGACGGTCGGATCGACCGACTCGTTGCCGTTGTAGCACATAGTGGTGCGCGACCTCGGCGCGTACCCAGGCGAAGTCGATTTGCTCGCGGATCGCCCGCAGCGGGTTGTCCCGCCGCACGCGCCGATCCAAATCCACTTGGTAACTGAACAATTCCTTTTGTCCCTCGTGAACGCCCATCATGTTGCCCGTGTCAGACGCACCGCGCTGTTTTCCGTCCAATCGGTGCGGCGATTTGGGCAACAGCTCCCTTGATGGACACTACCGGTTGATCGTCCCTGCCCAACGTATAACACAGAGAGAATGTCATATCTCAGTGATATAAAACGAGAAGTCCGATGGCATCTGCCATCGGACTTCTGCTATCAGGCAAGTTGCGATTTAGAACTCAAATGTATTGCTAAACTGCCACTCCATACCCTGCTGGATGCGGGCCAAGGCCAGCGAGCCATCGGGCTCGTAGTAAGACGGGACCAGCCGGGTCTTTTCGCCGACATTGCGCAGGTTGAGCTGGATGCGCCAGTTGACGTTGTGGGTCAACTTGCGCTGGTAACCGACCCACATGTCGAAATGCTCGTCGTTCGGACCCATCAGCGGCTTGCTGACATCGAGGAAACCCAAATCGCTGCTGTACCGGTAGCCTTCGATGCGTCCTGCCTCCAACCGGGCCGCACCGCCGACGAAGAGCCCCTTCAGGCGGCCATGGTCGAAGGTGTAGGTCGTGACGCCGTTGAGTCTCCACGGCGATACCTCGGGGGCAGACTGTCCCTGCGAGGACAAGAGCACCTGGTAGGGCAGCCAGAGGGAGTCCCGCCAGATGTTCTTAAACATGTTGCTCGCGCCCGTCAGGCCAAACTGGCGCATGAAGCCAGCGTCGCCGCTGTAGAAGGTGTTCATTTCGTTCATCGCGGCGACGGTGGCCCCGTCGATGTTGTCGCGGGTAGCCTCGGTACGCACGTAGTTCAGGCTGACATTCCAGTTCTGTTTCAAGCGCATGTAGACCTCAAATTCCTGACCTTTCGCGAAGGTGTCCATGGTCGTGACCGGCAGGGCCGGGGGGATGCCCAGCGTGGGGATCAGAGCATTTAAGAACGAAGTGGTGGCGTCCGTGGCGCCCACGGCGGCGCCAAAGGCGTCGCGCAGCACCCCGCTCGCTTTCGCTAGGCTGGGGTCGATCGGAATTTGCGTGTTCCAGTACTGGTAATACTGCTTGTTCATGAACGCCGGCATGTTGAGCCAAGCGGTGACCATTTTTCTCATGTCGATCGTCTGCTGGGCGGTCTGGTAGGCGGAGGTCGGACTGGTGTTCGTGAGGTCGTCGCCCGGCTGGACACCGGGAACGCCATCGGCGTAGGCGAAGTTAGTAAACCCCGCGGACGATAAGTAGTCACCCGGCCAGATATTCCCAGTGGAAAAAAACCCCCCGTTGCCGTTCATCGTATCCTGCACCATGGAGGCGTTTATTAGGCCCATGGCCTAGAGACGGTGCAATTGATAGGCGTTGGGGCCGAAGATGGCGCCGCCGCCGGCGGCGAGGGTGGCGTTGGCCACCCTGGTCTCAAACCAGGTCGCGCGCAGGGTGACCCGGTCGTCCAGCGTGGAAATGACGAAACCCTTTTCGCGAGTCTTGCCTTGGGGGTTGGCAATGAGGTCGCCGATCAAATTGCGGCGAGGCGCGTCCGCCTTGAAGTTGCTCGACTCATTGTAGAAGACGCTGAGCTGCGTATTCCAGGGCAGCTTGGACGTAAGCTTGGCAGGCAGGTGATAAACACCGCTCCAATTGCGGCTCTGACCGGTCGCCTGACGGGCGGTCGCGGGATCGAGGTCGTATTCCAGCGGAGCGATGCCCGTGGCGGAATTCACCTGGGCGGCCGCCGCGCGATAGGTGACGGTGTCCTTGCGCCAGCCGAAGGTGGGAACCAAGTCGCCGCCCAGCAGGTAGCCCTGCCAGGTGAAGCCCCGGGAATCGTCCTTGAAGGTGTCCCTCTGTCCGCCGGTGACCAGGCTGGGGAAGTCCGCCGGATTGGAGGCGCTGAGCCAGGTGACCCCGCCATTGGTCCAGCCCGCGTAGTTGGCGGGATTGTCGGTCTGCACGCCCACATCATTCCGGGGGTTGGCGTCATTATTATTAAAGTAGCTGTAAGACGCGGTCGGATTCACATAGCCGGCTTGTGTGGGATCGGTGGACACGGCCCACCTGGAATTGAAATACCTGACGGTCGTGCTGTTGGCCGGGGTCAGGGGTGACAGAATGCGACTGACATTCGCCCCGTGCGCGGAGGCGGCCGTCTTCAGGCTCGGACCGATGTAGTAGAGCCAGTCATACTGCCGGGTGCCGACGATGTTGGCATAGGCTTGAGCGCCCTGGCCGAGTAAGTCGATCAGGTCCGGCGTGGTGGCGTGCTGCGCCCACTGGACCTGCTTGGTGTCCCGCGTATCCACCGCGGCCAAGCCGGTGAAGACGCTACGCCCAAGGATATAGCTGAACCAATTCATTCCGAAGTAGTCTTCGGACTTCAGGTCGACGGTCACGATCCCACGTTTGCCTTCCCGATCACTCTTAAAGTTGGCATTGCCAAACGCGTCGGTTCCGGTGACGTAAGGCCGGCCCACGTTGGGGTTGGCGCTGCCGTCCGGAAACGTCTCGTTGACTTCGATGCCGATCCCGTAGTCGCTGCCGGCCATCCAACTCACCTGACCTAACAAGAAGCTCTGCTTGTCGTAGGTGAAGTCGAAGGCGAGGCGGTTCTTGAAGAAGGACTGTTGCAAATCGATGTTAAGTGCATCCCAGTCCTGCCATTCGTGCTTGTTCGGACCGTCGAGAAGATTGTCGAAAAAGTTGAAAACCGTGCTGTCCGTGAGCACCTTGTCCAGGTAGAATGAGCCACCCGGCAGCGTGGCGTTCGCCATAATCGAATAGGGCGCGATGGCGAAAGGACGGTAGGCCTGACTATTCAAGCCTTTGATGCCGGCATTGATCATGCCCACCATGACCGTCGTTGGATTGTTGCTGAAGGTCGGCAGGGTGCCGGCGGCGTTGGCTCCGTTGTACCAGGAGCGCACATCCACCGTGCTGGCCAGACCCTGAAAGATGAGATTGCCACCCGGCTTCCACAGAGTAACGGCGGGGTTGTTCGCCGCAAGCGAGCCGAAGCCATACTTGTTGGTGTCGATCGTCGCCTTGTTGTAGGGATCACCGAACCAAGGCGTGATGCGATCATTCGGCGGGATGCTGCGCGGGTAGTTGGAATTAACCCTGCCATCCTCGTACTTAATCCGGATGGTCGTGAGGTTGCCTTCGCCGAAGAGTTTCGCGTCGTAACGCAGGGCCGCGTAGACGCGGCTTTGATCAAGGAAAGCCGGCTTTTGCTGGAATTTTTGCCGGTCGTCCAACAGCGAGACCCGCACCGCCAACTGATTGGGCACTAGGACCTGATTGAAATCGCCCACATTCCGTAATGAGCCATACTCATCAATAGAGTTCTCGACCTTGTAGGCAGTCTTGTAACTCGCATCATTAATGCTGGCATTGATGATGCCTGCCGGGCTGCCCACGCCGAACAGGATCGAGTTCGGTCCGCGCTGCAAATCAATGCGCCCGGTATTGAAGCTGTCCCACGGAATGTCGGTCAGGAAGTAGTCGCGGGTGGAGTCCGCCGCATCCAGCCCGCGTACGCGGTTGTTGGTGCTGGGGTTGGCGAGCAATTTCGACTCGTTCGGAACCTTCTGGCCGGCAATCCCGGAGAAGTTGCCGCGTATACCGCCCACTTCCGTGCTCGGGGTGTAGACCAGCAGATCCTGGGCGTTCCTGACTGCCGTGTCTTGGAGAAACTGTTTGGTCACCACACTGATGGAGGCGGCCACGTCTTTCAAGTCCGTCCGCACCCGTGTGCCGGCCAAGGTGCTGTTGGCAGCGTAGTCCCCGGTTTCCTCGGATTCGACAATGAACGGTGAGAGTTTCACCACCTCTTCGGTCTTCTCTGTCTTCTCCGTTTTTTCGTCAGTCGTAGACTGACCCGGAGCGGCTTGGCCGAGCAGTCTCGGACTAATCGCAAAGCTTATCACGGCAGCCGTGCACAGCACGCCCGCCGTAAAGAAGGTATTACGGCTCATAGGTTCTTTCTTAGGGGTTAGGGTTCGCAAACTTGCTCCGCCGCAAACAGCAGGGGAGCTTGCCGTAAAGTTTATGTTAACCGCCGCCCGATGTACATGAGTTGTCTTGCTAAGTAGTTAAGTCTATTTGCCGGACAAAAAATGCGCAGGCGGTATCTGATGCCGGTCGATTTCTGAATGTCGCATGCCGAACCCGTTTACTACTTCCTCCGGGTGTACGTCGTAGGCAGAAAAATACGCGATAGGCCTCCCACGCCAAGTCAAGTCTACGGAGCCCAAGGGGTATCGTGACGCCAACCGATGGAGCAGTGACGCCCGTTGCTGCAAACTGGAGCGGCGATGCCCCGTCGCTGTTTTTCGAGAGGGACCGCGCAGCAGACCCTCCGCGTGAGCTGGTTGATCTCGCCCTTGGGACCGCGCTGGCAGCATCGGGTTGCAATCTCACCACCCATAGCGGCTGGTTTTAAGTGACCGCGAACAAACCAGCCGTTGGCTCAAGCTGCGCGCAACTACTGAACAACCCTCGCCTGTAAGGCGAGGGGTTCAGTGGCTGTCGATTTGAAATCGACCTTCGGGCTCCACGGACTCTCCCTCCTGTTCCTCAATATACCTTTTCACCATATCGTCGGTCACATTGCCCGAGCTGACCGCCAGATACCCACGGGCCCAAAAGTGCTTCCCCCAACACTGCTTGCGCAGGTGCTCAAACTCCTGGAGCAACACCCGCGAGCTGATCCCCTTCAACCACTGCACGATCGTACTCACGTCCTGATGGGGCGGTACGACACAAAAACATGGACGTGGTCGCGTGCCACTTTCCCGCTGATAATCGTCAACTCATGCTCGACCGCTATCTGCCGAATGACGTCGCGCACACGAAGCGCCACCGCCCCCACCAGCGTCTTCTTCCGGTATTTCGGAATCCAAATCAGGTGGACCTTCAGGTCAAATTTCGTGTGCGCGCCTAGCCGATATAATCGCACACGACCACGTCTACTTTCTCTTCGCCTGAAGGCGAGGGGTTTCCACCATCCCCGGAGGCGACACTAAGAGCCTATCCGAATAATAATTCGATCGATTTTTCAGCGCAAGGAGCGAGGATCGAAGGATGGGGGAAAAGAGACTTGGTTATCGTCTGCCAGACGAACTGTGGGCGCGGCTGGAGCCGCTGAT
>JAQTYQ010000078.1:3516-5872 GCA_028688225.1 Opitutaceae bacterium | reverse complement strand
ACGATGCGGGCCTCGGGCAGGGGCCTCGGGTCGGGTTCGTCCTCGAAGGGACGGTGGCCGTAGAGCTGGAGTTCGGTCAGCAGGTGGGCTGTCGGCGAGGCGTCGTGCGCTTCGTAACCGGTGTCGTCATGGGTCGTCATTTGTATTTCCTTCGGCGGCTCGGCCGCGCCCGTCGCGGCCTTCATGGCGACGGAAGACGGCGGGCGGGCCGGGACCGCACCGCCGGGGCGAAGCCCGGCGGCCGGAGCGCAGCGGAGGATGGCGAAGGGGGCGGCTATTTTGCCTGGCGATGTAAAGGCGGGGTACCCGCCGACGGAAAATAGCCGCGCCCCGCCATTGCGGTGCCGGTCCGTTTGCCGTCCCGATCGCCTCTGAAGAAGGCCGGGGCGCGGCCCTCTGCCGGTGGGGGAGGTACGGATGATCCGATGCCGAGCCGGAACGTGCCTATCGCCGTCTCAGCCACAGGACCGGTTGGCGGATGAGAAAACGGAGAACGTCTTCCGGTGCGAGCTGGGGCCGGAGGGCTGACCGGAACCTGTCGATGCCGAAGGCACAGAGGTCCTCGTTGAAATCCCCGAGGCTGGGGGTGAGAGGATGTGCTTCGATCCCCGCATCCTGTGCCCGGGTGGCCAGTTGGTCCCGTGCCGTCAGGCCGGCGGCATCATTGTCATGGGCGACATAGAGCCGGCGAAGGGTCGGCGGCAGGATCAGGCTGGCGAGATGCGCGGCCGAGAGGGCCGCGACCATCGGCATTGTCGGCAGGACAATGCGGAGCGAGAGTACCGTCTCGATGCCTTCGCCTGTGGCCATGACATCCTGCGCCGTCCCGAACCGCACGCCGTTGCCGAGCAGATGGCCCATGGCCCGTCGTGGGGTCGCGATCGCGGCCTTGCCGCTGCTCGCGGGGTCGAGCCAGGTGCGGTGAACCCCGGTGATCCTGCTGTCGAGATCGGTGACGGCGGCGATCATGGCGGGACCGGCCTGGCGCAGCGATGTTCCGTCCACCCGGTAGTAACATGACGGGTGGTATCGGAGCGTGCCGGTTTCGTGCAGAGCCGTGATCCCGCGGTTACGGAGATACGTTTCCACAATTGTGCCCGCAATCGGCTTTGCCATGGCGAACAGCCGGCGCGGTGCGTCGGTGGAACGATGGGATGTTCTTGTCGATGGTGCGCGCGCCGATACTACCGGACGAGGGCTCCCGAGGAACCGTCGTGCTTCCTCGACGACGTCTCGGAAATCTCCGAAGCCGCCGGTTTCCCGGATGATGTCGAGCAGGTCGCCGTGCTCGCCGGTCGCCGCGTCGGTCTTATGTGCAGTTGAACATAAGACAGATTATGTTGCGCGGCGGATTATGTTGCGGCCCCGCGTTGAGTGTCAGTGTTGCGGGGGATTGGCAGCTCTTACGCAACATAACCTCAGCCCGTCAGGGAGGGTCGCGTGATGCCCCGCGACGCATCCGAGCTGGCGCGACGTCTCGCCCGTGATGCCGAGGCGGTCTGCCGCCACTACCTCTCCAGAGGTCGACGCCAGGGCCGCTACTGGATGGTGGGCGACGTGCGCAACACGCCCGGCCGGTCGATGTTCGTGCGGCTGAGCGGGCCGGACTCCGGCCCCGGCGCCGCCGGGCACTGGACCGATGCGGCCTCGGCCGAGCACGGCGACCTGCTCGATGTGATCCGCGAGAGCCGCGGGTTGGTCGAGTTCCGCGAGGTTGCCGAGGAGGCGCGCCGCTTCCTCGCACTGCCCTGCGCCGAACCGCCGGTCGCGCCAAGACCGCCCGTCCCGAGGGGCTCGACCGAAGCCGCGCGCAGGCTCTGGGCTATCGCCAAGCCAATCGACGGCACCTTGGCCGAAGCGTATCTGCAGGCCCGCGGGATCACGGATGTGAGGGGCTGCGAGGCCCTCCGCTTTCATCCGCGCTGCTGGTATCGCCCGGATGACTATGCGCCGACCGAGACCTGGCCGGCGATGATCGCTGCCGTCACCAATCTTTCCGGCGCCACCACGGGCGTGCATCGCACTTGGCTTGCCCCGGACGGTTTGGGCAAGGCGCCGATCGACACGCCGCGACGAGCCATGGGCGGTCTCCTCGGCCATGCTGTCCGATTTGGTGCGGCTGGCGATGTTCTCGCGGTCGGCGAAGGCGTCGAGACGGTACTGTCGCTGCGGTGTGCACTGCCCGCCCTGCCCATGGCGGCAGCGCTGTCAGCCAATCACCTTGCCGCTCTTGAGTTCCCGGCGGCGCTCCGTCGGCTCTACATTGCCCGCGACGCCGACGCCGCCGGCGAGATGGCGGTCACCGCGCTCACCGAGCGAACTCGAGCCGCTGGCATCGAGGCGCTGGTTCTCTCGC
>JAQTYQ010000078.1:0-3506 GCA_028688225.1 Opitutaceae bacterium | reverse complement strand
GCGGCTCGGAGACTTCAACGAGGATCTGCAGGCGATCGGCACCGAGGTGTTGAAGAACGGGCTGCGCACCCAGCTCGCGCCTGAAGATAGGATGCGCATGGGACCAACATAGCTTCCGCCGCTTCGCTCCGTCGGGAAGATCAAGCCTCCAACAACATGGAGGCCAACGTGTTCGATAACATCTTCTTCCCCCACACCGTCGAGAAGTATCGCGCGGCGCCGCTCGTGGAGCAGCGGGAACGATACCTCATTCATCTCAAGGTAAGTGGCGCGACACGATCGACCTTGCGCAAGTGCGCAAACGATCAACTGAGCTTGGTGCGCCTTCTGGACCTTAAAGATGGCGAGCGGGTAAGCCGGTCGCGGATCGAGGCCGCCGCAGCACTATGGTCCCGGCCTAGGGGACGCCGGTGCGATCGGGCCGCGTCGCCCAAGACGCGCGGCCGCTTCATCAATCACGGTGTCCGATGGCTAAGCTTCCTGGGCTGGCTCGACGATGGCGGCGGCGCCCGCCACCCGCATGATGCCGAGGTTCAGGCCTTCGCACGATGGCTCCGCGAGGAGCGTGGTCTCTCCGATGCGACCGTGCAGGGCTATTGCAGAGCGGCCGACCACTTCTTCGGCCAACTGGCCGCCAAGGGCGTGCGGCTGACTGCCGTCCGCATGACTGACATCGACGATGCCGTCGCGGCGGAGCACGGTCGAGGCGCTTGGGGCCGCCGGACGCGACACGATTATGCGCAGCGTCTGAGGCCGTTCTTCCTGTTCGCCGAGACCCGCAGCTGGTGCCGGGCGGGTCTCGCCGCGGGCATCGTGGCGCCTCGGTTCATGGCCGACGAGACCGTGCCCAAGGGGCTGCGGCGCGAGGATGTTGTGCGCCTGCTGACATCGGTTGGGGGCGACCGCCCTGTCGACAAACGCGACCGGGCGATCCTGATGCTGTTCATCGGGTACGGACTTCGAACCGGAGAGGTCGGCGGGCTGCGGCTGGACGACCTGGACTGGGAAAACTCGACGCTCCGGGTCCGCTGCCCGAAACCGGGACGAACTCATCTGTGGCCGCTGTCGCAGGGCGTGGGCCACGCCATCCTGTGTTACGTCAGGGAGGCGCGGCCGTCCGGCTTTGGGCGCAGTCTCTTCTTCACGATGCGCGCACCGGTCCGACCGCTCGACCGAAACGCCTTGGGCAAGATTGTCCGCGACCGGCTGGCCGGCATCGGCGTCGTCACCGGACGACGTGGGGCTCACGCCCTGCGGCATGCCGCGGCTCAGCATCTGCTGGATCAAGGCACGTCGATGAAGGTGATCGGCGACTTCCTTGGCCACCGCGATCCGTCCTCCACCACTATCTACGCCAAGGTCGACCTCGCAGCGCTTCGCGAGGTGGCTGCTCTCGACATGGAGGGCCTAGCATGATCCTGCGCGAAGCGATCGAACGCTATGTGCTCTGGCGACGGGCTCACGGCGCGAAATTCACGGCCGGCGCGAACTTGCTGCGGCGCTTCCTTCACCATGCCGATGGCGATGCCGCCTGCGACGCGGTTACCACGGGGCAGGTTCTGGCCTACGTGACTGACGACGGTCCGCCGACACGTCACTGCGAGAATAGATACTATGCGCTTACCGGCTTCTGGCGTCACGCGATCAGCCGCGGCCATGCGACCCACTCGCCCATGCCGATCGACGCGCCGAGATCGCCCGTTCGGGCGCCCCCTTACATCTACTCGCGCGACGAGCTTGCACGCCTCTTCGATCCCGCGACCGTGGAAGCGAGCCGGCGGGGTGCGGTCCAACTGGACGCGGTGACGTTCCGTACCCTGCTTCTCCTGCTATACGGTGCGGGGTTACGCTTCGGAGAGGCGACCCGTCTCACCTTGGCCGACGTCGATCTGGCGAACGCCGTCCTGACCATCCGGGCCACCAAGTTCTACAAGAGCCGTCTGGTCCCGGTCGGCCCTCGGCTTGCTGCGGCGCTGAACAGCCACGTGTCCTTGCGCCGCCGCGCCGGAATCGCGAACGGCCGGGACGTGTTGCTCCTCGCGAACCGGGATGGGACGCGGCTCGCCAGCAGCACCGTGCAGGCCGCATTCGACACGCTGCGGCGCATCGCCGGGGTTCACCGCGCAGCGGCTGGGCGGACAATCCCGCGGCTGCACGACCTTCGGCACAGCTTCGCCGTCCATCGCCTGACAAGCTGGTATCGGCAGGGCGCCGACGTCCAACGGCTGCTGCCGGTGCTCTCCACCTATCTCGGTCACGCCGATCTGGAGGGCACGAAGATCTATCTGTCGATGACGCCGGAGCTGCTGGAACAGGCGTCGCTACGGTTCGCCAGCTATGCGGCGGGAGGTCGGCATGCCTGATCGCACAGCCCTCGGCCCGTGGCTCCGCCGGTTCCTCACCGAGTACATCGTGACTGAACGCAATCTGGCTCGGAACACCCGAAAGAGTTACCGCGACACCTTCAGCCTGTTGCTGCCCTTTGTCAGCCGGAAGGTGCGCAAGCCCGTGGATCGGCTTGCGATATCGGACGTCACGTCCGGATGCGTGCTACAGTTCCTCGCCCATCTCGAGACGGATCGAGGTTGTTCTGTCCAGACCCGCAATCAGCGGCTGGCGGCCGTACGGGCGTTCGCGCGCTTCGTCGGCAGCCGGGATCCGGCCCATGTCGAATGGTGCGGTCACATCCGGGCCATCGCGTCGAAGAGGTCCATGCCCACGCCGGTCGGATGGCTGACGAGGGCGGAGATGGAGGCGATGCTGGCGACGCCTGACCGCAAGACCCGGCTTGGCCGGAGCGAGTACGCGCTTCTGCTCTTCCTCTACAATACCGGCGCCAGAGTCTCCGAAGCTACCGAGTTGAGGGTGCGCGATCTGCAAATCGGTCCGGGGAATGGCGGGCACGATCTCGCCACTTTGCACGGCAAAGGTGGCAGGACGCGGCACTGCCCGCTGTGGCCGGAAACTGAGCGCGTTCTGGCGGACGAGATCACCGGTCGCGCGGCCGAAGACGCTGTGTTCGTCAGCCGGCTCGGGGCGCCGTTCACTCGCTTCGGAGTGTATCGCCTCATAGGGCGTTGTGCGGCCAAGGTCCCGGGACTGGCCGATCGGACGATAACGCCGCACATGATCCGACACACCACGGCCTGCCATCTGGTCCTCGCCGGTGTGGACATCAACACCATTCGTGCCTGGCTCGGACACGTCTCGATCAGCACGACCAATATCTATGCCGAAATCGACCTCACGCTGAAGGCCAACGCCGTCGCGCTGTGCGAGGTGGGGCCGCCACGGCCTGCTCGCTCATGGAAAGAGGACAAGGATCTCATGGCCTTCTTGAAGGCCTTGTGAGTTGGGGACGGGGTGCCGGCGTCGGTCACCCTGCCCTCTCTATCCTCCGCTGCATGAAGCGAACTGCATCCTGCGGCGCGAGCTGGGTGCGCAGCCCGTTCTTCAACACCTCGGTGCCGATCGCCTGCAGATCCTCGTTGAAGTCTCCGAGCCGC
>JAQTYQ010000008.1 GCA_028688225.1 Opitutaceae bacterium | reverse complement strand
ACGGTCGCCTCGCGACGCCGCAGTTGCCCTTCGGCTAGACCTTCCCTCTGCAGGGCGGTCAACAGACTTACATGCTCTTTTGTTCATGTTCACTGTCCAGCAGGTGTGCCCTGCCGGGCGCACCCAACATTAGCCCGGCCGGTTTTCCGGCCGGGTTTTTTACGGATTTCCACTCGCCTTGCGTCGAAACTCAAGTTGACTTTTGGCATGTCTGTCACGCCCGCCAACACCCCGCGTGAGCCGCCCTCGCACTTTAAGAACTGGCTGAGCCTGGCCGGCGCCATCACCGCCTTGGGCAGCCTGTTCGCTTTTGTCTTCCTGGTCGCGATCGACACCTTCACGCGCGATCGCAACCCCTACGTCGGCATCCTCACCTATATTGTCGCCCCCGCTTTCCTGATCCTCGGGCTGGGGCTGATCTTCGCCGGCTGGTGGATTCAACGCCGCCAGGCCCGACGGCATCCGGCGGGTGGCGGGCCGCCTGCGTTTTCCATCGATTTCTCGCGGCCGCGCGACCGCCGCTATCTGGTCCTTTTCGGCTCGGGCGCGGTCGTCTTTTTGCTGCTGACGGCGTTTGGCAGCTACCAGACCTATCATTTCACGGAATCGGTGGAATTCTGCGGCCAGACATGTCACGGCGTCATGAAGCCGGAGTTCACCACCTACCATCATTCGGCCCACGCGCGGGTGTCCTGTGCCGAGTGCCACATCGGTTCGGGCGCGTCGTGGTACGTGAAATCAAAGATCAGCGGCGCCTACCAGGTTTACTCCACCGCGTTCAACAAGTATGAGCGCCCCATCAAAACCCCCATCAAAAATCTGAGACCCGCCCAGGAGACATGCGAGCGCTGCCACTGGCCCGAAAAATTCACCGGCAATCTCGACCGCACCTACGCGCATTACCTCTCGGACAAGAAAAACACGCCCTACACGGTGCGTCTTTCGCTGCGCGTTGGCGGCGGCCAGCCGGGCGAGGGGTTTTTTGGCGGCATTCACTGGCACATGAACGTGGCCAACAAGATCGAATACTACGCCTCAGACCCCCAGCGCCAGACGATCCCGTGGATCCGCATGACCTCGACGGCCACCGGCGAGGTGCGGGTCTTCCGCACCGAGGATTTTACGGGAGAGCCGCCGGCCAATGCGATCCGCGTGATGGATTGCATCGACTGTCACAACCGTCCGGCTCACGCCTATCAGACCGCCAATGAGGCGGTCGAAACCGACATGGCCCTGGGCAAGATCAGCACGCAGCTGCCCAACATCAAGCAGGCGGCGGTCCAGGCGCTGACCAAGGATTACCCGAGCACAGACCAGGCGTACGAGGGCATTGCCGCCATCCTCCGCCAGAAATACCAGGCGGCCGACGAGGTGGCGCCGACCATCGCCGCGGTGCAGCGGATTTACCAGGAGAACTTCTTCCCCGCCATGAAAGCCGACTGGCGCACCTATCCGAACAATATCGGGCACAAGGACTGGCCCGGCTGTTTCCGCTGCCACGACGACAAGCACCGCACGGTCGATGGCAACGTGGCAGTGCGTTCGAGCGACTGCACCGCCTGCCACACCATCCTCGCCCAGGGCCGCGGGGAAGAACTCACCCGGATCGCACCGCAAGGCATGGAATTCAAGCACCCCGGCGGCGAACTCGATCCCGACCTGCTTTGCAGCGACTGCCATAACGGCGGCATCCAGGGCCAATAAACCGGCCCGCAACTGGCCCGCGTTGGCGTCTTGGAACCTGACCCAGGGCCGGACCTGGTTTCGGTTTGAGCAGGTCCCCGGCTGACGACGCTCCCGGCGCCCGCCACGGCTGGGGCACAGCCCTGCGGGAGGTCCCTGCGCCACAGATCCACCGCTGGTTGTCAGGGAGACCCCGCCCTGACCAAAAAATGGTTCTTCACGCTTCATTGTGGGTGACCGCTGAAGGAAGATGAGGGAGCAAGTCGAGTTTACCGCAGAAGAACAGGATGCGGGCGCGGTAGTTGGCGAAGCGGCGGAAGCCGCGGGCGTCGGTCTTGATGGCTTGGACGCGGGAGTTGAAGCCCTCGGTCAGGGCGTTGGTGATCGGATGCACGAAGTAGTTAAGCAGGCCCAGCAAGTGATCCTTGAAGGTGAGCGCTACCTTCTTGAGCGGTTCGAGTTTGGAGCGACGCACGGTGCGGAACCAGCGGGTGAAGAAGTCCCGGCCGCTGGCCGTATCCGGCTGGGTCCAGTACTCCACGAACGTTTCCTTGTGGGCCCAGGCGCGGGCGGTCCTCAGATTGCGCTCGCACAGCTCCTCGAAGCGCAGAGCGCGCTCGCCGGTGACCGCGGCGCCCTGCAGCCACAGGAACTTGGTGTCCTTGAGGCTCTCGTCGCCCTTTTCCAGCAGCCGGCGGTGTTCCTCTTTGCGGACCTTGTCGACGGCTTCGTTGAGCAGCTTGGAAACGTGAAACTTGTCATGGACGATCTGCGCCTGCGGCGCCCATGTCCATGGCCGCGGCCTCGATACGCTGGCGCTGGGGCTCAGGCAGACTTTCCCACAGCGCCAAGCCGCTCCCGATGTCGCGTCCGGGGACGACCTCCAAGACGCGCTGCCCCACCAGATCGGTCATCAGCGAGACGTAGTCCTGCCCGCGTCCAAAACTCTTTTCGTCCAGCCCGACATAGCGCAGGCCCTCGGGGCTGCGCCGGGCCAGCCCGCGTTGCACCGCCCGCTCCAGAATGCGCTGCACGGCATCCCAGTGCAGACGCAGCAACTCGGCTGCCTGGCTGAGCGAGCGGCACGCCGCGATGACCTGCACCGCGAAAACCTCAAACATCGTCGTAAAACGCGACCCCGGCTCGGCCCACGGCACCGCCACGGTCTTGACCCCATGTTCCGGACACTCGCAGCGCGGGACGGCACACCGCAACTCCAGCAGGTACTGCATGATGCTCAGGTGCCGCCAACCACGCTCTTCCATCCGGTCGTAGACCCGACAGGCCTGCCCGCAGACCGGACAGACCGCCGCGGCCCCCTCCGGCCAGGTCAACCGGATCGTCACCCGCTGGCCGAGCAAATTTTCCTCCACCGCCGTCACCCGCCATGGCGTTGGCAGCTGCAGCAGCCGCCGGTAGTGTTCGTTAACTGATGTGTCCATGCCTTCCCTTAACAGCTCTCATGCCCACACCGTTCCGTGAAGAACCCAAAAAATGCGGAGCACGTGGCCAAAAGATGCGGAGCATACGCCAAAAAAGCGGTAGCCGGTGGCCGGCATCATGGGGGATACTCACCCGCGGCCGGCGCTGCGTGCCGACCAGGCGATCCGTCCCTCCCTCAACCTCAAAAGGAAGCCCCGCATGAAAAGAATTCTGACTGTTGTTGTGATAGCCCTCTTCGGCTCAGCCCTGACGACGTGGGCGGCCGACGCGAAGACCAACTGGGATGACGGCTGTGCCAAATGTCATGGAGCTGACGGCTCGGGCAATACCAAGATCGGCAAGAAACTCAGCATCCGGGACCTGACCGATGCGGCCGTGCAAGGTCAGTTCACAGACGACGAGGCCTTCAAGGCCTTGAAGGCCGGATTGAAGGACAAGGATGGCAAAACCCGGATGAAACCTGTCGAGGAACTGTCCGACGACGACATCAAAGCACTGGTACAGTATGTCCGCAGTCTGAAGAAATAGGATGCCCACCTTTCCGGCCGCGGGAGGTGCACATCCCATCACGGCAACCAGCCGACCCTGACCCCATGGATGACCGGCAACACACGGGTGGACTGCGCAATCAGACCTGGGCCAATCTAGTCCTGCAAGGGCTGGTCGTGCTGTTCGGGATGCTGACCGTCGCCTTTCTGTTGAATCTGTGGGGGCGCCAGTCTCCACCTCATCCCATCCCCCCGGTCGACCCTGCCTTTCTCGACACCGCAACAGTCCGCCGATCTTATGCCGATCTGGTCCGGGCGCAGGAGGACCTGTCCGATTTCGACTGTTACACCTGTCACGAGAAAAACAAACCCCCGGTGCTGCGCTACGACGCGAACCAGAATCTGCTCATACCGCCGGAGCATGCGGACATCGTGATGGGGCACGGCCAGCACGGCCGGAACAACAACTGCTTCAACTGCCACAACGAAACGAATCTGGAGTTGCTGCAGCCGCGCGACGGGCGTCCGTTGACGTTCGCGGACAGCACTCCTTTGTGCGGCAGTTGCCACGGGCCGACCTACCGGGACTGGGAAGCGGGCGCGCACGGGCGGATCAGCGGCTACTGGAACCGGACCCTCGGCTCCATCAAACGGCAGGATTGCGTGAATTGCCACAATCCCCATTCGCCCAAGTTTCCCCCTCGGAAGCCGGCGCCCGGTCCGCACTTGTTGCACGAAACGGAACCGGTAGCCGCTGAAACCGCCCACTGATATGCCCCTCCCCGACTCCAATCCGAATCAGGAGGTCTCCGTCCCCGGCGCGGAGATGAGCCGCCGCAGTTTCCTGCGGACCTCGGCGGTGCTGGCCTCGGGCCTGGCCGCCCTGGCGGCCAGCCTGTCGCCACTGCGCGAACTGGATGATTACGTGTCCCTCGACCGGTTCGTGCAGAAGTATTACAAGGAGCTCACGCCGGAGGACATGGCCAAGGTGCTCAAACGCATCGAAGCCGAGGTGGAGCGGCAGTACGGCATCCGGCCCCATGTGCGGGATTTGAAACCGATGGATGGCGTCGAATTTGTCTATGCGCTCAACCTCACGCGCTGCATCGGCTGCCGCAAATGCGTCCACGCCTGCGTGCAGGAGAACAACCAGTCGCGCAACCCCGAGATCCAGTACATCCGCGTGCTCCGGATGCCGCACGGCTCGCTGGACATCGAAAAAGCCGAGCACAACTACGCGCCGGAATCGGTGCCGGAAAAAGGCTACTTCTACATGCCGGTGCAGTGCCAGCAGTGCAAGAACCCACCCTGCGTCAAGGTCTGCCCGGTCAACGCCACGTGGCAGGAAACCGACGGCATCACGGTGATCGACTACGACTGGTGCATCGGCTGCCGCTACTGCGAAGCGGCCTGCCCGTACTGGGCGCGGCGTTTCAATTTCACCAAGCCCTCGATCCCGAGGGAACAGATCAATCCCGACATGGCCTACCTCGGCAACCGGCCGCGGCGGCAGGGCGTGATGGAGAAATGCCATTTCTGCATCCAGCGCACCCGGGCGGGGCGGTATCCGGCCTGCCTGGAGGTCTGCCCCGCCGGCGCCCGGAAATTCGGCAACATTCTGGATCCCAACAGCGAGGTTGCGTACATTCTCCGGACAAAGCGGGTCTTTATCCAGCTCAAGGAAGAATTAGGCACCTCACCGCGCTTCTTTTACTACTTCGACGTATGAGGCGTGTCATTCGAGACTATCTGGTGTTTCTCCACCGCTGCGCCCGGATCGCGTTCGTGGGCGACTGGCGCTATTACGCGTGGATGGGCCTGCTGACCGTGATCTGCCTGCTGGGCCTCAACGCCTATGCCAAACAACTGGTGAACGGTCTGATCACCACCGGCATGAGTGACCAGGTTTCGTGGGGGGTTTACATTGCCAATTTCACCTTTCTTGTCGGCGTGGCCGCCGCGGCCGTGATGATGGTCATTCCGGTCTACATCTATGACAACGAGGAACTGCACGACCTGGTCATCTTCGGGGAGTTGCTCGCCGTGGCAGCCATCCTCATGTGCCTGGCCTTTGTGACGGTTGACCTGGGCCGGCCTGACCGATTCTGGCATCTCATTCCCGGCTTGGGACAACTGAACTTTCCCGCCTCGATGCTGAGCTGGGACGTGATTGTCCTGAACGGTTACCTGCTCCTGAACGTGCATATCTGCGGCTATCTGCTCTATTGCCGCTACCGGGGCCGGAAGCCCTCCAAATGGTTCTACATTCCGTTCGTCTTTGTCGCGATTGGGTGGGCCGTGTCCATTCACACCGTTACCGCGTTCCTGTACGTCGGCCTGGGCGGACGGCCGTTCTGGAATTCATCCATCGTCGGGCCCCGCTTCCTCGCGTCGGCCTTCACGGCCGGCCCGGCGCTGATCATCCTCGCCCTGCAAATCATCCGGCGCATCACCGAATATCACATCACCGACAAGGCCCTGCTCACGCTGCGGAGCATCGTGCAGGTCTCGATGCTCATCAACGTGTTCCTGCTCGTAAACGAGGTGTTCAAGGAGTTCTATTCCGGCAACCTGCATGTGGCCTCGTCCAAATATCTCTACCTCGGCCTGCATGGGTATCACACGCTGGTGCCGTGGATCTGGACGGCGATCGTGTTCAACCTGGTCGCCATGGTTCTGCTCGTGCTTCCGCTCAGCCGCAGCCTGAAGTGGCTCAATCTCACCTGCGTCCTGTGCATCGTGGGCATCTGGATCGAAAAAGGCATGGGCCTGGTTATTCCCGGTTTCATTCCCACTCCGCTGGGCCAGATGGTCGAATACCGGCCGTCACTCAACGAAACGTTGATCTGCCTCGGCATCTGGGCCTTCGGCCTGCTCTGCTATACGATCTTCCTGCGCATGTCGGTGCCGATTCTTCAGGGCCGGCTGTCCAAAGCCAACGAAGCGCAGCCCGGGCCCGAAATGGACCGCGTGGCGACCGGCGCGGTGGTGAAGCCCTGAGCATTTCTTCCAGCCATGGCGACCAAACTCACCGCGGATGATGCCAAACAGTCGCTGAACGCCCATGTGGCGGCGAAAGGGATGGAAATTCGCGAAAAGTACGGCCCGGACATCGGCTGGAAGGAGTTGCGGCGCATCCTGGAGGACCGCACCTGCGTGCGGTATCCATGCGAAATCGTCTTCGAGGCCACGCCGCTGGAGGCGGGAGAGTTTGCGCATCCGGTGGCCCGGGGGCAACACCCGGAGGACGGTTTCACCATGTATGTCCATCCGTTTTTCATGACGCGGCTGCCGCAGGTGCCCGCGCTGGTGCTCTACCAGCTGGTGCTGGTGAACTACGGTGCATTCGCCTCCGCAGACGACGCAGAGATTTTTGCCGCCAACGCCCTGGGCCTTCCCCAGGACGACTACTACCACGCTCTCTGCGAAATGGCCGACCAGCTTTGCGGGTGTGCCACGGCCTAAAACCGCGCAGCCTCTTTCCCCGTGCTCAAGCGTGAGCGCCGGACGTCACCGCCGCGACCCGGTTCATACGTTGCCGTCCTCGGTCGCATCCCCGGGTTGGGGATCCCGGTTGGCCGGCAGGTGCTGCGGGAGGAATACGTAATAGTTCATCAACCACCAGCTCCGCGATGAGCGGTAGAAAAGCGCCGGCATGAGGATCGCGCCGGCGCCGGCCAGGATCACGGCCGTCACGACCGGAATGACCCCGGACCAGGCCAGCAGCATCACCGGGGTGAGAAAACCGACCAGCGTCACGCCATAATTCAGCGACATCGAACCGAGGAAAAATCCTTCGTCGCGCTCGATCTTCAGGCCGCAGCGGGGACACTCCGGATTCAACTCAAAGAGCGTTCCCGGCTTGAACAACGTGTGTCCGCCGCAATTGGGGCAGCGGTTGGAAAGGCCGCGCGCGATGATCTGTCCACGGGTGACTTTCATGAGGACGAAAAGGCGCTCCACCATGCGGCGGAGCGCCGGCATCGGCAAACGCCCGGTGCATCAGGCGCCGAGCTGGTAGCGCACAAAGCGGCGGACCTGGATGTTCTCGCCGATCTTTGCCACCTGCTCGGTCAGGATGTCCTTCACCGTCTTGTCCGGCAGCTTCACGAACGGCTGGTCGAGCAGGCAGATGGTGGAGTAAAACTTCTCCAGCTTGCCCTCGACGATCTTCTGAATGGCCGCGGGCGGCTTGCCCTGCACCTGGGCCGTGGCGATCTCACGCTCCCTGGCCAGATCAGCCTCGGGCACTTCCTCGCGGCGGACATAGGTGGGATTGGCGGCAGCGACCTGCAGGCAAAGATCGCGGCAAAAGGCTTTGAATCCCTCGTTGCGGGCGACGAAATCCGTCTCGCAGTTCACCTCCACCATGACGCCGACTTTGCTGCCGACGTGAATATAGCTCTCAATCAGCCCCTCCCGGGTGGTGCGCTCGGCCTTCTTGGCGGCGGAGGCGGCGCCTTTTTTGCGCAGGATGGTGATGGCCTCCTCCACGTTGCCGTTGGCCTCGGAGAGGGCTTTCTTGCAGTCGAGCAGGCCCGCGCCGGTCTTTTCGCGCAGGTCGCCGACCATTTGGGCGGTGATGATGGTGCTCATGGCAATAAGATCATGGATGAAGGTGTTGGGAACAACGTCTCTGGCGGCGCGCCCGCGATTTCCCGGCGGGAATCACCAGACGCACGCCGCGCACTGGGTGGCGGGATTACTCCTCCCCGTCAGCTTTTTTGACAGCGCGAACGGGCTTTTTTTTGGCGGCGATCTTGCCAGGAGACTCCTCCGTCACCACCACCTCTTCGCCGAGGACGGCGATGTCCTTGAGGTTGGCCGGCAGTTCAATTTTTTCGAGGTCGACCTCGGCCGCAGGTGCGGGCGTCACCGTGGCCGCAGCAGCCATGGCGGCCGACGCCGCCTTCACGTCGGCCATGCCGTGGGCGGAACGGCGGGAATCGCGCTGGGTCAGGCCCTTCTGGACGGTCTCCATCAGCGTATCGACAATGATACGGATCGATTTCACCGCGTCGTCATTGCCGGGAATGGGATGCGTCACGATCGTCGGATCGGAGTTGGAATCAACCAAGGCGATGCACGGGATGCCGCAGCGGGCGGCTTCGGCCACGGCGATGTTCTCATGATTCACATCGATCACAAAAAGCGCCCCGGGCAGCTCGCCCATCTCGATGATACCGTCAAAATTACGCTGCATGCGCGCCATTTCGCGCTTGATGGCCGACTCCTCCTTCTTGGGCAGCTTGGCCATCTCGCCACTGGTTTCCATCTGTTGGTAGTGCTTGAACTTGGCGATCGAACGCTTGATGGTCCCGAAATTGGTCAGCGTGCCGCCGAGCCAGCGGTTGACGCAGTAGGGCATGCCGGTGCTGGTTGCGGCCTCCCGCACAATGTCCTGCGCCTGGCGCTTGGTGCCGACAAACAGCACGATGCCACCCTCGGCCACGAGACTTTCGACGAAGTCGCACGCCTGCTGCAACGCCACATGGGTCTTGCCGAGATCGATGATGGAGACGCCCTGCCGATGGTCGAAGATGTACGGCTTGGAGCGCGGATTCCAGCGCTTGGTCTGGTGCCCGAAATGCACGCCGGCATCGAGCAGGTCCTTAACGGTGATATTCATGATGATCTATGTATCTTCCGACACACAGGCCGGCCAAAGGGCCGCCTTGCGATCGATTGGATGACTACGGTTGAAGGTTAACGAACGGGAAAGGGTCGAACACACGCGAGCGCGCCCCGCATGGCAAGCCGTAATTTGCCCAGCAGGAAAAAGCCCCTTGACAGCTCCATCCGCGCTTCGCAGGTTGCCCCTCTTCCGCACTGCAGGGTGGAGCAGCCTGGTAGCTCGTCAGGCTCATAATCCCGCAGGCGCGGGATCGTTGGTTTGATTTCCCATGCCCGCCTATCGCGTTTACGTTCTGCGCAATGTGCAGGGCCGGCATTACATCGGCGTGAGTGACGACCCCGCACGCCGCCTGGCGCAACACAACTCTGGTATCAGTCGATGGGCAGGAGCGAATGGACCGTGGGAGCTGATCTGGGCGAGTGCGGCGCAGAGCCTCAGCACAGCCCGTCGACTTGAGAATTTGTTGAAGCGGCAGAAGGGTGGCGACGGATTTTATCGCCTCACCGGGCTGCCGCGAAATAGCCGTTGACAGGCCGGGGTCCCCTACCAATTTTGGCCGATTCCTGATTGCAGGGTGGAGCAGCCTGGTAGCTCGTCAGGCTCATAACCTGAAGGTCGTTGGTTCAAATCCAACCCCTGCACCCAATTTGGGGCCCTTGGACGCATGTCCAAGGGCCTTTTGCTAAGGGAATTACGATTCCCCTCCCCCGGATCTACACCGGACCCGATCGGTCCGAATTTCTTGGGGTCCAGCGGGGCCGATCACTTCTGGGAGCCGACCAGGTTAATCGGAATTCGTTGGGTTTCTATGTTTGGTCCTTCGACAACCAGCGTGCCGCTCATATTTCCGGTGTTTTCCTTTGGCAGGAGAAAGTCCAAACCAATGGAGGCACTCTCGTTCGGCAGAAAATCGATGAAGTTGTCGCTGAACATGACGTACGGAGTGTCGCCTTCCGGCTGGTCCCACTCGACCCGCATGCGGGCCAGCCGTGCGTAGGCATCCCCGTTGGTTACGTTCAAAGTGCTGGTCGCACGCCGGCCTGCAGCCGTCATCTCGACGGTTTCCGGCAGCCGCAGCGTGGTCTCGGGCAGATCCTTCAGATTCTGGAAGAGCGGGGCCGAGCTGGCAAAGGGTGGCTCATACTGGGTCGCCAGCTGCCTGTAGGCATTCCTGACCTGTTGCCCGCCGACTTCCACCAGCATCCTGCGGAAAAGGGCTCTTCAGGAAATCGTGTGGGTTTGAGCGGATGGGAAATGGACGCTGAGTTCGAGTTTGCCGCAGAAGAACAGGATGCGGGTGCGGTAGTTGGCGAAGCGCCGGAAGCCGCAGGCGTCGGCTTTGATGGCTTGGATCCGGGAGTTGAAGCCTTCAGTGAGCGCATTGGTGATCGGATGCACAAAGTAGTTGAGCAGGCCAAGCAGATGCTCCTTGAAGGTGAGGGTCACCTTCTTCAGCGGTTCGAGTTTGGAGCGACGCACCGTGCGGAACCAGCGGCGGAAGAAGTCCAGGCCGCTGGCGGTGTCTGGCTGGGCCCAGAACTCGACGAAGATCTCCTTGTGGGCCCAAGCCCGGGCGGTTTTCAGGTCGCGCGCGCACAACTCCTCGAAACGCGGCGCCCGCTCGCCCGTGACGGCGGCCCCTTGCAGCCACAGAAACCTGGTATCCTTGAGGCTCTCGTCGTCTTTTTCCAGCAACCGGCGGTGTTCCTCTTTGCGGACCTTGTCGACGGCTTCGTTGAGCAGCTTGGAAACGTGAAACTTGTCGTGGACGATCTGCGCCTGCGACGCCGCCTGACGGGTCGCTGCCGCGAAGTCGGCGCCCATGTCCATGGCCGCGGCCTCGATGCGCTGGCGCTGGGGCTCAGGCAGGCTTTCCCACAGGGCCACGGCCTGTTCGGTGTCCCGTCCGGCCACCACTTCGAGCACACGCTGCCCCGCAGGTCGGTCATCAACGACACGTAGTCTTGGCCGCGGCCGAAGCTCTTCTCGTCCAGCCCGACGTAGCGCACCTGCTCGGTGGTGCGGCGCTGCAGACCCCGCGCGACGGCGCGCTCCAAGATCCGCTGCACACTCCCCCAATCCGACCCCAGCAGGTCGGCAGCCTGCGTCAGCGAGCGGCTGGCCTCGATCACCACCACGGCCTGGGCTTCAAACGCCGCCGTAAAGCGCGAGCCCGGCTCGGCCCACGGAACCGACACCTGCAAAACTCCGTGCTCCGGACAAGTACAGCGAGGCACCGCACACACCAGTTGCACCTCGTGGCCCATCGCATCCAGGTGCCGCCAGCGCCGTTCGCGCCTGTCGTACCACGTCGCTGGCCGGCCGCAACTCGGACAGCGCGGCTGGACCCGTTCGGGCCAAGCCACCCGAATCGTCACCCGGCGCAGACTCGGCTCTCGCGTCACTTCGCTAACCTTCCACGGAGCGCTGACTCCCAGCAGCCCCGCGTAATGTCTCTCGATGCTTGGATCATGGATCTCACCCATGCCCCGAATCTATCGACTTCACCCCGCTTTACCCATATGAAAACTGGAAGAACCTAGAAAACCCCACGACCAAAGCAACCTATCTAGCTAATGACCACTAAACCGTATATTGTTTTTGTCAGCGCCGTCGCCGCCGTGGGCGCGCTGCTATTTGGCTATGATACTGCCGTCATCTCCGGAACCGTCGATGCGCTGCGAGTCCATTTTGCCTTGGATCCTCTCAGGCTCGGCTGGGTGGTCGGAAGCGCTTTGATCGGCAGTGTGGCCGGAGTCGTGCTGGCTGGTCCAATCACCGATTGGGCGGGCCGGCGGACGGTTTTGGCTTTTTCCGCGTTCTTGTTCCTCATTTCGGGAATCTGGTGCTTCCTATCCCGTTCCGAAACGGAATTGGTGTTCGCAAGAATACTTGGGGGTGTCGGCATAGGTTTTGCCTCACTTCTGGTTCCGGTTTATATAGCTGAAATCGCTCCACCTAAAAGTCGCGGCGCCATGGTTCTATTGAATCAGATTGGAATTCTTGTTGGCATGTTGTTATCATATATGGTCAATGCTTGGATCGGAACCTGGGGGGACGATCGATGGCTTGCCGACATCGGGTGGCGCATCATGCTCGGCGTCTCCGCGGTACCGGCCGCGCTCTTTTTCGTGCTGAGTTTCGTGATCCCCGAAAGCCCCCGCTGGTTGCTCAAAAAAGGACGCGCGGAGGCTGCCCGGAGGGTTCTGCAGAGGCTGCATGGCGCCAGCGTGGTGGAGGCCGAGCAACAGGAGATTCAAGCCTCACTGTCGCAACACCAAGCCAAATTGGCCGATCTCTTTCAGAAAGGCGTGCGGGGGACCGTGATTATGGCCGTTATCCTCGCATTCTTCCAAGCCATAACCGGCATTAATATCGTGATGTATTATGCGCCGACGATTTTTACAACCGCAGGCGTGAGCACCAGCAAAGCCTTAAGCCATTCGGTCATCATCGGCCTGGTAATGCTTATATTCACAATGGGGGCAATGTACCTGGTGGACCGTTTGGGCCGGCGACCAATTATGTTGATCGGGTCTGCCGGGATGGGAATTGCTTTGATATTGCTGGGGTTCTTCTTCACAAGAGTGGGAGGTTCTGGATGGGGATTACTGGTCTGTATTTTGGCCTATGTCTCTTTTTTTAGTGTCGGCATGGGCGGCGTTTATTTTGTGGTTGTTTCAGAAATCTTCCCGACTCGGATCAGGGGCACGGCGGCTTCTATATCAGTTTTGGTTTTATGGTGCGGCAACTACCTTGTTTCGCTATTTTTCCCTGCAATGCTCGCCGCGTTGGGTAATGTTACTTTTTACGTCTTCGCCTTCATGTGTTTGCTGTGTTTTGGATTTGTGTTCGTATTTCTTCCTGAAACCAAGGGCAAAACGCTCGAGGAGTTGGAAAAGTCGTTCTTTGCCGAGGCCCGCATAATGCATTGAGAAAAGGCCCAAATGTAACCCGCCCTGGCGAAAGAAAAACTAGGACACCGAGCGGGTTACCTCGCCAGCCTTCGCCTGGCGAGTCACGAGGTCCTTGCAAGAAACATCAAATCACGCGTTCATTCCCGCCATCGACGGGGACTTGGGCTGCGGTTGTCTTGGCAAACAGCGGCCCGCACATCTCCGCGGCCAGTTCCGCGACGTCGCGGCTGCAGACTTCCACCCTAAGAACGTTGTTCGTCTTGTACTCGGCCACGGTCAGACCGTAATGCTTCGCCCGCGACTCCAGCACCTCGGGAGTCCAGATCGCCGTGTCAAAGACCATGTTCGGATGGATGGAGTTGATGCGAATGCGATCCTGTCCCCACTCGAGCGCCGCGACCCGGGCCAACTGGTTGACCGCGGCTTTGGAGGCCGAGTAGGCCGCCACGCCGGGACCAGGCGCGGGAACGTTTTTCGAGCCGATGATGACCACGCGCCCGCCGCCAGGGGCGAGTTTTAAGAGGGGATGACACTCGCGCAAAAGCAGGAGATTGGCGTCAAGGTTGATGCTCATGACCCGGCGCCACAGGTCGGTATTCATCTCCGCAATCGGACAACCCTTGGGGAAAATCCCGGCGTTCAGAACCAGCATGTCGAGGCCGCCGAACGTTCGCACCGTCTCGTCGAGCGCAGCGGCCAGGTCGGCCTCTTTGGTCAGATTGCAGACGATGCCTCGAAAATCGGCCCGGGTGTGCAGCTGGACGATGTCTGCATTGACATCCAATCCGACCACCGCCGTCCCCCGCGCCAGCAATGAATCGACGCAGGCTTTGCCGATGCCCGAGGCTGCACCCGTCACCAGCGCCACTTCTCCCGTGAACAGCAGCGGCTTGCCCGACCGGGCCAGCTTTGCCTGCTGCAACTCCCAGTATTCCATGTCGAACATGTCCTGGGACGGCAAGGCCCGCCAGCCGCCCAGCGCCTCGGCGCGCAAGATGATGTCGATCGTGTGACGATAGATATCGCCGGCGATGGCCGCATCTTTCACCATGCGGCCAGCCGTGCATAACCCGAGTTCGCGGTCGAGAATCACCCGCGGCGCCGGGTCAACCATCGTCAGCCGGCCTCCTGCCGTATGCGCTTGGAAATACTGCTTGTAAGCCTGGCAAAACGCTTCGACGTCGCGTCCCACCATCGGCACACGCTTGGTACGAATCACATGGTCGGGCGTCGCCGCCCCCTCCTGGGAGAGTTTGAGCACATCGCGGTGCTGGGCAAAGCCAAGCCCCCGCGCGCCGGCATGCCTCGCCAGGATCATCGGCGCACCCGCCGCCACGGACACTGTCCGCCGCAACGCCGCCGCCGCCAAGCGGGCCGGAGGTTGGGGCCCCGGCGCTGGCAAATGAATTTCCCACGCGTCATGCCGGACGAGATATTCCTCAGCGCGATTGACCAATTCGATCATCAATTCGTAGGCAACTTTGGCGGTTTCACCGTAGGTGAACAGTCCGTGATTCATCAGCACCATGCCCACTGTCTTCGCCGTGGCATGTTTCGGGAACAACTCCGCGCACAGACGGGCCAGCTTGAAGCCGGGCATCACATAAGGCACGATCACCACCCGATCGTCAAATATCTCCCGGACGCGCTCCACCCCGTTCGGGGTGTTCATCACTGAGATCAGCGCATCCGCATGCGTGTGATCCACAAATTTGGCGGGCAGGATGGCGTGCAGGATCGCCTCGACCGAGGGCATCGGTGCGGCGGGGTTGGTCAGGCTACGCTTGAATTCGTTCACCATCTGCGTGTCGGAGAGCGCAGCGAGCCGGGGCAGGCGGAGCAGATGCTGCAACCGACAGGGTGCGAAACCCGCCGCCTCGATGGTCGCCAAATTCCACCCGCTGCCCTTGATGTAGAGAACGTCCTCTTCCTCGCCGAAGATATTTTTCTCGTGGATCTTGACCGAGGTATTTCCACCCCCGTGGAGCACGAGCGACTGATCCATCCCCAGCAGGCGGGAGCTGTACACCCTTTGCTCGAGATCGCCGACGTGCCGCGACGCTTCCTGATCGTTCCAAAGACTCTTCATTGGCCGCTGGTGCTAAGTTACAAACCTTATTTTCTAGAAGGGCATAGGCTACCGAACATGAGGGACCCACTCCCACTAGGGGACCAGTCGATCATCATGTCCACCGCATACCTGCTTTCTGTGGCAATCCCCCAAAATAGTTCACACTCCTCGAAGCGGATAGCGGCCATACTTTTTTGCAGTCTCATAAAAGGCCATAATGTTTTCAACCGGAGTATCGGGTTGGATGTTGTGCGCTGGAGCAATAATCAGTCCTCCTCCCTTGCCCGCGGTCCGCAATCGCAATTTGACTTCGTTGGTGACATCCGCGGCAGTTCCAAACGGGAGGACCTCTTGAACGTCCACTGTCCCCCAGAGGGTGAGGTGTTTCCCAAAGTCTTTTTTGACCTTCGCTGGATCCATCGACTTGGGCTGGACGGGGTTCAGAATATCCAGTCCGATCTCAACGAGATCACTCAGAATCGGATAAATGTTTCCATCAGAATGAAAAGCGATTTTCACCCGCGGATTAATGGCTTTCCATTTGGCAAATAATTTTTCGTAGCGCGGCTTGAAAAATTCTCGAAAGACCTGTGGCGCGATCAACATCCGATCCTGTGTCCCAAAGTCGTCTCCGATCCAGATGATATCGACGCCAAGTGAGACCATTTTTGAGCCGGCTACATCAATCCATCGCACCAGGTCATCAAGCAGGGCATTCACGAAATCCTTTTCGGTCACCATATCCATCAGGAGCTGCTCCATCCCCCGCAAATACCACGCCAGCTCAAACAGCGTGCAGGCGGCTCCGCCCATGATTCCATACTCACCTCCGTATTCGTTGATGAGCTTCTTTACGCCCTCGTATCGATCAGCCCGCGAAAAGTCAGGCATCGTATACTCCGCAGGATCCTTTATGTCCGCAAGCGGATGCCTTACCATTTCTGTGTACGTGCCGCCCGCTGCATTCTTAAACCACTTCCAACCAATGCCCCACTCATCGGTATATTCCTCGTGCGGGTCGGCATAGTAACTGGTGCAGGGCCCGATCCATGATATGAGGAAGTCGTGCTCCATCAGAATGGGAAGGGGCCCGCCGGCCGACTTGTAGGTCTCGGTTTGTTCTGAATGGACTCCGAGGTGGCGCAATAGCTTTTTCTCCGCTTCGGGCGTATACCACGCGCAGAGGGGAACCCGGTCGGGTTCCTCATGATTGATGGCTGTAAGAAGCCGCTCCTTGTGCGTCATAGATATCCTTTCTCCACGGGATTTGTACTGCTGTTCGATCGCTCCAAAGGCTATTTGCCGATCGCGTTCATCATGAACCTGACATTTTCGAGTGGCGCTTTGCCATCGAATACGGCACTGCCGGTCACCATGATGTCCGCGCCCATCCGGGCCACCTCCGCGACGTTGTCCCGGGTAATGCCACCATCCACCCCGAGCAAAATGCTGTCACCCGTCATCTGCCTGAGACGCGCCAGCCGCGCGCGCGTCGAGGGGATGAACTGCTGACCGCCCCACCCCGGATTCACCGCCAGCAGCAGGACCAGTTCGAGCTCACCCAGCAGGGGTTCGATCGACTCCAGCGGTGTTCCAGGATTCACGGCGAGGCCGCGGATGAGACCACGATTGGGATCGTTGGCGTTGGGCATTTTCCCCAGCACCTGCAGCAGACGATGAACGTGGCGGGTCGATTCTGCATGGACCGTGATAATATCTGCACCGGCAGCGACAAAGCTGTCCACTTTGGACAACGGCTCGTCGATCATGAGGTGCACATCTTTGAGCAACGGCGTTTTTGCGCCTTTGATCAAGGGCGCACCCAGCGTCATCGCCGGGCAAAAACAGCCGTCCATCACATCGAAATGCAGGAGTTTGACGCCCGCATTTTCGAGCAATTTCAACTCCGTGCCCAGCGACATCCAATCCGCGGTGAGCACGCCCACACTGATCTGGGGAGCCGTAGCGCGGAGCTGATCAAATAGTTGCCGATTAGGCACGGGAGGGCGTTTTCTGCGACGTCTTGTTCTTCAACGTCTGGTACAGATCGTAGGCTTCCGCAGGCTTCAGGTTTTTGTGCACGACATTGTGGACCGCCTCCATCATCGCCTTTGGTGCCTCGCTCTGGAAGATGTTGCGGCCCATGTCCACTCCTGCCGCGCCGCGGCTGATGGCATTGTAGGCCATCGTCAACGCCTCCAATTCGGGAAGTTTCTTCCCGCCCGCCATCACGATCGGCACGGGGCACGATGCCGTTACTGTTTCGAAGCCCTCGGGGCAGTAGTAGGTTTTCACGATCTGGGCGCCCAACTCGGCACAGATCCGGCACGCCAGCCGCAGATACTGGGCATCCCGCGTCATTGCCTTGCCCACTGCGGTGACGGCCATGGTGGGGATGCCATAGCGCATCCCCATGTCGATCAGTCGCGTCATGTTGTGGACGCTGCGTGTCTCGTATTTGCCGCCGATAAACACTTGCAGCGTCACCGCCGACACGTTCATGCGGATCGCATCTTCGATGTCCACGGCGAGCTCCTCATTGGAGAGCTCCTTGAGAATACTCGGCCCGCCGCTGCTTCGCATAACGATCGGTTTGGTCAAGCTGGGCGGCACGGTTGTCCGCAGTATGCCACGCGTCAGCATCAGTGCATCAGCCATGGGCATCAACGGGACGATGGTGAGGTCCACGCGTTCCAAACCGGTGGTCGGACCCTGGAAATATCCGTGGTCGATCGCGAGCATCACCGTCCGTCCGGTTTGGGGATTAAAAATCCGGGATAGCCGGTTTTTCATCCCCCAATCCAATGAACCTGCTCCCTTCAGGAAAAATCCCGGAGTTTCCATCGGGATATCTTCGTAGAATTTCTTCGCTTCCTTCACTGCATCAGTGTCAGCCATATAAGTCCTTTCCTAGATTGTGATCGCATGCCGTTTCTTACTTTAGCTCTTCGGCAGCTGGTGGTCTTTCTATCTAGACTCGCAGTCTGGGGCCATAACTACCTAAACGAATTCCGGTCTGAAGGCGTGCGTTTTCCCTCAATATTCCGTGCAGAGCAAATGCACCGGCGGTTCGTCTTCCTCGATTTTTGGAAAACGGCCGATGGCGTTGAGGAAGAAGTTGTCCGTTGCATCGTCGTTGACCTTTGAGACCTCGCCTACGATGGATGTGCCCGTGCCGACCTCGGCCCAGAATTCGTGATACATGAAGGGGCTCAACGTGACCGATTCACCGGGCTGCAGCACGAATTTGGTTCCAGCCTTGACCCGATGGCGCACACCATCGAGCGAGACTTCGACGTCGGCATCGGCGAGCTTGCCGTCGGGCCCCTTTTGGTAGACCTGACAGATGAGATTGCCACCGCAACGGCAGATGATGTCTTCCTGCTTGAACGCGTGATAATGCATCGGGGTCCGCTGGTTCTCACCGACGATGAGAATCTTCTCGCAGTAGGTCTTGGCTTTGTAGGGGGCAAGCGTCTTGTGACCATTGCGCACGGTGAACACGACGAGCCCGATCCGCTCGAAGTCACCGGACCCGAAATCAGTGATATCCCAGCCGAGCCCGCAGCGCCGGATCTCGTCACACTCGGAGCCTTTGGTTTTCCAGTCCGCCGGGCTCCAGTACGCAAACGGCGGCAGGCGCATGCCGTTGCGATGCAACAGGCTTTTGGCCTCATTGATCAACGCATTGATTTTGGATCGTTTCATCGCAGTCTCTCCTAGCCTAGGATTGCACAAGTTGACGCACCGCCTGCATAATCCTCGTTGCATCCGGGCGATACGTGTTTTCCAAGATTGGACTGAATGGCACCGGTACGTCCGGTGACGCGACGCGCACGACCGGAGCCTGCAGACTGTCGCCAAAGCGTTCCATGATACCTGCGGCCAGTTCCGCGCCGACTCCGCCGGTTTTCGGACCTTCCTCGACGATAACGACGCGTCCCGTCGAGCGAACCGAGGCCCCGATGGTCTCATAGTCGAATGGCGACAAACTACGCACATCGATCACTTCGGCATCGATCCCCTCGCCGGCGAGGGTCTGCGCGGCAGACAGGGAGTAGTGCAGCATCAACAGCCACCCGAGAATGGTGACCTGTGAACCTTTGCGGCGAACCACGGCTTTATCGAGCGGGACGGTATAATCGTCGTCCGGGATCTCGCTGGTGGCGTCCACCGCGCCGGACTCGGCCCGTGCTCCCTTTGAGCCGTAGAGCAACTTGTGCTCGAACATCATCACCGGGTTGTCGTCCCGCACCGCGGCTTTGAGCATGCCCTTCGCGTCGTAGGCGTTGGACGGGGCGACTACTTTGAGACCGGGCACGCCGGTAAAATAGCGTTCCATGTTCTGCGCGTGTTGGGAGCCGCGGCCGGTGGCGCCAACAGGCGCGCGCATGACCATGGGCACTTTGATCGTGCCACCGGACATGTACCGCATCTTGGCGGCGTTGTTGATCAGCTGATCGCTCGCCAGGAACAGGAAATCGGCATACTGCACGTCGGCGATCGGACGCATTCCCATCATCGCTGCGCCGACGGCCATGCCCGTGAATCCCAGTTCGGCGATCGGCGTGTCGATGATGCGGCCGGGATATTTCTCATTCAACCCGAGGGTGACGGTGAACGCCCCGCCCCAGCCACCGGGCACACCGATGTCCTCCCCAATGCAGAATACGCGCTGGTCGCGCTGCATCTCTTCCGCGATCCCATCCCGTAATGCTTCGGCAATACCTTGTCGTTTCATGGTAGATTTCTTTTCAAGCCAAAACGTCCGTTTCGACATCCGCGACCGTGGGCTGCGGAGCCCGTTTCGCCTTTTCCACTGCCGTTTCGATCTCCCGGTCAACGCGGGCCCTGATGCCGTCGAGATCGGCCGGGGCGACATCGTCACGTGCAAGCAACCGCTGCGCGAATCGCTCAATCGGGTCGCGGGCAAACCACGCCTCGCGCTCGTCCTTGGGCTGGTAGTGGCAGGGATCGCGGCGCGAATGGCCGGTACGCCGGTAGGTCAGCAACTCCAGCAAGACCGGGCCCTTGCCAGCGCGGCATTCCGCGGCCGCACGCTTTGCGGCTTCATGGACGGCGATCACGTCATTGCCGTCCACCGTTTCTCCACGAAAACCGTAGGCCGCGGCGCGATCAGAGATTTTCGGATTCTTCATGACCTTGTCGACGCGGGTGGACGCGCCGTAAAGGTTGTTTTCGCAAACCAGGATCACCGGCAGATTCCAGATGGCCGCCATGTTGACTCCCTCATGAAATGCGCCCTCCGCCACCGCGCCGTCACCGAAGAAGCACGCGACCACCTGCCCGCTCTTTTGCATCGTGAACGCCAGCGCCATACCCGCCGCCAACGGGATACCGCCGGCAACGATCGCAATTCCTGGCACCATGCCCTTGTGCATATTGCCCACGTGCATCGAGCCGCCTTTGCCTTTACAGCAACCGGTGACTGCGCCGAACAGCTCGTCGAGCAGTTCTTGCACCGTCAGCCCCTTGGCCAAAGCGTGACCGTGGCCGCGGAAGGTGGAGGTGATGTAGTCGTTCGCTTTCAGGGCCGAACACACTCCGACAGCGGTTGCCTCCTGCCCCTGGCACTGATGGATTGTTCCCGGCATCGTTCCCTCGAGGAAGAGGAATTTGATCCGTTCCTCGAACGAGCGGATGAGAACCATCCGTTCATAAAGATCGAGAAGGAAGCCTTGGTTGTAGTTTGCCAGCCGTTCGGCTGAAGTTGCCTTTGCCTGCTGCGTCATGGTTTGCCTTTCAAAGCGATTCGAGTTCCTGCACGACCGCGCCGAGAAAATCGGCGGCGTATTTGCCGTTCACCACCCGATGATCGGCGGATAGCGTGATCGACACCCGGTGTTGCGGGACAATTCCCCCCCCCTGAACAACGGCCACAGGTGCGATCTTTCCAATCGCGAGGATGGAGGATTCCGGTGGATTGACGATGGCTGTGAACGTTTCAACGTTCGCCCCGCCCAGATTCGTGATCGTAACATTGGCGGGACGCAGCTTCTTGGCCTCGGAATCACCCGCGCGCAACTTCTCGACCAAGGCGCGGATCTCACCCGAGATCTGTTCAGGCGTTTTTTCGGCCGGGTTAACGATCGCAATCACATACAATTCGCCGGCATGATCCACCGCCACGCCGACGGCATCTGCCCCCGAAGGCACAAGATGGTCGGCTTCAAAGCGCAGACCCATCCGGTCGAATTTTTTCAGCGCGCGACCAACGGCGTAAACAAAGAAGGCGTCCCAGGCGATCTTCACTGGAGCGGCGGCCGTACGCCGGGTGATCATGCGTTCGGCGTTGACCGATGTCTGGAGATAGAAGTGCGGGATCGTCTGTTTGCTCTCCTGCATCCGCCGCGCGACCGTGCGTTGCGCCGGGCTCAGCGCAATTGACGGTTTCTGTTCCCCCGTGGCCGGCTTTTGTGCTGCGGCGCGATTCTTGGCGAACATGCCGCCCGCTTTTTTCGGCAGCGCCGAAGGTGAAGCCGCGGGAGCGACTGCGGGTACCAATTGCGTTGGCAAAGAGACGGGGGGCGGCACAGCAATACCGCCTTCGGTCGCAATCATGGCGATCGTCTGGCCGACGGCCACGGCGCCCCCAGGCTGAACATGCACTGCGCTGAGTTTGCCAGTGGCAATCGATTCCACCTCCATCGCCGCCTTGTCGGTTTCGACCTCAAGCAGCGGTTGCCCCCGTTTGACAGGCTGGCCTACTTCGACAAACCAGCGGATCACTTTGATCGCAGAGTCGGTCGTCGCCAAGTCCGGCATTTTAAATTCGATTTCCATCGTAAGCCGAGAGATTCAGAGCGCGCCACTGGCGACGGGTAACAAACGGGAGGCGACGAATGCCTCCGCCTCAACGGCAGTGAACACACCGTCCGTTGTGCCGATAGCCCGGGTCGCCGATGCCCCGAGCGCGCTGGCGTAGCGCAGAATTTGCGGCATGTCCAACCCACGCAGGATGCCGGTAATAATGCCGGCGCTGAATGCATCCCCGGACCCCGAGGGATCGACGCTGGTGATGGGAAAGACACCACACTGCCAGTATTCGCCGCCCTTTGTCGCTATGGCCCCGGCTTTGCCCTGGGTGATGACCACGGTATTTGCGCCTGCAGTCCGAAAAGCGCGCAATTGGTCGAGGGTGTCGGTCCGGCCGGTGATCAGCCGGGCCTCGTCGTTGTTCGGCAGAAAATAATCGATGTGCGGCAGGAGCGGCTTCAACGCTTCAATCCCGGTCCAGGATTGCGGCACGACCACATCCACCACTGTCGTGATTTTTTGCCTGCGGCAGAATTCCAGCAATTCCTGCAGTTCCGCCATCTCGATCCCCGGCAGGGCGCACAATCCGCCGAGATAGAAAACGTTCAAACTCTTCAACCAGTCGCGTTTGATGTGCCGGATCGTGAATGCCCGGTTGGCTCCGAAGACATGGATGTACCGCCGATCCTCGCCCGCCACGAGGAGGATCGTCGTCTTGCTGGTGGGATGCCGGTCGACTCGGACCACTTGGGCGCATCCGACGTTGTGTTCTCCCAGGCAGGCCAGGATTACGTCGGCCGAGGGATCCCGGCCCAGGCACCCGACGACGTCGACAGCCAAGCCTTGTTTGGCCAAATCGATCGCCACGTTGGCAGCACAGCCGCCTGCTTTCACCGGCATGGCCTCGATGGCGAGCAACTGGCCTTCACGAGGCAGTTCCTTCATCGGACCGCAAAAAGTGTCTTCCACCAGGACACCGGCACAACCGATTTTAACCATAGATCAGGCTCTCCCAGAATAATCCAAAACCTCAATCCACCCCAACACGGCGTCGCATGGACATCTCTGCAGGCCGGCCGTGCTCGATCGTCCGATCCGGCTCGGTGAGCCAGTGGACAATGCTGATTTCCATTTCGGTAATCGCCGGATCCGGCATTTTCATTCCATTGTGCATGACGTCCATTCTTTCAATCCGCGAGGTTTCCTGTAGGTGAACTGCCATTCGCCCAATCTTTCCGCCAAAACGTGTGCAAAAGAGGGTTTCATTTCAGATCGGCAATGCTCTCCGGCCTTGCACACTCTTTGCCTTTGTCGAGCCAGCTCCGGCCGATCCGGCGCACATCGTCCCACCCGCTGGCTGAACCGAGCAGCACATAGCACACCCGTCGCTCTGTCCAACGATTGAGTTCCATGTCCTTGCAGTACTCCGAATAGTCCTTCCAAAACGACCTGATCCGGTTCCCTTCCGAGACGAAGAACTGCCCGACTGATCCGAAACTGTAGGCGTACGGCGACCCCGGCTTCCAGTAGGACGTCTGCGAATTCAACCAACCGATCGGCCAATGATCCCAAAATCCGGTCCCCCAACCGGCGCCGCCTTCGGCCCCCGGCGTGCAGTGATCAATCAATTGGTTTTTTCCCACCGGAAAACCGCTGGCGTCGCCGAGCACGGCGAAAAGGAGTCCCTGCCGGAACGGCAGCACCAAGGCGCAGCCGGGCGACCGCGAGATAGCCTCAAGTGTCGCGTCGTCGCCGCGGCGGCGGACCCCTCCTTTTTCATCCCAATAGATGTCGTACCGCCGATCACTGTAGAGGTCGAGCACGACATGGGTAAGGTAGTCCCCGTGTTCCGCGTCACGAGGGAACAGGTCCTTGATCGTCGAGCCAACCGGAGCCACGCCAAACAACTCGACGGGCATCGTGCTGAAGCCGACGATGTCGTTCGGCATGAGGCTCGCGTAGGTCATCCGGCGCAGGACCAGTCCGTTGGGATAGGCGAAGTAGTCCTCGGTGCCGCGCAATCGGGGTTGCGTGTCGTCGTTCATGTTGACCGCGAAGTAGCTCCACCGCACCCAAACTCGCTCGGGCCCGCTCTGGATGATATCCACAAAGCTGTTCTTCTCTTTCCGCCCCAGGTTGTTCATCAATTCCGCCTCGCCCAAGTTGCCCTCGAAGAACTGATTGCACATGGCCGCGCCGTTGGGCAGTTCCAGGTACGGACAATAACTGGCTTCGTGGCTGAAGACGAACTGTTGGGGTTGGTCTTTCCAAAAGACGATCACAGCCTTCCTGGCGTTCATGTCGGCGTGCGGCGGACTGGGGGCCAGTGCGCCTTGGTAATGACCGGGAGTATAATCGTTTACCTCCAAGGCGGAAACCCCCGGCGTGGCTCGCTTGGCCAGTTCGGCCATGGTCACGGGCGCCGGCTTCTCAAAGACGGGATCCGGGCCATCGCCGGCTCTTGCCGCTGCGGGTCCGATCAAGGCCCATGCCGCCGTGACGAGCATCGCCAGCAATCCGATTCCAGCCGATGTCGTTCTCGCTTTCCCGATCCGATTTGTCCGCGTCACAATGCTCCTTGTTTGCTTACACGATGGATCCCCGTCGGCCATCACCGGGCCTTTCCACAGCATCCCAGCATTTCGATCCGCTCAAGCACCGCCGCGCGCACAGCTAATCGGCCGGCGACCATCACATCGTACTTGCCGCCTAGTCCCAACAGTTCGTGCGGATTGCTCGGGTTCGCGGCAATCGCTGCGCGCACCGCCGCGAGATACCTTTGCTTGACGTACGTTCCGTAGTTCACTTTCGCAACACCCAGCCGGATGGCCTCCTTGAGCGAGTTAGCCGAAATGCCGCTGCCTCCGTGCAGGACCAGTGGCACCCGGACCCGGTCGGCGAGGACAGCCAGATGATCCAAGTTTAGGGCTTGCTCGCCGCTGGTACGAATGTGCACATTGCCGACGCTGACCGCCAGGAGATCCACCCCCGTCTCGCGCACGAACCGCTCGGCCCGAGCCGGATCGGTGAGCGCGGCCTCGCCTTCCACGCGCCCTGATGCGCCGCAGGGCAACTCGTCAAGCTCGGCCTCGACCGCCACGCGGCGCTGGTGGGAAAACTCAACAATCCGCTTCACCCGTCGGAGATAGTCGTCGTACGGCGCCTGCGGATCGGCGGGCATCACAAGATTGAACCCGCACTCAGCCGCAGCCAAGACCCAGGAATCGTCCGGGCACTCGTTGAAAATCAACCCGCACGGCATCGGCGACGACTCAGCCGCCGCCTTGCCGAGCGCCCCATAGAGGGCCAATCGTTCGGCCGCGCGCCGCCCGGCATGACATAGGAACTCGCCGTTGAAGCCGAGGATGATCGGAGCGCTGACGGCTTCGGCGGCATCAAGCACGCCTTGCAACGACTCCAAGTTCCAGCTTTCAAAATAGCCGATGGCATAGCCCCCACGACGGGCGTCAGCCATCAGCTTCTCTACAGGTTCAAGCGACATCGGCGGTCCTTTCAAGTCGTGCGGTCAGCCTGGCAGCGATGCATACTTTCGGTCCGGCCTTGGTCAGCGCAGCGAGATCCTCCGGACGAACTTGGTCGTCAGTCACTACCGTATGAATTTGCGCAATATCGAGCACCTTGCTCAAGGCACGCTGGCCCATCTTGGAGTGGTCGGCCAAGAGGACCAATCGGGCGCACCGCCCAGCGACGATCTGCTTGATCCTGAAGGTCGGGAGGGATGATTCGAACGTTCCTTCGGTGGGCAGAAATGCCTTGGTGCCGACGAACGCGATATCGAGGAAAAGCTCCTTGGCCAAGTCCTCCGCCTGCGGCCCGACGTAACAGAGGCTATTAGCATCGTACTGCCCTCCGATGCCAATAATCGTGTTGTCGCCGCTTTTGCCCAACTCCAGGCAGGCCAAGGCGGAGTTCGTCACGATCGTCAGCCCTTTCTTTTCCTTTGCCATGCACCGCGCCAATTCCAAACAAGTGGTGCTACCGTCGATGAAAATCGTGGACTGGGCGGCAATCAGATCGAGTGCCTGGCGTGCGATGGCCCGTTTCTCCGCGCGATGCACCGCCAGCCGGGAGTACACTGCCGTCTCATACAAGTAGGAGGGCGCATGAGCCCGCTGGGCCCCACCGACCGTCTTGATCACTGCCCCCTGCCGGACTAGCTTCTCAAGGTCGCGCCGAATCGTCATGGTCGAGACCTGAAGCAGCTCTGCAAGTTCCTCGTAAGTACATGCGTTCTGCTTATCCAATCGGTCCAGAATAAACTGTAAGCGATCGCCGGGACCCCCTGCGGTTTCTCGGGTAGTTTTCTGCGGAGAGAGGCTCATAAGTTTTCTCAAGTTTGATGGAATCTCCTGCTGACGTTTTACATCGTCAAGGTAATTCCTAACTATTCCGTTAGGTTAGGCAAATTAGCGCAACCGGGGCCGGACTAAATCCATCAAGACTTACTGTATCTCCGATTTGCACGCCACTGATTTTTCTTATCTCCTAGCCTCCCCAGAGCCAAGCGCGGAGACCTTGAGGCGAACTATCAAGCAAGCGGCACCGTTGGATCCTGTCCGCTTGCAAGATCGCGTGGTGCCTGCCTACCGGAGCCAAGCTCCGAAACGCAGATAATATTACTGAGCCCAAGTAGCTATATTGCTGCGTTATATCATCACATATTTTTGTCATTATTTGTCTTATTTCTTGACGTTCTATATGTTTTGAGTGATACGAGCTACTGGATCGCTAGTTTGCTGTAAATTTTAGAAAACAGAGCCGTCGATAATCCAGGGAAAGGCTAAGATAAGCCATTCGGAATGGGAGAAATACGGTATTTCATCAATAAACCAAGTCCTCTTCTGGTGGAATCAATAGCGAGAACCCGAGAGATAGAACCCATAGCATGAACCCGAAAGATAGAGTGCTCACCGCCTTTGCCCACACCGTCAGTCTGACCATGTCCCCATTGATTTTTCCGGACATCGATCATCGGGAATTTCTGCAATCACGCACGCCCAATTACGAGAACACCTGGACCTACCCGAGAAGCCTATCCGTGTGTATGACCCAGCCCAGCAGTTGGCCATCGTCGATGAGGATGTCCTGCAACGTTTTGGGGTTGATACCATTGAGCGTGGGCGGGCATTTGCCCAAGACAATGCCGATCGGGCCGACTGGATCCTGCCGGATGGTTCCCCATGTCAAATACCTGTGTGGGCGCTTCCCGAACGTGCGTAGGGTGAATGGGTGCTGCGCTCAAAGAGCGGGAAGGTCATCGCACGCATGCCCGATGGGGCACTTTATTTTGAGCAGGCGTACTTCCCTTTTGCTGATGAAGCAGGTCCGAAAACTCTGCCCGCAGCGATGCAGGAATCGATGTGGCACTCCATCGCCAGTGTCCTCCGGGCCCTCTCGCCGAGGGCCCGGAAGGCCTGACCGAGGAAGCAAAGAATCTTCGGCAAAAACAGACCGGGCCATTGTGGGCTTGTTTTTTTTGGGGGAGGGGGACCTGCTTGAGTCGGGACAATTCCTTTATCGAAACGACAACTTCTTTATGCTCCTCGCTTCTGAACCTGAGAAGGCGCATGACTTTCTCGACCAGTTTATCGAGATCCATCTCGTGAACCTCAGGAGGTTCCTGGGCGCGGTCGGAAGCAATATCGATATCATCCTCTTCGACGACGCTCTTGGAATGCAAACCGGGCCACTCCACAAACATGTATGTTTCAAGAACGATAGCGCCACATAAATAAAAACAATGAATTTCAGACCCACTATATTCCGAGTACGCCAAACTAATGTCAGGAAAATCGCGAATGGAGGAATGCTATTTAGATTCGTTGTGACCCTATTTTGGGGCACCTTCTTTGCTCTGGTTCCAATTTTTGCGGATTCGTCGGGAATCACTTACCACGTGGCCACAACGGGCAACGACGCCACTGGTGACGGTTCAAGCGGAAACCCTTGGAAAACCATTCAAAAGGCAGCCGACACCATGACCGCCGGTGACACCTGTCTCATCCACGGCGGTGTCTACCGTGAAACAGTGATCCCAGCCAATTCCGGGATATCCGGCAGTCCAATAACATTCCAAGCAGCGGCTGGAGAAACGGTCACAGTAAACGGGTGCGACATTGTAACCGGATGGGCGCTCCATTCAGGGTCGATTTACAAAAAAGCAGGTTTGCCGCTCAAGCTGGATGTACTGATGAATCAGGTATTTGTAAATGGAGAACAGATGATATTTGCCCGCTGGCCGAGCAAGACCAATTCGGATATTTGGGATATGGAATATTACCAGGCAACAGGCGGCTCCCAGTATGGTTTGGTGGATACCAATCACCTTACCCAACCTGATGATTACTGGAAGGGGGGAATTCTTTGCTGGTGTGTAATGGGATTGAGTACAAAAGCTTATGATGGCGGAGGTTGGTATCAGGCCCGAATGGGTATAACCGACTACTCACAATCATCCCAGACGATAACAATGGATGACTATGATGGCTGCGGACAGCCATCCGTTGAAGCAAGATATTTTATCTGCAACAAGCTCGAATGCTTGGATGCGGCCAGGGAATGGTACTACGACACTGGCGCTGCGACACTTTACCTGCAGACGCCCAATGGTGATGATCCCAATCGTTACCTCGTGGAAGCAAAGCAAAGATTATACGGCTTCAACTTGAGCGACAAGGCGTACATAAACATAAAGGATATTAATCTCTTCGCCGGCAGCATCCTCTGTCAAAAGGACACAAACCACTGCATTATAGACAACATCAAGGCCGATCATTATTGGTGGAGCCTTGCCAAGTCGAAAAACTGGACCTACAAGGATTCCGGCATTATCATCCGGGGGAGTTACAACACCCTGCAGAACAGCACTCTGATTTACAGTTCAGATGACGGCGTTGTTCTCGGTGGAACCCATAACAGCGTGGTGAATAATCTGATTCATGATACCGGCTATGCCGGTCCCGTCTGCATGGGCATAAGAGTGGAAGGCGGCTGGAATCTGGTAAGCCATAACACCGTTTACAATACCGGAAAGAATTGTTGTGGCTCGGTAGGTACGGGCCTATTCCACAGTGTCATCGAGTATAATCGCTGGTACAATCACTCCAAGCTGGCCAACGACGATGGCGCCACTTACTTTACCGGTCTTGCGGCCGAGAACACCGAGATACATCACAACATTATGTACGGCCCGAGACCAAGCTGCACCTATTCCATGGGTCTGTATTTTGATGAGGATTGCAACGGGGTGATTGTTTATAGAAACATAGTATACAGCCCTTACACTGTTAGTAGTTTACAGGTCAATAACCCCTGTGAGTACAGCTTCTTCTCAAACAACACCCTTTATAGCTACTCCAAGATCTGGGCTGATTGGACACGATCTTACTCCTTGAATGTCGGATGTTATTTTCAAAATAATATCAGCACACAAAGATGCGATATCGCCAACTGGGGAGCCGTTTATGATCATAATTTGACATCGGGAAATCCCCGGTACACGAACGCCGAAGCGGATGATTTTACGCTTAGATCCGATTCGCCCTGCATCGATGCCGGTATAGCAATCGAAGGAATCACTGACGGTTATGTTGGACGTGCGCCTGATATAGGAGCCCTGGAGTATGGCGCTAGTGACTGGCAGTGCCAAGTCGGCCATAACTTTGCCAACCCTCCCGTTTGCAAATGGACCACGGCAAATCTACGGTATCGAAACAGAGTGGAAAACCCCAGTTTTGAGCGGATATCCTCATTTCCCAATGATCCTACGTTTGATCGACTGGATGGTTGGACAAAATATGGATCTGATACGAGCACAGGCGAGGTAGTTAAGTCGCTGACTTCAGCTACCTTATCTCCAGATCTGATACGTCATGCAGTGGCAAAGCAATGCCGGCATTCGGCCAAGCTATCGTCGGGTGCGGGAATCTATCAGGTAATATACGGCTTGACGCCAAATACTCTTTATAGAGTCCGTGGGTTTATGAGGACCGATGCCTTGGCGGAGGGGCGCATAGGAGTGAGAAATTATGGAGGAGAGGATTTCTATAAATCAAATTCGGCTCATGACTGGTCGGAGGTAACTTTCACTTTCAAAACAGGCAGCAATAACACCAGGGCAGAGATATATGCGTACAAACCCGCTGAGGCCTGGGGGTATACCTACGTGGATGATTTCGGTTTGACCGAGGTGTCAGAAGGATCGACAGCGACGCCAAATATTGTGATTCAAGAGACGATCGAATAGCTGGATGCAGGGGAGCCCACGGAGGCGGCGTCTCTTAGTTGCCACAGGCCTTTGTTTGATCAGGAACTTGTCCAAGCAATCGGGTCGGATGAGACTTGGTTTACCGCAGACCAAATTCTTCTGGAAAGGCCCCGCGTGCCTTGAGGCTCTCTCTGAGGGCCGCCAGATCAAACCTTGCACCGGGTTTTATCCCGTGCTTACGGAACCAACCTTGATTCATTTCCAAGGCGAACTGCAGCCGGCTGTCCCGTGAGCGGATCGGCATCTCATCGAAAGGCTGCATCGCATAGACCTCCTTCAGTTCGCCCTCCGGGCTGAAAAATCCGATGTCGAGCGACAGCGGCGTATTGCGCATCCAGAAGCTCATGGCCGTCGGCTCGCGATAGACAAAAAGCATCCCTTGATCGGGCGCGAGTTCGCGCCGTTCCATCAAGCCGCGCTCCATCTCGGCCGCCTGGATCGCGAGTTGCAGGTGCACGGTCTTCCCGCCGACCGCGATCGCAAACCAGTCGCTCACAGTTTTCGGTGGGATGCCGTTCTCCGTCCGGGTGGTGCGGCCGCAAGCCATGGCTAGCAGTACAACAATCAGAGCCCACCCTCCCGTTCTCCATGATCTGCTGGTTATGACCCAAAACATCTTTGCGTTTCCCGATAGATTGGCGGGTAATGCGGCCGCGTTGGCAATTCAATCCTGCTTTCCCCATGGGTCAACCTCCACCCCTCCTCTATGCCGACTCAGACATGAATCCCGACCAGCGCTACTTCGGTCGGGTCCCGGTGCCTGACCCGTTCATTTCTTTTCGTGCCGGCCGTCGCAAGGTGTGCGTCGTCAGCGCCCTGGAGTACGGGCGGGTGAAACGCGACTCCGCCTTCGACATGGTGCTGCCGCTTGAGGCCTGGCATCAACAAGCGCGCCGGCGTTGGCCCCGCCGGCGCATCGGGCCGGCGGAAGTCATCCTTTTGCTGGCGGCCCATTATCGGATTCACGCCTTCACCGTGCCGGACGATTTTCCCGCCGGCGTGGCGTTCAAGCTCGTCCGGCACGGCCTCAAACTGGTTCCGGCCGGCGGCCTGATCTTTCCCGAGCGCGAAATCAAAAATGCCGCGGAAGTCGCCGCTCTTCGCACCGGCAACCGCTGCGCGGCCCTCGGTATTGCCGCCGCCGAGGACCTGCTTCGCCGGGCACGGCTCAAGGGTCGCTGGCTCTACCACCAAGGACGCCGGCTCACGGCGGAGGATCTCAAGTTTGCCATTGAGACCGCCTGCCTCGCCGCCGGGGCCGTGTCGCTCGGAACCATCGCGGCCGGCGGCAACCAGGGATGTGACCCCCATGAGAGCGGACATGGCCCGATCCGGGCCCGGGAACTCATCATCGTCGACGTGTTCCCGCGCGTCACCGCCACCGGCTATCACGGTGACATGACGCGCACTTTTCTCCGCGGCCGCGCTTCGGACGCCCAGCGCCGCCTCGTCGCCACCGTGTGCGCCGGTCAGCAGCTCGCCCTTGCCGCCATCCATGCCGGCGTCAACGGACGCGACGTGCACAACCGCGTGGCCGATTACTTCAAGACGCAGGGCTACGAAACCAAGCACACACCGCGTGGTTCCGTCGGTTTTTTCCATGGCACCGGGCATGGACTTGGCCTGGCCGTGCATGAGCCGCCCCGCATCTCGGGCGCAGTCGACTACGAACTGAAACCAGGCGCCGTCGTCACGGTCGAACCGGGTCTCTACTACCCCGGACTCGGTGCCTGCCGCATCGAGGATGTAATCCAGGTGACCGCAGGCCGGCCCAAGCTCCTTTCACGGTACCACTACGATTGGGAGATCCGATAATGGCTCCATCCGCCTCCCAAGACCGTGCCGGGTCATGGCTCAGCGCCAACCCGCCGGGCCCTGTTGGCACCGTCGTCCATGTCTGACCCACATAGTACATGCCCGAACTCGCCGAAGTTGAGTTTTACCGCAAGCAATGGAACCCGGGATTGGGGCATCTGATACAGGCCGTGCGGGTGCATCCACGCGCCCGGGTGTTTCGGGAATGCACCGTATCTCTCCTGGTTGGCCGGCTTACCGGCGCCATGCTCCGCTCCTCCTCGGCCGCGGCAAAGCAGATACTTTTCCGTTGCAACGGAGGCTGCTGGCTGGGCATCCACCTGGGCTTGAGCGGTGAACTGCGGATGGAGCCAGCGGGTTATGCGCCACACAAGCATGACCATCTTGTCCTGGAACAGCGGGAACGCTGCCTCGTCTTCACCGATCCACGCATGTTTGGCCGCGTCCTGTTTGACGTCGGCCGGACACCGCCCACATGGTGGACGCGCCTCGCGCCCGCGATCCTGTCCGCTGTATTTACAACGGAGGCGGTGGCCGTTTTTCTCCGCCGCCATCGGCACATGCCGGTCAAGGCGGTACTGCTCCTGCAGGAGCGTTTTCCGGGTGTCGGCAACTGGATGGCCGACGAAATCCTCTGGCGGGCCGCCGTTCATCCCAAACGTCCGGCCGGGACGCTCACACCCGCGGAGGTGCGCTCCGTGTGGCGCGAATGCCGCAAGGTCTGCCGCCTTGCGCTCGCTACGATCGCCGGTCGCGGCCGCTACGTGCCACCTGCGCTCAACGTGCACATTCCCGGTTCCTGGCTTTTCAACCACCGCTGGGAGGACGGAGGCCGCTGCCCGCGCACCGGGGGCCGGCTTGTTCGCGAGCAGGTCGGTGGCCGCACGACCTGCTGGTCGCCCGCACGGCAGAGGCTGTGAATCCCGAGCGCGGCGAAAGGCGACCAGGTGGCGCAGCGGTAAATTTTGTTCATCAACGGATTATCTTCGATTCAGGTCATCTCCACGACCCGTTTTTGGTGTGCACAATATAGCATATATCGTTTTCCAATAGATACTTGAACAGGCAATAAACCAAATCCGTGCAAATTGCATTCCAATAAAACTGCAACTGTTTACGGCTACTTCAGGCTACAGAAATCTCGACCATTCGCTTTTCAAATGCCATCTTTTGCCCCCGTCTGTCGTCTGGCGTCGAAGCCGAATAGCCGGACCGCAGACGTTCCTTCCGCCCCCAAACCCACATGTCTCAAGCAACCTGCCGTCCTGTTCATCTGCGTTGCGAATACTTTGAGAATCCCCTCGGTCTTGATGAGCGACAACCACGTCTGAGCTGGTGGCTTGATGCTGAACACCGCCGCGGGGCGCGCCAGACCGCGTGCCAGATTCTGGTCTCGTCGGAGCCGGGCGGCGCTCCCGATCTGTGGGACAGCGGCAAGAAGGCTTCCGATGCATCCCTGCACCTCGTTTATGGCGGCAAACCGCTCCGCTCCCGCCAGCGGGCGTGGTGGCGGGTAAAAGTATGGGATGAGCATGGCCACTGCACCGACTCGACCGAACGGGCGTTTTGGGAAATGGGCCTGCTCGATCGCGGCGACTGGAAGGCGCAGTGGATCGCCGGCACGCTCACGGGTGGACGCTGGACAGCCGTGCCCGCGCCCTATTTGCGCAAAACCTTCTTCGTCGGCGCCCGCGTAACCCGGGCCCGGCTCTACGTCACGGCCCTGGGCCTCTATGAAGCGCGCCTCAACGGTCAGCGCATCGGCGACTTTCAGCTGGCGCCGGGCTGGACCGACTATCGCAAGCGCGTGCACTACCAGGCCTTCGATGTCACCCCTTTGTTGGTGGTGGGTGACAACACGTTTGGCGCCCTCCTCGGGGACGGCTGGTATTGCGGACATGTCGCCTGGCGCGGCCGGCAGATGTATGGCGAGCGCCCCAAATTCCTCGCGCAGCTCGTCATCGATTATCTCGACGGCCGCACCGACGTCATTGGCACCGATTCCACATGGAAATTTAGCTACGGACCGCTGCTGGAGAGCGATCTGCTCATGGGGGAAAGCTACGATGCCCGCCTGGAGTTTCCCGGCTGGGACAAGCCGGGTTTCGATGATCGTGGCTGGCAGGCGGCCCGCGTCTGCAACGGCAACGGGATCATCCTTGAATCCATGCTTGGCCCACCCATCCGGGCCCGGCATGAACTCCGGGCCCGACCGATCAGCGAACCATCTGTATCCCGGCAACGCCGCCTGCGCCGTTACGACCTCGGGCAGAATCTGACCGGCCGCATGCGTCTGCGTGTCAAGGGCCCCGCCGGCGCCACGATCACCCTGCGTCATGCGGAGATGCTCGACAAGGACGGCCGGCTTTACGTTGCCAACCTGCGCACGGCCCGCGCCACCGACCATTACACCCTGCGCGGCGACACGGGCGGCGAAGCCTTTGAGCCGCGCTTCACGTTCCACGGTTTTCGCTATGTCGAGGTCGAAACCCGCGGCCCGGAGGTCGAAATTGAGGAGATCGTCGGGGTGGCGCTGCATTCCGATCTGCCGTCCACCGGCGAATTCTCCTGTTCCGATCCGCTCATCAATCAGCTCCAGAAGAACATCCTCTGGAGCCAGCGCGGCAATTTCCTCGACGTCCCCACCGACTGTCCGCAACGCGATGAGCGCCTTGGCTGGACAGGCGACGCCCAGGTGTTCGTTCGCACCGCCGCCTTCAACATGGAGGTCGCCGCCTTTTTCAGAAAATGGATGCAGGATCTGGCCGACGCCCAAACCGAACGCAGCACCATCCCGGCGGTGGTGCCGGCCATTGACGACCTCCCCTTGGATGGAGGGCCGGGCTGGGCCGACGCCGTGACGATCTGTCCCTGGACCATCTATCAATGCTACGCCGACCGCCGCCTGTTGGAACGGCACTATGCGACCTGCGCCCGTTTCGTCGATGCATTGCGGACGGCCCATGCCGACCTCATCCGCCGCAAGACCATCCCCGGCGACGAAGGCCATGGCGACTGGCTCGCACTCGATGGCAGCAACAAGCTGGACGGAGGCACGCCCAAGGAACTGATCGGCACGGCCTTTTTCGCCCACAGCGCCCGCCTCGTGGCTGCCATGGCCGACGTGCTCGGCAAAAAGGTCGAGGCGAAGAAGTATGCCGCGCTCGCCGATTCCGTGCGCACGGCGTTCCAGCACAAGTTTGTCACCCGGGAAGGCAGTGTCGCCGGTGGCACCCAGACGGCATGTGTCCTGGCGCTGCATTTCGACTTGCTTCCCCCCCAGCAACGCGCCCGCGTCGTCGCTGACCTCGTCAAGGACATCGAGACGCGCGGATGGAAACTGGCGACTGGATTTGTCGGTTCACCTTATCTGCCCCATGTCCTCACGGCGACGGGCCATCTCGACACCGCCTACAGGCTCCTCCAGCAGAAACAGTGGCCGTCCTGGCTCTACGCCGTCACCCAAGGTGCCACCACCCTTTGGGAGCGTTGGGATGGCTGGACGCCGGATCGCGGTTTCCAGGATCCCGGCATGAATTCTTTCAACCATTATGCCAGCGGAGCCATCGGCGCATGGCTTTATGCGGTCGTAGCCGGGATTGAGGTCGATCCGGGACAGCCCGGCTACAAGCACATCCGGCTGCAGCCGCACCCCGGGGGGAACCTCTCTTCGGCCCGGGCTCGCCTCGCCTCGCCGCACGGCGAGATTTCCAGCGCCTGGCGATCCGGGGCCCGCCGCTTCGACTGGGAAATCGTCGTTCCTGCCAATACCACCGCCACGGCCCGACTGCCGGTGCCGCCCAAGGCGCGGGTCACCGAGGCCGGCAAACCGCTCGATCAGGCGCCGGGCGTGGCCAAGATTGTGCGCACCAAGGACGGGGTGACCTGCCACCTTGCCTCCGGCCGTTATCGATTTACGGCGGAGTGGACGGAGAAAAAGTAGCGTGCCTTACCGGCAGCGGGATGCTTGGCTTGCAACCGCTGGCAAGACGGCAGGGCAACAAGACCAACGTCTTCTCCTGACGTTTGTCCCGCATTCCCATGGCCCGCTCCCGCCTCCGTCTTGATGAACTGCTCGTACAGCGCGGGCTGGCTGCATCGCGCACCCAGGCCAAGGCGCTGATCATGGCCGGCCGCGTGCTGCGCGGCACCGAGCGGCTGGACAAACCAGGCCGGGAATATCCGGTCGACACGGTGCTGATCCTGGAACAGCCGCCGCGTTTCGTCAGCCGCGGCGGTGAGAAACTGGCGGCGTTTCTCACCAAGTTCGATGTCGACCTGCGCGGCGCGCATGTGCTCGACGTAGGGGCCTCCACCGGCGGCTTCACGGACTGCGCCCTACAGGCAGGCGCCGCCGATGTAACTTGTATTGATGTCGGCCGCGGACAATTGCATGCCCGGCTGCGATCCGATCCGCGCGTGACCAGCCTGGAGAAAATCAACGCCCGTCATCTGCGTCCGGACCAGTTGCCCCGTCCGGCCTATGACGCCGTGCTGATGGATCTTTCGTTCATTTCACTGAAAATGGTGCTGCCGGCGGTCTGGCCGTTCCTGCGTCCCGGTGGTGTGCTTATCGCGCTGGTAAAGCCGCAATTTGAAGCCGGGAAAGGCGAGGCCGACAAGGGACACGGCGTCATCCGCGATCCCGCCGTGCAGACGGCCGTCCTGGCCGAGGTGACGGCTTTCGCCATCGCCGAACTCCCGGAAGCGGCGCTACGCGGTTCGATGGATTCCCCCATCACCGGTGCAGAGGGCAATCGGGAATTTTTGCTGGGTCTCGACCGGCTTCCGCCGGCCGTTCACCGCTGAGCCGCGTCAATAAACAGGTTTGGCATCGGCACGGATTCACGCCAATTACCGGTTGACCCATGATGCAACCCATCCGCCGCCTCGCCTTTGTCGTCAACGAGCAGAAAGCCGGCGCCGCCGACCTTGCCCGGGGGCTCATGGCCACGGCGCGCAAGGCGGGGGTGGAGTTCACGCACACGGCGCACTTTCCGCTGCCGGAAAACCTGCTGCAAGGGTTTGATGCCTGCTGCGTCATCGGCGGCGACGGCACCTTGCTGGGCGTGGTCCGGGCGGCCGCGCATGCCCAGGTGCCGGTCATCGGCGTCAATCGCGGCAGTCTCGGCTTTCTCACGACGTTTTCCGCCGAGGAGGCACGGGCACTTTTCGCCGAACTGCTGACCGGCAGCTATCGCATCGCCCTGCGTTCCCTGCTCGACTGCTCGACGGGCCCCGGCCCGCACGACCTGGCGCTCAACGACGTGCTCATCAAGGATGAGGTCAATTCGCGGCTGGTGCGCCTCGAGGTATTCGCGGGCAAGGAACTGGTGACCGATTATTACTGTGACGGTCTCATCTTCACCACCCCCACCGGCTCGACGGCCTACAATCTCTCCGCCGGCGGCCCGCTTATTCATCCGGCGGCGGAGGTCATCGCCATGACCCCGGTCTGTCCGCATACCCTCAGCAACCGTTCGATCATCTTCCGGCAGGATGTGCGACTGCGCATCTACAACCGCATGGAGCAGTCGCGCCTGCTCGTGGCCATAGATGGCCAGCGCAATCTCACCTTCTGCCAGGGTTCTCCGGTCGAGATTTCGATCTCGCCGCTCAAGCTGGCCCTGGTCCAGCGCGAGGACTACTCGCATTTTTCCGTTGTGCGCACCAAGCTGCAATGGAGCGGCGGGGCGGCTGAGGCGCCCAAAGACCGGGGCTGATCGGGACAGGCGCGGTTATCGCCGGCGGCTGGCCCGGCCTCGGGCAGCAAAAGCCCCGGCGGGGAGCCGGGGCGGAAGCCTGCTGCAAGAGCCGGTGCGCCGTCAGGGATTGTTGGTGTCCGCTTCCCCTTGCTTCGTTTCCCGGGCCTGCTTCTTGGCTTCCATGGTGGCCTTCCGTTTCTCGGCGGCGGCCCTGTGTTTCTCCTCGTCCACCTGCATGGCCGCGAGCTCGTCCTCATTGAGCTTTCCATCCTGGTCCCGATCGTATTTGGCGAGTTTCTTTGCCTCGATCGCAGCAGCTTTCTCGGCCTGCTTGGCCTCCCGGGCCGCTTTCTTCTCGGCCCGGGCTTTTTCATCGTCGGCGTTCATGACGGCTCGCTCGTCTTTTTCCAGTTTGCCGTCCTTGTCCGTGTCATAGCGGGCCAGATCCTCCGCGCGTCGGGCTTCCCGCGCGGCCTGTTGTTTTTCCCTGTCAGCCAGCCAGGCCGCCTTCTCGGCTTGGTCGAGGGCGCCGTCCTTGTTGGCATCGTATTTCCTCAGCGCCGAGGCCGGGATCTGATCCTCATCAGCGGCATGGATGGAGACGGAAGCAAGCGGCAGCCCCAAAAAGGCCGCCGCGCACAGAGTGTAGGCATAGGGGTTTATTTTCATAAACACGAAATACCGTAACTCATGTATTTATGCACGCAAGCGGTTTTTATTCACTACGGGGCCGCCCGGCTTGCAGCGGTGATTCACCAGGCGATAGGCCCGGCCTTGGTCATCAGGGTTTCACCACCAGCTGGGTGCGGAGTGTGCGCTGCAAGCGGGCCCGGGCAAAATGCTGCAGGGCATCCTTGGTGACAGCGTCGATGCGGGCGTCGTAATTCTTCCAGTCGTTGACCGGCAGGCCATAGAGGGCGTTGAGTCCTGCTTGCATGGTCCGGGCCGAGTTGGTCTGCAGGCTCATGCGGCGCGCCGCTTTGAGGCGGACCTGACAGCGTTGCAGTTCATCGTCCCCTACCCCGCCGGCCTGCACCCGCACGATCTCGGCTTCGATCTCGGTGAGGACTTCGGCCTGGTGCTCCGGGCTGGTGCCGGCCAGGAAGTAAAACATCGCCGCATGCAGCCCGACCACCCGGGCCGAACGGACAAAATAGGCCAGTCCTTTCTCTTCCCGTACCCGTTCGAACAGCCGCGACGACATGCCGCTGAAGAGCTCATCGGCCACCTCGCTCACATAATAGTCCGATTCAAGCAGGCCGGGGCCCGGGAACGCCTGCAACACAACCGCCTGCTGGCGCGGCTGGATCTCGGTAAAATCGCCGCGGCCCGCAGACCTGAGGGAAGCGGAGGCGATCGGCGCCGGCGTTCCCTCCGGCAAACGCGCCAGGAACCGCCTGAGTTTCGACGCAAGCCGGCGCGGCAAAAAATCGCCCGCGACCGCCAGGACGACATTGCCCGACACGACAAGCCGGCGGTGCAACACAACGAGATCAGCGGGACTGAGGGCTTTGAGCCCGGTTTCATCGCCATGGACATCGATGGCGAATGGATGATCGCCGAAGAAAAGCTGGCGCAGGCGCTTCCGGCCAAAGGTGACGACATCGTCGGCGTCCTCCTGCAATTCGGCCAGCTGGGCAGTGCGCTCGATCTCAAAAGTGGCGGCCCGGAAGGCGGGCATCAGCACGGCTTCGGCGAGCAAATCCAAGGCGCAATCGCAGTCGGTCGGCAGCACCTCGAGGGCAAGCCCGAAGCTGTTGCTGCCGGCGAACGGGCTGAACGAGCCGCCTACCTCCTCGATGGCTCGGGCCACCTCGGCCGCGGTGTGCCGCTGCGTATCCTTGGTCAACAGCGTCGCCAGCAGTTCAGTGGCACCGCGGCGCCCGGCAGACTCGTACAGCGGTCCGCCCAGAAAAAGGAGCCGGAAGTGCAGGTTGGGGAGCCGCGGGTCACGCTGGAGCAAAAGCCGGGCGCCGTTGACGAGCGTGCTTTCCTCAAAATCGTCGGTGACAGGCGTACGGCCGGCGGCGCGGTGCGGCGCAGGGGTTTTTGCCGGCGCGGGATTGATCGAAACGACCGTGAGCCGCTCGGGAACAAGGTAGCTCCTGAGCGCGCGGCGCAGATCAGCGGGAGTCAGCGCGCGGAGCCGGGCAAAATACTCGCGGCTGTAGTCAAGATCTCCCACCACCACCTCGGCGACACCCAGGCGCGAAGCCTGGCCGGCCATGGTCTTGCGCGAATTGATCTCCCCGACCGCGATCTGCCGAAGAGCCTTGGCGATGAGCCGGGAGGCAAATCCACGGGCGGCACAGCGGGCCAGCACCTGCTGGATGGCAACCGTCGCCGCCTCACGTTTGCCCGCGGCGCAGGTGAAGGAAACGCAGAACAGGCCGGCGGTACCCGGGTTCCAGGCCTGCACATCGATGGTGTGCACGAGGCGCGCCTTTTCGCGGACGGACTGCCAGAGGACGGAGCTGTCGCCGTGCCCCAGGATGGTGGCGAGCAGGTCGAGCGCCGGTGCATCTGGATGCGCGAGGCCGGGGATCTGCCAGCCGAGACCGGCGCGCGTGAGCTGCACCTCCTCAAACAGGTGTTGTTCGCGCCGGGCCAACTGGCGCGCCTCGCCGGGCAGGTGGACGGGCGCCAGGCGGGATCGCGGCAGCGAGCCGAAGTGCTCCCAGATGGCCTCGCGCACAGCCGCGGAGTCAAATGCGCCGACAATGACCAGCACCAGGTTGTTGGGCACGTAGCGCGCCCGATAATAGGCCAGCAGGTCCTCGCGCGTGACGCCGGAGAACACCTCGCGATAGCCGATAATAGGGTGACGGTAAGGATGCTCGCGGAAGGCAGTCGCAAACAGCGTCTCGCCCAGGCGCTGGTCAGGGTCGTCCCGTCCCATGTCGATCTCGCGCAGGATGACCTCACGCTCACGCATCACCTCGTCGGCCGGCAATGTGGAGTGCAGCACCGCATCGGCGAGAATGTCGATGGCCAGGGCGGTGTGCTCCGCAGGCACGTCGATGTAGTAGACCGTGCGGTCAAAGGTGGTATAGGCGTTGAGGTAGCCGCCATGCGCCTGGACGGTGGTCGAGATCTCGCGCCCCGTCCGGCGAATCGTGCCCTTGAACAGCATGTGCTCGAGATAGTGCGAAAGCCCCGCGCCGAGCTGCGCCCCTTCATGAATGCTCCCGGTCTTCACCCAGACCTGCACGGAGGCGATGGCGGCGGCAGTGTCGTGCTTCAGCAGAATCGTCAGCCCATTGGGCAAAACCGAACGCTCGGGCGCATCGCGCCAGAAACGCTCCAGCAGGGAAAGATCGATGGCACCAGTATGCATAAATGATCGGCTCGAAGCAAAAATCCAAGCAGGGGAATGCACGCCCGGAGCGCGCCACCCCTCGCCCGCGCATCGCTACATGGAGCCCACGATCTCGGTTGAAGGGCCGGAACGGCGTTTGCCGGCGGGCCGGAATGGTTTCACGAAGGCCTCGTCGAAATCATAGATGTCGGCGAAATCCTCGCGCCGATCGTTCTCCGTTTTGCTGAAAATATTGTACTCGATGAGATTGAAGACGATGTCGCCAAAATCCGAGCAGCAACGCACGCCCCACGACTCAAGTACGGTCTTCGCCAGCGGCCCAAACTGGTCCAGCGCGTGTGACTTCAGTCCCTCCAGCAATTCCCGGCCGCATACATGCTGCGAATGCTGGGCGCGGGCGGGATCGTTTTTCTTGAGGTTGCTGACGGTGCGGTCGAGACCTTGGCGCACGAAAAAATACACCCTTTTATCGTAGCGAGTGTCTTCCTTGCAGATGAGGTCGACGACTTCGGCAAAATCGAGGTCTTGCATCGTTATGTGGACGAAGAAGTAGCACAATCGCCCATCGCCCGCAACCTCACAAGCAGCCGCCTCTGCATCTAGGATAATTTCGCCATCGCTGCGGGCCCGACCGTGCGACTGATCTTCAGACTGCATGATAAGTTATGCAATATTTTGAAATAGAATCACTTGTGCACCAAGAGGGCAGACCATCCGATGTGACTTGAATCCGAACGGCTTGGGCCTTCGCTTACATATTGCTCGCATTCGTAAAGACGCCGCATTTATCCTTACTGCAAATGATTGCTTCCACCCAGTCGAATCACCCGCTCGGCGGCGTGAAGAACTTCGACCGAATCCCTACCTCCCTCGATCTGGCGTGTGCCCGTCTCAAATCCGCCGGATTGCGCATCACCCAGCCCCGTATCGCCATCTTGGAAACGCTGATCAAGCGCGACCACCCGGCGAGCATCGAACAGATTCACCACGAGCTGACCAGCGATGCCTGCGATTTGGTGACCGTGTACCGTTGCCTGGCTGTGTTTGAAGAACTGGGGCTCGTGCGCCGCTGCTTCTTCCATAACGGCACCAGCCTCTACGAGATCAATCTGAATGACTCCCGGCATTACCACATCGTGTGCCGATCGTGCGGCAAGGTAGAGCGCATTGACGTCTCGATCACGGACGGTGTCGAGCGCATGCTGCGGGAACGTGGTTACGATCAGGTGACACATATGGTGGAGTTCTTTGGCGTCTGCCCCGCCTGCCGGAAAAAGGCGGCCGAAGCGGATCCGGTCTCCACGACCATCGCGCGCTGAAGCAGTACGCCCCCGTCAGGCGTCCCTGGCGCGGCTCCCAATGGCCGCGCCTTTTTAGTGCCTGGTGCTTTGGACCTGCGGACCTGACTTCAGCGCCGCCGTCGAACCCATTCACCGGGAACAGTCCATCGGAAAACCCACCGATCAACCGGTCCGGCCGGCCCGATAGATTCGGCGCACGATATGCCCACTTTTTACTGTGGTGACGGCGAGATGAGTGTGGAGCGAACCAGTCGGTTGTCGCCGTCGTTGGGAGCAGGGTGCAGACCCGCCACGGCACAAAGGAGATTGTAAACCTGGATATTCTCAAACGGCGGCAGTACTACCCCGTGGCGGAACGCCGGGCCCGCGGCGATAAACGTGGCACCCATCGAGATCAGCTGGCTGTCGTAACCGTGATCGCCATATTCCGGTTTTCGGCGCTTCGCGAAATCGGCATGGGTCGTGACCTCCCAGCCCTCGTCGGCAAAAATCAGCACCGGCGGAATGCGTGGATTGTCGCGGTATTGAAAGCGTCCGGGGATTTCCTCGCGCAGACAGACATGCAGACTGGCGGGCAGCCCGCGCTTGAGCCCGGCCCGCAGGGCGGCGGGCGTGCCCTGCAGCGGCCGAAGCCCGGCCTGCGGGCCGAGGCATTCGACCTGGACGGCCTTCAGGTCGATCACGTCGTCCAGGAAAACCGTGTGTCCGTCTTCGATCGCCGTCATGCCATGATCGGAAATGATGACGATGTCGGTCGCGCCGCGCAGGCCCAAGGTAGTGAGGCCGGCAAGGAGACGGTCAAGGGCGGCATCGACCTCACGCACGGCCCCGGCAGTTTCGGGAGCATCTGGTCCGTAGTCGTGGCCGGCGTGATCGACCACGTCGAAATAGAGCGTGCAGAAGCCCGGACGCTGGCCGGCGGGCAGGCTGAGCCAGGCCAGCAGGGCGTCGGTGCGCTGGGCGGAGGTCAGCCGGCCATCGAAGGTTTTGTAGTACGTGGGCCGGGCGCCGGCGATTTCCGCCTCGGAGCCGGGCCAGAACATGCAGGCGCTGCGCCGCCCCTGTTTCACGGCGGTGATCCAGATCGGTTCTCCGCCCCACCAGCGTCCGTCGATGGCGCACGCGTGCTGCTTGTAGGCGAAACCCGCTTTCAGCACGGGATCGTAAAACGTGTTATTGACGATGCCGTGGTGTTCCGGCCGCAACCCGGTGACGATGGTATAGTGATTGGGGAACGTCAGCGTGGGAAAACAAGAGATCATGCGCTCGGCGCGCACACCATCCGCCGCCAGGGCGTGCAGACACGGCGTTTCGGTGGCGTACTTTTCGAGGTAGTCCCAGCGGAAGCCGTCGAGGGACACCAGGATCAGGATTGAATGCTCCCCCCGAGCCTGAACCGCGAACAGCAGCAGCAGGCCAAGCAGAAGGCGACGGAACGGCATAGCGCCAACGTGCAGGTCCACTGCCCGGCCGCAAGCAAGCTCGTGCCGTTGGCAAAATGTTGAACATTTCGCCACACGGTGTCCTACTGGGGATCACTCATGGCGATCCCTTCGTTGATTCTTGAGCGTGTTGAGACCTTCCGCCGCAATTTCGAATCCTACCTCAGCCCCGACTACAAAGAAGCGCAACTGCGCCGTGAGTTCCTCGATCCGCTTTTCGAAGCACTCGGTTGGGACGTGCAGAACAAGCAGGGCTATGCCGAGGCCTACAAGGACGTCGTCCATGAGGACACGCTGAGGATCAGCGATCTCGGCACCAAGGCGCCCGATTATTCCTTCCGCATCGGCGGTACTCGGAAGTTCTTCGTCGAGGCCAAGAAACCGGCGGTGAGTATCAAGGACGACCCGGAACCGGCCCTGCAACTCCGTCGGTACTCGTGGTCGGCCAAGCTCCCGCTCGGCATCCTCACCGACTTTCACGAGTTCGCGATCTACGACACGCGGATCAAGCCCATCAAGAACGACCCGCCGCACAAGGGCCGGGTCTTCTACTGCAAGTTCGAGGAGTACCCTCAGAAATGGGATGAGATCGCCGGCATCTTTTCGCGCGAGGCCGTGCTCAAAGGCTCGTTCGACCGATATGCGATCGAGGCGCGCGGCAAACGCGGCACCGCGTCGGTCGACGTTGACTTCCTCGCGACCCTCAATGACTGGCGTCTGCGCCTCGCCAAAAACCTCGCTCTGCGCAACGGCAAACTGTCGCAGCGCGAACTCAACTTCGCCGTCCAGCGCATCCTCGACCGGATCATCTTCCTGCGCATCGCCGAGGATCGCGGCATCGAGAACTACGGCCAGCTTCTCGCCCTCACTGGTTCCGTCCAAGTTGAGGAATCACCGGAGGAAGAGGCGGAGGACACGTCCGGGACAGCCGATGATCTGACGGTGGCGGAGCCGGCCGCCAGCTACCGCCCGCGGCGCATGACCATCTATCCGCGTCTGTGCGAAATCTTCGAGCGCGCCGATTTTCGCTACAACTCGGGACTCTTCCATTTCCATCCCGAGAAGGATCGCGACGAGGCGCCGGATCTTCTCACTCTGCGCCTGCATATCGACGACCTCGTCCTGCGCGATATCATTGCCGGCCTCTACTACCCCGAGAGCCCCTACGTCTTCTCCGTCATCGCGTCCGAAATCCTCGGTCACGTTTACGAGCAATTTCTGGGCAAGGTCATCCGCCTGACTGAAGGGCACCGCGCAGTGGTCGAGGACAAGCCCGAGGTGCGCAAAGCCGGCGGCGTCTATTACACGCCTACCTATATCGTCGATTACATCGTGCGCCAGACGGTCGGACCGCTGGTCGAAGGCAAGGCGCCCAGGCAGGTCGAAAAACTCCGCATCCTCGACCCCGCCTGCGGCAGCGGCTCCTTCCTGCTCGGGGCTTTTCAGTTTCTGCTCGATTGGCACCTACGCTATTACGTCGAGCACGATCCCCAGAGGTGGGCCCGGCTGAAGACTCCACCCATCTACGAGACCGCACCCAACGCGCTCGGCGTGGGCCATGGCTCAGGCAACTGGCAGCTCACCATCGCGGAGCGAAAGCGCATCCTCACCAACAATCTCCACGGCGTGGACATCGACGCCCAGGCGGTGGAGGTGACCAAGCTCTCGCTTCTGCTCAAGGTACTGGAGGGCGAGGTGCGCGAGCTGCGCGGCAAGCAGATGGACTTTCACCGGGTGCTGCCCGACCTCGGCAGGAACATCAAGTGCGGCAACAGTCTCATCGGGTCCGATTTTTATCGGCAGCTGGCTCTGCCCGATCTCGACGAAGAGGCCCGCTACAAGATTAACGCCTTTGACTGGGAGCACGAGTTTGCCGGCATCATGAAGACCGGCGGCTTCGACGCCGTGATCGGCAACCCGCCGTATGTTATCCTAGATAGTGACACCGCGACAGAGCCTGAGCGGGCGTACCTCAATCAGTGCTACAAGGTGGCAAACTACAAAACGGATCTTTTCCATCTTTTCATTGAGCGTGGAATCACGCGCCTTCACCGAGATGGTCGCCTTGGATTCATAGTGCCAAACCCTTGGCTTACGCAAAAATTCACAGAACCCCTGAGACGCTATATTCTGGCGAATGTGCGGGTGGAAAATCTTACCGTGTTCGAGCATCGCGTATTCCAAGATGCCGACGTCCATACTGCGGTCATTGTCTTTTCCCGCGGACGAGCCGACAAAAACCATCAATCGGAGGTCGTGCTGCCGAAAAATGATCAGTTGGCCGAAACCCGTTGCCTGCGGATTTCTCAAGCAGACTGGGCTATTGCCCCAGAAGCCCGGTTTGAGTTTCGCCAAACAGGGCCAGAAGGGATTGTCGTCAAGCGCATCCTCGGCGCGACTCAACCACTCGGCTCCATGGCCAAGGCGTCATTGGGCTGTCAGGCTTACAACAGTTCAAAGCACACTCCTGAAGAGATTGAAGAACGTGTTTTCCATTCGGAGAGAAAGCTCTCTTCCGGGTATTTACCAGAACTGGCTGGCAGTGACGTCAGCCGTTATCGCATCGTTCGAAAGCGCGGACAATGGATCAAATACGGACCCTGGTTGCACGATTACCGGCCGATGGAAATGCTGACGGGGCCACGAGTCCTCATCCGCGAGATTCCAGGCAAGCCGCCGCACTCTTTGCACGCGTCCTATGTCGAGGCGACTTACTGTCACTACAAAACAATTCTGAACGTAAACCCTGATACGAGGACAACGTTTTCGATGAAGTTCGTCTGCGGCATCCTGAATTCGCGCCTAGCAACATTCCTCTTCCCACGCATATCCAACAAGAAGGTGTCCACATCCTTTCCTCGCCTCTCGGTCGGGGATCTGAAGGCCTTCCCATTCCCAGCAAAACCCAACCGGTCCCACCACGACGAACTCGTTGAACTGGTCGACCAGATGCTAAGGCTGCACGAAGACCTTGCCACGGCAAAAACCCCCGACGCGCAGGAGCGTCTCCAGCGCGACATTGCCCAGACCGACCGCGCCATCGACCAGCTCGTCTATCAGCTCTACGGCCTCACGCGCGAGGAGATCGCTCTCGTCGAGCAGGCCACGGCCGCGCCTGCGCTCAAAGAACCGGGAGAACCCGAACCAGCCGTCGCGCCATTGTCGCCCGAGGCTTATGCCCAAGCCGAAGCCGACGCCGCGCACTTCCACTTCATCAAGGAAGATCCACCCAAGGAGGAGTAACGCACCATGCCCGCCATCGCCGTTTGCCACCATTCCCGCCGACCGCAGCTCGAATGCGAAACGCCGCTCGTGCCGCTCGCCGCGGCGGAAACGGTGATCGAAGAGGCCTCGCAGTGGCTCAGCCAGCCGCTGCCGCGACGCTACGCCCCGGCCCTCGCCCATCGTGCCCGCCGGTGCTACGCACACGGACACTTTTTTCGCCGCCGGCTGCGCGAGCCGGGCGATCGCGGCCGTGACTGGCTCTATTGCTTCCTGCGCCATTGGCTCGCTGCCCGCCTCCAAGCCGATCGTCCGCATCTCTACGCCCGCCTGCCGTTGAGTTTCTCCGCTGGTAAACCAGCTGTCTGACTTGCACCGTTGCTAATTCCCACGATTTCGAAAGTGGACAGTGTTGTGTGAGCCAGGTACTCTCTGCCGCAACAAACCACCACACGATGTGGGCGAGAAAAGGAGAAAACATGGAAGAGAGCAAACATTTGGAATGGCTACTTGAATGCTTGATTCACGTTGTTGGCCGTGCCGCCGTGAAGGCGGATGAAGTGCGCGTGGTCGTCGGCAACCGAGCCAAGCAGATCCGAGCATTCAACCTATGCGATGGTACCTTAACCCAAGCCGCAATCGCCAAGAAAGCCGGACTCAATTCTGGCAACTTCAGTCGGTCCCTCGACCGCTGGGTGAATAATGGAGTCATGTTTCGTTTCGATGAAGGCAAGGAAGTCCGGCCTCTCCACATTTACCCCATCCCGACAAACGCCGTTTTGCGACGCAAAGCGAAGCGCAAGGTTCGCCGGTAAGAATGAACTTAGGTCGCAAACAGTTCCGAACGGTCTTGATCCTTGGGTGTGGAGCAACGAGAGGCGCGCTGCCTCACGTAGTCTTCAAACGAAAGCGGATCAAACCTCCCCTTAATGCAGACTTCTTCAAAGTGGCAGATACATATGCCCGTGCATGCGGTGTATCCTCCCCAGAGGCAAGGCGAGTCAGGAGATTGCAGCGCGTTTTTCGTGACCACCTCTCTATCAAGAAAAGCGCGCTCACAATGGAGACGGCATTCAGCCTGCTTTTTATGGCCAAGGACTTCCCCGAAATCTATTCTGCTGGAAGGGGGAGACGTCGAATGCCCGGCGAATGGCAAGAAATCGAGGACTTCCTTCGATGTACATCAGATATTTTGACGTTGGTCGAACCCGGTGGCGATACGGCGACGGAATACGATGTTCTCGTCTCAGCGCTCAATACTGGGGATGTAGTGATCTCTCTCAACTACGACACCCTACTTGATTCAGCGCTGGTCCGCAAGGGTTGGGACCCAAAGGAGGGTTATGGCATCGCAGGTGGCGCGGAAAAGTTCAAGTGGCGGCCCACCACGATTAACACCAATCTTCGTGGGGTTCGCCTGCTCAAGCTCCACGGATCGCTAAACTGGTTCGTCCGGGGTTCGTTCTCAGATCTTTCAGCGGTCTTTTATAAGAAGCCGACTCGCATAACGAGACCTCGATTCAACGAACTCAACGGCTATGTCCGCCAAATAGTCCCTCCGATCTACGGCAAGTTTTTCGATCACGACCACTGGCGTAGTCTGTGGACAGACGCATATGCGGCACTCCGTCAGGCCGACACGCTCGTGGTCATCGGCTGTTCGCTTATCAACACAGATTTTCACCTTAGGGCTTTAGTCGGCAGAGTTGCTCAGTGGCGAAAAAAGGAACAGGCACAACTGAAACGGCTGGTCCTTGTGGACCGGATCAAGGTGCGCCGCCGGTGGGCCGCTGCCCTGAAAGGGGCGTTCAACCGTCATGTGGGATACAAGACGTTCGCGCAATTCATGCGAAAAGAGGTGAGACAATGAGTAACACAGACTACCAACAAGCAGTGAAAGCAATCGACAGACTTAGCAAGATACTCGGCATTCTATATGTCCATCAGCTTGGAGATGCAGAACTGAGCACAAAAGCCGATCATCTCAGCAGGTGTGGCTTTTCAAATACCGAGATCGCTGAGCTCTTGGGCAGCACTGCAAACAGCATCAATGTTGCACTGCACCGTGCTCGCCACCAGAAGTCCGCGAAACGGACGAAACAGAAGTCCAAGAAATAGGCTGCTCACTCTGGCGCAGACAGGCTGCATCCTCTTCTTGCACGCGAAGAGGGTTCGTTCTTATCCCATAGTTTTGTTTTGGCGGGTGGAAACGGGCCGTTATGTTCGTGTCATGCTGAAACCGACTCCGGTCAAAGATGCCATCGCCAGCTCGTCGCCCTGCGATGACATACTCGTCCAAGGCTGGGTCCGCACCCGGCGCGATGCCAAGACCTTCTCGTTTCTCGAGCTGAACGACGGCTCGTGCCTGAAAAGCCTGCAAGTGATCGCCGACGCCGCACTGCCGAATTATGCCGGCATCCAGCATCTCAACACCGGTGCGTCCGTCGCCATCCGGGGAAAACTCGTTGCTTCGCAGGGCCAGGGCCAGAAATGGGAGGTCAAGGCCGAGGTGGTCGAGCTCCTCGGCTCCGCCGACGCCACCTACCCCCTCCAGAAAAAAGGCCACACGCCGGAGTTTCTGCGCGAGATCGCCCATTTGCGGCCGCGGTCGAACCTGTTCGGCTGTGTCTTCCGCGTGCGCAGCCGGCTCGCCTACGCCATCCATCAGTTTTTCCAAGAACGTGGTTTCGTCTATGTGCATACCCCGGTCATCACCGGCAGCGATTGCGAGGGCGCGGGCGAACTGTTCCGGGTGACGACGCTCGACCTGCAGAATCCGCCGAAACGCGAGGACGGTGCCATCGACTTCACAAAGGATTTTTTTGCACGACCGGCCTTCCTCACGGTCAGCGGCCAGCTCGAAGCCGAGGCCTTCGCCTGCGCGCTCTCCAAGGTCTACACCTTCGGTCCGACCTTCCGCGCCGAGAACTCGAACACCTCGCGTCATGCCAGCGAATTCTGGATGATCGAGCCGGAGATGGCGTTCTGTGATCTGCCGGGCAACATGGACTTGGCGGAGGAATTCGTGAAGCACCTCATCCGTGACGTGCGGACGCATTGCGCCGAGGATCTTGAGCTTTTCGCCAAGTTCGTCGACAAGGGCCTGCTAACGCGACTCGACTTCGTGCTCGATCGCCCTTTCCAGCGCGTGAGCTATACCGAGGCCGTGGAGCTGCTGACGAAGAGCGGCCACCCGTTCGAGTACCCCGTCGCGTACGGCATCAATCTCCAGTCGGAGCACGAGCGCTACCTGACGGAGCAGCATTTCCAGTGCCCGGTGACGGTCTACAACTACCCGAAGGAGATCAAACCGTTCTACATGCGGCTGAATGACGATGACCGTACGGTCACGGCGATGGACGTGCTGGTGCCGGGCATCGGCGAAATCATCGGTGGCAGCCAGCGCGAGGAGCGGCTCGATGTGCTCCTAAAAAGCATGGAGCGCCACCGGCTCGATCCGAAGGACTACGGTTGGTATCTCGACCTGCGCCGCTACGGCACCGTGCCGCACGCCGGCTTTGGCCTGGGCTTCGAGCGCATGCTCATGTTTGTCACCGGCGTGGCCAACATCCGCGACGTGATCCCCTTCGCCCGCACGCCTGGCAACGCCGCGTACTGAAGCGCCAGGCGACACAGGCAGCGATCATACCCACCCGCCCGGCTCACCAGTGGATGAGCTGGATAATGAGGAAGTAGAAGTGGCCAGGAGAGCAGTGCAGCCGCTTTTCAGTCATGCGTCCCTTCCAGATCGTAAGCGCTTGGTGGACTCAGATGCGGTGAGATAGTTCGCACGGCTCACGACTTTGCGCCCCGATTTGCATTCCAATTCACGGCGTGCGTTGCCGGCCACCGTGCCGCCTTCCCGAGCGGCGGCCTCGCTTTCGGGAAAACCCTGCGCGTCTTTCGTTCGGGTGATCTCAGTCGTGGCTGCCTCGCCGAGCATGGAGAAGATCAGCTCCAAGTCAGTCATGTGATCGCGAAGATTCTCGCGCTGTAGGCCCTTGTGCGCGGCATACTCGGAAGGTGTAAGACCAAAGGCAGCCTTGGATATCTCGGCGGTAAGAATGGAGTACTCCCTTTGTTCCCTGACGCCGCTTTTTTTCCACTCATCAGTCAACTCGTCGCGGATGGCGATGCTGCGCATCCGACGTTCGATCCAGGCATCAGAGTAGCCCTTGGCTTTATACAGGGCGCGAGTGCGCTTAGTGGCGAGCTCGGGATCCTCGATTTCCTGGACGCGCTCGTACCCGACCCGGGCCAGCCAGCGTTTAAACGGTTCGGCCTTGGGACTGGGAATGGCCTGAATCAAACGGAAGATGCCCTCGGTGTTGGCGCAATTCAACTTTTGCGGGCCGCCAGACGTCTCGATCAAAAGGGGGTGGACAAATTGTCCATACCCTTTGGCAAGTTCCGGATCACGTCGTCGGACTTTGTTCAGGTAGTCGGTTGGATTCGGAGAGTCGGTAAGGGCGGCAACGACATCGACGACGACAAACCACCACTCATTCTCGTGGATGGTCTTGCGGATCTCCTTCTTCTGGAACAAAGCGATACGGGTCTCCATGAGCGGGGAATGCTAGAGGCTACCAAGAACGAAGTGTCATTTCAGAACCCACGCCCCTTAGGTCGACGGGTTTTCCCAACTGAAGAGCTTCAATTCGGGCTCTTGGGCAAAATGTTTGGGCACACAAACGAACCACAGACTCTTCAATGACAGCCTCGGATAGAGGCTCGCCACTTTGTCCAGCCAGCGGCTTTTCGCCTTCTCTCTATTCGTCTCCTCGGCTCCCTTCTGATCGTGCTGGGAGTCCTTGTACGCTGCTGAACCGACATCATCTCGTACTTTCACGTCCGAGAGCATCTCGGTGTTCAGCAAGTCTGCGAGAATTCTTGCTTGCCTCTGGAATCCGGCTTTGTGCAGCAACTTTGCGTACATGATCAAAATCCAGCGTGTCCGTCCGACGCCATCCAAAGGAACCTCCTTGCTATCATCGTACCGCATCGGGCAACAGCGCATCAGACAAATCTGCACCGGATCCAACAAAGATTTCAGGTAGAAGATCCGCGCGACGACATAGGATGCCACAAGGCCGGTGGCTAACCCCACAACACTGGTAATTACCAAGTCGGTACATGCGATGGCATTCATGTTAATGGACGCTTGTATTGCATGGATTTGTCGTGAAAAAACGCCTTTGGCGACCCTTTATGAACGCTGCTTTGACCCTGGACATGACGGTGGCTTATGGCGACGTCGATCGGGACCAATTGCTGCTGCTGCCCGGCGTCTTCAAATTTCTGCAGGAAGCCGCCATCAAGCATGCAGACCAATTCGATGCCGGTACCCGGGCCATGGTGAACCGGGGCGAATCATGGGTGCTGAACCGGCTGGCGGCGACCATCCATCGCTATCCGCGGTATGAGGAAGCGGTGCGCGTGGTGACGTGGTCCAGCGGCATCCGCACCTGCAAGGGCTACCGGGACTTCCGGGTCTTCTGCGGCGAGGAACTGGTGGCGGCCGCCTCCTCCTTGTGGCTGTACGTGAGCCTGAAAACCAGGTCGCTGGTCCGGATTCCCGAGGAGATTGCGATCATGTTCCCCAGCCGGTCCGGAGAAGTTTTTCGATCGGACCTCGACAAGCTCAAGCTGGCTCCGCCGGCCGCCGGGTCGGCCCGGTCCTTTCCCGTGTCGGTCAGGTATTCCGACGTCGATGGCAACGGACACGTGAACAACACCGCTTACCTCGATTACCTGCAGACCGCCCTGGTCAAAAGCGGGCTTCCGGCGCGACCCCGGAACGTCGAGATCCAATTTTTGAAGGAGATTCCCCCCGAATCCGAGATGGTCGCTGTCAGCCTCGATCGGCGGGAAGACGCCGTCGCCTTCCGCATCGGCCGCGGCGAAGAAGCGTTCGCCCTGGGCGTTTGCCGGCTCTAGTCCGACAAGATGCGGGGGCAGGCGTGTCAACCCGCCGGCCCGCCGTGCGATCAGGTGGGCTTGAAGAAGGTCTGGAGATCCTCGACACCCTTGCGGACAGCGGCCGCGCTCACCAGCAGTTGCTTCCGCTCGTCCTCCGTCAGCTCCAGTTCGATGATCCGCTCCACGCCGTTCTTGCCGAGAATGACCGGCGCCCCGATGAACAGGTCCTCGATGCCGTATTCGCCCTGCAGGTAGGCGGCGCAGGGCGCGAGATGCTTCCGGTCCGTGATCACCGCCTCAACCATTTCCGCCACCGAAGCGGCGGGGGCATAATAGGCGGAGCCGGCCTTCAGCAGGCCCACGATCTCCGCGCCGCCCTTGCGCGTGCGATCGACCAGCCGCCCGATCGTCGCCTCGTCCATCAGCTCGGTGATCGGCACCCCGCCGACCGTGGTCAGTCGCGGCAACGGCACCATCTGGTCGCCGTGGCCGCCCAGCACCATCGCATGCACGGAGGTCAGGGCGCAGCCGAGCTGCTCGGCCACAAAATAGCGGAAACGCGTCGAGTCGAGGATCCCCGCCATGCCGACCACGCGGCGCAGGGCGAAGCCGGTGGAGCGCAGGGCGACGTGACACATCACGTCAAGGGGGTTGGACACGGCGATCACCACGGCATTGGGCGCATGCCGGGCGATGGCCCGCGCGGCCTGCTTGACGATGTCCGCGTTGATCTTGAGCAGGTCCATCCGGTCCATGCCCGGCTTGCGCGGCAGGCCCGCGGTGATCACCACCACGTTGCTGTCCGCGATCCGGGCGAAATCGTCGGTGCCCACGATGGACACATCGTAGCCGCGCAGCGGCCCGGCGTGGAGAAAGTCCAGCGCCTTGGCCTGCGTCATGCCGCCCGCGACGTCGACCATGACCAGGTCGGCAATGACTTTCTCGGCGAGGTAATAGGTCGCCGTCGCGCCGACATTGCCCGCCCCGATGATGCTGACCTTGTTCTTCGCCATGCCGGATTGCCTCGTTATGCCGGCGCAGCCGCCAGATGCCCGCGGGCGGTTTTGAGCGCGGCGGCCGCCTGGTCGAACGCGTCGCGATCGGTGGCAGCCAGCTTGAGTTCGAGGATGCGGGTCACTCCCCGTTCGCCCACGTAGGCCGGCACCCCGATGGCCAGGCCCTTGACGCCGTACTCGCCCTCGCAGCGGACGGACACCGGCAGCAACGCCCGGGTGTTGCAGGCGATCGCGTCCACCAGCGCCGCCGCGGCCGCGCTGGGCGCATAGTACGACGTGGAGCGCTGGGCCAGTTGCAGGATGGTGTCGCCCGCGTCGCGGGCCTCCTCGATCAACTGGCGCAGGCGCTCCTCGCCCAGCAGGATCGTCGCAGGAATCCCGGACACGCGGATGGTATCGCGCAGAAAAACCATGCTCGGGTGGTGCGGCCCGATGATCAGGCCCGTGACCTCCCGCGGCGAGACCCCCAGCGCCCGGCTGACGAGGCAGCGGATGCGGGTCGAACTGAGCAGGCCGCCCACGCCCATGACCTTGAAGCGGTCGGCCGCCAGTGTTTCCTGGACCAGGAGTGTGAGCAGATCGACCGGCTCGACGATGTTGATGACCACCGCGCCGGGCGCGAGGCGACGGAGGTCCCGGGCGATGGCGCGCACGGTCGGGGCGTTGTCCCGGTAGAGATCCTCGCGCTGCTCGCCCGGCTTGCGTACCCGGCCGGCGGCAATGATCACGATGTCGCTGCCGGCGATGTCGTCGATCCGGACGCTGCCCCGGATCGCGGTGACATAGCCGCGCAGCGGGCCGGCCTCCATCAGGTCGAGAGACTTGCCGGCGGCGACACCCTCCTTGATGTCGACCAGCAACACGTCGGTGGTCCGCCGCTCCGCGACGAAAAAGGCGGTGTTGGTGCCGACGTTGCCGCTGCCAATGATACTAATGCGCTTCACGGGGTCGTCCCTTCCGGGGTGACTGATGCAACCGCTCCCGACGCCCCCAGTCAAACCCGGACATGCGTTCCACCGGCTCCGGCGGTTGACAGCGGACAGGGCGACACAACAATCGCCCATCCAGGCCAGGGCGCCTGTGTGATACCTTACCCCATGAATATACGCAGCAATCACCAGCAAGCGATCGCCCTACTGGCCGAGCGATTCAAGGACGACCCGAGGTTTCCGGCGGCAATCGTCGGCGGGTCCGTGGCCAAAGGGCGGGCCAAGCGCAATTCCGATCTTGATCTCTATATCGTCGCCAGCGAGGAGGAGTACGTCCGCAGGCTCCGCCAGAGGGACTATCATTTCTCTCCACCCGACATCTGTCGGTATGCCGGGGGTTACGTCGACGGCAAGGTGGTCGACCTCTCCTTCCTCAAGGAAGCCGCCGATCACGGGAGCGAGCCGGCCCGGGCGTCTTTCACGGGCGCCATCGTCGCCTATTCCCGCATTTCCGGTCTCCCGGCGCTCATCAGACGCATCGTCGCGTATCCGGAGAAAGACCGCCGGAAGAAAATTGCCGCCTTTCATGCGCAGCTCATATGCTGGAACGGGTATGTCGCGGAAGCGCAAAAGCGAAAGGACCAATACCTGTTGCGCCGCAGCGTCGCCGAACTCGTCTTCTACGGCGGCCGGATGATCCTGGCGCACAACCGGATCCTGTATCCCTATCACAAGTGGCTGATGCACGAGGTGCAGAGGGCGCCGCGCCGGCCCGCCAACCTGATCCGGCTCACGGCCAAGGTTCTTGCCCGCCCCAGTGTCAAAAATGCCCAGAGGTACACGGATTGCATCCTCGGATACAGAAAATGGGAAGAACCTCCGGAAGGCTGGATCAGCCGGTTCCTCGAGGATGTCGAATGGGGCTGGCGAACCGGCGCACAGTCCTGCGCGGAATGGTAAGCCGGCCGGCCGATCGAAGGGAGAGGTAAACGATCCCGCCTCTTGGCAGGGGGCTTACCGGCCCGCGAGCTTTCGTCGCAGGATTTCGTCGACGAGCCGGGGGTTGGCCTTGCCCTTCGACTGCTTCATCACGAAGCCCTTCATCGCGTTGATCGCGTTCTCCTTGCCGCCCTTGAAATCGACGACGGACTTCGGATTGGCCGCGATGGCTTCGACACACCATTTTTCGAGCTCGCCGGCATCGGTGGACTGCCGGAGCCCCTTGCGCCCGACGATGGCTGTGGGCATCTCACCAGTCACAAATATCTCTCTGAATATCTCTTTCGCAATGGGAGTAGAAATCACACAATCCTCGATGAGTTTTACCAAATCGGCGATGTGCTCCGGTCGTACTCTGCAATTCAGAAGAGTGCTTTTGGCACTGGCGACCTCCCTCAACAAGTCGTTGGCAATCCATGTACCTGTGGGATAATAAAATGACTGAGCCCCCTGCGCACTTGGCGCAACACCGGCAGGCGGTACTGACATGGGTTGAGGTCCACCAAAGGAACTCGCGTATGCTTGCGGATTTAGCGTCGGGTCAGGAGTAGAGGACTGCTTACGTATGGACCTACCCTCACGGACCGCATTTTCGAAGAAATCACAAATCGACAAATCCGGGACAAGCACTGAGGTGAGCGTGTAGGGCAGCCGGTACTCCCCGAAAAAGCGGCGTTGCTTGTCGAACGGCAGCTCGGGACACGCGGCGCGGAGGCGGTCCTTCCAGGCTTCGTCGACCTTCACCGGCATCAGATCGGGATCCGGGAAATAGCGGTAGTCGTGCGCCATTTCCTTCGAGCGCAACGATTGCGAAGTGCCGGTCTGGCCGTCGTAGTCGCGCGTCTCCTGCACGATCGTGCCGCCGGCTTCCACCACGGTGATCTGGCGCCTGATTTCGTGGGCGATGCCGTCGCGGACAAAGGAGATGGAATTGAGGTTCTTGAGCTCGACCTTCGTGCCGAGCTTCTGCTCCCCGGCGCGGCGGATGGAGACGTTGGCGTCGCAGCGCATCTGGCCCTTCTCCATGTCGCAGTCGGAGATCCCCCCGTAGACCATGACCATCTTGAGTGCGGTCAGGTAGGCGAACGCCTCTTCGGCGCTGTGCAGCGCGGGTTCGGAGACGATCTCCATCAGCGGCGTGCCGGCGCGGTTGTAATCGACCAGCGATTCGGTGCCCGCGTGGTTGAGCTTGCCGACATCCTCCTCGAGATGAATGCGGGTCAGGGGGATCTGCTTGTGCTCGCCCATGACGTTACGGGACGGTCCGGGCAGCTCGATTTCGACGACCCCGCCCCGGCAGATCGGCTGGTCGTACTGCGAGATCTGGTAGTTCTTCGGGCTGTCGGGGTAGAAATAATTTTTCCGGTCCCACTTGCAGACCGGGGCGATCTCGCAGCCGAGCATGAGGCCGACCTTGATCACCTGGTCGAGCGCCGCCTGGTTCATCACCGGCAGCACGCCGGGCAGCGCGAGCACGACCGGGTCAGTCAGGGTGTTCGGCGGCTCGCCGTAGCCGGCGGCGACCCGCGTGAACATCTTCGAGCGGGTCTTGACCTGGACGTGGACCTCGAGACCGATGACGGCTTCGTACTGCATCTGAAGTAGTGGGTAGCGAGTAGCGGGTAGTGGATAGATCAGGAGCCATCGCGCTCGAGACCGTTGATGTATCCTTGAAGCAGGCGCGAGACTTCTTCGAGGTCGGCCTGAAGCGACTTGGTGTCCGAATAGCCAAGGTCGTGCGCGAGGATCAATTGATAAAGGCATTCGTCAGCAGATCCCTGCGCGGTGTTGTAGAAACGGAGCTTGTCGGGTCTCGTACGCTTGCGAAAACCCTCGACAAAATTCGAAGGGATGCTGGCCGCCGCCCGTCTCAGTTGCGAAGTCAGCGCGAAGAGCTCGTGCCTGGGGAATGACCCGGTACAACGATAGATGGCGAGAGTAAACGCGTGGGCTTTCTGCCACACGAGGACGTCGCGGAATGACTGTGACTTGTCTGCCATGCTCGCTACCCACTACTCACTACCCGCTACTGTTCTCATAGTTCCGGGTGTTTCGTGTGCCAGTCGTGGCCCTGTTCGTAGGCGTGCGCGATGGCGAGCAGGCCGGCCTCCTGGAACGGCTGGCCGATGATCTGCAGCCCGATGGGCAGCCCGCCTTGCGTGAAGCCGCAGGGAACGCTGATGCCCGGCAGACCGGCGAGGTTGATGCTGATCGTGTAAATATCGCTCAGGTACATCGCGAGCGGGTCGAAGACCTTCTCGCCTTGCTTGAAGGCGGCCGTGGGCGCCACCGGCGCCAGCAGGGCATCGACTTCCTGGAAGGCGCGCATGAAGTCGTTGCGGATGAGGGTCCGAACCTTCTGCGCCCGCAGATAATAGGCGTCGTAGTAGCCGCTGCTGAGCACATGGGTGCCGAGGATGATCCGGCGCTTCACCTCGGGCCCGAACCCCTCGGCGCGCGACTTGAAATAGATATCGATGGCGTCGGTTGCCGCCGCCGAGCGGTGGCCGTAGCGGATGCCGTCATAGCGGGCCAGATTCGAGGAACATTCGGCCGTGGCGATGATGTAATACACCGCGATCGCATAATCCGCGGCCAGCGGCAGCGAGACCTCCCGGATTTCGCAGCCGGATTTGCGATAAAACTCGATGGCGGCCCTGATCGCCTCGCCGACCTCGGCGTCGAGTCCCTTGCTGAAATACTCCTTGGGCACGCCGAGCTTCCAAGGCCCCGGCCGCCGCCGGAGCTCCGCCCGGTAGTCGGGAACGGGCGCCGGATAGGATGTGGAATCGAGTGGATCGTGACCGGCGATCACCCCGAGCAGGATCGCTGCATCCTCAACGGTGCGCGCAAACGGTCCGATCTGATCGAGCGAGGAGGCGAAGGCCACGAGGCCATAGCGGGAGACCAGTCCGTAGGTCGGCTTGAGGCCCACGAGACCGCAGAACGACGCGGGCTGGCGGATGGAGCCGCCGGTGTCGGACCCGAGGGCCAGCGGTGCCTCGCCGGCGGCGACGGCGGCCGCGGCGCCGCCCGAGCTGCCACCAGGCACGCGCGTGAGATCCCAAGGATTGGACGTCGGATGAAAGGCCGAGTTCTCCGTCGAGGAACCCATGGCAAATTCATCCATGTTGAGCCGGCCCCACAAGACCGCCCCGGCGTCCCTGAGTCTGCGGGTGACGGTCGCGTCGTAGGGTGAAATGAAATTCGCCAGCATCCGGCTGGAGCAGGTCAACGGCTGGCCGGCGACCGCAATGACATCCTTGATGCCCACGGGCAGGCCGTCGAGTGTGCCGCGCGCCTGGCCCGCAGCCCGACGGGCGTCGGCGGCGCGGGCCTGGGCGAGCGCATCGGCCTCGTCAAAGGAGTTGAACGCCTTGACGCGTCCGTCCACCGCCTTGGTCCGCGCAATAAACGCGCCGGTCAGCTCGACGGAGGAGATCTTCCGCTCAGCGAGCAAGCTGGCGAGTTCGCCGGCGGATTTGAACAAAAATTCAGAAGACACGCGGATTGGTTTGATCTTGCAGAAGGTGACGAAGATGCCCCCATCATTCCTTGGCGACCTTCGCGGCCTTCTGTGAGGTTGTGCTCATTCGACGACGACTGGCACCACGATCATGTTGTCGCGTCGGGCGGGAGCGTTCTGGAGGGCGGCCTCCACCGGGAGGCCGGGCTGCGGCACATCGTCGGCCCAGACATTGTGAACGGGGAATGCGTGCGCGGTGGGCTCGACCTGCGACACGTCGACCTCGCTGAGTTTTTCGATGTAGCGCATGACGTCGCCCAACTGCCGGGAAAAGACCTCCTTCTCCTGGTCGGTGAGCGCGAGCCGCGCGAGGTTCGCCACGTAGTCGATGTTGATGTCGGAAGGATGGGCCATGGGAAATCGCTCTGCATGTAGAAGCTCGCTCGCGGTTCAGGATCGCCTGCCCCTCGACAGGCTCGGGGCCCTGAGCCCGTCGAACGGGCAAGCAGATTCCTACATCGTCAATTCCCTCCCCGGATGGCAACCGGCAAAAAACGTACCTGAGGGGACACGGCCAAATAGCCGAAGCCGTCGCGCCCGGGACTATCCGCCGCAGCAGCGCTCCAGCTTAGCCGCATTCCCCGCTCAACTCCGCACGCTCATGCGTCCGTCAGCGGTGATCGCCTTTTGAATTCCCGCAAACGCCGTGTTGACCTCGTCATCGGTCAGGGTGCGGTCGGCGGCGCGGAAAACGAGGGAAAAGGCCAGGCTCTTTTTGCCCTCGGGCAGTCCCTGCCCCTGGTAGACGTCGAAGACGGCGACCCGCTCCACGGCAAAGGCGCTTCCGGCCACGGTTTGCGCCGCGCGGGCCAGCGCCTGCCGGACGTCCTCGGCCGGCGCGGCGGCGTCGACGACCAGCGCAAGGTCGCGCAGCACGGGCGGATAATGGCTGAACTCCTGGTACCGACGCGGCCCGCCGGCGGCGGCGAGCTTCTCGGGCAGGATCGCGAAAATGCCGGCCATGACCTGGCCCTCGATGCCGAGCGCGCGGACCAGCGCGAGATTCATGAGGCCAAACCGCGCTTCGAAACCATGGTCCCGTAGGCCGCCGATGGCCGCCGAATGGCCCTCCTGCCAGCCGAACCAGCCGCCGGCGACGGGCGCAGCCGTCAACGCCGCCAGATTCACCCCGGCATGCGAAGCCAGAATGTGCACCCGGTTCTTCGCCGTGTAGAAATCGGCCGGCGGGCGCTTGAGCCACTGGCGGCCGGCGTCCTTGGTCTGCGCCTCGATGAAGGCCGCAGCGGCACACTCGTAAATTTGGCCGGTGCTCTCGATGAACACGCGCCCGATTTCGAAGAGCCGCGTGGCGCCGGTGCCGCGCGACTGGTTGAGCTTGAGGGATTCGAGCAGTCCGATCAGCAGCGTGGAACGCAGGTGCGACTGGTCCTCGACGAAGGGGTTGGCCAGGGCAAGCTCCTGCGCCGAGGCGGCCGAAACCCACGGCCCGACTTCCGCCAGCGAACGCAGCGTGTAGTTGACGCATTCGTGGAAATGCTGACCGACAAGGTAGTCGGCGGCCTTGCGATTGAAAACGACGACCGGAGCATCGTCGCCGAGCAGGCCGGGCGCCGTGACCGTGCTCCGCGGAATCCGGTCGGTGCCGTAGAGGCGCAGAATCTCCTCAACCAGATCGATGGGGCGGTCAAGGTCACCGCGCCAGCTGGGAATCGACACCGTCCACTGCGGCTGGCCGTCGGACATGAGTTCATCGCGGACGATGGGCAGTTCCAAGGCCTCCAGCGCGTCTTTCATCTCCTGGTCGGGGATGTGGAACCCAAGCTGCCGGCGAACGTAGTCGGGCGTGAGCCGGATCTCGCTCTGCCAAGGACGATCCTCGCCCGCCTGGCAGAACGGTCCAACAACCTGCCCGCCGGCGGTTTCGAGGATGAGGTCGATGGCCCGGTGCGCATCCTCCCGCAGCGTGTGCGGATCGACGCCGCGCTCATACCGGTAGGAGCTGTCGGTGGAGAGGCCGAGCTGGCGCGAGGTCCAGCGGATGCAGGCGGGCTTGAAGTAGGCCACCTCGAGCACGAGATCGGTGGTGGTGTCGTTGACTTCGGCGTTGGCGCCGCCCATGATGCCGGCGATGACGAGCGGCTTGGCCGCGTCGGCGATGACGAGCATGCGGCCGCTGAGCACGCGATCCTTGCCGTCGAGCGTGACGAGTTTCTCCCCCTGGCGGGCATGGCGGACCACGATCCGGCCGCCGCCGATCTTTTTCGCATCGAAGGCATGCACCGGCTGGCCGGTCTCGAGCATGACGTAGTTGCCCACGTCGACGACGTTGTTGATCGGACGCAGGCCGACGGCGGTGAGCCGTTCCTGCAGCCAGGCCGGGCTGGGGCCGATCTTGACGCCGCTGATGACATGCGCCGTGTAGAGCGGGCAGTCCTCGTCGGCCTCGACGGAAATTCCACCCAGCAGGTCGCGGCGCTCGGGCGCGCCCGCGGGCAGTCCGGCAAATTTTACCGGCGGATAAACGAGATCCCGGCGGAACCAGGCGGCCAGTTCGCGCGCCATCCCGAGGTGGCTGAGTCCGTCGGGGCGGTTGGGCGTGATCTCGACGTCGAACACCACGTCGCCCGGCGGCAGCACCTCGTTGATGGGCGCCCCCAGCGGGGGGCGCCCATCAAGGATGAGCAGGCCCTCATGCCCGCCGCCCAAGCCGAGCTCGTCCGGCGCGCACATCATGCCGTCGGAGAGCTGGCCGCGGATTTTGGACTGCTTGATCTTGAAATCGCCGGGCAGGACGGCGCCGGGCAGCGCCACGGGCACCCGGTCGCCCACCCGGTGGTTCGGTGCGCCGCAGACGATGGTCTTGACGCCGCCCGCCGGGCCGACGTCGACCGTGCAGACGGTGAGCTTGTCGGCGTTGGGATGCTGCTCCCGCGCGAGCACTTCGCCGACGACGACATGCTGCAGCGGCGGCACGCCGGTGCGGATGACCTGTTCGACCTCGAAGCCGAGAAACGTGATCGCGTGGGTGATCTCGTCGATCGGAGCGTCGAGCGCGACGTAAGACTTGAGCCAGTTGAGGGAGAGTTTCATCGGAAGGTAGCGGGTAGTAAGCAGCGAGCAGATCACGAGCCGCGTTCGAGGCCGTTGATGTAGCCCTGAAGCAGACGAGATACCTCTTCAAGGTTTGCTTGGAGCGTCGTGGTGCCTGCATACCCGAGGTCATGCGCGAGAATCAGTTGATACAGGCATTCATCGGCAGATGCTTGGGCCGTGTTGTAGAAACGGAGCTTGTCGGGCTTGGTACGTTTACGGAAACCTTCAACAAAGTTCGAGGGGATGCTGGCTGCGGCCCGACGAAGCTGCGACGTGAGCGCAAAGAGCTCGTGCTTGTGAAAGGGCTCCGTGCAACGGCAGATAGCCAAGGTGAACGCGTGGGCCTTTTGCCACACGAGCAGGTCTCGAAACGATTGTGACTTGTCTGCCATGCTCGATGCTCGCTCCTCACTCCTCGCTACTGGACTCAGGCGAATTGCCTGAGAAACCGCAGGTCGTTCTGGTAGAAATAGCGGATGTCATCGATGCCGTAGAGCATCATGGCGAGGCGCTCGAGCCCCATGCCGAAGGCATAGCCGGTCCAGACCGCGGGGTCATAGCCGACGACCTCGAACACGGACGGATCGACCATGCCGCAACCGCCGATCTCGATCCATTCCTTGTTCACCTTGGGCAGGTGCTTCGCGGAGAGGTCGACCTCGAAGCTGGGTTCGGTGTAGCCGAAGTAGTGCGGACGGAAGCGGGTCTTGGTTTCCGGACCGAGGAGCGAGGCGAAGATGTAGTCGAGCAGCGCCTTGAGGTCGCGCACAGTCACATCGCGGTCGACATACAGGCACTCGAGCTGGTGAAAATTGGCGCTGTGGGTGGCGTCCGTGGTGTCGCGGCGGAACGTGCGGCCGGGCGAGACGATGCGCACCGGGGGCGGATGCTGCAGCATGGTGCGGATCTGCACCGACGAGGTATGCGTGCGCAGGAGATATTTTTCCCCCTCGATCCGCCGCGAGACATTGCCGAAGCGCGCGGTGTCGGGGAAATAGAAGGTGTCCTTCACGTCGCGCGAGGGATGGTCGGGCGGCGTGTTGAGCGCATCGAAGCAATAGAATTCGGTCTCCACCTCCGATCCGTCGGCCACGATGAAACCGACCTGGCGCAGGATGCGGCACATCTCCTCGCGCACCTGCGTGAGCGGATGGTAGGTGCCGGGACCGCCGTCAGGCGACGGCAGCGTGGCGTCGACCGGCGGCCCGAGCTGGGCGGCGATCTCGGCGTCCTCGAGCGCGCGCAGGGTGGTGTCGAACAGCGCCTGCAACTGCGCCTTGGCCTCGTTGATGAGCCGGCCGAGCGCGGGCCGCTGCTCCTTGGGCACGGCGCCCATTTGTTTCATGAGGGCGGTGAGTTCGCCGTTGGGGCCGACATACCGGGCCTTGGCGGCCTCGAACCCGGGCCGCGCGCGGACGGCCGCAAGGTCGGCCTGGGCCTTGGCCAGGAGGACGGAGAGCTGGTTTTGCATGGACGAAAGTGATCCCACTGCGGAGGGCACAGATCAGCGCGGATGGGAAAAGGCGTCGCCAAACTCGCGTGCCGGCCATAGCTCGAAGAGCGACGGCTGGTGAGAGTTTAGCCCATCTGCCAAAGCCTCACGGCTTTGGCTGCCCAAAACGAGTCTCATCCGTGCGATCCGTGGTTGAAAAAGAAAAGGACGGGCGCTCCAGAGAGGCCCGTCCTGCAGCGAAATGGTTTGGCCGGCGGAAGGCGAGCCTTGGTTGACCCGCGGGCCCGGCCGCCAGGCGCCCTACGTCTTGGCGGCGCCAGCCTTGGTTTTTAACGCGGCCTGGGCCTTCTGCACCAGGCCGTTAAACGCCGTCTCATCGCGCACGGCCAGGTCGGCCAGCATCTTGCGGTCGAGTTCGATGCCGGCGGCCTTCAGACCCTCGATGAAGCGGTTGTAGCTGATGCCGGCGTTGCGGCAGGCGGCGTTGACCCGCACGATCCAGAGGCCGCGCCAGTCGCCCTTCTTTTTCCTGCGCGCAGCGTAGGCGTACTGCCAGGCGTGCTGGACGGCCTCCTTGGCGTAGCGGAACAGTTTGGACTTGTTGCCAAAATAGCCCTTGGCGTATTTCAGCACTTTCTTGCGCCGCTTGCGCGACGCGGGGGAGTTGGTGACACGAGGCATGTTGGATGGAGGATGGTGTTGGTCGTCGGCGGGTCGCCTGGGGAATCACCCGCCGGACGAAATGAGGGTTCAGCTCAAGCCGTGCGGCAGGCACCGGAGCAGCGGCGCGGCGTGAGTAACGGACAGAGCCTTCGCTTTGCCCAACCGCCGCTTCTGCTTCGGGGACTTTTGGTTGGCGTGATGCCGGGTCCCGGGCGAGCGATGCATGAGCTTGCCCCGGGCCGACAGCTTGAAACGTTTCGCAACGGACTTCTTGGTCTTTTGCATGACAATGGCTCCGACGAGCGGAGCGGGTCAGAACAAGAGACGCTGCCAGCCTTGGCAAGGGCAAAGTGACCCGCGGCGCACGGCGTCTTCCGGCCGGGAAACGCCATCGCGTCCGGCTCCGGCCGCGATCGCAATGGCGGAAGATTTTCTTCCGCGAATTTTTCGATCCCTTCACCGCGCATTTTTCCCGCGCCACGAGTGGAAAACGGGGTTGACATCGACCGGGTGTTGTCGAGGGTTTTCCCTTCCGCTCTGGCTTCCTAGCTCAATTGGCAGAGCAGCTGACTCTTAATCAGTAGGTTCGGGGTTCGAGTCCCCGGGGAGCCACCACCTCTGTCCTGCCAGCCCGGGTGGTTGTTGTTTGCATCTCCTTTCCCAATGGTCGGTGACACACGCCGGCGTAGCTCAACGGCAGAGCACCTGTTTTGTAAACAGGCGGTTGCGGGTTCGAATCCCATCGCCGGCTCCATTTCTGCCCTCATGCGTCTGCGCGCCCGTTATCGATCCAGCCGCGGCCATGACTGCGCCTTGCCTCCGACCTTGGTGCTGGAGTGCAGTCTCACGGATCTGGGCCGCGGCCATGAATGATCTTACTGCCCGATGGTGTAATGGTAGCACAACGGACTCTGACTCCGTTTGTCTAGGTTCGAGTCCTAGTCGGGCAGCCATGGCTGATGTCGCGCCTGCGGCGCTCGGTACGACACGCCCTGTCTGGCTTGCTCGTGGCAGGCCCTTGTCGCGCGGCGAGTGCCCCGCGCGAAGTCGCAGGGACTTCGCCAGCTCAGGACTCTACTCGCTTCGCCGGCAAAATCCGAGAAAGGGAATTGACAGCGCCGGGCCATTAAAACCAATTCTTCCCTTCCTCTTTGAACACTACCACCCCCAGCCGAGTCTATCCCGCCCAGATGTCAGATCAAGCGGACGGGCGGATTCTTTATCGCCAGTCTAGCCTTCGCTGTAGTTCGGCCGTGTTTGTATCGCAACTGCCCCCGCTTATTATCTAGACCCCGTCAGTTCCTGTTGCCTCGCTAATATTAACCCCGTGCTCTTGTTTTTTTCTCCCCAAACTTCGAGTTGTTGCTATCGATGCCGATCTTTTGATGATTGAACACCGATGGATTTGTCCATAGCGCTGACTCCCCTCCCCACCGCCCGCTCCTTTCCCTTCCCCTCCTCCGGCTCCGAACCTTTCTTAATCACCACCAACCTTAAATCACCCACCATCCGATCATGATCACACTGCATCTGCCTCTGGCCTTCGAGTTACTGATGGGCAAGACTCCCATGGAGTTGTTCAAAGCGGGAGGAGCCGTCATGTGGCCCGTCCTGCTCGTTTCGTTCCTCGGCCTGACCGTCGTCGTGGAACGCCTCATCTTCATCGTGCGCGAGAATGCCCACCGCGATCACGAGCTGGTGGAGAAAATGCTCGAGAAGGTGGAGAACCGGGACGTCGAGGGTTCGGTCACCCTGGGCAAACAGAGCAAAGACTTCGTGGCCCGCGTGCTGGTCTACGCGCTCTCCAACAAGGACATCTCCCTCTCCAACGCGTTCATCCGGGCCTCCAATCAGGAGCTCGCCCGCTTCCAGCAGGGCCTCGCCACGCTCGACACGGTCATCACCGCCGCCCCGCTTCTCGGCCTGCTCGGCACGGTCACGGGCATGATGCGCACCTTCGGCTCGCTGGGCGCCGGCGGCGACATCGCCTCCAAGGCGGGCAGCATCACCGGTGGTGTGGCCGAAGCCCTGATCGCCACCGCCTGCGGCCTCTTCATCGCCGTCAGCGCTCTCTTTCCCTTCAATTATCTCAACGCCCGCCTCGAAGAGGCGCGCCATGAGGTGGAGGACGTCTCCAACGCCCTCGAACTGATCATCAGCAAGTCGGAAGCCGGCAATTCCGTCCGCAAATGACGGCCGGCGGTCGCCGGCAGCGGCGGCCTCATTCCCCTCCTCGACTGAGCAACAACCAATCCTTCTGACTTATGCATGGTGGCGGCAGTAGTTCCGGCGGCAGAAAAAAGGCGCGTATCGAGATCATTCCGCTGATCGACGTCATCTTCTTCCTGCTCGCCACCTTCGTGCTCTTCACGCTTTCGTTGAATAAGACGGGAGGATTGCCTGTGTTGTTGCCCACCTCGGCCACCAGCCTCCCGCGCGACCCTTCCGGCGCGGTCACGCTCACGGTCACCGCCGAGGGCATGATCGCCTGGGACAAGGATATGATCACCCTCGATGAGTTCGTCGCCCGCCTCCAGAAATACAAGATGGAGGAGGCCGACCCCCGCATTCTGATCAATGCCGACGAGCGCGCCCTGTTTGCCCAGGCGGTCTATGTTGTCGACCAGGTGCGCATCGCCGGCATTCCCAAGATCTACATCGAAACCCGCATCTTCCAGAGCAAATAGGAGCCTGCGTCGCTAGACTAAGAAATCCGCCGGAGCTTCGTTATCATTCAGTAGCCGAGTACCAGGCGAACCACGATCCCCCCATGGAAGGCATCCGCATCCAACTTCGTCCCCGCAAGAAGGCGCGCATCGAGATCATCCCGCTGATCGACGTCATCTTCTTCCTGCTCGCCACCTTCGTGCTCTTCACGCTTTCGCTCAACCGCATTCAGTCGGTGCCGGTGGACCTCCCCGTGGCCTCGCAGGAAAGCACGCCGCCGCCGGAAACCAAGGATCTCCTCGTCATCCAGGTCTCCGATCAGGGCAATGTCTACTGGAACCGCGAGCTGATCGACATCGACGAATTGCCGGCCCGGCTGGAGCAATACAAAAAGCAGGTGCAGCTCCCCCGGATCCTCGTCGCCGGTGACGACAAAGCCAAATGGGGGATCACGGTGCTGGTGCTCGACGAGGTCCGCAAGGCCAACATCGAAAAGGTTTCGATGGAGACCCGCACCCGGCAGACCGGCAAATAATCCCACCACCCCCTTTAACCGCGACTTTAATTTCAGGGCCTATCACTCATGCGCAAGGATCTCATCATCGGCGTCGCCGTCTCGGTTTTGCTGCACGTGGGCTTCCTCTTCGGCCTGAACCGTCCCTCCGTGGTGGTGAAGCACGGACCCGCCAAGACCGAAGATACCATCCAGATCGAGATGCCCACGCTTCCGCCCGAGCCTCCGGAAACGAAAAAAATGGAGGATATACCCCCGGACGAGGAGATGGTCCCTGTGGCATTCGCCCCGCCCTCCCTGGTAGACATTCCGACCGTCGTGCCTGACGCCACCTTCGTGCAGCAGATCGCACCGCCTCCGCCTCCGGGCATGACGCAGGCCAAAGGCGTCGTCACCATTCCCCCCATCCCGCCATCCGGCTTCGGCCGGGGTTTGGGCCAGATCTTCGACATCTCCCAGCTGGACCAGATCCCCGTGGCCCGTCTTCAGCAACAGCCCAATTATCCCTTTGAAATGCGCCGGGAGGGTGTGAGCGGCGAAGTGAACGTCGGCTTCATCGTGGACGTCAATGGCGATGTGCGTGACGCCTATATCATCAATTCCACCCGGCGCGAGTTCGAGGCGCCGGCGGTGCAGGCGGTCAGCCGGTGGAAGTTCCGGCCCGGCCGGAAGGGTGGCCGCGCGGTCAACACCCGCATGTCCGTGCCCATCGTTTTCAACATCAACGAGTGACCAACCTTTCCCGTCTATCCACATGGCCTTGTTTCGGACCAACCTCTTTCTGAAAGCCCTGCTGGTCGCCGTGGGCTTGGGCGCGGGCTTGTCGGCCGCCGCGCCAGCGCAGGCGCAGAGCGACCAGCTGCCTCAAGTCAGCGATGAGATCAGCGACCTGCTCAACAATTCCCTGCGTCCGGCGAACGAGGCCAGCAACTGGGACAAGGCGCTTAGCATCATCAAGGAGGGCCTCACCAAGGTCGAGCCCGGCAGCTACGACGAGGCGCTCCTGTACCAGATCCAGGCACAAACCTATTTTCAAAAGAACGACCAGGTCAACGCCTTGCGTGCGCTCGAGCACGGCCTGGCCATCGACGACAAGCATCATTATTACCCGGAGAAAACCCGGCAGGAAATGCGCTATTTCGTGGCGCAGATCACCTTCAACGAGGCCAGCAGCACCAAGGATCTCCAACGCCAGACCGAGCTCTACGGCAGGGCCAGCCAGGCCTTGGAAGTGTGGTTGAAGGACGCGAAGAATTTCACGACCGACCAGCTCTACTTCATCTCCCTGCTGTATTTCTATCAGTCCCAGCCTTCGACCGAACCAACCCACGCCAAGGAAAAGGGCACCAATTTCCCCCTGATGGAAAAGGCGCTTTTGTGGACGGAAAAAAGCCTGCGCTCGACGACCCGCCCGCGCGACAATCTCTACCAGTTGAAGCTGGCCGAGCTTTTCCAGCTTGGCCGCTTCAAGGAGGGAGCCGAACTCCTGGAACTGCTGGTCAAGCAAAAGCCCGACAGCCGGAATTTCTGGCAACAGCTGGCCAATACCTATCTCCAGCTCGGCATTGCCGCTGCGGAAAAGCATGAGGATCAGGCCTCCTTCAGCTACAATCTCCGGGCTGCCCTCACCATCGAACGGGCCCAGCAACTAGGGCTCATGAACACGGCAAAGGACAACTACAATCTCGTTTCCATCTATTTCAACCTCGCGCAGTACAGCGAGGCCTGCCGGTTGCTCGATCAGGGCCTGCGGAACAACACGATTGAGCGGACCCGGTCGAATTATGAACTGCTCGCCAATTCCTATCAGCAGATGAACCGGGAGTTCAAGGCGATCAGCACGCTTGATGAGGCGGCCAAGATTTTCCCGACTTCCGGTCAGATTGAGTACCAGATCGCCCAGATCTACTTCACCATCGACAAGATTAAGGAAGCCTTTGCCCACATGAAGGCCTGCATCGCAAAGGGCGGTACGGAGAAGCCACACATCGCCTGGCTGTTTTACGCCTACCTCGCCCTGGACCTCAAGGAGTACGATGAAGCCCTCAAGGCGGCCACGCAGGCCGCCCAGTACCCCGAAGCCAAGAAGGAAGCCAAACAGATGGAGGAAGCCATCAAGGCCACCATCCAGGATCGCGAAAACCGTCTCCAGGCCCAATCCTAAAGCCGCTTTAACATCCCACCCTCACCTCTGATCCATCCCGTCTGTCATGAATAAAGCCTACGTTATCTGGCCAGTGGTCGGCCTGCTGGTCTTCGGCGCCTTCTATTGGAATTTCAACAAGACCTACCTGGAAAGGCAGCGGAAGGAGGAGGTCCGGAAACTGGAAGAAAAGAAGGAACGCATCCTTCGGGAGGCCCTGCAGCGCAAGAAGGCCATTGAGGACGCTATCGAGGCCCAGAACATCCGCATCGCAGCCCGCGCAGCCAAGGAAAAGCGCGAAGAGGAGGAAAAGGCAGCCCGTGCCGCCCTGATCGACCGCCGCAACCGGGCTTTTGACGATGTCAACAAACGCCTCCGTCCCCAGCTGGACCGCCTGAAAGGCGATGCCGAGGATGTAAAGGATCAGATCGCGAAACTTGAGCTCGATAAAACGCAATACCTCGACGAAGAGGCCTTTCTGCGCACCTATGTCCGCCAAGCCGAGGCCAATGTAAAAACTTACCTCAACCTGCTTGACCAGCTCGCCGCAGTGGAAAAAGCCCGCGCCGAAGCGGCGGCGGCAAAGGCCAAGAAGAGCTAAGCTGTCAACCTCCCCCGTATCCATGAACAAGTTTTACGTCATACTTCCGGTCATTCTACTGATCATCTTCGGGGTCTATTACACGAAGGTCGCGGAACCCCAAATGGAAGCCCAGGCTCGCGCCGAGGAGCAGCGCATCGTGGAGCAGCAGGCGGCGGACGATGCCCGCCGCAAGGAGATCGAGCTCAAGGCTCAAGAGGACGCCCGCAAGGCCCAGGCGGCGCGGAATGAAAAGGAGCGCCAGCGCCAGGAAAAGGCCCGCCTGGACAAGGAGGAGCAGGATCGCAAGATCAGCGAAGAAACTGCCAAATACGAAAACGAAGCCGACCGGCTGACCAAGGAAATTGCCGACCTCGATGTCCAGATTACCAATCTTCGCAACCAGCGCGAGGCCATGAATCGCGAGGTCCTCGAGTCTTCCAAAAAAGTCGAACTGGCCAAGATTGACCGCCGCACCGCCGAACTGGAAATCCAGCGCATGTACGACATCGTTGCGCAAAAAGTGGCCGAGAGTTCGCTGGCCCAGATGCCGCCTCCCCCGCCCGCCAAATAAGCGCCCGGCAGACTGTCGTCTCCCCTGCAAACCCCGGTTGCAAGCCGGGGTTTTTTGTGGCCCGCGAACCAAATGTCCGCGCCTCCGCGCGTGGCGGCCAGCCCTGCCTCCACCGCGCACGCATCCTGCCCGTCTCCAGCCGGTTTCAATATCTGCGCAAAGCTCGCCAAGGGATGCGGAGCCGTGCCGTCTGAACGGCGCTACCCTTTGGCAATCTTCTGGTGCTTCAATCACTTAGTCATTCTTTTGCCGTGAAAACTGCTCCCAAATCCACCATCTCCACCCTTGATGGCAATGAGGCCGTCGCCTCCGTCGCCTACCGCCTCAGCGATATCTTCGCCATCTATCCGATCACGCCCTCTTCGACGATGGCCGAATATGCCGATGAATGGGCGGTCGCGCGCCAGTCGAACATCTGGGGCCAGATCCCCGAGGTCGTCGAGATGCAATCGGAAGGCGGTGCGGCCGGGGCGGTGCACGGCGCGCTGCAAGGCGGCGCACTCGCCAGCACCTTCACCGCCTCGCAGGGGCTCCTGCTGATGATCCCCAACATGTACAAGATCGCCGGCGAGCTCACGCCGTGCGTCATCCATGTCAGCGCCCGCACCCTCGCCACGCACGCCCTTTCCATTTTCGGCGACCAGTCCGACGTCATGGCCTGCCGGCAGTGCGGCTGGGCGATGCTGGCCTCCAATTCCCCGCTCGAAGCGCATGACCTTGCCGCCATCGCGCACGCCACCACGCTGCGCACCCGGGTGCCCGTGCTCCACTTCTTCGACGGTTTCCGGACCTCGCACGAGGTCAACACCATCAACCGACTGGGCGATGACACGCTCCGCGCGCTCATTGACGCCGGGGCGCTCGCCGCCTTCCGCCGCCGCGGCCTGACCCCGGACCATCCCGTGATCCGCGGCACGGCGCAGAACCCTGATGTCTTCTTCCAGGCCCGCGAATCCATCAACCGCTTCTATGATGCGGCCCCGGCCATCACGCAGGAGGTGATGGATCAGTTCGCCCGGCTCACCGGCCGCAGCTATCATCTCTTCGACTATGAGGGCCATCCGGAGGCGGAACGCGTGATCGTCGTCATGGGCTCGGGTGCGGAAACCGCGGCCGAAACCGCTGCCTGGCTCAACGCCAACGGAGAGAAGACCGGCGTCCTGAAGGTCCGGCTTTACCGCCCCTTCTCTGTCCGGGCGTTCGCCGCCGCGCTGCCCCGCACGGTCCGTTCCCTCGCTGTGCTCGACCGCACCAAGGAGCCCGGCGCCGTCGGCGAGCCGCTCTATGTCGACGTCGTCGCTGCCCTCCGCGAAGCCGAGCTGGCGGGCTGGTTCTCGCCCCGCGGCGGCCGGCTTACGATCATCGGCGGCCGCTACGGCCTCTCCTCGAAGGAATTCACCCCCGCCATGGCCCTCGCGGTCTTTGCCGAGTTGGGCCGCCCGCAGCCGAAGAACCCCTTCACCATCGGCATCCACGACGATGTCACCGGCCTTTCGCTCACCTACGATCCAGCCGTGGATATCGAGCCACCGGACCGCACGAGCGCCGTCTTCTTTGGCCTGGGGTCCGACGGCACCGTCGGCGCCAACAAGAACACGATCAAGATCATCGGGGAGGAGGCGGGCAAGTTTGCGCAGGCCTATTTCGTCTACGATTCGAAAAAATCGGGCGCAGTCACCATTTCGCACCTGCGTTTTGGCGACCGTCCCATCCGCGCCCCGTACCTCATCCACCAGGCCTCCTTCCTCGCCTGCCACCAGTTCACCCTTCTCGAGGTGCAGCCCGTGCTTGATCATGCTGCGCCCGGCGGGGTGTTTTTGCTCAATGCCCCCGGCCCGGTCGAGACGCTCTGGAACCGCCTGAGCCTGGAGACCCAGCGGGAGATCGCCGCGAAAAAACTGCGCTTCTATGCCATCGACGCCGGCGCCGTCGCGCAGGCCTGCGGCCTCGGCGGACGCATCAACACCATCATGCAGGTCTGCTTCTTTGCGCTCAGCCGGGTGCTGCCGCTGCCGCAGGCCCTCGAGAGCATCAAGCTGGCCATCAAGAAATCCTACGGCAAGCAGGGCGAAGAAGTGGTGAAGAAGAACATCGCCGCCGTCGACAGTGCCCTGGAGGCCCTCCGGGAAGTGTCCATCCCGGCCGGCACCTCCCTCGCGTCGCACCGCCCGCCCCCCGTGCCCGAGGATGCGCCCGACTTCATCCGCAACGTCACCGCCGTCATGCTCTCCGGCCGCGGCGATTCGCTCCCGGTGAGCGCCTTCCCGCCTGACGGCACCTGGCCGACCGGCACCTCCCACTGGGAGAAACGCAATCTCGCCGACGAAATCCCCGTGTGGGACACGGCGCTCTGCATCCAGTGCAACAAGTGCGTCGAAATCTGTCCCCACGCCGCGATCCGCGCGAAATATTATCCTCCGGAGGCCCTGGTCGGGGCACCGGCCGCCTTCCATTCGACCGAATATCGTTCCCCCGAGGTCAAGGGCATGCGCTACACGCTGCAGGTCGCGCCCGAGGACTGCACGGGCTGCGAACTCTGTGTGCAGTTCTGCCCCGTCAAGGACAAGACCGATCCGAAAAAGAAGGCCATCAACATGCAGCCGCAACCGGCGCTGCGCCAGGTGGAGCGCGACAATTTCGAGTTCTTCCTGCGCCTGCCTTCGCCGGATCGCACCGCCCTGAAGCTCGATCAGGTGAAAAGCGCCCAATTCCTCGATCCCCTGTTCGAATTCTCCGGCGCCTGCTCCGGCTGCGGCGAGACCCCCTACCTCAAGCTGCTCACCCAGCTCTTCGGCGACCGGGCGCTCATCACCAACGCCACGGGCTGCTCCTCCATCTACGGCGGCAACCTGCCGACCACGCCCTACACGCGGAACCAGGAAGGCCGCGGCCCCGCCTGGTCCAATTCGCTGTTTGAGGACAACGCCGAGTTCGGCCTCGGCCTGCGCGTGGGCATCGACTGCAAGGAGGCCTTCGCCCGCGACCTCCTCCAGAAACTCGCGACCCGGGTCGGCCCGCCTCTGGTCGAGGCGCTCCTGCACGCCGACCAGGGCACCGAGGCGGCCATCGCCGCCCAGCGCGCCCGGGTCGCGGAGTTGCGCGAGAAGCTCGCCGGCTTCCCCTCCGATGCGCTGGCGCGCCAGCTCAGCGACCTTGCCGATTACCTCGTCAAGAAGAGCGTCTGGATCATCGGCGGCGACGGCTGGGCCTACGACATCGGTTATGGCGGCCTCGACCACGTCCTCGCCTCCGGCCGCAAGGTCAACGTGCTGGTCCTTGACACCGAGGTCTATTCCAACACTGGCGGCCAGTGCTCCAAGGCCACGCCGCTCGGGGCGACCGCGCGCTTCAGCATGGGGGGCAAGGCCACCGGCAAGAAAGATCTGGGCATGCTGGCCATGACCTACGGCAGCATCTACGTCGCCCGCATCGCCATCGGCGCCCGGGACAACCAGACACTCGCCGCCCTGCGCGAAGCCGAGTCCTTCCCCGGCCCGTCGCTCATCATCGCCTTCGCCCACTGCATCGCGCACGGTTATTCTCTGACCGACGGCATCGAGCACCAGAAGCTCGCCGTGGAAACCGGCTACTGGCCGCTCTTCCGTTATGATCCGCGCCGGGCCGAGCGCGGTGAGAACCCGTTGCTGCTGGATTCTCCCCCGCCCAAGACCGAGCTCGGCAAGTACATGAAGTCGGAGAACCGCTTCCGCATGCTGGAGAAGAAGGATCCCGCGCGTTCGCAGGAACTCACGCAACTGGCGCAGCGGGAGGTGCACAAGCGTTTCGCCCTCTATCAAAAACTCGCCGCTTCGCACGTTGGCGGCGCCGCCGGTCCTGCCGTCCCCGCCCCCAAGCCGCCGGCGCCCAGGAATGGCGACGGCCCTGCCACCACCAAGTCCGTCACCAGCGGCTGATCTTTATCCCCGCCCCTTTGCTTGCCCGACCACCGCGCGGCCCCGGCCACGCCGGCCGGCCTTGAAGGTGCCCAGCCATGATCGACCCCATCACCCAGTTCCTCGCCTGGTTCGATGACGCCCAGCACTGCGGCCTGGACGAACCCACGGCCATGGCGCTGGCCACGGCTGACGCGACGGGGCGCCCTTCCGTGCGCATGGTCCTGCTGAAGCACGCCGACGCACGCGGCTTCGTCTTCTACACCAACCTCGAAAGCGCCAAGGCGGATGACCTCCGGGCCAATCCCCGGGCCGAACTCTGCTTCTATTGGAATCCGCTCGGGCGCCAGGTGCGTGTCACCGGCCCGGTCGAGCGGGTCGGCGACGCCGAGGCCGACGCCTATTTCGCCACCCGTCCTCGTCTGAGCCAGATCGGCGCCTGGGCCTCGCAGCAATCGCGGCCGATGCAAGGCTATTTTGATCTCGAACAGGCCTGCGCCAAGGTCGTCCTGCGCCATCCCCTCGGCGCCATTCCGCGCCCGCCCTTCTGGTCGGGTTACCGCGTGGTGCCCGAGCGCATTGAATTCTGGAAGCAGAAGCCCTTCCGCCGCCATGAGCGCATCCTGTATGCTCGGGTCAACGGCTCTTGGCGGGAGCAGTGGCTGTATCCGTGATCGTCCGGCCGGGCCCGGCCTTTTTTCGCTTCTTGCAGCCAAACTCGCCGGCCGGCCATAGCTCGACGAGCGACGGCTGGTGAGAGTTTGGCTGGGAGCGGGGGTCCAAAGTCTCACGACTTTGGCTACACCGCCGGCATAGCTCGCCCCTGGCCGTAAAAACCACTAGCGGTGGAGCCAAATCCCGCTTAGGTTCACAGTTTTCATGGACCTGACCGAACTCTACCAAAGCGTCATCCTCGATCATAACCGTCGCCCGCGGAATTATCACAAGCTGCCGGCCGCCAACCGCGTCGCGGCGGGCAACAATCCGGTCTGCGGCGACGAAGTCACGGTTTACGTGCGGGTCGACGGCGACCGCATCACCGACATCAGCTTTCAAGGTGCCGGCTGCGCCATTTCCCAGGCCTCCACCTCGTTGATGACCCAGCGGCTCAAGGGTCGGACGATCGCCGAGGCCGAGGCGCTGTTCGGCCGGTTCAAGGACATTGTCTCCTCGGGCACCGCCGACGAGGAGGATCTCGATCTTTCCGCCTTCGCCGGTGTCCACCAGTTCCCCGCCCGCATCAAGTGCGCGACGCTCGGCTGGCACGCCGCCCTCAATGCCATCCACGGCGAGGCCGCCACCGCCACCACCGAATGAAACCGCCCACCTCCGTCCCCGACTGGGCCGCGCGGCGCGCGGATTTTCCCATCCTGCAGCAGTCGGTCCATGGCCGGCCGCTGATCTACCTCGACAACGGCGCCACCACGCAGAAACCCCGCGCCGTGATCGAGGCGCTGGTGCGCTACTACGAGCGGGACAATGCCAATGTCCACCGCGCCATCCATGAGCTGAGCCACCGGGCCACCATCGCCTATGAAGCAGCCCGCGCCCGCGCCGCCCGGTTCATCAACGCCGCGGCCCCGGAGGAGGTTATTTTCACGCGCGGCACGACGGAGGGCATCAATCTGGTCGCCTATGTGTTCACCCCGCGCCTGCGGCGCGGTGACGCCATCCTCGTCACCGAGATGGAACACCACAGCAACCTGGTGCCGTGGCAGCTGCTCGCGCAGCGCACGGGCGCGCAGCTGCTTTTCATCCCCGTCACCGGCGACGAGGGGCTGCTCGATCTCAGCCGCCTCGACGAGCTGCTCGCACGGAACGTGAAGCTTTTCGCGTTCACGCACATCTCTAACACGCTGGGCACGATCAACCCCGTGGCCGAACTGTGCGCCCGCGCCCGCCGCCACGGCGCCGTCACCGTGGTCGATGCCGCCCAGAGCGCCGGTCACCTCCCCCTCGACGTCCAGGCTCTGGGCTGCGATTTCCTGGCCTTTTCCGGGCACAAGATGGCTGGTCCCACCGGCATCGGCGTGCTTTATGGCCGCCTGCCGCTGCTCGAGTCGCTCGACCCCTTCCAGGGGGGCGGCGAGATGATCGCCTCGGTGCAGTTCGAGCAGAGCACCTGGAACAAGGTGCCGCACAAGTTCGAGGCCGGCACCCCCGACATCGCCGGCGCCGTGGGCCTGCACGCTGCCATGGACTACCTCGATGCCGTCGGCCGCGCGCCGATCGCCGCCCATGATGAGGAGCTGGCCCGCTACGCCTGCGGGTGCCTGCGCGAAGTCCCCGGGCTCCGCCTCCTCGGACCGTCCGGGACGCGCGGCGGGCTGGTCAGTTTCGCCCTGGCAGGCATTCACGCACACGATGTGGTGACGTTCGCCGACCAGGAAGGCATCGCCCTGCGGGGCGGCCATCACTGCACCCAACCCCTGCTGCGCAAACTCGGCCTACCCGCCACCACTCGCGCCAGCTTCTACCTCTACAACACCCGGGATGAGGTCGACCGGCTGGTCGCGGTCATCCGCCAGACCGCCGGGTTCTTCGGGCGGCAGGCTTAGGCGCGCCGGCCCCGGCCGGCCGTGGGTTTCCGTGCTGCAAAAAATGCGCAAAACTCGCCAAGGCGTGCGCTGCCGGCTGGTGCGTTACCTGTCATGATGGCAGCGTGAAGAAAGCGTACTTGGAGGCCCTGGATGGCCACCGCGCGGAGATCAAGCGGAAGTGGGAGACTCTCCTGCGCGCCGCTCCCGCGACTACGCCATTGGGCAATCCGGACACCCTCGTCTACCTGATGGACGAGTCGCTCCGGCAGCTCTTTTCCCTGTTTCACAGCAAATCCGCCCACCAGTGGCTGACCCGCCACCCCCCGGCCACGCGCATCATCGGCACGAGCTGCCACTGCCGGCTCAATCCGCTGATCAACTATTTCATCGCCGGCCAGGCCGCGCTGGCCTTCGTGGCCCAGGCCGTCCCCCGCAGCCAGCATCATCTCGACGATGTGGCCGCCACCGGCTGCATTGACGAACTGCTGCTGACGTTCCGCTTTCTTGCCCACCGCGAGATTCAGGCGTTTTGCGAGGTCTGCCAGTATTCGCCCGTCAACGCCCATGCCGCCGGCGATGGCGCCAATGGCAAGCCGGTCTGCCCCCTGCCCTGGCACCAGCCGACGGGAGCCTGAGAGATGGTCCGCCCGGCCGCCCTCAGGCCGGGATCGAGCCGCCGCTGGCGTGGAGGCGCTCGCGAAAATCGCTGGGCGAGAGGCCCTCGATTTTCTTGAACACGCGGTTGAACTGCGAGAGCGACTGGAAGCCGGCCTCGAAGGCCGCCTCGCTGACCCGCTTGTGCGGATTGAGCAGCAGGTTCTTCACCTTTTCCACCCGCACCCGCGCCAGATAATCGGTGAACGTCAGGCCGGTCGCCTGCTTGAACATCTTGCAGAAATAGAAGGCGCTCGTGTTGACCGCCCGCGCCACCTCCTTGAGGGAGAGCTCTTCGCTCTGATGGGTGTCAATGTAGCTGCGCGCCCGCGCGATCATGGGCGCCTCGGCCTTTTCCTCCCGCACCATGAGCTGGTTGCTCAGCGCGGCGAGGTGCTGGGCAAAGATCGCCAGCAGGCGGATGATCGATTCGTACTGGCGCTTCGACACCACCCGGGTCTGGAAATAGGTCTCCTCGATCCGTTTGAGGTCGATCTCCCGGCCCCACTCGAGCAACTGGCGGGTCATGCGCCTGAATTCGCCCCGGCTCGGCCGGTGCAGGAACACCTGCCCGGTTTGCAGGAAGGCGATCAGGTTCTCCCCCACCCGCACGGGAATGGCGGTGTCGCACAGTCCGGCAAAGCACCGTAGCGTCTGGGCCTCGACCTTGGCCGCCTCGGCGATCTGCTGCTGCATCTGCAGGCAGGCGGAGCAGGACTTGTTCGTGCGGGCCAGCAGGGCGCAGAACGGGTTCTCGTTCGGGTGGCCGGCCAGCGGGAATTGAAACGTCTCCACCGGCCGCAGGCCCAGCGGCAGACCCGTGGCCTCCGCAAACGCCTTTTCGTAATCGCGCCAGATCTGCGAGGCCTTGAGGTGCTCGACGATGCTTTTGCTGCGTGATTGGGGCGTTGGGAACTCGTTCGGCATGGAGAGTGCGCGTCTGTCAACATCCACCCAATCTGGGCGGCGGTGCAAACGAAAACACAACCCCCGTCCGTTGTGAGGCTGGCTCTCCCCCGGGTCCGCCAAACAGATGCCCGCGCCACGGCAGGGCCGTGGCGCGGGCAGGAAGGGTTGTTTGGAGTCAGGCTGGAAAACTGGCGATCGGACCGGCCACCCCGGCTGGAGCGTGCAAGCTCCCCGCGGTTGCCCGCGGGGAGCTGCGCACTTAGTCCTCAATCACGTGAACCACGAAGGGGTTTCCCTTGATCGTGTTCACCAGCCGCCCGTGTTTTACTCCGGGCGGAAGCTCACGGGTTGCGCGTCTCTCAGGCGGCCGGAAGGATCGTGCCGCTGGCGCTACAACTCCGGGAAAAGGGTCGGCAGGAAAAGCAAAGAACGATGGTGCATATGTACGCTAAACACCGGAATTCCGCTTCGCACGGTTTGCCAATTGTTGGGCGTTTATTGTTCTGTGTCCGCCCACTGGAAGCGCCCGCTGCACCCCTCTCTTTCCAGCGCACGATTTTTGGCAAGATCTGCGGAGTCAGCCCCTCCACCGGTTGCTATCATGGCGGCATGAGCACCATCCTCGTACCCATTGATTTTTCCGAGGAGACCCCGGAAGTCATCGAATGCGCCGCGATGCTGGCCCGCCGCAACCGCAGCCAGCTCGTCCTCATGCACGTCGCGGCCGGCGGCCGGCCGGTGGCGCCCGGCGTGATCAGCAACGAGGAGGAAACCGAGGCCGCCGACAAACTCGGCCGCCTCGAGCGCTACCTGCGGGACGAAGGCTACCAGGTGTCCACCGCCGTCCGGGAGGGCGAACCGGCGCGGGAGATCGTCGAATACGGCGGCGAAATCAAGGCCGACTGCATCATCATGGGCCGGCACGACCACGCTCCGGCGGCAACCCCGGCCAAGAGCCCCACGACCTGTTACGTCGAGCAAAAGGCCCCCTGCACGGTCGTGGCCGTGCCGTGACCGATCGGAAACTGCGGATCCCGGCTGCCGGAGGAGTCGGTACCGTCACTCCCCGCCCAGCGCCAGCAATTCGCGCACGGCGGCAGTGACGGGAATGGTGCCGTCGAGAATCGCCTGCTCCCATGCGGCGCGGCGCGCAGCGACCTTGGGCTTGCGGAAAAACTGCCCGCGTAGCGCCTCCTCGATCATGGCCTGCGCCCAGGCAAGATTCTGCCGGCGGCGGCGCTCCACCAGGGCGCCGTTGGCCCGCGTGGTCTGGAGAAACTCCTCCACCATGCCCCAAAGCTCCGGCACGCCTGCGCCTGTGCGCGCCGAGCAGGTGAGCGCCCGCGCCGGCCAGCCAGGGGACGGCGGCGCGAGGTAATGCAGCGAATCCTGGAGCATGCGTTGGGTCACCTGCGCGAGCGGCGCGTTCGGGCCGTCGGCCTTGGTCACGCACACGGCGTCGGCCAGCTCAAGCGAGCCGCGCTTCATGCCCTGCAGATCGTCGCCCCCGCCCGTGATCGTGAGCAACAGCAGGAAATCGACCATCGAGCGCACGGCGATCTCGCTTTGCCCCACCCCCACGGTCTCGACGAGGATGACCTCGTAGCCCGCGGCCTCGCAGACGAGGATGGTCTCGCGCGTCTTGCGGGCGACGCCGCCGAGCGCGCCGCCCGAGGGCGACGGCCGGATGAAGGCGCGGGGTTCGCGCGCCAGCTGTTCCATGCGCGTCTTGTCACCGAGAATGCTGCCACGGCTGACACTGCTGCTCGGGTCGACCGCCAGCACGGCCACCTTTTTCCCCTGACGGCACAGCCAGGTGCCGAACGCCTCGATGAGCGAACTCTTGCCCGCGCCGGGCACGCCGGTGATGCCGATGCGCACGGACCGGCCGGTGTGCGGCAGCAGTTGCGCGAGCACGGCCTGCGCCGTCTCGATACGGGCGGAGGCGTCGCTTTCGATGAGCGTGATGGTCTGCGCGAGGAGCGACCGGTCGCCGCGCCGCACCCCCTCGGCGTACTCCGCCGGCGCCGGGTGACGGCGGCGCGGGTGATGCGGCGATGCCGGCGGGGCGGGCCTGGCGGCGCCGGCCGGCACGATGCGGACGGCAAACTCGGGGCCCGCGTTCTCAGGCCGCCAGTCGGGATGCGAGGAGGAGGGCTTGGTCATGGCGGCAAGCTAAAGTGGAATTTGGTGTAGGAGCTTGCTTGCAAGCGATCCCTTTCTTGGCGCGGCAGAAGATCGCCTGCAAGCAGGCTCCTCCAGCGCGGAAAACACCCTCGATGATGTATCTCGCCTACCCGTGGTCGAGGCGCTCGTTGAGCAGGCGCATGATCTCGCGGCCGGCTGCGGGCAGCCGGGTGCCGGGGCCGAAGATGGCCGCGGCGCCGGCGGCGCGCAAGACGTCATAGTCCTGCTGCGGGACCACCCCGCCGCAGACCACCATGATGTCGGGCCGGCCGAGTTTCTTCAGTTCCTCGACGAGCTGCGGGAGCAGCGTCTTGTGGCCGGCGGCGAGCGAACTCATGCCGACGACGTGCACGTCGTTCTCGACCGCTTGGCGGGCGGCCTCCGCTGGAGTCTGGAAGAGCGGCCCGATGTCGACGTCGAAGCCGAAGTCGGCGTAGGCCGTGGCCACGACCTTCGCCCCGCGGTCATGGCCGTCCTGGCCGAGCTTGGCGACGTAGATGCGGGGGCGCCGGCCTTCGCGCGCGGCAAAGGCGTCGGTCATCGCCCGCACTTCCTCGATCTCGGGGCCGGCTCCGAATTCCGAACGGTACACGCCGGCGATTGTACGGATGACCGCCTGGTGACGTCCAAACACTTTTTCCATCGCGTCGGAGATTTCGCCGAGGGTGGCGCGGGCCTGCGCGGCAGCGACCGCCAGCTCGAGCAGGTTGCCCTGTCCGCTGCGGGCGGCGCCGGTGATGGCCTCGAGGGCGCGCTGCACGGCGGCGGCGTCCCGCGCCGCCTTGAGTTCGTTGAGGCGCCGGACCTGCGCCTCGCGCACGGCGGCATTGTCCACCTCGAGGATGTCGATGGGCGCCTCCTGTTCGAGCACAGCCTGGTTGACGCCGATGATGCTCTCCTTGCCGGAGTCGATCGCGGCCTGGCGGCGGGCGGCCGCCTCCTCGATGCGCATCTTGGGCAGGCCGGTTTCAATGGCCCGGGCCATGCCGCCGAGCGATTCGACTTCCGCAAGATGCTGGCGCGCCCTCCGGATCAGCGCGTCGGTGAGGTACTCGACGTAGTAGGAGCCGGCCCAGGGGTCGACCGTGCGGCAGATGCCGGTCTCCTGCTGCAGGTACAGCTGGGTATTGCGGGCGATGCGGGCCGAGAAATCGGTGGGCAGCGCCATCGCCTCGTCGAGCGAGTTGGTGTGGAGCGACTGCGTCTGGCCGCCGGCCGCGGCCAGCGCCTCCAGGCAGGTGCGGGCGACGTTGTTGAACGGGTCCTGTGCGGTGAGACTCCAGCCCGACGTCTGCGAGTGGGTGCGCAGCGCGAGCGACTTCGGGTTCCGCGGCTTGAACCCGGCGACGATCTCCGACCAGAGCACGCGGGCGGCGCGCAGCTTGGCGATCTCCATGAAGAAATTCTTGCCGATGCCCCAGAAGAAGCTCAGGCGCGGGGCGAACGCATCAATGTCGAGGCCGGCCTGCACACCGGCCCGCAGATATTCGAGGCCGTCGGCGAGGGTATAGGCCAGCTCGAGGTCGGCCGTGGCGCCCGCCTCCTGCATGTGGTAGCCCGAGATCGAGATGCAGTTGAACTTCGGCATGTGCCCGGCGCAGTAGGCGAAGATGTCGGCGATGATGCGCATCGATGGACCGGGCGGGTAGATGTAGGTGTTGCGCACCATGAACTCCTTGAGGATGTCGTTCTGGATCGTGCCCGCCAGTTCCTCGAGTTTCGCCCCCTGCTCCAGGGCCGTGGCGATGTAGAACGCCATGATCGGGATGACCGCCCCGTTCATCGTCATCGACACCGAGACCCCGCGCAACGGGATGCCGTCGAACAACTGCTTCATGTCCAGGATCGAGTCGATGGCGACGCCGGCCTTGCCGACGTCGCCCACGACGCGCGGATGGTCGGAGTCGTAGCCGCGATGCGTCGGCAGGTCGAAGGCGACCGAGAGCCCCATCTGGCCCGCGGCCAGGTTGCGGCGGTAGAAGGCGTTGCTTTCGGCGGCGGTCGAGAAACCGGCATACTGGCGCACCGTCCAGGGCCGCGCGACGTACATCGTCGGATAGGGTCCGCGCAGGAACGGCGGGAAGCCCGGCATCGAACCGGGCGGCTGCTGCACCGCGGCAATGTCCGCCGCGGTGTGGACGAGCGGCACGGGGATCTGCTCGCTGGTCATCCAGGGGTTGGTCGCGGCCGCAGGGCGGGCGGACGCCGCGGCCGGCGCGGCTTCCGCAAGGGAGATCTGGGTGAAATCCGGATGGATTTTCATGAAAGGAGGCCGGCAAGGTGTTGCAGCCGGGCCAGGGTTGTCCGGACGTTGACGCGGAGGTGGATGAACTCGTCGAACCCGGCGGCGCGGAACTCCGCCTCGCGTTCGCCCGGATGTCCGGCCAGAACGACGGCCGGGGCCGGGCGGGCGGCCTTGACCGCCCGGGCGAAGGCCGGCGCCAGCTCCGGGTAGGTTTCATCGGTCGAGCAGAGCACGGCGACAGCCGCGCCCGAGGCGACGGCGGCCTCCGCGGCTTCCGCGACCGTGGTGAAGCTTTTTTTGCCGTCGATCTCAAAGCCGCCGGCCGCGAAGAAGCCCGCAGAGAAGTCGGCGCGGGCCTGGTGTTGCTTGGGCGGCCCCATCCGGGCGAGGAAGACCCGGGCGCGGCGGCCGGTGCGCGCGAGGAAATCGTCGCCGGCCCGGCGCACGTTCTCAAATCCCTCGGCCGCGCGGAACGGCTGGAGCGCGGTCGCGACCGGACCCGCGGCACGCTGCTGCGTCCAGGCGAGGCGCAGCGTGGACAGCGTGGTGCGCCTGGCGGCGGCCCGGAGGGCGGAAAAGCTCTTGATCGGCTTCGGCACGGACTTGCGCTTCGCGCCGGCCGGAGCGGGTGCCGTGGGCGCGGCTTTCGGCTCCTCGCGCAGGTTTGGCTGCACCGTGGTGCCGAGGATCGGCCGGCGGCGCGTGTCGATCTGCGCCTGCCGGTCTTCGGCCGCCTTGGCCACGAGCTGTTGCGGATATCCGGCCAGAACCGCCGCGGCCATGCCGCCGCGTTTCTCGATTTCCTGAAAAAGCGCCCAAGCCTGTTGCGCGAGCTGTCCGGTCAGCACCTCCACGTACCAGGAGCCGCCGGCGGGATCGATCTGGTTTTCCAGGGCAAACTCCTCCGCCAGGATGCCATGCAGGTTGCGCGACATGCGCCGGCCCAGCTCGGTCGGAGCACCGGTCACCTCGTCGAAGGGCCGGATGTCGATCGCGTCGGCGCCGCCCACGACGGCGGAAAGCGCCTGCGTGGTCACGCGGAGCAGGTTCACATGGGGGTCATAGAGCGTCTTGTCCCACCGGGCCGTGCGGACGGCAAGGTACGCCTTCCGGGCCTCGGCCTCGGCGCCGAAAGCGCCGGTCATCCCCGCCCAGAGCACGCGGGCGGCCCGCAACTTGGCGATCTCCAGGAAGAAATCCACGCCCACAGCGAAACCGAGCTGCGTGCGCGGTGCGATCCGGCCGGGCATCAGCCCGCGGTCCAGCAGCGCGCGCCAGTACTCGGCGCCGGTGGCGAGCGCAAAAGCCAGCTCCTGCACGGCGGTTGCGCCGCATTCGTGCCAGAGTTGCGCGCCGACGCCGACGACCCGGGCGGACACGCCGGCTTTTTCAGCCGCCTGCAGCCCCTCCGCCAGGTCATCGAGGCAATCGGTCAGCGGCATGGGCAGCGAACCGTGGCCCAGCAGCCAGCCCAGGGGATCGGCGGCGACGGCCCCCGCCGCCGGCGCGCCCAACTCCGGCCGCGCCAGGGCCAGCGCCAGCGCCGGCAGCGGAGAAAAGTCATGGTCGGCCGACTCCAGGCCGGCCTCCCAACGCCACGCCCGCCCCGCCGGCCGCCGGGTGCCGCGCAAATAAGGCAGATCGCCGGGCCCGGTCGCGAGCTGCAGCGCCGCGGCGTCCTCGCAACGATAGAGCGGCTGCACCTCGATGCCTTCCACCATGCGGGTCACGAGCTTTTTCTCGATGGGCGCGCCCTTGAGCTCCTGCTCCACCGTCGACCGCCAGTCGGCATAAGTCGCCGGCACCGGGGGAAGGACGAATTTCTCTGCTGCAACCTGGGTGGTCATGGCCATGATGGATCTCCAGCGACAGTAGCCCGCTCTTGGCGCACTCCATCAGACTGGTGTATCATCTTGGCAACGCATAATCACCGAAAGACCAAGCGATGATGGTACTTTGCCAAAATATGCGCAGAGCTTATTTACGACCTTAAGCATACTCACCTCCTCCAGAGGCATCTCCATTAGAAATGATTAAACAAATCGATCACCTCGGCATCGCAGTCCACTCGCTCGACCAGGCGGTACCTGTTTATGAGCAGGCGCTTGGCTTGCGGTGTGAACGCCGCGAGGAAGTCCCCTCGCAGAAGGTGCGCACCGCCTTCTTCGATGTTGGCGGCGTGCATCTGGAACTCCTGGAACCGACCTCGCCCGACAGCCCGGTGGCCAAATTCCTGGCCGACCGGGGCGAGGGCATTCACCACCTTGCCTTCCGTACCGATGATATTACCGGCCAGCTGGCCCGGGCCGCCGGCGCCGGTGTGCGCCTCATCCACGAAAAACCCTTCGAAGGCGCGGCGGGCAAGCTCGTCGCCTTTCTGCACCCCAAATCGACGCACGGGGTGCTGACCGAGTTCTGCGCGTCCAAACCGCCGGCCTGAACCGCCGCCCACTCTCCCCCCGCACCGCCTCTCACACCGCCGAAACGCCTCCCGGAGATTTTTTCATGCCGATATCAAAAGCATTGCTCAGCGCACTCGAGCAAAAGCGCCGCGCCGCCTATGCCGCCGGCGGCGAGGAAAAACTCGCCGAACGCCGCAAGAAAGGCCTCCTCAGCGCCCGCGACCGGCTCACCGCCCTTTTTCAGGAGGGCACGTTCATGGAATGGGGTCTGCATGCCCAGCACGACTGCCACCATTTCGGCCTCGAGGGCAAAGCCCTGCCTGGCGACGGCGTCATTACCGGCGTCGGCTATGTCGACGGCCGGCCCGTCGCGGCGTTCAGCCAGGACTTCACCGTCGGCGGCGGTGCGCTCGGCCGCATCCACGCCAAGAAGGTCTGCGACATCATGGATTACGCGCAGAAGGCCGGCATCCCGCTGATCGGCATCAACGACTCCGGCGGCGCGCGCATCCAGGAGGGCGACGACTCGCTCTCCGGTTACGGCCAGGTGTTCTTCCGCAATGTCGAGCTCTCCGGCCTCGTGCCGCAGATCTCCATCATCGCCGGTCCGTGCGCCGGCGGCGCGGCCTATTCCCCCGCGCTGACCGACTTCCTGATCATGACGCGGAAGCAGGCGAGCATGTTCATTTGCGGCCCGGAGGTCATCAAGGCGGCCACCGGCCAGAGCACCACGATGGAGGAGATCGGCGGCGCGGCGGCCAACGCCGCGGTGAGTGGCAACGTCCACTTTGTGGCCGAGGACGACGCCTCCGCCCTGCAGATCGCCCGCAAGCTCCTGTCGTTCCTGCCGCCGAACAACGTCGTCGATCCGCCGCACCGCCCCACCCCGCTCGTGGACATGTCGCCCGATCCGGCGATGAACGAACTCATTCCGGAAGATGCCAAGACACCCTTTGACGTCCACGACGTGATCGCCCGGCTGGTCGATGGCGGCGATTTCCTCGAGGTGCATCGCGACTTTGCGAAAAACCTCGTGGTGGGCTTTGGCCGTGTGCAAGGCGTCGTCGCTGGATTTGTGGCGAACAACCCCGCCCAGAAAGCCGGCACGCTCGACATCGACTCGTCCGACAAGGGCGCCCGCTTCATCCGTTTCTGCAACGTCTTCAACATCCCCATCGTCACGCTCGTCGACGTCCCCGGCTTCCTGCCCGGCGTCGCGCAGGAGCGCGGCGGCATCATCCGGCACGGCGCGAAAATGCTTTTCGCCTACGCGGCGTCCACCGTGCCGAAGCTGACCTTCATCCTGCGCAAGGCCTATGGCGGCGCCTATCTCGCCATGTGCAGTCGCGACATGGGGGCGGACGTTGTTTACGCCTGGCCTTCGGCGGAGATCGCCGTCATGGGCGCCGAGGGCGCGGTGAAGATCCTGTGCAAACGTGAAATCAGTTCCGCGAGCGATCCCAAGGCCAAAGAGCAGGAACTCGCCGCCGAATACCGTCAGAAGTTCGCCTCGCCTTACGAGGCCGCGAGCAAGGCGATGATCACCGACATCATCGAGCCCGCGCAGACGCGCGGTGTGCTCGCGATGACGCTGCGCAACACCCTCTCGAAGCGCGAGACGCGCCCCCCGAAGAAACACGGCAACATTCCCCTGTAATCGCGCCGTCTGCTTCCTTCTGCATTCATGACGAAAAACCTGAAAGTCACCGTTGATGGCAAAGTGTACGCAGTGACGGTCGAGCTGCTCGACGAGGGCGGCGATCCCGGAGTGCTGCCTGCCGTTGCTCCCGCTGCGCCCCTCCTCGCCTCCGTGCCCGTGGCGGCGCCCGCACCAGCCAGGCCGGCCGCCGTCCCGTCAACCGGATCCGGCGACGTCAGGAGCCCGCTCTCCGGCAAGGTCGCGTCGGTCGACGTGAAACCCGGCCAGCAGGTCACGGAAGGCCAGCAGGTCATGACCCTTGAGGCCATGAAGATGAACACTTATGTCTATGCGCCGAGAACGGGCACGGTCTCCACGGTGCATGTCAACCCCGGCGACGCCGTCGAGGAAGGCGTTGTGTTGATGGCCATCGCCTGACGCCGCCGGCCATGGCCGCAGACGCACCGGCTTCTCCATTCAACTCCATCGCCTGCAATCCAGACACGAGCGCATCATGCCTCCCTTCCCGCAAGCACTTGCCGCCCCCGCGATCCTCGCCGAGCTGACGGGAATGCCGACGTTTCTTCAGAACGTCAGCTATCAGGTGGTCGGCATGCTGATCGTGCTGGCGGCGCTCGGCCTGCTCTCCCTTGCGGTCTCGCTCCTCGGCTGGCTGCTGCCGGTTGTCAAACGACAACCGGCCCCGGCTGCCGCCGCCCCGGCCGTGGACCGGCCTGCGCCGCTTGTCGAAGGTGCCGACGGACGCATCCTCGCGGCAATCGCCGCCGCCGTTGCGTCCGTGGTGTCCCGGCCGCATCGGATCGTGATGGTGAAACCTGACCCCGAGGCCCAGCAAGCCTGGTCCGCCGAGGGTCGCCGGGCGATCTACCAGTCCCATAAAATCCGCTAAACGGGAGATCCTCTGTGCTTCAAAACCTGCTCAATTTCCTTCACCTCACCGCCTTCTCCAGCGTGACCTGGCAGATGCTCGTGATGTGGGGCATCGTGATCGTGTTGTTCTACCTCGCGGTACACAAGGGCTTCGAACCCTTGCTGCTTGTGCCGATTGCGTTTGGTGCGCTCATCGCGAACCTGCCCACCCAGGGTGTCACCAACGAGGCACCTGGCCCGGTGTTGTCACCCTATGATGGCACCATTGTCCAATGGCACGTCAAGGTTGGCCAGGAAGTGCGCGAGGGCGACCTGCTGGCCACCCTCAGGCCGGTCCATCCTCGTGAAGTCGCACCACCCGAATTGCGCGCCCGCGGCCATGGCCGCATCCTCTCGCTCGACCTGGCCGAGGGCGCCGCGGTGCTGCAGGGCCAGCCGCTCGCCAATCTTTTCAGCAACGAACCCGGCGGCCTCTATTATTACCTCTCGAAGGGCATCAATTGGGAATTGTTCCCGCCGCTGATCTTTCTGGGCGTGGGTGCGCTCACTGACTTCGGCCCACTCATCGCCCGGCCCCTTACGCTATTGCTGGGCGCCGCCGCCCAGCTCGGCGTGTGCATCACCTTCCTCGGTGCCTCCCTCCTGGGTTTCAACAACGGCGAGTCCGCCTCCATCGGCATCATCGGCGGCGCCGATGGTCCGACTGCCATCTTCACCAGCACCAAACTCGCGCCGCACCTGCTCCCGGCCATCGCCGTGGCGGCCTACAGCTACATGTCGCTCGTGCCCCTCATCCAGCCACCGATCATGCGCCTCCTGACCACCCGCCAGGAGCGCCTGATTCGCATGCGCTCGCTGCGCCCGGTCTCGAAGCTGGAGAAACTCGCGTTCGCCGTCCTCGTCACCGTGCTGTGCATCCTGCTCGTGCCCGCCGCCTCCGCCCTCATCGCCATGCTGATGCTCGGCAACTTCCTGCGTGAATGCGCCGTGACCGACCGGCTCCTCAAGGCTTCGCAGAACGAGATCATCAACATCGTCACCATTTTTCTCGGCACGAGCGTCGGCATGACCATGACCGGCGATGCGTTCCTGCGGGCCGAGACGTTGAAAATCATCGGCCTGGGCGTCGTGGCCTTCGGCTTCTCCACCGCCGGCGGCCTGCTCATGGCCAAGTTCATGAACCTTCTGCCGCTCGGCGAGAAGATCAATCCGCTCATCGGTTCCGCCGGGGTTTCGGCGGTTCCCATGGCGGCGCGCGTCTCCCAGGTCGAGGGCCAGAAGGCGGATCCCGGCAACTACCTGCTCATGCACGCCATGGGCCCCAACGTGGCCGGCGTCATCGGCACGGCCGTCATTGCCGGTTACTACATCGCGACCCTGTCGGGACACTAAACCACCGCCATGTCTTCCGCCTTCGCCGCAATTCAGGAGCTTGATGTTCGCGCCATCGACGGCTGGACGCTCCACGAGTTCGCCGAGGTCACCTCGACCAATTCGCTCGCCGCGCACCTGCCGCCGTGGTCGGCCGTCTGCGCCCGGGTGCAGACCGAGGGTCGCGGCCGCACCGGCCGCCACTGGGTGTCCGACCCGGGCGGCCTGTGGCTCTCGGTCGTGGTGCCCACGCCGGGCGACGCGGCCCCGTGGGCGCTGCTGCCGCTGGCCGCCGGCTGGGCGGTGCTGACCGTGGTGCACGACCTCGGCCTCGCCCTCGCGCGCCTGCGCTGGCCCAACGACATTCTCACCGGCCGGCAGAAGCTGGCCGGGATCCTGGTGGACCGCTTTTCCGCCGAAGCGGCCGTGGTCGGCATCGGCTTGAATATCACCAACCGGCCCGAGGCCGCCGATGCGGCGCTGGTCGATCAGGTCACCCGCCTGGCCGACCTGCTGCCGGAGCCGCCGCCTGCCGCCACCCTGCTGGCGCGCCTGCTGGCGGCGCTGACGCATGAACACCACCGCCTCGAGACGGGCGATGCCGCCGGCCTGTGCCGCGACCTCAACGGCGCCTGGTGGCACCGCCACGTGCACGTGACGCTGTCCGGCGGCCGCGGCGCCATCAACGGCCACCTCGTGGGCATCGATGCCCACGGCAGCCTGATGCTGGAAGGCGCCGCCGGCGAGGTGCGGGTGCTACCCCCGCACGTGGTCGAACTGCTTCGCGAGATTTTTTGAACCATACCTCACATCCTATGACGGCCTCCACCCCCACCAAACCACCGCGCTCCCGCTTTCCCGTCCTGACCGCCGATGAAGCCGCGGCCCTCATCCAACATGGCCAGACCGTGGGCTTCAGCGGCTTCACCGCCGCCGGCGCCACCAAGGTCATCCCCACGGCGATCGCCCGCCGCGCCCGGGCGGAGCACACCGCCGGCCGGCCCTTCCAGATCGGCGTCGTCACCGGCGCCTCCACCGGCCCGTCGCTGGATGGCGAGCTGGCGCGCGCCAACGCCATTTCGTGGCGCACGCCCTACCAGTCCGACCCGGACCTGCGCAAGCGCATCAACGCCGGCGAGACGCGTTTCTTCGACATGCATCTGAGCATGCTGCCGCAAAACGTGCGCTACGGTTTCCTCGGCAAGTTTTCCTGGGCCATCCTCGAGGCGGCCGATGTCAACAGCGACGGCGCCATCGTCCCCACTTCGTCGGTCGGCGCCACGCCCACGTTCTGCCGGGTCGCGGACAAGATCCTCATCGAGCTCAACCGCCACCATCCCACGGCGCTCTTCGGCATGCACGACATCTACGAGCCGGATGATCCGCCGTACCGCCGCGAGGTCCCCATCTACAAGCCCTCCGACCGCGCCGGCTTCCCCTTCATCAAGGTCGATCCGTCCAAGATCGCCGGCATTGTCGAGACCAATCTGCCGGATGAAACAGGCAAGTTTGATCTGCCCAACGATGTCACCCGTCGCATCGGCCAGAACGTCGCCGGCTTTCTCGCCGCCGAGCTCAAGCGCGGCACCATGGGCAAGGATCTCCTGCCGCTGCAATCGGGCGTGGGTGACATCGCCAACGCCGTCCTCGGCGCGCTCGGCGAGCATGACGACATCCCGCCCTTCGAGATGTACACCGAGGTGATCCAGGACTCGGTTATCAATCTCATCAACCGCGGCAAGGTCCGTTTCGCCAGCGGCACGGCCCTCACCGTCAGCCAGTCCGTGCTCGCGTCGATCTACGCCAACCTCACCGATTACCGGCACCGCCTCCTCCTGCGGCCGCAGGAAATCTCGAACCAACCCGAGATCGTCCGCCGCCTCGGCATCATCTCGATCAACACCGCGATTGAGGCCGATCTCTTCGGCAACGTGAACAGCACCCATATCATGGGCCGCAACATCATGAACGGCATCGGCGGGTCGGGCGACTTCACCCGCAACGCCTTCATCTCGATCTTCACCTGCCCCTCGACCCAGAAGGACGGCAAGATCAGCACGATCGTGCCGCTCGTCAGCCATGCCGATCACAGCGAGCATTCGGTGCAGGTCATCATCACCGAAAACGGTGTGGCCGACCTCCGCGGCAAGGATCCCTCCGAGCGCGCCCGGCTCATCCTCGATCGCTGCGCCCATCCCGACTACCGCGATACGCTGCGCCGCTACTTCGACATGGCGAAGGGCGGCCACACGCCGCAGACGCTCTCCACCGCCTTTCGCATGCACGAGCAGTTCCTGCAAAAAGGCGACATGCACGGCATCGACTGGGCCTCCTGACCGCCACTTCCATCCCACCATCACGCTCATCATGAAAATCCACCTCTACCTTTCCCTCAATCCGGAGGCGCTCATCGCCTCCCACCTGCCGCCCGAGGAGTTCGGGGCCTATCTCGCGGTCGGAACCCAGAAGTTCTCCCGCGGCCAGGCGATGTTCTTCGAGGTCGACCCCGACGTGCGAAGCGACTACCCGCCCTTCCAAAACATCGGGACCCGCTGCGTGCCGCACCTCGACGGCTCGCCGCGCCGGTCCACCTACCTCGCCATCTACCGTGTGCTCGAGCACGTGCCGGTGACCGTGCTGGGCCAGCTCCACCTCGCCACGCACGACGGCCGCGTGCTCAGCCTGAACCCCGCGCCGCCCCCGGCGACCGTGGACCGCTGCTTCCACCTCTACCAGGAATTCTGCCCCGTCACCCCGCGCGTGGTCAGCACGCTCGACCCCGCCGAGTTCTGCGCCCGCCTCACCGATCCCGCCCAGCCGGTCAACGTGCCCACGATCGTCTTCGCCGAACTCATGCTCGGCAAACTGGCCACCGACATCGAGGCCACGAGCGTCGGCAACCTGCCCTACTCCGGCCTGCAGCACCTGCGCGAATGCCTGCGGGAGCTCAACCGCAAGCCGGGCAAGCCCACCAAGGTCACCGTGCGCAACGTGCGCGACGATGTGCTCTACCGCACCATCCAGGGCGGCTTCTACGCCGGCCGGGGGCGCGAGGTGAAGCATTACCCGCTGCCCTCGCCGGCCGAGCTCGACACACAGCACCACGAGTGGTGGCGCTCGGCCCAGGCCTCCTTCGGCAGCTAATCCCCTTCCCTCCGGAGAATCCACCATGTTCACCACATTCGCCAAATGGGCGCGACACCGTCGCGCCAGCACGATCTTCCTGGCCGCGATGGCGGTCTTCTTCGTGGCCGCGTTCTATGCGCGGCCGCTCTTCGGGCAGACACCCGGCGCGGCGGCGCCCGCCGCGCCCGAGGGGGGGCACGCCTTCAGGTTCTTCGCGCTCTTCAGCGACCCGAAATACACGCACCTTGAGATCGTCGCGCTGCTGGTGGTGCTCGGCATCGCCATCGCCGGCCTGCTCTATGCCCTGCTGCTCGCGAAGCAGGTGAAGGCGGCGGACCAGGGCACGCCGCGCATGCAGGCCATCGCCGCCGCCGTGCGCGAGGGCGCCGACGCCTACCTTGCCGCGCAGTTCCGCAAGATCGGGCCGCTCATCATCATCATCACGCTCGTGCTCTATTTCACCACCCAGAGCGACCTGGGGGCCTTCAAGTTCGGCCGGGCCGGCGCCTTTGCGGTCGGCGCGCTCTTCAGCTGGCTGGTCGGCTTCGTCGGCATGCGCCTCGCCACCACCGGTAATCTCCGTGTGGCCGCGGCCGCCCGCCGCTCCTACGGCGAGGCCATGCAGCTCGGCTACCGCACCGGCACTGTCACCGGCATGCTCACCGACGGCCTCGGCCTCCTCGGCGGCACGCTGATCTTCATCGCCTACGGCGAACAGGCCTATGAGGCGCTGCTCGGCTTCGGCTTCGGCGGCACCCTCCTCGCCCTCTTCATGCGCGTGGGCGGCGGCATCTACACCAAGGCCGCCGACGTCGGCGCCGACCTCGTCGGCAAGATCGAGAAGAACATCCCCGAGGATGATCCCCGCAATGCCGCCACCATCGCCGACAACGTGGGCGACAACGTCGGCGACTGTGCCGGCATGGCCGCCGACATCTTCGAGAGCTACGAGGTCACCATCGTGGCCGCCATGATCCTCGGCCTCGCCACCTTCGGCCACAAGGGCGTCATCTTCCCGCTGCTGGTCCGCGGCATCGGCGTGCTCGGCTCGATCATCTCGACCTACACCGTCAAGGCCGGACCCAACGACACCTCCGACACCGCGCTCAAGAGCGTCCACAACGGCTTCTGGATCGGCTCCATCATCTCGATCGTCGGTTTCTTCGCCCTGGGCTTCGCCTATCTCCGGTTTGATCCGGCCGTCAACCTGCTGCGCAACGCCAGCCCGGAGGACATCGCCAGCTTCCCCTACACCGTCCCGGGCAATCTGCCGGGCTGGGCCAGCTTCGGCATCGCGGGCCTCGACATGCGTCCGGTGCTCACCTGCCTGATCGGCGTCATCCTCGCCGTCGCGCTCAACAAGGTGACGAGCTACTACACCCACACCTCGCACGCGCCGGTGAAGGGCCTGGCCAAGAGCTGCCAGACCGGCCACGCCACCAACATCATCCAGGGGTTCGCGGTCGGCTATGAGAGCACGGTCGCCATGGTGGTCGTCATCGCGGTCGCCATCCTCCTCTCCTACCTCTGCTACCTCGGCACCCCGCCGCTGTTCGTCGCCTATGGCGTGGCCATGACCGGCATCGGCATGCTCACGCTCACCGGCAACACCATCTCGATGGACGTCTTCGGCCCCGTGGCCGACAACGCCAACGGCATCGGCGAAATGGGCTACGACGCCGAGGCGATGGAAAAGCAGGAAAAGGGCAGCTACAAGCGCGCCCGCCAGATCCTCGCCGACCTCGATGCCGTCGGCAACACGACCAAGGCCGAGACCAAGGGCATCGCCATCGGCTCCGCCGTCATCGCCGCCGTCTCGCTCTTCGCCTCGTTCATCGCCGTCATCGCCGTCGGCAGCGAGGAGAAGATCAGCCTCATGGCCACCGGACAGTACATTGCGGAGGCCGGCAAGCTCACCGTCGCCCATCCGATGGTGTTCATCGGCTTCCTCATCGGCGGCGCCGTGCCCTTCCTCTTCAGCTCGATGCTGATCCGCGCCGTCGGCCGCGCCGCCTTCCTCATCGTCAAGGAGTGCCGCGACCAGTTCCGCGACGCCGACATCTGGACCGGCAAGAAGAAGCCTAATTACGGCCGCGTGGTCGACATCTGCACCTCCACCGCGCAGAAGGAACTCATCGGCCCCGGATTCCTCGCGATCCTCACGCCCATCGCCGTGGGCTTCCTGCTCGGCACGCAGGCCCTGGGCGGCTTCCTCGCCGGCATGATCCTGGTCGGACAGCTCCTGGCCGTGTTCATGGCCAACGCCGGCGGCGCGTGGGACAACGCCAAGAAACTGATCGAGGACGGCAACTACGGCGGCAAGGGCTCCGAAGCCCACAAGGCCGCGGTCACCGGCGACACCGTGGGCGATCCGCTCAAAGACACCGCCGGCCCCGCCGTCAATCCGCTCATCAAGGTGATGAACATGGTCAGCCTCCTCGCGCTCGGCCTGGTCATCAAATACAACGTCATCACCGGCACCGCCAGCCGCTGGATCGGCCTGCTCGTGGCGCTCCTCTGCGCCGTGGCCATCGGCTGGTCGATCTGGCAGAGCAAGCGCGAGTCCAAGGAACTGCAGGAGATGGAAAAGCAGTTCGAACAGTAGATCTCCCCCTCATGTTTCCCGACCTCATACCGTCAAGAGGCGCCCGTCCGGGCGCCTCTTTTTTTGTGGGTGTGGCTGGCCTCGCTGAGGCCGGACTTCCGGGGTTGGCCGTCTTCGCGCCGCGCTTCGCCGAGCCAAGCCGCCCCCAGCTACAATCCACGCCAGCCCAAACCATCCTCACGATTCAAGTTATCCGGCGAAAACCGGATTTGGTGTTGCTATGGCCGGACGAATCCGGCAACTCTCAACGCTCCAAAAACGGGGTGTAGCTTAGCCTGGTAGAGCGCTACGTTCGGGACGTAGAGGTCGTCAGTTCGAATCTGACCACCCCGACCAACCTCCGCCCTTCGGGCTACGGTTGGCAGGCCAAGCCCTTCGCCGCCGCTCACGCGGGGCTACGGCTGGCGGGCCAACTTCCGGGTCTACACCAAAGCCATTGGACGCCTTGATTCATTTACAATCATGGCACCCCGGTAGGAGGTATGTCGTACGGCGGAACGGCACCTGTGCCGTTTGATATTCCACTGACCACCGGAAAGGGGTGGTTTGGGCTGCTCCCTCCTTCAAACATTGTGAAATCGCCTTCAATTGTACTAAGGACAATTTCCGCGAACTTGGCCGGATGTACCCAGAAATCCCCTTGGGCGTCCACGGTTACGGACGCAACCTCGCTGCTCAGCCATGCATCCGGCATAGAAAGACCGCTCCGGTTCTTTCTCGAAAGTGTTACTTGGTGGAGCAATCCATTTCGGTATACGTGCCAAAATTTCTCCGCGGTAGCATCATCTTGTATAGCTGGAAAGATCTGGCGAAATTTCAAATAGAAATTCGAGTTTAGACTTCCCTCGTACACGCCGCTTTTCTCACGAAGGTATCGCTCTAGCAAAGGCAATGAGATTAGCAAAATCGCGAATCCTGCATCTCCGTTGCCAGACAGGTCGCGGAGAATCTTGGCATACCACAGCTCGTAGTTCTGTCGGTTAGTAGACATGGATTTCCCCTGAGCGACATTTTAGACCAAGTGAGATTTTCTCAGTAACTAGCATACGCTAATAGGTCACCCGTTGGGCTTTCAAGGGGCCATTCGTTGAATTAGTCGATAGTAGGCGTGGCTATCGAAAAATGAAACGTGATGCAGCGTTCAACTCGACTCCGATAGCCGAGTACTCCTCGATTGAACTGTTGTAAGCCTCCTCGCGTTGCTTGTGCGCCTTCCACGACATCCCTTCGCTCCGGACTCCTTCGCTTCGATCCGCCATGAATTGCTGTCGCATAACGAGTAAGTCCACAGTTCGCCTTAATGTTGCGACATACCGCGTAAGAATATCGAAGTAACGCTTCTCGTCGCTGGAAAGACCATTATACTCAGTGCCCCGAAATTCCTCTATCTTGCTGCCAATCGCTTCCCAAAAAGGGACCAAGGCTTTCGCTTCGGCAAGCAGGACAGACATAGGGACACCGAGGCCGACTAGGTTCTTCAAAGCGCTACGGAAAGTAGACGCCTCACGAAAGATCTTGTTGTGGACTGCCACATATAGGGTGAGCGCACCGTGCACGGCCTTTGCTAGGTCTTTGATCTGTTCCTCATGGGTCATTGTTTGATCAGTCTCGGAGTGTCCGTCTTGCCGAATAGGTTTATCAACCATGGTGTCTGCGGGATAATTTTGCATGAGTCCATATTTCAACTATTAACCATTTTCAAGGCGGCAAGTTTCTGCAGGACCTGCCGACTCACCCCAAACGAGGGCAACGCCACCACCTCCTGCATTGAGAAAGTCGAGGCGGTCCGTGTAGATCTTCATCGGCAGCTTCAGGTCGCTGTGTCTCATGAGTTCCATTGCCACCAGAGGATGCGCCCCGCTGACCGCCAGCCACGGGCCGAAGTCACCCGTAGTGCGTGTAGGTCCACCCGCCACTTCTGTTCGTCCTGATAAGCGATTCCAGCCTGCGTCAGGTCACGCTTGATGATTTCCAGAACATCCCATCCGCGTCGCGCCAGCAGGCGCGTCTCGGCAGCACGTCAACTATTAGTTGACATGTTGCCGGAAGGACGGATGTCCGAGCGATCCTGCCGAAGAGGTATTTTGGATTTTGCACATCTGCTGGGAGTTGAGGGCGCGCAAACCCGCACGATCCGGCGGCACCATGAAGTCCGGTGTTCCCGACGAAAAGTCGCCGGGAGTGCCCCTGGCTCCGAGTTTCCGGCTTCCGTGCTTTGGTCGGGCGGATATGCTCGGCGGCATGGAAGCCTCTGATTCCCGTCCGGCCCGCGTCCTGGTGCTGTATCACAGCCAGGAGGGGCACACGAAGATGATGGCCGACCTGGTGGCCGAGGGCGCCGGCAGCGTGCCCACGACCGAGGTCCGCCTCAAGAGCGTGGCCGAGGCCACGGCCGACGACCTGGAATGGTGCGACGGCGTCGCCGCCGGCTCGCCCACGCACATGGGCTCGATCGCCTGGGAGATGAAACGCTGGTGGGATGTGACCGCCCGCCCGCTCTGGCCGAAGATCGAGGGCAAGCTCGGCTGCGCCTTCTCCTCCGCCGGCGGCCTCGCGGGTGGCGGCGAGCTGACGTGTCTGGCGCTTGACCTCGTGCTGATGAACTTCGGCCTGCTGGTCTTCGGTGCGCCCGACTACACCGCGCCGGGTCAGACGCTGCACTACGGCGCCGTCTGCGCCGGCCGGCCACGCACCGAGGGTGAGCGCGAGGCCTGCCGCCGCCTGGGCCGGCGCCTGGCCGAATGGGTGCAGGTGCTGGTCTGCCACCGTCCCGAATTCGCGCCGCAGCAAGCCGCCTACGCACGGTTTCCGTGAGGGTTACCCGCGCCGATCTCTCCGCGCTCTTGGCGATCTTCGGTGAACAACGGCAGATTCCTCTGCTGCCTCCGCGATCCTGTGAAGAACAGGCCAGAAATCTTGATTGTCAGCCGCACGTCGCTGTGCCGCAGGAGTTCTTGCGCCACCCACGGATGCGGGATTGAGGTGGCATAATTTTTTGTGCTTCTTGCACTGCTGTAATGCCAAATCCTCGCGTGCCGCGATGATTTACCCAGATCCTCTCAATCCCAAACCAACCACAGATCACACGGATGACACGGATTAATACGGAATGCCGCGCCTTGGTTTTATCCGTGCCCATCCGCGGAATCGGTGGTCAAAAAAGTCCTTCCGGGTTTGGTTGCGGCTCCGCCGCGCCGTTACCTCATTCACTTTCTCCCTCACTCCCTGTCCCCTTCTGCCCTACCCCAGGAACGGATTGTACTTCAGCTCGTTTTCCACCGTGGTCATGGGGCCGTGGCCGGGCGCGATGACGATGTGGCCCGGCAGGGCGCCGAGGATGCGGCGCGCGTTGCGCAGCAGTTCCGGGCAGGAAAAATAGCCGCCGCCGAGCGAGCCGGCGAAGATGAGATCGCCCGAGACGAGCAGCGCGCGGGCCTTCGGCACGTTTTTAGGCCGCACGAGGTAGCAGTTGTGCTCGGCGCAGTGGCCAGGCGTGCTCAGCGCGGTGATCTGGTAGCCCGCCACCACCACGGTCTCGCCCTCGCCCAGCGGCCAGCACTCGGTTCCCGCCGGGGCACAGCGCGGCCCGTAGAATGTCGCCAGCCCGTGCTGCTGCAGCGCCCCGCGCACGCCGCCGATGTGCTCGGCCTCGGGATGCGTGAGAAACACCGCCTCGATGCGCGTCACCGGCTTCGGCCAGACCGCCTGCAGCGCAGCAAAGTCGGTGCCGCCGTCGAACAGCACGCCCACACCGGTGCAGCAGTCCACCACCGCGTAGGCGTTGACCACGCCGACGCCGAACGGCATGTGCAGCGGGTGCACGCAGAACGGCAGGCCGCTGATGCGGGGCCGCGGGTAGCGGTTGCGGGCCAGCGCGCACAGCCCCACCTCGTTGAGTCCGAGCGCCCCGGCCAGCCGGTGGAGATCGTCGTCGGTGAGGTCGTCGTAGCGGTAGTCCTCCAGGTTCTGGATCTTGTCCACCGGCACGCCGGCGCGCGCGGACAGCTGCTCCTCGTTGAGGCCCGCGCAGTGCAGGGCCTTGTCGAGCACGTCGCCGAGTTCGTCTTCAAGCGGGATGGCAGTGGCGGCGGTCATGGAGAGCGGATCGGAATTTAACCACGGATTGCCCGGATAATCACGGATGATTTTACCACAAGCGGCGCAAAGAACGCGGAGAAACCGGGATAGCAAGAGCCCAAAGCAACAACCGTGACGATCCGTGCCATCCGTGGTGTCCGGTAAAAAATGATTTTGTTTTCGCGCGCGTTTTCCGCAGCGTGGAGGCGCATGGACGCCATCCAGCAGGAGGTCATCGACATCTTCACCCGCACCAAGGCGCTGCTCCAGGGGCATTTCGTGCTCCGTTCCGGCCTGCACAGCGGCCACTACTTCCAGTGCGCGCAGGTCTGCCAGCACATGCCCGAGGTGGAGCGCCTCGCGCAGCTGCTGCTGGCGAAACTGCAGGGCGTCGCCTTCCGGACGGTGCTGGCGCCGGCCATGGGCGGACTGGTGATCGGCCAGGAGGTGGCGCGGCAGGCGCGGGCGCGCTACATCTTTGCCGAAAAGGAGAACAACACATTGGTGCTGCGCCGCGGCTTCAAGATCGTGGCCGACGAGCCCGTGCTCGTGGTCGAGGACGTCGTGACGCGCGGCGGCCGCGTGCTGGAATGCCTCAACCTCATCCGCCAGGCCGGCGGCGTGCCGGTGGGCATCGCCATGCTGGTGGACCGCAGCACCGGCCTGGCCAAGTTCGACGTGCCGTCGTTTTCGCTGCTGGAGATGAGCTATCCCACCTACCCGCCGGATCAGGTGCCCGGGTGGCTGGCGAAGCTGCCGATCGAGAAGCCGGGCAGCTAAGGAATCTGCCCTTCGCCAGATTCCTATGGCACCTGGAAAGGCACGAAGCGGTAGCCGCCGCGATCCCACACCAGGCAGAAATGGCGACCCGGACGCACGAGGGCGCGGGCGGCCGCCACCTCCTCGACCGGGATGCGGTCGACCTGCACGATGACCATGCCGGCACGGAATCTCTCGCGGAAGGCCGAGTCCTCGGCGACCTCGGTCACGATCAGGCCGTCGACGTCGTCGGGCAGCCGGTAGGTGCGCCGCAGCTCGTCGGTCACGCGCGTGACGGAGACCCCGGCGACCAGTTCGTCGGGCCGGGCGCCGTCGTCGGTCAGGCGGCTGAGGGTGACCTCGGTTTCTGCCGTCTTGCCATCGCGCACGGATTTCACCCGCACCTTCGTGCCCGGCGGGGTCTGGGCCACGATGAGCCGCAGCGTCTGGAGCGAGTCCACCGGCTTGTCGTTGATGGCGAGGATGACGTCCTCGAGCTTGAGGCCGGCCTTGGCGGCGGGGCCATCGGGGGTGAGGCTGTTGATGACCACGCCCTTGCTCTCCTTGACGTTGAGCCCCTCGGCGAGATCGGGGGTGAGCACCTGCACGCCGACGCCAAGGAAGCCGCGGGCCACGGTGCCGGTCTCGACGAGGCTGTGCATGATGCTGGCGGCGAGGTTGACCGGGACGGCAAAACCGATGCCCATGCTGCCGTTGGTGGTAGACATGATGGCGCTGTTGATGCCGACCAGCCGGCCCCCGGCATCGACCAGCGCGCCGCCGGAGTTGCCCATGTTGATCGGGGCGTCGGTCTGGATGAAATCCTCGTAGCCGGCAACCTCGTCAAGCAGGCCGAGATTTTTGCGCCCCAGGGCGGAGACGATGCCCATGGTGACGGTTTGGCCGACGTTGAGCGGATTGCCGATGGCGAACACGACGTCGCCCACCCGCAGCTTGTCGCTGTCGGCGAGGGTAACGACGGGCAGGTTCTCTGCCTCGATCTTGATGATGGCGACGTCGGTCTTCGGATCGGCGCCGATGACCCTGGCCTTGAACTCGCGGTTGTCGGGCAGCGCGACGTTCAACTGATCGGCACCCTCAATGACGTGGTTGTTGGTGAGGATGTAGCCGTCGGCCGACACGATGACGCCGGAGCCGAGGCCCTCCTCGCGCGTCTCACGCTCCTGGTCGCCGAAAAACTGGCGGAAATAAGGTGGCAGGTGCTGGCGCACGATTTTGGCCGAGTAGACCGATACCACCGCCTGCTGGACCGGCTCGATCACGTCGGCGTAACTGGCCACGGCACCGGCCTTGCCCACGCCGACCGGCGAGGCATCGACCTTGAGCACAGGTTTCGGCGGCGCCTCCTTGGCGCCGGTGAGGAGCAGCGCCGCCAAGGTGGCGGCGAAGAGACAGGTCAAAGCCTTGAATTTCATGAGGAGTGGCGCAAAAGGGGGACACCATAGCCGCACCGCGGCCCCCGCACAACCCGGACCACGTCAAAATCCCTTGATTTTGAAGAGGCTGGTGATGCTCTCGTTGCTGTTGATCCGCAGGATGGCATCGCCGAGCAGGTTGGCGATGCTGAGCACGGTGATGGGCAGTCCGCGCGGATCGTTGGGAATGGAGTCGGTGGTGATGAGCTCGTCGATCAGGCCCGTCTTGAGCCGCTCGTAGGCCATGTCGTTGAGGATGCAATGGCTGACGGCGGCGCGCACGCTGACGGCCCCGCTCTCCCGCAGCATCCGGGCCGCGGCGGTCAGGGTGCCGGCAGTCTCGGTGATGTCGTCGACCAGCAGCACGTCGCAGTCCTTCACCTCGCCGACCACATTGATGGCCTCGACGGTGGTCGCGCTCTTGCGCTTCTTGGCCACCAGGCCCAGACCGGCGCCGAGCATGTCGGCATAGGCCGCGGCCATCTTCATGCCGCCGACGTCCGGGGAGCAGACGACGAGATTGGGCGTCATTTTCTCCAGGAGGTACTGGAAAAACACGGGCGAGGCATAGAGATGATCGACCGGAATGTCGAAGAAGCCCTGGATCTGCTGGCTGTGCAGGTCCATCGTGAGCACGCGGTTGGCGCCGGCGGCCACGAGGAGATTGGCGACCAGCTTGGCGGTGATGGGCACGCGCGGCTGGTCCTTGCGATCCTGGCGGGCGTAGCCGTAGAAGGGCATGACGGCGGTGATGCGCTGCGCCGACGCGCGCCGGGCGGCGTCGATCATGATGAGCAGCTCCATCAGGTGGTGGTTGGACGGCGGGCAGGTCGACTGGACGATGAAGACGTCCGCCCCGCGGATGTTCTCGTTGATCTTCACAAACGATTCCCCGTCGGGGAAGCTCGTGACCGTGGCCTCCCCGAGGGGGACGCCGATGTGCCGGCAGATTTCCACCGCCAGGGCCCGGTTGGAATTGCCGGTAAAGATTTTCAGCCGCACGTCGCTCATAAGGTGGCCGCCATCTTGTCACGAAGCGGTGACGGCGGAAGATTTATTTTGCGGCGGTGGATTTTTTCACCTGGGCCTCGAGCGCATCCAGCCGGTGGAAGAGCTCCGGCAGGCGCTGGTGCAGCACGGCCAGGCGCCGCTCGAGCATGTAGGGCAGCGCCGGCGTGCCGTTGATGTAGGTGCCGGCGGGCACGTCGGCGGCGATGCCGGTCTGGCCGCCGGCCTTGACGCCCTTGCCGATCGTGATGTGACCTCCCACACCCACCTGGCCGCCGAGCACGACGCAGTCCCCGACGGTGGTGCTGCCGGAAATACCGGTCTGGGCGCAGAGGATGCAGTGCTTGCCGATGACGACGTTGTGCCCCAGCTGCACCAGGTTGTCGATTTTCGTGCCCTCCCCCACGATCGTCCGGCCGAACCGCGCGCGGTCGACCGTGCTGCCGGCGCCGATCTCCACGTCGTCCTCGATGACAACCTGCCCGATCTGCGGCACCTTTTCATGGCGCCCGTTGACCTGCTCGTAGCCGAAACCGTCGGACCCGATCACGACGTTGGCATGCAGGCGGACGCGATGGCCGAGCTGCGTGCCGGGGTAAAGGCGCACGCCCGGCATGAGCAGGCAGTCGTCGCCGATCACCGTGCCCCGGCCGGCATACACCGAGGCCTGCAGGCAGGTGCGCCCGCCGACGCGCACATCCGCCTCGATCACGCAAAGCGGGCCGATCGCGGCGGTGGTGGCGATCTGCGCGTCCGGCGCCACAACCGCGGAAGGATGCACCCCCGGCGCGGGCGGCGACCGCAGCATCTGCTCGATCCGGGCGCACAGCCGGGCCAGGGCGACGGAAGGCTGGTCCACCACGAGGAAGAGCTGGCCGGCCGCGGGTTCGCCGGTGTAGTCCGGCGGCACCAACACCAGCGAGGCCCGGGTGCCCGCGACCTCGGACCGGTACTTCGGATTGCCGAGGAAGGAAAGATCGCCGGGACGGGCGGTCCCGAGCGCGGAAATCCCGCGGATCACGGCGGCGGTCGCGCCCCGTGCGGCCCGGGGCTGCACGATGGCCGCAATCTCATCAGGGGTGAAGGCAAGCTGCATGGCGGATGAATCCGGTGGCGGAACCGGGCGGGCCGGCCGGCAATCGGCACAGGCGCCCGGGGCCGTCAGCCATTAACTAAGCAAATTTTTGAGCCGGCCCAAAGAAAAAACCCCGCCCAAGGCGGGCGGGGTTTGGGGAAAGCGGGCGGGAATGCCCCCGGATCACTTCTTCGGCGCAAGGCCGGGGACGGTGACCGCGGGCGTCTCGGTGGTCGTGGCGGCCGGCGGCGTGGCGGCCGGCGGCGTGGCGGTCGGCGGCGGGGCAGCCGGAGCCGTGGCAGCGGGCGGCGGGGCCGGACGGTCCTTGTTGATCTCGGCCATGACCTCGTCGGTGATGTCGTAGGCCGCATCGGCGTAAATCACGGAGGGGACGCCCAGCGCCGAGGGGCCGGACTTGTCCACCACGAGCGTCGCGCCCTTGCCCTTGGCCAGCTCGGTCACCTTTTTCCCGATTTCATCGAGCAGGAGGCCGCGGAAGTTGTTGAGCCGCTGCTGGAGCGAGCGCTGGGTGTTGACCTGGAAGTTCTGCCCGTCGGACTGCCGGCGCTGGATGTCCTCCAGCATCTTCTGGGAATCGGCGTCGGCCTTGGCGCGGGCCTCGGCGGTCAGGAGGGTGTTCTTGGACTGCTCCACCATCTCCTTGTATTGTTCAACGACCTGGTTGAGCTCCTTGCCCATGCGCTCCAGCTCGTCCCGCGCTTTCTGCTCATCCGCGCGGAGCTTGGTCACCTGTTCCTCGGTCTTGTAATGGTTTTCGAGCAGTTTGCCCATGTCGACGGTGATGATTTTCAGCGCAGGCTGGGCGCCAAGGCCGAGCGCAGCCGCACCGAAGGCGATGGTGGTGATGACGGATTTCAGCATTCTATTCATAGGTTTAAGCAGTCGGGGTGTCGGGTGGTCAGAAACGGGTGCCGTAGGAGAAGTTAAACTGGCTGCCCTTCTTATTAACCTTATCAGCGGTGAGGGGAATACCAAAATCGAGGCTGAGCGGCGCCCCCGCCACGATCAGGCGCAGGCCGAAGCCAAAATTGTCGTTGTAGCGCACGGGGCTGAAGTCGTAGGCGTCGACATTGACGAAGCCCGCGTCATAGAAGATCGCGAAACGGACGGGCTTGACGACGTCCATCGAATACTCGGCGGTGAACATGCCGTAGGTTTTGCCGCCGATGGGCTGGCCGGAGGCGTCCTTGGGGCCGACATCGCGGTATTCGAACCCGCGCAGGTCGTCGGGGCCGCCGAGGAAATAACGGTCATAGAAGGGCACGTCCAGGCTTTTGCCGTAGTTCTCCACGATCCCGGCCCGGGCGACCAGGCCGAGCACCTGCGCCTGCGTCCGGAAAACCGGGAAGAACTGCGAGCCGCGCATTTCCAGGCGGTAATAGTCGTTGGTTCCGCCCAGCGGACCGCCGGCAAACTCGGTGATGAACTGAATGCGGTTGCCCCGCGTGGTGTTGACGATCCGGTCGCGGACATCGCGCAGCAACTGGAAGCCGACCTTGACGGTGCGGGACTTGCCGGCGAGCGCCTGGAAGATGGACGAGGCCGACGAACTGATGTTCGTGATCTCGATCTCCTCGTTCGTGAGGGACACCCGGCCTTCCACGTACTCGAAGAGACGCTTGCGCAGGTAAACCTGGGCCCCCAGACGGATTTCGTCGTAATAGGAGCTGGTGTAGTTGGAACTGGTGCGGTAGATCGTGAAACCCAACGCCAGTTCCTTTTGGAAAAGCCACGGTTCCTCGAAGGACAGGACCACCTCGTTGGACAACGAGCCGATCTGGAACCGGAGGCGGAACTTCTGACCGGCGCCCTGGAAGAACGAGCGGCGGTTGAACAAATCGAAATTGGACTGGCTGAGCTCGGCGAAGAACATCGCGTGCTCGAGCGAGCTGTAGCCGGCGCCAAAGCTGAGGTTGCCGGTGCGCGCCTCCTTCACCGCGACCTTGAGATTGCGCCGGCCGGGGATGTTCGTGCTTTCCGGGGTGAGGTTGACGTCCTCGAAGAAGGCCGTGTTCTGGAGGCGCAGCTTGCTCGCCTTCATGCGCACCATGTCAAAGACGTCGCCCGGGCTGAGGATCAGCTCGCGGATGATGACAATGTTCTTGGTCTTGGTGTTGCCTTCGATCTTCACCGACTCGACGTAGAATTTTTCGCTCTCGTCGACCTGGTATTCGACGTCGATGTTGCCGGTGGTGATATTGGGCTTGCGCACCAGCCGCACGCGGGTGTCGAGGTAACCGGCGCGGCCGTAAAAGTCCTCCATGTTCTCCACATCCTTGTCGAGCTTGGAGGGGCGGAAGAGCATGCCGCTCTTCTGCCGGAGCACCAGCTTGAGCATGGCCTCGGAGAAAAGCTTGCTGCCGGTGATGCTGATGTCGCCGATGCGATACTGCCGGCCCTCGTCGACGTGGATGGTGATGATCATCCGCTTGGGCGACTTGTAATCGTAAGCAATGCGGTCCGGCGGGATGTCGACGTCGAGAAAGCCCTGTTCGCGGTAGTAATCGAGCAGCTTGCTGATGTCGTCCTCAAAGGCGTCGTCCTTGTACCGGCCCGTGCCCATGAGCCAGGAGAACATCCAGTAGCGCTTCGTCTCCATCTCCTTGCGGAGGCGCTTGGATTTGATGTGGGCGTTGCCGGTGAAGCGGATGTCGGCGATCTTCACCTTTTCGCCCTCGCGGATCTTGAAGATGACGGTGCCGTACCCCACCGTCCGGTCGCGCTGGATGTCGTAGGTGATCTGGGCCTGGTTGTAACCCGACTTCTGGTAGAACTCGTGGAGTTTCTCGGCGTCGGCCTTGATGGCGCGCTCGTCGAGCGCGGTATTGGGCTTGGTGCTGATCTCTTTTTCGAGCCGCGAAGTCTTGACCTTCTTGTTGCCCTGGAAACGGATCGCCAGCACGCGGTATTTGGGCGTGATCTCAAAGACCAGGTTGACGACGTTGCCCGGCAGCTCCTCCCGCTTGACCTCGATGAATTCAAACAACCCGGTGCGGTAGAGGGTCCGGATATCCCGGTCGATCATGGCATCGTCGAACTCGAGGCCCGGTTTCACCTGGATGTTGGCGCGCACGATCTGTTCGCCGACCACGGCGATGCCGATGAACTTGATCGCGACCGTGCCGGCCTTCCTGGGTGCGGCGGCCAGCAGAGCAGCCTCCTCCGTCTGAGCCCGGAGCACGGCGGTGCCGATGATCAGCGCCAAGGCGGCGAAAATGAGACGCAAAATGCCGGGCCCCGGGCTATTGGGCATAGTTTTCAAAACGAGTGATGTCCTTGAGGAAGGTTAGCTTCAATTCTCCTACCGGTCCGTTTCGTTGCTTGGCAACAATTAAGTCGGCGGCATCGGCCGCGGTCTGGAACCTTTCATCGGCGTCTCTGGGTCGGGCGAGCATGAGCACTACGTCGGCGTCCTGCTCGATCGAGCCGGATTCGCGCAGGTCCGACAGGCGGGGGGCGCGGTTTTCCTTCTCGGATGAGCGGTTAAGCTGACTGAGGACAAGGACGGGCAGATCGAGTTCCTTCGCCATGGCCTTCAATCCCCGGGACATCTCGGCCACCTGCTGCTCGCGGGGGGTCTGGGCGTCGGGCGAGCTGATCAGCTGGAGGTAGTCGACCACGATCAGGCCGAGCTTGTAGCGCGTGTACAGGCGGCGGGCCTTGGCGCGCAGCTCCATGATGGTAAGGTGGCTGGAGTCGTCGATGAAGAGCGGCGCCTTGGACAGCTCGTCCGCCACGCCCACCAGCTGCTGCTTCTCGGGGCCGTTTTTCGGCAGCAGCCCGTCGCGCAGCAGCTTGATGTTCACCCGGGCGCGGGAGCACAACATGCGCAGGGCGAGCTGGGCCGCGCTCATCTCGAGCGAAAAGACCAGCGTGGGCACGGGCGGGCCCTTCTTCGGCAGCGCGGCGGCCTCGGCGATGTTGAGCGCGAGGGAGGTCTTGCCCATCGACGGACGCGCGGCGAGCACGATCATCTCCTGCTTCTGGAAGCCGAAGGTGAGCTCGTCGAGGTCCTTGAACCCCGAGGCCACGCCGGTCAGCTCGCCCTTCTTGTCGAGCAGCTTGTTGATGACCGTCATCGCCTCCAGCGTCGGGCCCTTCATCGTCTGGGCGGCGTCGGAGATGCGGTCCTGCGTGACCCGGAAGACATCCTGCTCGACCCGGTCGATGAACTCCTCGAGGCCGCCCTGATAGTTGAAGCACTGCTCGACGGTGCTGGTGGTGACCTTGATGAGCTCGCGCAACAGGTAGAGCTCGCGTACCTTCTCGATGAAATAGACGGCCTGCGCGGTGGTGGGAATGCGCGCGCTGACTTGCATGAGGTAGGGCACGCCGCCCACCGCCTCCAGCTGCTTCGTGGTGCGCAGCTCCTCGATCAGCGTCTCGATCGCGACCGGAGGGTTTTTCTGGTACAGCTCGCAGAGTTTCTCGAAGATGACCTGGTTGGCCGGCCGGTAGAAGGCCGCCGGCGAAAGCTTGGCCTCGAGGCAGCGCGCGATGGTGTCGCCGCCGTCGAGCAGGCAGCAGGAGAGCAGATACTCCTCGGCCTCGACGCTGTGCGGCGGCGTGCGCCCGGCGAACGCGGATGCCGCCGGCGCGCCGCCATTGGTCTGCGGACGGGAGGGGGGCGGCACGGTGGAAGTCTCAGCCATGCGGAGAGTCAGGAGTTAGAGTCTGAAACCAGGGGGCCGGCAAATTCAACCTTTGCACAAAGTGTTCACAAGGGCGCGGGGAAACAAGGAGGCCGCGCCTTCCGGCGCGGCCCGCATCAGGATTGGCCCCGCGGCTCAGCTTTCCGCCGGGACGATGGGATTCTCGGACACGATGTCGAAGTTCAGATCGACGGACACCTCGGGGTGGAGCTTGATCTTGACCGTGTGCTGGCCGAGGGTCTTCACCGGCGTGTGCAGCTGGATCTTGCGCTTGTCGAGCTCGACTCCGGCCTGGACGAGCTTCTCGTGGATGTCGCTGGCGGTGACGGCGCCAAACATCTTGCCGCCCTCGCCGGTCTTCACGGCAAACGCGACGCGGGTCTTTTCCAGCTTGGCCGCGATCTCCCTGGCGCCGGCCAGCTCCTGCGACTCGCGCTCGGCGCGGTGCTTTTTCAGGGCTTCGATCTGCTTGCGGTTGGAGCGCGTGAGGGGCACGGCGATGGCCCGCGGCAGCAGGTAATTGCGCGCATAGCCGGCGCGGACTTTGACCTGGTCGCCCTCGGCGCCCAGACCTTCGACGGGTTTGATCAACAGGATTTCGTTATGGGCCATGACGGAAATGGAATTGGAGGTTGGCGAATCAGGAAAGGATCGGTCAGGCGTGGACCGGCTCAGAAGGGCACGTCGTCGTCCACTTTCTCCTGGCCGCCGGGAGCCGGCTTGGCCGCGGCCCGGGCCGGGGGCGCGTGGCGATCGGTCGCCGCCGCGTCGCCGCCCTCGGCGCCGGAAGCCTCCCCGGTCGCACCGGCGGCCGCGGCACCGCCGCCGCCGCCGCCGCGGGAAAGGAACTGGACGTTCTCAAGCACGACCTTCAGCTTGTTGCGCTTCTGGCCGCTCGTTTTGTCCTCCCACGAATCGAAGCGCAGACGGCCCTCGATGAAGGCCAGGCTGCCCTTCTGCAGGTACTTCGAGCAGAGCTCGCCCTGCTTGCCCCACGCCTCGATGTCGATGAACGCGGTCTCGTCGCGGGAGGCGCCGGACTCATCCTTGTACTGGCGGTTTACCGCCAGGCCGAACTGGCAGACGGCCGTGCCCTTGGGCGTGACCCGCAGCTCGGGGTCGCGCGTCAGGTTGCCGATGAGGAGGACTTTGTTGAGGTAGGCCATGGGGCGGGCGCGGCAGGCGGTCAGACCGACTGGACCATTGCGCGGTAGACGGTGGTGTTGAGCCGGAGACGTTCGTGAAGATGGCGCGGGCCATCGGGGGGGGCGGAAAAACTGATCTGCACGTAGATGGCGTCGGGGAGCTGGCTGTCGGTCACCCGGGCGAAGTCCTTCTTGCCGAGGTTTTCCACGGCGGTGACATCCCCGTGCACGGCGGCGATCTCCTTCTTCACGCCTTCGATGATCTGGTCGATGGTCTCTTCCCGGCCGCGATTATCGAGGATGAAGGTCGCGCGGTAACTGCGTTTGGTCTGGGTCATGGTCGTCCGTTCGTCGGTTGAGTTGATTCATGGCCTGGGCCGGTCCCCGGTCGATGAGCAGGCCGAGGCCGTCGGCATAGGTGGTGAGATGATGGTTGAAAATGGTTTGTTCGCCCGGCGTGAACTTGCCGAGCACGAAATCCTTGAGGTCCATCTCCGCCGGGTGTTTCGGCCCGATGCCGATGCGGTAGCGGAGGAAGCCGCCGCCCAGGTGCTCGATCACGCTGGCGACCCCGTTGTGGCCGCCGGCGCTGCCGCGGACGCTGACCTTGACGCGGCCGAGCCCGATGGTGAGATCGTCGTAGACGACGATGATCCGGTCCGGCGGCACGTGGTGGAAATCGGCGAGCGCGCGGAGGGCGCGGCCGCTCTCGTTCATGAACGTCGCCGGCTTGGCGAGGAGGCAGGGGGCGCCGGTGGGCCGGTCCCAGCGGGCGACTCCGGCCGAGAAACGGGCCGATCGCCGCCACGCGAGGGCATGGCGGGCGGCCAGGGCGTCGAGGACCGCAAAGCCGGCGTTGTGGCGCGTCTTCGCGTATTCGCGCCCCGGATTGCCCAGGCCGACGACGAGCAAGATGGACATGTCTCAAAGAACAGCGCGCCCTACCCCCCTGCGTCAAGCAGCGGGGCGGCGGTAAAAATTTACTTCTTGCCGGGTGCGGCCTTCTTCTCGGCGCCGGCAGCCGGGGCGCCGGGCTTGGCCCCGGCAGGCGCGGCTCCCTTGGCCGCAGCAGCGGCCGGAGCACCGGGCTTGGCTCCGGCAGCGGCAGCACCGGCAGCCGGGGCTGCACCCGCGACAGGCGTGGCGCCAGGAGCGGCGGCACCCTCGGCGGCGGCACCCTCGACCGGCGCGCCCTCGACGGGCACCGCAGTCTCGGCCACTGCCTGGACGATTTCCTCGACCGGCTGCACGCACGACACCACGGGCTGGTTCTTGTTGCCCAGGAAAACGACACCGGAAACGGGCTTGAGCTCCCCGATGTGAATGGTCTGGCCGACGTGGAGCTCGGTCACATCCACGTCAATGAACGCCGGCAGGTCTTTCGGCAGACAGCGGATCCGGAGGGCATGCGACGCCACCTCCAGCACGCCGGCCTCGTTCTTCACGCCGGTGGATTCGCCGGACATGTGCACCGGCACGTTGATCTCCATCTTCTCGTCGGCCTTGACCTCGTGAAGGTCGACATGGAGGTAGCGGTCCGTCATCGGATCCCGCTGCACTTCCTGCAGGATGGAAAGCGGCTTGTCTCCGGCGCCCGCGAGCTCGATCAGCGCGGCATTGTCGCCGATGGCCTTCACCAGGCGGGTGAATTCCGGGCCGTCCAGCGAGAGCGTGACGGGGGCCGTGTGCTTGCCATAAAGAATCGCCGGGATGCGATCCTGCTTGCGGAGCCGGCGGGAGGCGCTGCGGCCCGTACCCTCGCGCGGCGAGACGTTGAGCGTAAACTGTTGTTTCATGGTTTCGTTCCCCCTGTCGCCCCGGAAATGGAGGCAGGCGTAATGGAAAAGGGTGCGAGGGTATAGGTCGCCCTCCGGCAAATGCAAACAAAACTTTGGCGGCGGGCGCACCTCGACCAGCTCCGGCGCAACTCCCTCCGCAGCTTGCCCTTCGCCAGGAAACTGACAACCTTCCGGCGGTTCAACGGCGATGTTCCTCCCCTCTTACGGTGGGCGCAGACAGGCCAGGCCGGCCTGGCATAAAAGCTGCCAGGATTTGTCGATTGCCGAATCAGGCGCGACATTTTCAACTAACAACCACGCTTTCGTTCCCGCCCTTCCCTAAATGGAAAACCTCAAGCCCCTCCTTCACCTGGGCCTCCTCGGAGCCCTGACCGTGTCCATGCCTGCACAAAATCCGCTAGCCCCCGTCCCGGCCGGGGTCGACCAGCGTGTCGACGCGATCGTGAGCCGGATGACGATCGAGCAGAAGATCGATCTGCTCGGGGGTGTCGACGGGTTCTTCATCCGTGGTTACGATGCACTCGGCTGGCCCCGGCTGAAAATGGCCGACGGCCCGATGGGCGTCCGGAACTTCGGGCCCGCCACCGCCTACCCGGCGGGTATCGGGCTGGCGGCGACGTGGGATCCGGTGATGGCGCGGCGCATCGGCGCCAGCATGGGCCGGGATGCGCGCGCCAAGGGCGTGCATTTCCTGCTCGGTCCGGGCGTGAACATCTATCGCGCGTCGATGAACGGACGGAACTTCGAATACTACGGCGAGGACCCGTTCCTCGGGGCGCGCATCGCGGTGGGCTTCATCGAGGGCGTCCAAAGCCAGGGCGTCGTCGCCACGATCAAACACTACCTGGGCAACAACTCGGAGTTCGACCGACACCACCTCAACTCGGAGATCGACGAGCGCACCGCGCGCGAAATCTACCTGCCGATCTTCGAGGCCGCGGTCAAGGAGGCCCGGGTCGGCGCGATCATGGACTCCTACAACCTCGTCAACGGCCGGCACCTGACGCAGAACGGCCGGTTCAACACCGACATCGCCAAAAACGAATGGGGATTCCGCGGCATCATCATGTCCGACTGGGATGCCACCTACGACGGCGTGGCCGCGGCCAACGGCGGACTCGACCTGGAGATGCCCGGCGGCAGGTTCATGAACCGCGCAACCCTCCTGCCGGCCCTCCAGGCAGGCACAATCGTGCCGGCCACCATCGATGACAAGGTGCGCCGCATCGTGCGCACCGCCGTCGAGTTCGGCTTCCTCGATCGCGAGCAGACCGATCTGAACATCCCGCGCTGCAACGAAGAAAGCCGCGCGTCCGCCTTGCAGGGGGCGGAAGAGGCCATCGTCCTGCTCAAAAATGAAGGCGCCCTGCTGCCGCTGGATCGGACGGCGATCAAAACGCTCGCCGTGTTGGGCCCCGCGGCTTATCCGGCCGTGCCGGTGGGCGGCGGGAGCGCGGCCGTGCAACCGTTCAGCGCCGTCAGCTATCTGGAAGGCATCAGTCACTATCTCCGGGGCGGCACCAACGTGCTCTACAGCCCAGGGATTGTCTCCAGCGATGAGATCCTCGATGGAACACGTTTCTCCGTGGATGAGCAAGGCAGCCAGCCCGGCCTGCGCGGCGAGTATTTCACCACGGTGGATTTTTCCGGCCGGCCGGATGTACGAACGGATGCCACCATCAACTTTCGGCAGCCGAACGAGCGCCTCGGACCCCGCCCGGGGCCGGTCCGATCGATCCGCTGGACCGGCTATTATCTTCCTCCCAAAACGGGGACGTATGGCTGGCTGACCCGCGCCGTCGGGCGGGATGCCACCAGGCTTTATCTCGATGGCAAGCTCGTGCATGAATCGGATCCGCACGAGGGTCAGACGCCGGCGTGGCTGGAAGTGTCCCTGGAGGGCGGCAAGGCGCACGCCGTCAGATTCGAGTTTGTCGTAGCAGACACCTGGCATGAACAGACGATCGGCCTGGGCGTGATCGCGGCCGACGAGATCGTGACCCCCGAGGCCAGGAAAATCGCGGCGATGGTGGACGCCGCCGTGGTCTGTGTCGGCTACAATCCGGCCACCGAAACGGAAGGCGCCGACCGGTCGTTTCAACTGGGCGCCGGGCAGAACGAGCTCGTGCAGGCGGTGAGCGCGGCGAACAAGCGCACCATCGTCGTGCTGATGGCCGGCGGCAGCGCCGACGTCGGTGCGTGGATCGACCACGTGCCCGCGCTGCTGCACGCCTGGTATGCCGGCCAGGAAGGCGGCCGGGCGCTGCCGAAAATCCTGTTCGGCGAGGTCAATCCATCGGGACACCTGCCCATCAGCTTCGAGCAGCGCTGGGAGGACAACCCGGTGCATGACAGCTACTATGTCAACGCGCCCGCGAACACCGTGGTTTACCGGGAGGGCGTCTTCGTGGGCTACCGCGGCTACGAGCACCGCGGAGTGCAACCGCTCTTCCCCTTCGGCCACGGCCTGAGCTACACGACGTTCGCGTTCAAGCACCTGGCCATCGCGCCCGTCGCGCCCAGGGCCGGCGAGAGCGTCGCGGTGTCGTTTGAGGTGACGAACACCGGCGCGCGCCCGGGTGCCGCGGTGGCGCAGCTGTATCTCGGCAACCCGACGGCGAGCGTGCCGCGTCCGCTGAAGGAACTGAAGGGTTTTGCCCGCGTGGAATTGCAGCCCGGCGAAACCCGGCGCCTCACCCTGCCGCTCGACCCGCGCGCCATGTCATTCTTCGATGTGAAGGGCCATGCGTGGAAACAGGAGCCGGGCCGGTTCACGGTCTACGTCGGCCATTCCTCGTCGGACATCGACCTTCAGGGCGACTATCAAGTCGTGCCATAAGGACCAGCCCAGGTCATCGGCCAGGATAAACACGATATTCGGCGCATCCTGCGGCCGGGCCAGCGGACGGGGCCAAGGCGACCAAGCCCATGACCGCCCAGACCCGCCAATGCGACGGGCGGCAGGAAATCGGACTGACCGAAAATTTTGGCAGCAGCGCCGGGCTGATCGAAGCCAAGGTCACCCGCAAACCAGATGCCTTGGAGCTTTCCCCGCAACAACGGCAGGCGTGCCTGGCTCGCGGCGTCGCTCGGGAGCGCGGCTGAAAGCGCGTCGCGGAAAGCTCCGCTGGCGAGCAGGCGCGAAATGGACTCGCGGATATAGCTGCGCATTGCCGGACCGGCGGCGCCGACTTTCGCGACGATGGCTTCGCGGCCGTCAATCACCGTGAGGAGGTCACTGCGCGCCGGGTCCTCGGATTTCGCGGCACGCAAATTCAGCAAAGCCCGTTCCATCGCCGGACGCCTCGGTATCTGCCCGCGAACCATCTTTCGCTGGGCCGACAACGGGAAGATTGCTCGGCACACTACGTGGATAAGAAGAAGCAGATTGAAGTCGTTATTCCGATTGAGAGCGCAATTCCGCGTGCAGTTGCTGGTTAGTAGCAGGCGGGTGTCTACCTGTGCTAGCACTTTGAAGTTGCAGGACCCGGCAAATTGCCGGATGGTGCTTCCATGACTACTTTAGCTGCAAAGTCTCGCTCCCGTGTTCCCTCGACCGCCCGGCTGGAAGCGAGGATTCCCCGCGATTTCAAGAAAACCTTGGAACAGGCTGCCGCCGTGACGGGGCATCCGACCGTCACCAGTTTTGTCCTTTTTGTCCTGCAAACCAACGCCCGCAAGGTTCTCGAGGATCACCAACAGGCCAAGCTTTCTGCGGAGGAGTCCACCAATTTCGTAAAGGCGTTGCTTGCTCCCGCCGCCCCGAACGCTGCCTTGCGGGGGGCTTTCAAGCGTTATCGTGAGCAGGTAAACGCGGGTGCCTGATGTCCTATCGGTTCGAACCGCTGGGCAAGCAGCATGAGCGGGCCGGGTTTCGTTGCGCCAGCGGGCCGCTCAACACCTATCTCCAGCAGATTGCCCGGAAAGACGCCGAACGCCATGTCGCCGCTGCGTTCGTCATGGTGGATGACGCGGCCCCGGCTGTCATTGTGGGCTATTACACGCTTTCGGCATTCGCCGTCGAGGTCACGGAACTCCCGGAGGCCATGCAAAAGAAGCTGCCCGGGTACCCGCGATTGCCGGCAACCCTGCTCGGGCGCCTGGCGAGGGATGAACGGTTTCCGGGCACGGGGTCGTTGCTTTTGATGGACGCATTGGCGCGCGCGCACCAGAA
>JAQTYQ010000077.1 GCA_028688225.1 Opitutaceae bacterium | reverse complement strand
CTCCAGCTTGACGCCTTCGACGAGGATGCAGTCGCTGGGGCAGGCGCGCTCGCACAGCTTGCAGGCGGTGCAGAGGGCCCGGCCCGTGGCCGGATCGGACGTGAGCTCGATGTGGCCGCGGTAACGCGCCGGAATTGGGAGGGTCTGGTGCGGGTAGGGTACGGTGACGACCGGCTTGAAAAACTGGGTCAGCGTCACCCGCATGCCCACGAGCAGGCTCCAGAAACCGCGCGGAACTTCGAGGAGGGAGGCGGCTTTCATGCTCAGAGGATTTTGATCATCACGCTGGAAAGCAGAAGGGTGAAGAGGGAGATCGGGATGAGGATCTTCCACGACAGGTTGAGCAGGCCGTAGAACTGGGTGCGGGGGAAGGTCCAGCGGACCCAGATGACGGTGAAGATCAGCGCATACAGCTTGACCAGGAAGAAACCCAAGCCGAGGAGCACGCCCCAAGCGCCCCAGCCGGCCGGCACGGTGCCGAGCCCGGTCTGCCAGCCGCCGAGAAAGAGCACGGTGGCCAAGCTGCAGCCGAGCACGATGTTGGCGTACTCGGCCATGAAGAAGACGCCGAAGCCCATGCTGGCGTACTCGGTGAAGGCGCCGGCCACAAGTTCGCTCTCGGCCTCGGCCATGTCGAACGGCGCCCGGTTGGCCTCCGCCAGCAGACAGATGAAGAAGATGACGAACGTCACCGGCATCAACGGATTGACCCAGACCTTGCAGAGGTTCCAGTGCCAGAATCCGCCGGCCTGCTGCCGGACGATCTCGTTGAGGTCCATCGTACCGGTGATCATCAGCAGCGTGATGACGACCAGCAGCATCGGGATCTCGTAGGCGACATTTTGCGAGACCACGCGGGCGGCCGAGATGATGGCGTACTTGTTGCGGGAGGCCCAGCCGCTGAGCATGATCGCCATGACGTTGATCGACCCGAAGGAGAAGACCATCAGCAGGCCGACGTTGATGTTCCGGGCCACGAGCGTGTCGCCGAAGGGAATGACCGCCAGGCACATCATGGCCGGGGTCATGACGACGAGCGGCGCCAGGCGGAAGAGTAGGCCGTCGGTGCCCGGCGGGACGATGAGCTGCTTGGAGAGGAGCTTGGCGATGTCGGCGATGGGCTGGAGCCAGCCGCCGTAGCCGGCCTCGTTCGGGCCGGGCCGGTTCTGGAAACGGCCGGCGCCCTTCCGCTCCGCCAGCACCAGATAGGCCGCATTCAGGCCGACGAAGGCCATGATGCACACCAGGGAGAGCAGCAGGCGGACGGGTTCGGTGGTGAGGAAGGACATGGCGGGAGGCTTGGGTCAGCGGTCGATGTCGGGGATGACGAGGTCGAGGCTGCCCATGAGGGCGAGGGCGTCGGGCAGGATCATGCCCCGGCTCGCCTCCTCGAACAGGCTGAGGTTGGAAAACGACGGCGTGCGCAGCTTGACGCGATAGGGCGTATCCTTGCCGTCGCTGACGATGCGCATCATGAACCGGCCGCGGGACGCCTCGACCGCATAGCAGTAATCGCCGGCGGGCAGCTTCAGGACCCGCGGCACCTTGCCCATGACGGGCCCCTCGGGCAGCTGGTCGAGGGCCTGCTCGATGATGCGCAGGCTCTGTTCCATCTCGTCCATGTGCACGCGGTAGCGCGCCATCGAGTCGCCTTCCGGATAGATCGGAATCTTGAAGTCGAACCGGGGATAGACGGAGTAGGGCTCGACCTTGCGCACGTCGTAGGCGACGCCGGCGCCGCGGAGCACGGGACCGGTGGCGCCATACTTGCGGCACATCTCCGCGCTGATGGGGCCGATGCCCTCGAGCCGCTTGCGGAGGATGATGTTGTCGGTCACCAGCGCCCGGTACATCTGCAGCCGGGGGCGCATCCGGGTGACGAATTCGCGGGTGCCCTTGAGGAAGTCACTGTCGACGTCGTTGCAGAGGCCGCCGAAACGAAAATAGCAGTAGGTGAGGCGGGAACCGGTCACGCCTTCGAGCAGGTCGAGGAGCCGTTCGCGGTCGTCGAAGGCGTAGAGCATCGGCGTCATGCCGCCGAGATCGATCAGGAAGGCGCCCCACCACACAAGGTGGCTCGAGATGCGGTTGAGCTCCGAGGTGATGACGCGGATGTATTCCGCGCGCGGCGGCACCTCGAGCTTGAGCGCCCGCTCCACCACGCCGACAAAGGCGTGATTGTAGTGCAACGCCGAGAGGTAGTCGATGCGGCCGGTGTTGGGGAGAAACTGGGCCCACGTGCGGTTCTCGCCCATTTTCTCGTGCATCCGGTGGATGTAGCCGAGGATGGGCTCGGCCCGGGTGACATATTCGCCGTCCATCGTCATCTTGACCCGCAGAACGCCGTGGGCGGCCGGATGCTGCGGCCCCAGGTTCAGGACGAAAGTCTCCTGGGGATTCGTGCGGGCTGGAATGTCCTTGGGCGCGATCACGAGGCGAAATCCTTGCGCAACGGATGATAGTCGGCGTCCTCCGGAAGGAGGAACGGAGTCAGGTTGGGGTGTCCGTCGAAAGCGATGCCGAAGAAATCGTGCGTCTCGCGCTCATGCCAGTTGGCGCCCGAAAACACCCCGGAAATGGTGGGAACCTCGGAATGGTCCCGGGGCAGGCGGGTCCGGACGACAACCCGCAGTGGTGATGTGGGATGGAAGTAGTCGTACACGACCTCCATCTCATTTTGCGCGATCCAGTCGACGCCGGTAATGGCGTCGAGGCCGAAGCCGTTCTGGTCGAGGATTTCCGCGGCAAGCACGACTTGGCCGGGGGCGACCGCAACATCCAGATGGTAACCCTTGAGGGCGTGATCGACCGTTTGCACGGGGCCGGGCGGCGGAGCAGGCGGGGCCGGGGCGGCAACCCCGGCAGGGGTGGCAGCCGGAGCCGACGGCGGGGTGGACGGGGTGCTGACCGGCAGCGGCGATTTCGACGCGACGGCGACCGATCGGACCAGCCGGGCGAACTGCTCGGAAAGTTGATCGAGAGCAGGATTCATGGCGGCGGTTTCACCACCGGCCAGCGCCGTTTGCCGGTGAGTTTTTGCTCGAGCGTGAGGATGCCCTCGATGAGGGCCTCCGGGCGGGGCGGACAGCCGGGGACGTAGACGTCGACTGGGAAGAGCTTGTCGACGCCCTCGACCACGGCGTACTGGCCGGGAAAGACAAAGGGGCCGCCCGAGATGGCGCAATTACCCATGGCAATGACCCATTTGGGCTCCAGCATCTGGTCGTAGAGGGTCTTCACGGCCGGAGCCATTTTCTTGTTGATGGTGCCCGCCACGATCATCAGGTCAGCCTGGCGCGGCGACGGCCGGAAAACCTCGGCGCCGAAGCGCGAAAGGTCGAAGCGCGGGCCGCCAGCCGCCATCATCTCGATGGCGCAGCAGGCCAGGCCGAAGGTCAGGGGCCACAGGGAATTGGCACGGCTGAGGGCCAGCAGGTCATCCAGCCGGGCGAACTGGACAATCCGGGAGGTATCTACCGTCGTTTCCATGCGAAGACTCCTTTCTTCCACGCGTAGACGATCACGAGGGAGAGAATCCCGACGAACAGAACCAGCTCGACGAAATCCCGGATGGCGAACTGCCGGTTGTAAACCAGCGCCACCGGAATCAGGTAGAGCACGTCCACGGCAAAGGCGACGAACACCAGGGCGTAGAGATAGTAGACCGCACTGTACCGGATCCAGGCATCGCCGATGGGATCCATGCCGCACTCGATGTACTGGTCGGTCTTGTTGGCGGTATTGCGCGTCCCGCGCGGAGCCAGCAGCAGCACGGCGATGATCGGGCCCAGCGTGAGCACCAGTCCGCCCAGGCAAAAGGCGGCGACATAAATCAGATCACCGGCCAGCACATCGTTCATCGGGACGACGGGTTGGACGATCCTGAGGTTGGGGACACCGGGTGCATGGCCCTAGCATCGCACGGAATGCCCGACTCGGCAGCGCACGTCTTGGCAAGCATTGCGCATTTATTGTAACACCAAGGGGTGCGCAACCGGCCATGATCATAAGATTCATTGCTTTGCGGACCTCGGCCCAGTTGAGGGGGTAATGATCCAGGCGGCTTGCGTGGCCCGCATCCTCGCCTGCATCATCCTTGGAATTCCCATGTCCCATCCGCCTTCCCCCCGCCGGCAGCGACCGCCGGTCCCCGTGCGTGCCGTGGATTTTGTGATGTATTGCACAAAAGATCTCCGCCGCACGCGCGCGTTCTACCAGCGGCTCTTCGGTCTGAAAAAAGGTGAAGAATGGAATGATTTCTGGTCCGAGTTCCGCACCGAGCCGCTCGCGCTCTGTCTGAACGGGCCGGCTTCGAAGCGTGACCCGACCTGGAACTGGCAGGGGCCGGCGTGCATCGCGTTCGCGGTGGATGACGTGCCGAAGGCCGTCGCCGCGTGCCGGCGGCGCGGCGTGAAAGTGCTGATCGGACCCGTCGAAACTCGCGTGTGCTGGATGGCGTGGATCGCTGATCCCGACGGCAACCGTGTCTGCCTCCATGCGCGCAAGGACGGGACCGCGGGCTAGCGATTGCCCCTGATGCCGCTGGCGAGGAGCGTCTCAAAGTACGGTTCCGCCGTTTCGCGCGACCCGACCGCGACCTCGACCTGCTGAAGGCCGGCCTTTTTCAGGAAGCCGTGCCTGGCTTTCCAGGCTTCTGAGTCGCTGGGGGTCAAGGTAATGCGCCACGATGCCGTTGGTAGCGGAATTGCCCCTGCAGCGCAAGGAGTCTGGACGCGACACCACCAGACCAGCCGCCTACCCCACCTCGATCTCGATGCGGCCTGTTGCCTTCACGTCACGTTATCAACAAAGGCGCCGATCACGTCCGCGAGAAAGCCGAAGCTGGTCGGCGTTGGGTTTGTTGGGGGGCAGCCTAACTGGCCGAGAGTCTGCCAGGCTGCCATCGCCCGGGGTTCATGGAAGAGCTACTCGTCGATTGGCTTGTGTCGCCTCGCGAGTGCGAGGCAAGGATGCGGCGCACTCGGTCGATCAATACTTCCAGCTTGAGTGGCTTGTTCAGGTAATCGACTGCGCCAAGTTCGCTTCCGTACTTACGGGCATCGTCCGTACTCCACCCCGTCAGTATTACCACCGGGATTGAGGCCGTCGATTCGCCGTCGCGCAATATCTCGAAAAGACTCAAACCATCGATATCCGGCAACATCAGATCGAGTAAGATCAAATCGGGCCTGCGGGTGTGTATGATTGCCAGCGCTTCGCGGCTGTTGGAAGCAGATTCAACATCATAGCCGGCTTCCGTCAGACCAATCCGGATGAGATCGGTAATCTCGCGTTCATCGTCGACCGTGAGAATCATGGGGTTCATAAGATGCATACAAAAATGGCGCAAGAGTGGAGACCCCAGCCTGCAGTCATAAATCGGCGCTGCAAACCAGTCGTATACATGGTCTTCCACCCTTGCCAAGGGGTACCATTTACCTCAACGAAGTTGAGGTTTCGCATGGTGGATTGGGGAGAAGTTGCACAAGATCAAGGCACACAAGGGCCTGTAATGCAATGTTTAAAATTCCATAATCGAGGGTTCGACGGTTGAGGACGATATCGCCCTCAACCCTAATGCGAGCGTGGCGATGCCATATCTTCGCAAAAACCACCGGTTGCGGTTTGATTCCCGGAGTGGCAGAGCATCCTCTGAGCAAACACCATCAAGGCTTATTGTGCCTCCTAGCAGCGTGTCGGACTTCGTCCTGCACGCTGCTAAACAAAATGGCTGCGCCATTTTGGCGGAGCCCGGAAGGGCCGAGTGCTTTCCGGGTTTTTTGCTCGGCGGTGATCGCAGGCGTCCGTTTGCTTGATCCGGAGGCGATTGCCAACCCCGGGACTGCCCCCGCCGAGGGTTTCCGGCCGCTTTGCGCACTGCTCCGAGGGTGGGAAGCCGTCGGCGGTTGGAGGCA
>JAQTYQ010000076.1 GCA_028688225.1 Opitutaceae bacterium | reverse complement strand
CAGGCCTGGATGAACCCAAGAGTCAGATTGGAGTGAACCATGATACGAATGAACACCTGCCGTATACGTAGTCAAAGCCGTGAAGCTTTGGAACCAGGGAAGGTCCAAACTCTCACGAGTTTGGCTACACGGCTGCCATCCACGCCAATCCGTGTGATCCGTGGTCAATAAAGTGAACCCAGCCGCTCCCCAGATTTCCGCCTTGTCGCCGGTCACCGAGCCGGTCGAACGCGGCACCTCACCCGGCCACGATGCGTGGCTGCGGCTGCGCCAGAACCGGCTGGCGGTCTTCGGCGGGGCCGTGCTGGCGGTGGTCGCCCTCGCCTGCTTCCTCGGGCCATGGTTCAGCCCCTACGGCTACGAGGACCAGAACCTCGCCCTCGGGGCCTCGGCGCCCTCCTGGCCGCACTGGCTCGGCACCGACGTGCTGGGTCGCGACCTGCTGGTGCGCATGCTCTATGGCGGGCGCATCTCCCTCGCCGTGGGCCTGAGCGCGACGGTGGTGGCCCTGACCATCGGCGTCGTCTACGGCGCGGTGGCGGGTTTCTTCGGCGGCAAGCTCGATGCCGTGCTGATGCGCGCCGTCGACATCCTCTACTCCCTGCCCTTCACGATCTTCGTGATCCTGCTGATGGTCTTTTTCGGGCGGAACATCATCCTCCTGTTCGTGGCCATCGGCGCCGTCGAGTGGCTGACGATGGCGCGCATCGTCCGCGGCCAGGTGCAGTCGATCAAGCGGATGGAGTTCGTCGAGGCCGCGCATGCGCTCGGCTTCGGCCGCCGCCGCATCCTCTTCCGCCACATCCTGCCCAATCTGCTCGGCCCGATCATCGTCTACACGACGCTGACCATTCCGTCCGTCATGCTGCTCGAGGCGTTCCTCAGCTTCCTCGGCCTCGGTGTGCAGCCGCCGATGAGCTCGTGGGGCGTGCTGATCAAGGACGGGGCGGAGAAGATGGAGGAATTCCCCTGGCTGCTGCTCTTCCCCGGCACGGTTTTCTCGCTCACGCTGTTCTCGCTCAACTTTCTTGGCGACGGACTGCGGGACGCCCTGGACGTGCGATCGTCGAAGGATTAATTTTGGCCTCACCAAAGTTGAATGAATTTCCCGTCCGGGCGGAAAATTGGTCGTATTGACACTCTGGCAAAGCGGTATTACCCATCTGGTCATGCCCGTCGTTACCGTGAAAATGCCCGCCAGCCTGCATGCCCGCCTTGAAGCTGAGGCCCGCCGCCGCCGCACGACCAAGTCGGCCGTCCTACGCGAAGCCTTTGCCCAACGTCAGTCCGCCGCGCCCGCCGGTTCCCTCTACGAGCGCGCCAAGCACTTGATCGGCTCCATCAATGGCCCCGGCAACCTGTCAGCCCGCAGCAAAACCATGAAAGGCTATGGGCAGTCCCGTCATCCTTGATACGGGGCCGTTGGTTGCGCTCCTCGACCGCAATGACCCCTGGCACATTTGGGCCGGCGAGCAGACCAAATTGCTGATGGAACCGATGCTGACCTGTGAGGCAGTGATTTCGGAGAGCGCTTTCGTGTTGGGCGCGCTTGATCCCGGTTGCCAGCGCTTGACCGGCCTCTTCCGCGACGGCGTGATCCACTTGGGCTTCGACCTGGAGGATCATTTGGACGCCGTCGCGGCGCTGCTGGCCAAATACGCCGATGCCCCCATGTCGCTGGCCGACGCTTGTCTGGTTCGCATGTCGGAACTCCACAGCAATGCCCGTGTTTTCACCATCGATGCCGACTTCAAACTCTACCGCCGTCACGGCCGGCAGACCATCCCACTGATCTATCCAGCTCCATGAAGCGTTTCCGGCCCTATCTCAAATATCTGCGGGCAGTGCGCACGCCGCTGAGCTGGGCGCTGGTCTGCGGCCTGATCTACGGCGCCGCCAACGGCGCGGGCCTGCCGTTGATGATCAAGAAGGTGTTTCCGCAGGTCTTCGCGTCGGGCGCCGCCCCGCTCACGGCCATGCAGCTGTTCGTCGTGGCCCTGTGGCTGCCGGCCGTCTTCCTGGTGCGTGGCGTGGCCGGCTACCTCAACAGCTATCTCATCCAGCTGTGCGGCGTGCGGGTGCTGGAGGCGCTGCGGCGCGAATACTTCGAAAAGCTGCAACGGCTGTCGCTGTCGTTCCTGCAGCGCCAGTCCACCGGTGACCTCATCTCGCGCGGCCTCGCCGACACCAACCAGCTGCAGTTCACGCTCACGACCGTCGCCAATGAGATCCTCAAGCAACCCACCACGCTCATCGGCTCCCTGGGGGTGCTGGTCTGGCTGGCGTTCGCCGAACGAGGCGTCGCGCTCGTGCTGGTGTGCCTCGCGATCGTGCCACTGTGCGTGCTGCCGATCCGCTACGTGGGCCGGAAACTCGTCCGGCGCGCCGAGCAGGTGCAAAGCCAGCTCGGTTCCGTGACCGACCGGTTCAGCGAGAACCTCAGCGCCGCGCGCGAGGTCCGCGCCTTCGGACTGGAGGAGCGCGAGGCGCAGCGTTTTGCCGTCCTCAGCCGCCGGCTGATCACGTTCCAGATGAAGGTGGTGAAATACGCCCAGGCCCTCACGCCGGCGATCGAGATCATTTCCGCCGTCGGCCTCTCCATCACCCTGGTCTACGCCTACCGGGTGCGGGTGCCGCTCGAGTCGTTCCTCGCCATCATCACCGCCCTCTACGCCAGCTATGAGCCGATCAAGAAGCTCGGCGCGCTCAACAACGAGCTCAAGCGCGGCCAGGTCGCCCTCGACCGCCTCGAGGTCGTGCTTCAGGAACCCGTCACCATCACCGACCCCGCCGCGCCGGTCGCCGTCGGCCGGCTGCGCGGCGACCTGGCGTTCGAGGGCGTGACCTTCGCCTACAACGGCGACGGGCCGGTGCTGCGCGACGTCACCATCGCCCTCCCCGCCGGCACGGTCTGCGCGCTCGTCGGCCCCAGCGGCGCGGGCAAGTCCACCTTTGCCAACCTCGTGCCGCGCTTCTACGACGCCGGCCGGGGCCGCGTGACCATCGACGGGATCGACGTACGGGCCCTGCGCCTGGCCGACCTGCGCCGCAACATCGCCCTCGTTTCGCAGGAGCCGGTGCTCTTCAACGACACGGTCTACAACAACCTGCTGCTGGGGAAAGCGGACGCCACCCGCGACGAAGTCATGGCTGCCGCCATCGACGCCCATGCCGATGAGTTCATCCGCGCCCTGTCCCAGGGCTACGAAACCGTGGTGGGCGAACGCGGCGCGCTCCTCTCCGGCGGCCAGAAACAGCGCCTCGCCGTCGCCCGCGCGTTCCTGCGCAACGCGCCCATCCTCATCCTCGACGAGGCCACCTCGGCGCTCGATTCGCAGAGCGAGCAGATGATCCAGGAGGCGTTGCGCCAGCTCGTCATCGGCAAGACGGTCATCATCATCGCGCATCGATTCAGCACCATCCGCGACGCATCGCTTATCCTCGTCTTCGACCGGGGCGAGATCGTGGCGCGGGGCACCCACGCCTCGCTTTACGTCGACAACGCGCTCTACCGGTCGCTCTACGACCGCCAGCACCCCGGCGCGGCCTGACGCCCCGTTGCTCAGGAAGCCGGGGGCTCGGACCGTTCTAGTTTTTCGTCGTCCCAGGACACCGGATCGTCCCCCGGTTCCAGGTGGGTGAAGACCACGGTGTGCGGCACGGCGCGGCGGATGTCCGCCTCGATGCGCTCCAGCAATTCATGCCCGCGCTTCACCGTCCAGTCGCCGGGCACCAGCACGTGCACGGAGACGAACTTCCGGGCGCCGGCCTGCCGCGTGAGCAGGGCATGGAACTGGATCCCCTCCCGCCGGAAGGTCTCCAACGTCTGCTCGACCCGGGCGACATCCCCGGCGGAGATCGCCCGGTCCATGAGCCCGGCCACCGAACGCCGCATGATCTTGACGCCGGTCCAGACGATGTTCGCGGCCACGGCCAGCGCCACGATCGGATCGAGCCGCTGCCAGCCGGTGAACGCCACCGCCCCCACGCCGACCACCACGGCGACGGAGGTCCAGACGTCCGTCAGCAGATGATGGGCGTTGGCCTCGAGCGTGATCGAATCATGCCGGCGCGCCACGCGCAGCAGCAACAGGGCCACGCCAAGATTGATCAGGGAAGCCGCCACCGAGATCGCCAGGCCGAGGCCGATTTCCGCGAGCGGCCGGGGCGTGACCAGCCGATCCGCGGCCGTCCATCCGATGCTGACGGCCGCGATCAGGATCAGCGAGCCCTCGACGCCGCTGGAAAAATACTCCGCTTTATTGTGGCCGAACGCATGATCTTCATCGGGGGGCCGGGCGGCCACCGTCAGCATGGCCAGTGCCATCATGCCGCCGACGAGGTTCACCAGCGATTCGATGGCGTCCGACAGCAACCCGACCGAACCGGTCACAAAATAGGCCGCGGTCTTCAGCCCCATCGTCACGATGGCCGCGACGATGGAGATCCAGGCAAAGCGGGTGAGGGCGGCGCGGCTCACAGGCACAAAATCCGGGCGGTACGACCGAAGGAGCGGAAATTGACATCAGGCGGTTTCATCGGAAGAGGCCATTGAGGCGCAGCGCGCCAGCGGTGACAAGCACCGGATGGGTGCCCGCGCCTGTCGATCCGGGCTTGCCCTGCCGGGGTCTCGCGCAACAGGGTTTATCCATGCCCGACCAGCCGTCATCCCCCTTCAGCCGGGCCGCCCGGGAACTCATCGGCGACTTCCGGGGCGTTCCGCTGGATGAGCCGCGCAAGATGAGGCGCCGCCCGACAAAGACGATGGCGCCATTGATCGAGGAACTGCTCGTCAAATACCAGATCGGCCGTCACTCCTGCGAGCAGACCATCCGGGATCACTGGGCGGAGATGGTCGGCGCGGCCAACGCCGCCTATTCGCACCCGGTCCGCCTCGACCGGGGCAATTCGTTGCTCGTGCTCGTCTCGCACGGGGTGGTCCGCAACGAGCTCTTCCTGCACCGTGCCTCAATCCTGGAGAAAATCCAAAAGCTGCCGGGTTGCGACCACGTGCGGGCCCTCAACCTGCGGGCGGGATGATTTTTTACCGCCCGCAGCCCGTCGGACTTAAAATAGCCGATGGTTGGCGAGCAAATGCGACGCTGACAGACTCCGATGGGCTGCGGGCGGTAAAAAATTACACTTGCGCCGCCCCACCGCCTCCCGGATAGTGAGCCCTTGCGTTAGTGGCAGGCCGTCGGTTGCGGACTGCCACCATGACTGGCCCCGACTTGTCGGGGTTAGAACGGTATCACCGGCCTGCGGCCCGTTGCCAAAGGCGGGCGGTGCGGAGCCTCCAGGCTCCCAACAGTCGTGTAACCCACACCAGACCATGTCGATAGCCAAATCCGAAATCATCACCCAATACAAAGTACACGAGAAGGACACCGGCTCCTGCGACGTCCAGATCGCCCTGCTTACCGCCCGGATCAATCATCTGACCGAGCACCTGCGGGGACATCGCAAGGACTTCCACAGCCGCCGCGGCCTTCTCCAGATGGCCAGCCGCCGTCGCAAGCTTCTGGATTACCTGAAGCGGCACGACTTGGCCAAGTACAACGACTTGCTGCAGCGTCTCAACCTGCGCAAGTAACCAGTTTCCTCGACGGGCGGGCCGATCCGCGGGCCGCCCGTCGTCGTTTCCGACCCTCGCCTTCAGATACGGGACATTTCCGCTTGGAGCTTCAAAGGTGGGGCGCGTTATCCCTAACGCGCCGTGCGGATGAAGAAGAATCCGCCCTACCCGGGGATCCAAACCGAAATCTCTCGCGTCTGGGATGAGGGAGCGCAAGCCGGTTAAAAAACGTTGAGATCCCTGCGCCGGGAGCGGCTGAGCCGCGCGGCGCGAATCCAATCCCTGCCACGGCATCCGCCACGCCCTTTGCTGGACAGCAGAGCGCGGCGGGCCCACCGCAGGACCAACCCAGACCATG
>JAQTYQ010000043.1 GCA_028688225.1 Opitutaceae bacterium | reverse complement strand
AGGTTCGGCGCAATGCGTTCCGCAAAAGCATTGCCGGGAAGCTGTGGAACGAGGCCACGCCCGGCGCTGGCGAGCTACGGGAACCGATCTATCGCGGCTCGGCCGGGCACAAGATGCGGCAGCGCAGGGAGTTCGCAGCGCGCGTTGCCGAGGCTGACGCCATGCGGGCGCCGGCACGCGCGTATCTCACCGGGCGCGGCCTTGATGCCGATTGGCTGATGAATCATGTGCGCCTGGTCCGGCCGCACGCGAATTATGACGCGGCGGAGATCGCGGCCGGCGCATCCCTTGTGATGCTGACGCCGATGTTCGGCCAGGATGATGCCGGCGCGGTCCGCCTGGCAGGGGTGCAGCGGACCTATTTGACCGAGACAGGCGACAAGATCGGCCGCCGCATGCTGGGGGCGGCGGGCGCCTATCTGTTGCATCCCCCTGCTGGCGAGGCGGTGCCGATCGCCGGTCACGACCAGGCGCGGGTTGCCGGCGAGGGATTTGAGACCGTCGCCAGTGTGGTTCAGACGACGCGCCAGGCTGGCATTGTCGGCTACAACGCCGGCGGCCTGGTTGCGTGGGCCGGACTGTTCGATGGCTCGACGCCGGTTGCGCTGCTGGCCGACCGTGACAATGAGCGCGTCCATAATGGCCGTGATGTCGGCGAGGCCGGGCAGAAGGCGGCAGCGAAGGCGGCGGCGCTGATCGAGGCGAACGGGGGTGCCGCAATCTATTTGGAACCGCCGGCCGGGATTGCTGGCGGCCCGAAGGGCGCCGATTGGGCCGATGCTTTGCGCGAGGGCGGACCTGACGGGCTTCGCCAGGCGCTTGCGGCGGCCGAAGCGTCGAGCGCGGCCGATCGGGCACGGATCGAGGCGAAGGCCAGTCCAGCGGCTCCCAGCGCCCCGCTGGACGGCGTTGCCGGGCCTTTGCCGGGTGAAGGCCAGCCGAGCACGCACCCCGACCTTGTGCGGCTCCACAAGGCTTTAGGGGCCAAGGACGGCCGCGGCCTTTCCGAGACCGAGCGGGCGAACATCCTTGAGGGCAAGCGGGCCGATGGCAAGGAGATGGACGCGGCGGAATGGCGCAACGCGGTGAACCGCTCGAAAACGCCGATCGGCTATGTCGATTTCACCTTTTCGGCCGACAAGACGGTTTCGCTGGCATGGGCCTTCGCGCCCACCGAGGCAGAGCGTAACCAGCTTGCCCAGGCGCACAAGGACGCGGTTGCGGCGACCATGGCCGAGATCGAGCAGGTTATCGGCCAGGCTCGCAAGGGTAAGGGCGGTAAGGAAGGCACCGAGCAGGGCCGCATCGGGTGGATCACGTTCGACCACTACACGGCGCGGCCGACGCTTGAGATTGCCCGGCAGACACCGGACGGCCGGACGGAAACCGAGATCGTTTCCGTGAAAGTCGCCGGCGACCCGCAGCTTCATACACATGTGGCGGTGCCGAATGTGATCGTCACCGATAGCGGGCGCGTCGTGTCTTTGAACACGATGCAGATGCACGGCCGTATCCACGAATGGGGCGCTATCTACCAGGCGCATGTTGCCCAGAATCTCCGGCGCATGGGGGCGAGCGTCGAACTGGACCGAACCACCGGCGCGGCGCGGCTCAGCGCCGTGCCGGAGGAGATCAGAGCGGCGTTCAGCAAGCGGACCCGTGATGCCCTCGCCGACGCGAAAGCCTATGCCGCTTCCGTAGGTGCCGATTGGGATCGCATGTCCGGCGACGAGCGAATCAAGCTGCTGAAAGGTGGCGCGTTCGCCAGCCGCACCGCCAAGGCCGATGATTTGAGCGACTTCGCAAGCTGGCGGCGCCAGGCGGAGGAACGCGGTTATCAGCACAAGAGCGTTTTGCAGAGCGACGCGCCCGCCCAGCCGATGGCCGAGGCCGCGCGTCTTGACCTCGCCTATGAGGCGGCAGCGCGTGTGCTGGGAGGGCATTTCGAGCGCCGCGCCGTCATCAGCGGCGAGGATGAGCGGGTTGCGGCAGCGCGTGGCCTGGTGGCGGCCGGCATCAAGGATGGTGGTGACGTTGATCAGGTAATCGCCCGGTTGCGGGCACGGGGCGTTGTGGAGACGGGGGTTTCAGGCGCCGGCGCGGAATCGACACGAACCAAGATCATCGCGGTGACAAGCGAGCGAGATGACCCGGAAAACCCCGATGTCAAAATCACCACAACCAGGCTGACGACCCGCGCGCATGTCCAGCAGGAGAGCGCGCTTGTCGAGTTGGCCGAACGTGCCGGCCGGGATCGGCGCGGACTGCTTAATCCGGCCCAGATCAAGCGTGCGGTTGAGGCCAGCGGGTTGAGCTTCACCGGCGAGCATGGGGCGGCACAGCGCAGCATGATCGATCATCTCGGCATGAGCGGGCGTTTCGCGGTTGGGATCGGGGCGGCCGGCGCCGGCAAGACCACGCTGCTAAAGCCCCTTGTCACGGCCTGGCATGAGCAGGGCGCGGACATCCACGGCATCAGCCTCGGATGGCGCCAGGCGCGGGAGTTGCGCGAGGCCGGCCTGAATGCTGATGCCGAGAAGGGAGGGCGCGACACGATCGCGGCCGTGTCGGTGTTCATCAACCGTGTGGAGAGCGGGCGGCTTGAACTCTCGAATCGCAGCGTTGTCGTCGTCGACGAGCTGGGGACAGTCGGCACGCGCCAGATGCTCGACCTGCTCCGGCTACAGGATCGCCATGGGTTCCGCATGGTGGCGATAGGAGATCCAAAGCAATGCCAGTCGATCGAGGCGGGCCAGGTAATCGGCCTCCTCGAAAAAGGACTTGGCGAGGTTCCGTCGATCGATAGCACCGTTCGGCAGACCAATGAACGGGCGCGTGAAATCGCTGGCTTGCTCCGCATGGGAGGCGTCGAAGCAGTCGGCAAAGCACTCGAAATGAAGCGCCAGGATGGCACCGCCGAGATCGTCGCAGGCGGGGATCGCGACCTAATCGTGCGCGCCGCTGCGCTCTGGGATGAGCGCAGAAAAGCGAACGCCGACCGGCCGCGCTATACGCTATCCGTCAGCACACCGACCAATCAGGATGCACGCGCGATCGGCGAGGAAATCCGGCGGCGGTTGCAAGCTGCCGGAGAGCTAGGCCGCAACCGGATGACGCTCGCGGCGATCGACAAGAACACCGGCGAGCACTACGCCATGCCGATCGCGACCGGCGAGAAAGTGCGGCTATTTGCCCAGACCAACGCGGCGATGATGAATGGTGGCAAGGGTGCGATCGGTGACAACGGCTCGATTCTTGAAATCGTCAGCATCCGCAAGAACGGCCTGGTGCTGCGGAACGAGCATGGCAGTGAGGGCTTTGTGAAATGGGAGACTTTGGCAGATAGGGCGAGTGGCCGGATGCGCTTAGCCTACGGCTACGCAATGACGACGAATACCGCCCAGGGCGCCACCACGACCGAGCATATCTTTGTGACGCCGGGAGGCTCCCAAACGACAGACGGCTTCAAGAGCTATGTTTCAGGAACGCGGCACCGCGAGCGGGATTATTGGCTGACTTCGGAAGGCGCCGAGCGCAGGGAGATTGAGGGCCGCCGGCCGCTTGGCGACCCGCGCCCGATCCGCGAGCATGACATTTGGACCAACTGGACGCGGAACATCGCGCGACTGCCGGAAAAGGCCAATGCGCTCGATCTGGTGAAGCTGGGCGAGGAAGCCCGGCGGAATGCGGCGCGGGCGTTCCTCAAGGGGCTGGCGGCCGACGAGAAGCGCCAGGCGGCCGGCTTGCCGGACGATTTGCCGCGCCGGTTCGAGCGTGCCCAGGTTCGCGTGACGGAGCAGGGTCGTGTGAGCGAGGCCATGTCCCGCGCCGCCCAGCACAGGGAGACGGCGCTTGCCCGCATCGAGCGCGCGGCCCCGGCCGTGCGCCGGGCCGTGGTGACCGGCTGGGAGCGGGCGCGGCCCATGATCGAGGCCGCGCACCGCAGCGCCCGCGATCGGTTGCAGAAGGCGCTTGAAGCCCATCGTCACCGCCATGAGCAGCGGGCGGAGGAACGGCCCGCCGAGCAGGAGACCAAGCGGCGCGGGCGCGGGCGGTAGCAAAGAAAAGGAACACACCCCGGCCTCGCCGTTGATAGCGAACTTCTGTCTCATTGGACCAAGCTATCTATCCGTGCGACGGGAAGAACCTATGAAACGCATAGGGAGAGCTTGAGCCTTGAGCCGGAAACAGCGCCAGCACGCTCAGCATACCCGCCAGGCAGCCGCATTTGCGAGAGCCCAAGCGGACAGGGCGGCCACGCCCGCACATCCCGGCGTCAATACAATGCCCTTGAAGAAGGGGCTGCTTGGCTGTCTCATCCTCTTGGCGTTTATTTGTGTCGGTCTGAACTGGCACCTCGACGCGCAAATTCAGGCCCTTCTTGTGAAAGGCGGATTTGTCCCGTTTCCGGGGCCGGTGGATGGCGACTCACCTCTATATTGGGTTGACAAACCCGGCCACTTACTGCGGATCGTCACGATTCCAAACTCACAGATCGCGACGGCCGGTATTATCATCGGCTTTACTTTGTTCATGGCGGTGCTGGGGTGGCTGCTACGAGAAAGTTTCATGCCCTATTTGATCGTCGTTCTTGGTGGCGGCTTTTGCGTCCTTGTGTCGGGAGCCTTTTTTGCGCGTGTGCAATTCCCGCTGGATTTCTCAATCAATGAGGATGCCGGGGTTGCCGCCTCATATACGCCCATCGCGAAGCTATCCGACATTGGCGGCGTCACGATCGACGAGCGGACAGGGGCGCGGAGCAGCCCGAGTTATTGGTTGGTCGCGCACCTGAAATCAGGGGGCACGGCGGACCTCACGGTTTTCAACACGCGGGCGGCTGCGGCGGCCGTGTTGGCGCGTGTGTTGCCGGCGATTGCCAGCGCACAACCCTGAGAATGGTTGCTGAGACTCAGGCGGAGGAACGCCCCGCCGAGTAGGAGACCGGGCGCGGGCGGTAAGAGGCCATCGCGCCCGTTCTAGTCGTCCTCAATCGGATATTCCTCGTATGCTTCCTTGATGGTGTCCACGATCAAGGGCCACCCTGGATAGGCGGCGGCGATACGATCCTCCACCGAGGGGTCGCGATCCATCTTTTCCATGAGCATCGTTCGCCATTGGGTGGGGGCGATGCACATAAGGGCCTGGCACTCGATAAGATCAGGATCGGGGGGCAGTTTCTCAAAGACGGCGGCGACGATGCCGGGCCATAATTGGTAAAAGCCTGCCTGCATATCCCAAGTTGGAGCGGATCGTAATTTCGTGGCGAGCCACCCGACCAGATGTTCAAAGCGAGCGGGCCAATCCATCGGCTCAAGTTCTGCGATGATCTCATCAACCAGCTTTTGAAGTTTGTCAGAGAGATTCGGGTATATTTTTTCGGACATCACCTTTCCCCCATCCCGTCTCTGGATCGTACGAAACACACATCTCGATTCCTTAGCGCGAAATCGAGGGCCGCGCATGCGCTCGAGCTGGCATAGATGGGCGTGACTATGCCGGGCAGCCTCCGGATGGTGGGAACCGGCCGAGGGCCGCTAGTTTCCGTTCCCCAAAGCCTGCCGGGGCAGAACGGGGATGTTCCAGCCGCAAGTTTGAAGGATCAGCGCGATGATGACGCCAACGAGAAGCAGAGCCGCAAGCGCCTGCCTCATTCTGCGAAAATCCTGGTCCGGGTATGGATACACGAACATCGCGAAAAAGAAGGCGGTTGCAAGAGCCAAAGCGATGTTCACCAAGGCCGGATAGAAGCCGGGCCTTGTCGAGTAGTGATAGATTGAACTCGGCAGCATCGACAGCCCGACAGACACGGCCAAGCCGATCCATTGTCGTCTCTGCCCGCGTTTAACCGTTGTGGAAGATGCTGGCCGCTTGCGGGAAAACACATCCTCGGAGTCGGCCGGTTCAAGCGAGATGGGTGGGCCAGTGATGGCTTTAGAGGCGTGTTTAATGCCGGTGTGGATGACACCAGCAAGCCGGTCCAGCAACCTCAAATTCACGATTCCTCAAAGGCATTTCAAAAGAGCTTCATCGCGGCAAACGGCAGAATCTACCCCTGATCGGGGAGCGGCGCCAGCAGGGCCGGGGTGTTGTTGCGTGGCGTGTTCACGTCGCGACTGACGGCCCACGCCTCGACAAGCTCATCCGGGGCGGGGCGGAGAAGCGCGCCGGGATCGCCGGCGGCCTCTCCCAGCCATACGGGCCAATCTGCGGGTTGAAGGATGACCGGCATCCGGTCATGCACGCGGGCGGCCGGTGTGTTGGGGGCCGTGGTGATAATGGCGAAGGTGCGGAGCACCTTGCCCGTTCCCTCGGCCTTCCAGCTTTCCCATAGCCCCGCGAAGGCCATGGTTTGGCGGTCCGGCCGGGCGAAGGCGAAGGGTTGCTTGCCGGCGGCCGTCGTTTGCCATTCATACCACGCATCGACGGGCACGAGGCAGCGCCGCGACGTGAAAGCCCCTCGGAACATGGACGAACTCGCGACGCCTTCGGCGCGGGCGTTGATCGGCCGGCGGGCGGCCTTCAAATCCTTCGTCCAATGCGGCACCAGGCCCCAGATCAGCAGATCAAGGTGGCGATCGCCGGTCTCAGGGTGGCGCCGGACGACCAGGGCCGGTTGAGACGGCGCGACGTTCCATGAGGGCCGCGTGTCCTCCGGCACCGGGTTGACGGTGCGAAAGAGGGCGCGGATCGCCTCCGGGGGCTGGAAACTGGCAAAACGGCCGCACATAGCCCCTCCCCTATACAATCCTCTTGCCCCGCTGGCATGTTCTCATTATGTTCCGCCACCCTGCGGAGGGGCTATGGTTGGTTACAATGGCGGGAACACTACGGGTTTTGTCAGTCCCGCCGGCGATAGCTTGGAAGGGCCGATTGATTTGGCCGCCATCCTCGACCTGCGGCAACCGAGCCGATACCCCGTGCGCGTCCTGGGGGACGCGCTGGCGGGCCGGGGCATCCTATCCGGTGATATCCTGATCGCCGACGCGGCAAAGCCGCCTGCGGCCGGTCAGGTGGCCGTTGTGATGCTCGCCGGCGACGTGCTGGTGGCGCAACTCGCGTTCCGGCGGGGGAACTGGTGGTTGCTTTCTGGCCGCCCGGACACCGCCCCCCTGCCGATCGAGGGCGAGGACGCGGAAATTTGGGCCGTTGTCACCGGCCTGGTCCGCACGAAGGTCTAGCCATGCCGACCTTCGCCCTGATCGACGGAAACAGCTTCTATTGTTCGGCCGAGCAGGCTTTCGCGCCAGAGCTTCGCTCGAAACCGCTTGTTGTGCTCAGCAACAATGATGGTTGTGCCATAGCCCGCACCCCGGAGGCTAAGGCCCTCGGTGTTAAAATGGGCGAGCCATGGCATCTGTTCCGCAAGCGGCCAGGCAGCCAGGCCGTGGCGTGGCGGTCCAGCAATTACGCCCTTTATGGCGACATGAGCCGGCGCGTCTATGACGTGCTCACCGCGCGCGTGCCCGCTGTGGAGCCATATTCGATCGATGAGATGTTCCTTGACCTCACAGGCATCGCCGATCTCGACCGCTTTTGCCGCGAGCTTCGGCGCGACGTGCGCCAGCTTGCGAAAATCCCGACCTGCATCGGTATCGGACCGACCAAGACCCTTGCGAAGCTCGCCAACCGCATCGCCAAGAACACCCCTGCCCTGGGCGGAGTGTGCGATCTGCGGTGCCCGGCCGACCGGGCGGCGCACTTCACGGTGCTGCCAGTTGCAGAGGTATGGGGCATCGGCGGCCGGGCCGCCGCGAAGCTGGCGGCGGCGGGCATCGAGACGATCGCCGATTTCGTGACACATGATCCGCAGGCCGTGCGCGACATGCTGACCGTGACCGGGGCGCGGGTTCAGGCGGAATTGCGTGGGGTTTCCTGCCTGCCCCTGTCCCTCATGGCCCCGACGCGGCAGGGTATCGCTGTTACGCGGACCTTTGGCAGCCTCATCGAGACATGGGCGGAGCTTCGCGAGGCAGTGACGAGCTACACGGCCCGCGCGGCCGAGAAACTGCGCGCCGAGGGGCTTGAGGCCGGGCATCTCGTCGTGTTCGCCCATACCAACCCCCACAACGGCGACCCCTGGTATTCCGCGCAGCGTGCCGCCGAGATCGAGCCGAGCGCCGACACTGGCGCACTGATCGGCGAGGCGGTGCGCTTGCTGCGCGCGGTCTGGCGGCCCGGCTTCCGATATTTCAAGGCCGGCGTCATGCTGCATGACCTGGCGCCGGCCGGGCAACAGCCGGGCTTGTTTGCCACCCGCGACAAGGCGAACTCCGCTGCGGCGATGGCGGCCATGGACGCCATCAATGCCAGGTTCGGCCGGGACACGCTGCGGATCGCCGCGATCGGCGCGGCGAGGCCCTGGCGGGCGAGGCAACAGCAGCTATCGCCTCGATACACGACGCGGGCCGAGGAGATATTGATCGGCCGGGCGTTCTGACGCGGGACGGCGCGGGCTACCAGCGGCGGCGATAGCCCGGCCGCCCGACCCAGCCGAACAGGGCCACGCCGGCGATCACAAGGACAGCCAGGCCGATATCTTCCGGCAAGGTAAGGTGGCGCATGACGCGCCAGACGACGCCGTAAATCACGGCATGGATAAGCGACGAGGCAATCATGTGCCCCATCGCATAATGATGATGATAATACACTTAGGTTCTAGCCTTTATTTTCCTGCTTCCCGATCCGGGTGATGGCCTGAAATTCGTCTGCGATGACCTCTTTCGAGTATTGGTCCTTGCCCTCCTTGTCTTTCCACTTCCGGGTTTGGACTCGGCCCTCAACATAGACGTTTGCCCCCTTGCGAAGATGCTCGCTGGCGAAGCGGGCGAATTGATCCCACAGCACAACGGTATGCCATTCCGTCACTTGCTCTCGGTTGTCGCCGGAGCCGTGATAATCGTTTGTCGCAACCCGGATCGTGCAGACTTCCTTGCCGCCCTGGGTGTTGCGAAGTTCCGGGTCTGCGCCGAGGCTTCCGGCGATCGTCATCTTGTTGATGTTCAGCATGTGTCTCACTCCATGGTGCTAATGTTGTGCGGGATCGGGCGGAGATCCCGCATAGTCATCGGCGACTAGGTGCTGCAGCACAGACGGATGCGACTATGCAGAGCCGTGTTGCAGCTACATTCGCCGAAAGGTGCGAATCATCCCCGCGCGCCACTGGCGGACGTAGCCGCGCGCGATGATATAAACGATGACAGCCACGGCGAAGGCGGCACCGCCTCGCCAGCCATGGGAGCCACCCAGGCCCAGAAAGAAGGTCATAAGGAAAAAGGCGACCAGGGCAGGCAGGAGCGGATAATTATTGAGTTCCTGGCGCGTCGCACCGTAGATCACCGTGCCCTGGCAGCCCTTGCAGACATGGGCGCCCATAGGCACGTCCGACTGACATAGGCCGCATGAGAAAGTCTGAGAATTATCCATCACTCTATCTTTCAGCAGCTTCGATAATGACGGCCGTTCCATAGGCTGTGATTTCCGCCATCGACTGGCCTTTGCCGGCGTCAAATTCGCCGGAGTCAAAGCGCATGCCGATGACGGCGTTCGCGCCAAAAGAGGCGGCATGAGCTTGCAACTCACGGATCGCCTCGGCGCGGGTTTCGCGCAGCAGCTTCGTGTAGCCGGTTTGGCTACCGCCGAAGGTTGCGCGGATGTTGCCCAGAGCATTGCCAATGACGCTCCGCGAGCGAACCGCCGTCCCATAGACCGGCGCCAGCACGCGCGCGATGATTGTATGGGCAACCTCGTTCGTGGTCACAACGAGAATATCATCCGGGTTCACGGGCCAAATTCCCGGCCGCCATATTGTGAATTGACCGATGACCGTGTGCTAGAGTCGGCGCCTGAGCACTGATTCAGGAATTTGCCGCGCTCGGACATTGTATCGCCCGGTTTGAACTCGCCACCCTTGAACACGCGGATGCTGAAATATGAGGCTAGGTAGCCGGTGCAACCGCTACCTCCGCCCCCGCCAGCGGCCTCGCCGGCCAGGCAAAGGACAGCACCGCATGCGGTGTCGTTGTCGGCGCGGGCAGGCTGGGACAACGCCAGGGCCGCCCCAACCGCGATGAAAGATAAGACAGCTAAGCGCATGGACATCCCCCTTCCAAAATCATCGAGCGCGTCCCTGGCCTCGCCCCTGCGTGGCCTGGTTTGCAGCGTTGTCCGCCGGCTGCGCGGCCTGTTTGGCGGCGGCTTCCGTCGCCTTGGCCGCGTTGTTGATGTTCCGGCCGGAGTCTGCCGCCGTTTCCCAATAGGAGCGCGAGGCGTCGATCACGCGGTCAACCGCACTCGCCGCCTCCTTGCGGGAGGCACCGCCTTGCATGATGGCGGTGGCGTGTTCTGTTGCGGCGACGAGGTTTTGTCGGACCGATGGTAGTTGATCGGCGCTGACCTGACGTAATTCACCGGCGTTGATGGCATCGCCAAGTTTCTGTTCGGCCGCAGTGTAGCGGGCCTGCGCTTCGATCGCCGGCGCGGCGAGCGCCGCTGCGGCCGGTAATTCTCGCTCAGACCCGTAGCGGATGGCTTGATCGAGGCCGGACAGGACCGCCTCGAATTTCCCCGTGTCCAGCGCGTGCAAGACGGCATCGCGGGATTGCCCGGCCTCGTTCAGCACGACCGCCGCCGGCTTGTCTCTGAAAAGGTGTTCGATATCGTCGCGCGCTGTGCGAAGCATGTCCTCCGGCGGCCGTGGCGGAAAATCGATCCGCGCGAACAGCCGTGCCGTGTCCACCTGATCCTTGGCCCATTCGATCAGGCTTTTTGTCGAATGGTCGTTTAGATCAAAACGAGCCTGATTGAACCACTCTCCCATATCCGCTCCTATTCAGCCGCCCTCGTGGCTTTGCCAGCAAACCGATTCTCGCCCACCCGTGCGGCCATCTCCGGCCGCCGGAAATAGATCGCACGGCCGCAGCGCAGCGGCCGGCCGGACTTGGGGAAGATGATTTGTTCATCATCCCGCATGTCGTGCATGATTTCCTCGGTGCGGATTAGGGGCCGCTTGAGTTCGTGATAGGTCTTCGTCTGACCCGTCGAGCGCGTGCCGGCCTCAAAACCCTTCGCGGAGTTGCCGGTGTTGGAGCCTTCCGACCAGGCCAACACGCCATATTCGCCGATCGACCCGGCCAGTTCCTCGGCGACGGATTTAGTTTTGACGCCGGCGAAGCCATACCAGCTTACAGATTCAAACCACTTCGCCGGACCATCCTGACCGAACAGTTCCCGAAGCTGGCCGATCGACTGGTAGAATGGAAACAGCGTGATCTTGTATTTCCGCGCGCAATCGCGGGCGGTTTCGAGGATTTTCATGGGGCCAAGCCGGGCCGCCTCATCGAGCAGGAAAAGGACGCGGCCCTCGATTGCCCCATCCGCCTCATAGGCGGCGTTCAGCAGCGCCCCGGCGATGACGCGCGCGACCGCCGGTGTCGCGTCGAGCGCCTTGAGGGGAATGTTGATGAAGATCGAGGTTTTGCCGAGCGTCAGATCGGCGCAACGGAATGTGTTGCCCGATACGAGATCGGCATAGGCAGCGGTCGAGAGCCAAGCCGTGTCAGTGGTGGCGCTCTTGTAAATGCCGCTGAATGTCTCATCCACGATGTCTTTCAAGCCGCCGGCCAGATCGCGGGCTTTGGGGCTTTTCGAGTTCTTGTGAACATGGGCCAGCACGTTTCGCATCTCCTTTTCCGGCGTCACCACGGCGGAGCGCAACATGCGGAGGGTCTTTTCCTTCTCATCTAGCTTGTCATCCCAAAGCATGTGCGCGAGCAGGGCTGTGACCAGTTCCTTGCCGCTATCCTTGAAGAATTTCGAGCTTTCGTCGGCATCGTGCTTCGTGTCGCCGCATACCCATTCGGCAACGGCTTGCACGTCAATTTCGGCGAGCGGCGAATCAATGTTGATCCAGTCGAGCACGTTGAATCCGACTTCGCGGGACGTGCGCGGGTCCAACTCATAAACCTTATGCCCCATGGCTTCGCGGGCCTGGCGGAGCATCGGCCCTAACTCCACAGAGGGGTCGAGCACAATAGCCGAGCCGGTCCATGTCAGCAGGCTTGAGACGGCCGTTGTAGTCTTATAGCCACCCGATCCGGCAAACATCACGCAATGTGTCGAGCCAATCTCGCACGGGTCTATGAGCAGGGGTGCTTTGCCCCCCTGCCCCCAGGTTCCGCGGTCTTTCGGATGGAACGCCACATTGGCGACGCTATCGCGATGAACCTCATAAGCCTCGCCGACGACGATGCCGCCATATTCCGGGTCTGGCCCCGGAAACCGCGCCCGCGCCTCCTCCATGGTCATCCAGCGGGCATGCCCGTGATTGTCGGTCGGTGCCCGGATCGGTGCCTCGACGGGCTTTTCCGGGGCATGGTCGCGGCGGAGCGTCCAGCCGGTCACACGCCGGCCGCGCACGATCGCATAGATGCCCATGAGGAAGGGGATCGCAAAGGCTGGGATGCCGCTGGCGATCAGCCAGAAGCGCACCGTGGGGATGTCCCTGGCCTCAAAGAGATAGAGCCACCATTGCCAGAACGGATGTCTAAAATGCCAGATCAGGCCGGTGCCGACGAGGAAGATCATCGAGGCGAGCGCGGTGAAGAACACCAGGCCGAGCACCAGGCCAACCAGCAGCCGGAGAAGGCCGGCGCCGCGCATCATGCAGCCCGCAGGAGATCGGCGGCGGTCTCGCCGCGCCTGGTGGCGTCCGGGCCAAACCACACCTTGCCGATCCGGTAGGTTGTGCCGAAGGTCTCAAACGGAATGATGACATCGATCGCCGCCGCGAGGAGATCGCAAAGCGTCCGATCATCGAAGCCCGCCCCTTTCGGCGACCCCTTGATGAGTGAAAACAGTTTCTTGAATGCTTGGCCGGGATCAGCGCCGTGAATCGTGGTGATGGAGCCGGGATGCCCGGAAACGACCTCGTTAACATAGGTCCACGCAGCGTCATCGCGTAGCTCTTGCAGGAGCACGCGATCCGGCCGCATCCGCAAACTCGCCTGCAACAACGCCTCGGCGTCAATCCTAGCCGTGGAGAGACCGTCCTTGGAGTAGAGCAGCCGGACATGGTTGGGTTGCGGGATCACCAACTCCGCCGTGTCCTCGATCGTGATGATCCGCTCCGTCAAGGGGATCGCTGAAATGAGCGTTTTGCTCATCGTGGTTTTGCCGGAACCCGTGGCACCGCAGAGCAAAATTGTCATACGGCAGCGGACCGCCGCCGCAAGGAAGCCCTCAAGATCGCCGGAATCGAAGCACGCCAGCGCCTCAGCGAAATTGCGGGTCTGGCGGCTTTCCGCCCAACTATTCCACCCGTCCGATTGGTATCGGCTGGTCACGGAGGAGAGCGGCGCCACGGATGAGCCAGGCCGGCGGATGGTCAGGCTGACCGTGCCAGTTGGCACGGCAGGCGGCAGGCAAATTTGCAGCCGTTCGCCGCCCGGCAATTCAGTGGCGCATAGAGGCGAGGCCAGGCCGACATCCTGCCGGCGCAGCGCACCGGACAGCACGGCAATATCTTCCAGTCCCTCGCGATCAAGAGCCACCTTGAACCGCTCGAACACGCCGCGTTGCCTCACCCAGCACTCGCCGGGCTGGTTGATGCACAGTTCTTCGGTAGCACCATCATCTAACCACGCCTGTAGGGGCGCCAAGAGATGACGGAGCAACGGCGCGGCTGGGCTTTCGTTGGCATTGGGTGTTGGAGTGAATGGCGCGCTCAAGAGAGTTCCCCCCGCTTTTTTGCCCTGATGACCACGGCCGAGTGCCAGATTTTCAGAGCAAGGAAGAAAAGGCCGACACCGGCCAATTCATGAATCAAGGCCGGTGATTGATGGCCCACCAACGACAAGGCAATCACGACCAGCCACAGGCCCAGCATCGTGCTGTAAATCCATCCCTGCCGTAGAAACTTCTGCCGCTGGCGGGCCTGGTGGCGGTCATGCCATTCAACAGAGGCGACGGCGGCCCTTTCGAGCCGCCGCCCTACCTTCTGCCCTACTTGCGCCAGGCGGCCCAGGCGCGTCTGCCAAAGCTCATTCACGGGCCAACCGCCGAAAGCTGGTAAACCTTCGAGAAATTCAAATCCCGCGCGACGAAGATCGTAACATTGTCGCCCTGATTTTTGGTCAAGGTTGGGGGGATGTTGATTTCGTTTTCCAGCGTCGTATTGGCGATCTGGTCCGTGTTCGAGTTCAGATATTGGAAATAGGAATTGCCGTTGCCGTTCTGGGCGGCATTGGCCGCGACCTGCAACGACCCGCCAATGATGGTCATCATGATCGCGGCGCCAAACCGCTGCATGAAATGGTTGTTCACCGCCCCCGACACGCCGGCACGGCCGAGAGAATCGGCCGCCGGCGAGGCAAGCTGTATCGCGACGTTTTGGGGGGTCACAGCCCGGTCCCACAGGATGAACAGGCGGTCCTGGCCTTGCACGAGACCCGCGCGGATTTCGCCAAGCACCTGCGTTCCCTTGTCCAGCAGTGTGACCGTGCCCGTCATCGAGGTTACGGGCTGCGGCAGAACGCACTTCACAAAGCCGGGCAGCGTGGAGTCGATGGCGGTTTGCAGGGTGCAGGGAATGAGGGTGCCGGCCGCGATCGTCATGTCAGGCTGCGCGATCATGGTCGCGTCGGCGGCGGTGAATTGGTCCGCGTCGAGGGCATTGGCAAAGGCGGATGGCTTCGCGGCGGGCTGCGGCGGGGTTCCGCCTTGCCCTACGGTATTGGGCGCGGCGGCCGACGCTGATCCGGCACCGGCCTGGTTGAAGGCCATGAGCGGCGCGTTAAGAGCCTTTTCGGCGGGTGATTCCTGACGATTGTTCAGGAACGGATTGACCATCGCCGTGTGCTGCGCTGGCAAGGGCAGACTCGCCGGGGGCGACGCTGGCGTGCTCGCTGTGGTGGCATTGTTGACGAACGGCCGGCCCGCTGTGCCGCCCGCAACCGATGCCTGCTGCGTCTGCTTGGCCGCGTGGTGCGCGGTGATTTGCGTTACGAGGAGGACGATGCCGGCGCCGACCGCGCAGGCCACGGCGATGCCGCCGATCTGGCGGCCGGAGAGCCGCTGACGGCCGGCAACGGCGGATTGTTCTTGTTCGACGGGAGACGGCCCGCTGTTGCGCGGCGGGATCGGCCCATAGGGGCGTTCTTGGTTGTCCTCAGTTGCCATTGTTGAAAGTCCTCAGTTCGCGCTCAACATCGGGGCTGATCGTGTTCGTGCCGGTTGTCGCTCCAATCGGGTTGTATTTGAGATCGTAGATTTCGAGCACCGTATGCCCGTCGCGAAGGCGCCATTCTGGGGCGGTGCCCGACACCACAAGCGTATTGCCGTTGACCGAGTAATTCGCCGTGGCTTCCTTCCCGTCCGGCTGAATGTAGAAAATCGCCGGCACGCGCTGCATCGCGGGGAACGTGAATACTGTTGAGGCGCCGTTGTCCCAAACTTCGGACGGTGAAAGCTGCCGATCGCCGCGAGCGACATATTCATAATTGCGCGGCCCCTCGTATTGATCGACGGTCGCGGCGCTCAGCACGGCGCGGGCTTCATTTAGCCGGTTCTGGGCTTCCTGTTGAAGCGCCTGCGCCTCGGCCGCCTTTTGAGCGGCGAGCCGTTGCTGGTATGCCTGTTCGGGATAGGTGAACACCACGGCATAATCGACATTCTGGCCGCTTCCGAGCGGGGTGTTCACCGTCTCAAATTGGAAAAAGTAATGCCTCAGCTTGCCATCGCTCGTTTTGCAGAGAACGGCCATCGGTTGCGCCGGAAGGATGCCGGTAGGCTTGATGAAAAGGTAATTCTGCACAGGCACGACCTTGAGAAAGGCGCTGTCACTCTCGGCAACCGACACAACGGTTTCGTCCGATCCGAATTGCACAGTCAGGGCCGCACCTGGCGCGGTCCATACATCGGTGACGTTGCCGGACTCATAGGGAACATACCGGACGCGGGCATCCTCTCGGCCAGGCGCGGGATACTGCACGGCGTAGGCCGTCCCCGTCAGGCCGAGCCAGATAAGCGCGCCGGCCGCGACTTTACGCGAGCACTTCATGGCGTATCCTTTAGGGCTTGGTAGTTGGTCACAATCAGCCCGCTAGGATCGGAGAGGCGGGCGGATACCGGGAGCGTATCGACATTTTCAAAACCGACTGTTGCGGTCCACGTCTCGGTTTCTGGGGCTGAGCCATACATCTGCACGGTGCGCCGATACTGCACGATCGCGACGTTTGACCGGACCATGGACATGCTAATCATATCGACGCTGATTTGCCCCTTCTTGCCGATCAGCACTTGCGGGCTTGTGCTGGTTGGCCCTTTGTCGAGGAACCAGCTTTGATAGTCACCCTGCACCGTGGGGGCCGACATCAGCGACGTGACATCGTAGCGATACTGCGCGTTCGGGAAGTCATAGCTTTCCCGGTCTTGCACATATTGCCAGATCGAGGCCCGGATCACCGCATCCTGTTCATTGGCCGGCAGGCTTGAAAAGCTCATCGACGTGTTTGTGGTGCCGTCAGAGTTCACGGTAATGAAGGCGGGCACGAGCTTTTCGAGTGGCAGGATCATGACGATGGCGACGCCGAGCGCCAGGTTGACCGCCAGAGACACCCCCGCCACGCCCCAGCCCACCCGGCCCCATCGGCGGGCCGTGCGCTTCTCCGCCGCCTGGAAGGATTCGACGTTCTGGAAGTAGCTGGCGAGCCGTTCATCATCGATCGGCAGCGCCGCGTTTTTCATCTCGGCGTTCATGGTTGCGGCACCTGGGGCGGAGCGGCCAACTGTGCCGTTGTCGGCGACCACTGGCCGGGATTGAGGGCGAATAGCGGGCCGTGCGCCTTCGCCAGCGGATCACTGGACGCACAGCCCGCGAGAAGCCCGATCGCGCACACAAGGAGGAGAAGACGAGACAGCATGCGAGAACCCTTCATCATTTGAACCAGTTCATCGGGTTGACCAGATTGCCGATCGGGAAGCTCACACCGCCGCCGATATAGGCGGCTATTCCAGGCAACATGATCGTGATGAAAGCGGTGATGGCCGTATAGGCAGCGACCTCGCCAAAGATGACGATCTCGGTTTGCCAAGGCGACGAGGAGAATGTTGTGTTGAGTGCGCTGCTCAAATAATCGGACATCCCATTCGTGAACAGCACCAGAAGCGCCGTGATCAACAGGAGTAGGATCGCCAAGCCGATGAGCTTTCCAAGCCACCTTTCGGGAATGCCTTTGGTGGCATCGAAAAGGTAGCCGATCAGGAGGAACGGCCCGATCGCGACAAGCAAGCCGGTCAGTGTTGTCGTAATGAGATAGACCGCGAACATGATCGACAGCGCCAGAAAGAAGATCGCAAGGATGATCTGAATTTCCACGCCAAGGACGAAAGGCGAGACAACACAATCCCAGCACGCGGCGCCCTTATACATCTCGGCGCCCGCAATAACGAACTGATTGTAAATTCCGTCTAGCATTTTGGGGATGTTGCTCGTATTGCCGGACGAAAACGTGCTGGCGATAAAGCTAGGAATGTCCGACATGAAAAGCTGCTGGACATATTCATCGTAAAGCGAGGTCGAGGCGATGATACCCACCACGATCGCCATCGTAGATACCTTTGAGATGCCATAACGCATGTCGAGACTGCCGGACATCATGAGGTAGCCCAGGATGATGACCCAGATGACCAAAGCAGCGGACAGCGGCGGAAGGGCCGCAGACAGTGCGGTGCTCACGTCGCTGTTCAGCGACGTAAGAAAGCCCGTGCTGTATTGGTTATACATATACTCGTAAAGGTTGATGGTTGTGATGGTGCCGCTCATCAGTCACCAATCTTTCCCGCGAGAATTTGCTTGCACATCGGCGAGAGATGCGCCGAACCTAAATCCTGTTCAGCCGCCTGGCAGCCGGCGACTTCTTGTGCCCGCTGTTGTGCGTTCCCACCACTGACCTCGCTGACAGCCGGCACGATGGCGTGTTGCACCGCTGGCGGTGCAATGACAAAGACATAGACCGCCCCGGCTCCGCCGATGACACCAGCCCCGATCAGGCCGGCGATTATGAGCTTCATTGTCCCTGACATATCGCAGGTTCCGAGCCGAGGGTTGTTGCGTCGCTGCATAGCTTCGAGATCGTTTGCGCGGCGCCTTGTTCGTTCTCTTGCACAGCCGCTTGATCGCCTTGTTTTTGTTCCTCATCGGCGAGCAGTTGCAGGTTTTGAGCTTGGGCTTGTTGGGCCTCAACGTAATTCTGTTCGGCCGATAGGCGGGCCTGGATCGAGCTAACCTGCTGAATGGTGGTGGCGCTGTTTAGCTGACTCTGAATCTGCGGTAGGTCTTGCTCGCGAGCTTCGAGGGATTGCAGGTTTTGTGTCGCGATGGCCTCGAAATTCGCGGTCTCGTTTGCGGTCTGTTGAGTCTGGGTCGAAGCGAAATCGGTCCCGGTGGGGATATAGACTTTATTCAAGCCGTAATATTGCTGCGCCAGGGAACCGAGATTGCCGCCGAGTTGAGAAGGCGGGCTTAGCCCGTCGAGCATGTTCGGCAAAAGGCTGGTGTTGGGCACAGTGTTTTGCATGCCGGACTGGTCAAGCTCCGTCGCCCATTGGTTCGGGTTCACATCCTGAGAAACGGCGGCATAGGTCGATTTCAGTTCGTTATATTGGCTGACCAACTCCTGATATTCTTGTTGGGCCTGTTGGAGTTGCGCGACGAGTTGAGTGAGTGCGCCCGCGTCCGTCACCGGCACTTGCGCGAGTGCCGGCGTCACCATGCCGAGCGTTGTGATACCGAGGACAATTCCGAGCAGACGAGCGAGCTTGAGCATGTGAACCTCCTATTCAACTTCCTCGTGGAACCGCGACATGAAGGTGGGCAGCCAGGCAGCCGGATCGTCGCCATGATCGGCGCGCAGCCGCTCAGCAAAGCGGACGGACGATGCGCGGCTCGACAGGATCGCGACGAACTCCGGCATTGCCGATAGATCGAAATCAATGATGACCGAGCCGCCATGACGCTTGATGAGCAGTTGCCGGGAGTTGGGCAGCATGTCCTCGGAGATCGCGCGATATTCGCCAGCCGTGAAATTCAGGCGCTTGCGATATAGGTTTTCGTCTGCGCCAGGCGTGGGGCAAAAGACCAGCGTAGGGCACTGGCGGAGGATGCTATCACCCTGCTTATTGTCGAGGACAGGGGCCGGTTCCTGAGTGGCGAGGAACACCACGGCGTTGCTCTTGCGGACCGTCAACATGAAGTCCGCCCAGATTTTCGCAAAGAGCGGGTTGAGCAGGTAGAAGTTGAACTCATCGCACGACAGCACGAAGCGACGGCCATCGAGGGCCTGGCCGATGCGATACAGCAGGTAGCTGGCGGCCGGCGGGCATACGGTTTCGTCTTTGAGGATCGCAGTAAGGTCAAAGCCGACCGTGGTTGCATCGAGCTTGACTTCATCGCGCTCGCCGTCGAACGCCCAGCCGAGCGATCCGCCCCGGCACCAACGCTCCATGCGCGCGCCGGCGCCCATGGGATTACGCCAGTCAAGGAACTGGCGCAGACCGGCAAGCGAGCGCATCGCCGGCGGCATCCGCAACAGAGCCTCCACACCGCGCTTGAGCCGGGCATCGTCATCCGGCGGCAACGCCCCGTGGCCGTCCTGTTCGATCAGCCCGGTGAGCCAGGCAACGAGGAACGCCACGGACTCTGGGGTGTTGTCGAGCGCCCGGAGGGGAGCCAAGCCGCTATCACGGCCGGCGCGCACGACGAGATACCGGCCGCCTACGGCCCGGCACATTAGCTCGCCGCCCCTGTCCTTGTCGAAGAACACGACCGCGCCGCCACGTCTCGCGAAATACTGCGGAAACAGGGCGAGCAAGAACAGCATGAAAGTGGTTTTGCCCTGGCCGATCTTGCCGAAGATGGCCGTCATGCCGACATCTTCGACGTGTGGCACGTAGTCGTAGCTTGTGCCGGCCGTGGTGAGGAACCGGGTCATAGCCGGTCCCCATCGGCCTGTCCGTTGCCCGCGCGCGAACGCCTCAAAGCCGGAGAAGGCCGAAAAATTCCGCGTGCTGATGGTGCCTGGCCGGGTGCGCCAACGCCTGTTGCCGGGCAGTTGCGCGAAATAGGCGGCTTCCAGCCCCGCGCTTTCCTGTGCGACCACGCCGCCGCCATTGGCGATCACCGTGCGGGTTATGCCGGAGAGGCGGTCTAGCTCCGAGAGGGAGTCGGCATAGATCGCGAGGGAGAAATGATGCTCACCCATGGCGATCATGCCGGAGGCAAGCTGATCCTGCGCCTTCGCCAGTCCCTCAATCTGAGATTTGGCCTTGTCATCGGCCGCCTTCATCTGGGCCGATTTCAGGCCGAGCCGCGATTGCGACGTGTGCCGGGCATGAAAATCGAAGGAATGCACCATCACGACGATGCACGGGAGAGAAAAGACCTCATCATACATGCCGGGGTAGGTTTCGGCCGGATACTCGCGGTAGCCAAAAATGGCGCCGAACCTCTGTATGCCAGGCCCGCGAATTTCCAGGGCGCGGCGGCCGAAGATAGCGCGATCAGTGTAGATCGCCGGCCCGATCGGTCCACTCACCAGCGGGACCGGCGAGAACTCGCCGGTCAGGATCAGGTGCATCGCCTCGGCGATTTCGCTGAAATAGAATTTGCCGCCCGGACCAGGCCGCAGACCGAGACGCCGGACGTTGTAGGGCACGAGGGTTTGGCTGACAGTCTGCCAAATATCCTCTAGCTGGCGGATGAGATCGGCCGTCGCGTCAGTGCCTTGTCGCTCCCGCTTGCCGGCAAAGATGCCGCCAGCCTTCGCGCCGAGACGATTACGCGGCGAGACGATGACCGCCAGATACCATGTGTTGCCAAAGAGCCGCCCGGCAAGCACCCGCTCCCGATAGGCGCGATCGAGTGACGCGGCGAACTCATTGGGCATTGCTGCCCGCGCCAGTTGATCCGACACCGGGCCACGAATGAATGCGGTGTGCAGCGTTACGTTGTCGTCGGCTATGTTCTTGCAGAGCGCGTTGATTGTCGTGGTGCCGGCAGTGCGCGCCGCCTCATCGGCAAGCTCATAGGGGGCACCCGGAACCTCGGCCATTAAGAGAACAGACCCGTCATTCCTGAGCATGACGTCTGGGCGCGGATGGCCCAGATACGGCAAATAGAGATCGGCGGACCGCTCCACCCTGATCTTGTTACTCGCCATTGTGCATCCCTCTGCCGGCGCGGGTTTTCACTGGAAATGGAGCGGGGGAGGAGCCGCCCCAGGCGCGGTATTCTCCAGCCCCGGTTGCCTTTGTCCGAAACCACAGCCAGGCCACGCGGGGAGCATTGTAGTCGTAGCGAACAAGCCAGCGCGCGCCGAACCAAAGCGGGAGACACAGCACCAGATAGAACGGGTTGTGCCCAAAGACGACGATAATTGCCCCCATCATGACAATCGCAACGGCCATCTCTAAGGGCAGCCCAAGAAACAGCGCGGGCCGCGTTGCAGCGACAAACAACGGATCGCGCTGAATCTCGGCCATGGGATCAGCCCCCGCCCACGAAGGTCGTCACGAGGTATGAACTGCCGAAAACGAGCACTAGGCCGGCAAAGAGCCAGCCGATCGCGTGCAGGCCCATGCGGCCGGTCCAGCACATGAAACCTACGGCGGCGACTGCGAGGACGGCGACGCCCTCGCCGAACGGGCCGAGGACGAAAGTTGCAACGTTGTCGATGATGGTTGTGGGGTTGGTGCCCCCGGAGACGACCTGCGCGTGGGCAGCGGCGGGGATGAGCATGCAGGCCGCTACGAAGGCGGCGGGCTTGAGCCAAGCTGACCGGCCTATCTTGGAAGTAGCTCCGGCCGCGAACGCTGCCGCGCGGTCGCGCAGCTTAGTGAGTCTATTTTTCACCATGTGGTTCCTGTTCTGAGGGTTGATCGGAGCCGGCCAGGACACGGCCCGCGCGGCGCTTCTGATCCTCAGTGCCGACAGCGGCGACAAGGAACAAGAAGGAGGGGGACTTTTCGGCGCAGACAGCGCCGAAGGTCATCGTATGCCGGTTGTCATCGCCTGATGAATGCGGTTGCGGGATCATCATGGCGTTGCCTTTCCGGGGGATGTGGTGATTTTGCCCGACGCGGGAAGGCGCTGCGCCGGGAGCGTCACCGCATGTTCCTGTGCGAACCCGGCGGGGCCGACAGAGTTCGGGAACACGTCCCAGGATGGCGCGGCTGGGGGAGCGGGCGGTTGCGAAGGGCTGGCAGGGTGAGCCGCCGGCGAGGCATTGAAGACCCGCCAGCCTGGCGCACCAGGCGCGGCCGGAGATTTCGGCGACGCCACGCTATCGGCGGGATCGATTTCCGGCACAACGTATTTGGCCGTGGCGACGACACGGCCGACATAGCCGTTCTGGAAGCCCAGCCAGGCCGTGCCGGTGTTGTAGCGCGAGAGTGCCGTCAGCAACGCCGCCTGGCTCCCTGCCCCGTCCGGTTGATAGTCGCCGGACAGCACCACGCCGGCGGCGCGCACTGATGAGCAGGCGTCGAAGGCCGTTGCCACCGTCAGGCCCAGGCGCGAGAGGTTGGCGCTATCGATCTGCATCAAGCCGAGATCGACCGAATGCCCGGCGGAGATCAGCCCCTTGGCGACGGCGATCGCCCCGGCTGGGTCGAGGGGGGCCACGCTTTGCCGTGTCGTGTTGTCGTGGATCGCCAGGGTGTTGAAGCCCGACTCGGCCCCGGCGACCGCTGCCAAGGTTCCGGGTGCGACTTCCGGGGCGCAGCGATTCGCAAGCGCCAAGAAAAGGGCCGGGGCGATCAGCAAGCGGCTGACTCCCAGACGGAAAATGACCGAAAGCATACGACAGCTATCATGAGTTGCATTCTGATAAGGGCCACCTTACAAGTCAATAGAAGGTGGCGCTTATGCCGCAAAGAGGTAGCTGTTTGGTGAGAAGCAAGGGGTTGTCTTATCGTCGTGGGATGGCACGGCCCAAACGACTGACGGTTGAAACTACATTGAGGTTGGACGCGGGGACTGTTGAGCGGCTGGATAAGGCGCTCGGCGATGGCGAGAACCGTTCGCAGTTCATCAGGGCAGCCATAGAGGACGCCATTGCCCTGCGCGAAGTGGGGCTTCCGGGGGACGCCAGGGAAGTCTTGTTCGCCAATGAGTCCCTGATTGAGTTTTGCGCGAGCGCGATCAGGCGGCTGATTGAGGCCCGGAGAACGATGCGTGAGACCGAAAACGCGGGGATTCGAGATGGCGGAAAGCGAGGGGTTGCGCCGGAGTGATTGGCGCCGTTGCAGGCAGAAGGTTGCAACCTTTGGTAAGCCTCCCGGCGGGGCGATCGAGGAAAGAATGCCGGGAGATTGGGTCATTTTTCCTTCTGTCGTCGCCGTCCTTTCGCGGGCGTTTCGTCTTTCAGCCTTGTAATGATTTGCGAATCCTCGTCTCTGGTGCTTTTACTACCCAATGTAATGGAAGGTTGCAAGAGTTCATGGAGTTGCACGCCAAGCACGGCTGCGAACGACGCCATCCGATCTATGGAAACGTTGACGGTGCCGGCTTCGATGTCTCTGAGATAGCCACGATCCGCGTCAAGGCGGCGGGACATCTCGGAGACGGAGATGCCTTGAGCTTGGCGAACGGCCTTGATGTTCTTGGCGAAAATCGCCCGCTCGGCGGCTTTCAACAAACGCCCATCGGCTGCCGACAATTCCGGCTTGGTGGACTTGGCGCATTTCCCCGACTTGCCACTGGAACGTTTCGAGTTACCCATCCGCGAACTACCCCTCTGCCCGGCACCTGCTGTTCGCGTCGGTTGTTCCGATGCGCGCACGTGCCGAGGCAAACGCCCCGCACCCAAGATCGGGGCACGAATCACCATTATCGCATACAGCATCGTGTAAAAACATGCCGTAACCGCGTGATGACGTTGCCCATTATCAAGGCAGTCGTCATCATGTCACATGGGCTTATTGGCCCATGCGAGTCGCGGGCGATGTGACGTATCAACAAAGGAGGTTGAACCGAGAGTAACGCCTAGAAAGCAAAATCCCGTCCGAAGGGGACGGGACTCGCACACGCAATAGGCATTTGAGGGGCCAGGCAGTTGGAAGCTGCTGGAACGAACTTCACCAGGTTCGGCCCCCAAGATGCCCCAGAGCCTTCGCAAATGCAAGCCCTAGCTTGCAGCGGGGAGTCGCGTGCCGGTTTCAGCCCCAGCCGGGCGGGTTTCACCGAAACCCGTAGGAGATACCATGCGACTGAACGATCAGGCGGAGCGCGGGCGCGTGCCCCCTCCCCTCCCCTCACGCTCGACCGGCCTGCGCCGGTTAACCCCGCCCATGCTGCCCACGGCACGCCTTGCCGATGGGTTTGCCGGGGGTGACATCACCCCCGGCCAGGCCCTCGCCGCGTTCAAGGCCGCCGCTCCGTATCTTGGCATCGGGCCGCGCGTGGCCCAGGCGGTTGACTGGCTGTTCCGGTTCACCCAGCCCCAGGACTGGCAACCAGGCGCTCGGCCCATGGTTTGGCCGAGTGCTGCGATGCAGACGGCCGAGCTTGGCATCACTGAGACCCAGGCCAAGCGCCTTAACCGGCATCTGGCTGAGTTGGGGCTGATCGTGATGCGCGATAGCCCGAATGGGAAACGCTACGGCCGCCGGGACAAAACCGGGCACATCATCGAGGCTTACGGCTTCGACCTGTCCCCGATCGCCCTACGGATCGAGGAGTTCCGTGCGATCGCCGAAGCCGGCCGGGAGGAACGTGCAGCCGTGGCCGGGCTTCGCCGGCGAGCCTCAATCGCCCGCGCCAGCCTTCGGCAAACGTGGGAGACCTACCGCGAGCAGCAGATTGAGGCGCCGGCTGACCTCAGAAGCGCCGGCCAGGCCGCAAGCCGGGGCTTGAAGGGGCTTGATGCCAGCCGCCGGCTACGGCCCGCTGTGGAGGCCCTGGAAGACGCTGCGGCGAACGCCCGCCGTAGCCTTGAGACGGCCCTTGCCGTCGCCTCACAGGCCAGCCAGACGGCCGCTGATCCTGTGAATATGTGCCCCAGGGGGCACGCTGATGTGCCCCACATTACAGCTACAAACCATCTCTTAAATCCTAAAAAGGATACAGTAATTGCTCAGAGAGAGTGTAGTCGCGGCGGGCAGCCCGGCAGAACAGCCCCGGCTGAGGCCGTGACACGGCCGGAGAGGCGGGATCGGGGCACGGTGATGAAACTCTCGACGGACGAGCTTGTGCGACTTGCCCCCCGTCTTCGGCCGTATCTCGGCGGTCCATCGCCGACCTGGCCGGAAGTCGTGGACGCGGCCGACTGGCTCCGGCATGACCTCGGGGTGTCAAAGCCGCTTTGGGGGGAAGCGTGCATGACCATGGGCCGGGAACAAGCGGCCATCGCCCTCGCGCTGGTATCCGCGAAACCGGCCGAGCATTTTCGATCGAGCCCCGGCGGCTATTTCCACGCGATGGTTGAGCGCGCCCGCACCGGCGCCCTGCATCTTGAGCGCACGATTTGGGGGATGCGCGGTGCGAAAACGGCCAAAAACTAAGGCCGAGCCTGGACCGAGAAGATGCAAGCATGATGACATGATGACAGGCAAGCATGTCTCATCGTGTCGCCCATGCCCGGACTCGGCCGGCTAGGCCGAGGAGTGTTTCCCGCCGGCCGCCACTCAAAGGCGGGTAATCATGTAAGCATGTAACTATGCTTGCATTTTGTCGCGGGTCGTGCGATATGTGTTTCGTACGATACAGAGAGGCCGCAATGTCCCCTGCCAACCCCACCGCCAAGACCTATGCCGCACTGACGCGGGCGTTTGATTTCTTCAACGGCCGCTTGTTCGGTGGAGAACTACCGCCCTGCCTGGTCACTTTGCAGCGCAAGAACAAGGCTTACGGCTATTTTGCCGGCGGCCGGTTCGGGTCCAAGGATGGCGCGGAGATCACAGACGAGATCGCGCTGAATCCCTCGCACTTCAAGGACCGGACCGACGCGGAGAGCCTGTCCACCCTCGCCCACGAAATGGCGCATCTCTGGCAGCACCATTTCGGCAAACCATCGCGCTCCGGCTATCACAACAAGGAATGGGCGATGAAGATGCACGCTATAGGCTTGCACCCATCCGATACGGGCCAGCCAGGCGGCAAGGAGATCGGTCAATCATGCAGCCACTATATTGTCGAGGGTGGCCGCTATGCCAGGGCCTTTGCCGAACTGGCGGCACGGCCGGATTTCACCGCTCTTTACGTCGAACTTTGGGATGATGCCGAGGCCCGGAAAAAGCGCAAGACGAAGGCGGCCAGTAAGACTCGCTATACCTGCCCATGCTGTGAGTTAAACGCTTGGGCGAAACCCGATGTTCGACTTGTCTGCGGGGAATGTGGTGAGGCCATGGCGGCCGAGGACGGCGAGGAGGCGGATTAGGCCCTAACACTACAGTTGCATTTTATTGCGAGTTCTGAATCAATGGGCAACCATGATTCAGGCTCTGATAAGTGGCGGCGCATCTGTTGAAGACACATTGGAACTTTGGGCGTCATCGCTCCGGGATG
>JAQTYQ010000042.1 GCA_028688225.1 Opitutaceae bacterium | reverse complement strand
GCAGCGCGACGAACTTGCGGAACACCACCGGTTCGAAGCTGTTGAAGAGCAGTTCCTCCGCCGCGGAGGCGCCGGCCATCCACGCGGCGAGGCGGCGTTCGGCTTCCGCGGCGGGCAGATAGCCGTCCGGCGTGCCGGCGGCCAGGCGTTCATACGCCCAGGCCGTGCCGATGCCCAGGCCCGGCTTGAAAAGCAGCACGCGCCGGCCCCGCAGGCGACGCGCCGCCGGCTCCGGCAGCCGCTCCACGCACTCGCCGCGGCCACGCATGACCACCGGCCCGCCGGGCAGGAACAGCGCGCAGTCGGATCCCACCTGCGCCGCCAGCGCGGCCAGCGCGTCGCGGCCAAGCCCGGCGCCGCTCAGCTGGTTCAGCGCGAGCAGGGCCGCGGTCCCATTGCTGCTGCCGCCGCCGAGCCCCGCACCGATCGGAATCCGCTTGACCAGCCGGAACGTCACCGGTCTGTCCCAGCCGGTGCGTTCGCGAAACAGTCGCGCGGCGCGCAGCACGAGGTTCGTCTCGTCCCGCGGCACTTCCGGATCATCGCATTCCAAGGCAAACTGGTCGCCGCCGCTCAACTTTTGGCTTTCGTCCTTTGACCTTTGACCTTTGACCTCGACTGTCAGCGTGTCCCCGAAGGTCAGCGGCATCGCCACCGAGACCAGCTCATGATAGCCGTCGGCGCGCCGTCCGGTGACGGCGAGAAAGAGGTTGATCTTGGCGGGCGAGAAAACGGTGACGGCTGGCAACGGATTTACCACGCCCAAGGACTTAACCACTAATACGCGCCGATAAACACTATTCCGGGCGGGAGGGACGGATTCATCTCGTTGGAGGCGCGACGCCCGCATCGCGCAATGACCGACTGATTCACTTCAGCGACGGGGCGTCGCTGCTCCCAAAGCACCAAATCCCCGGCCGGATCGGAATCCTGCCCATCTGCTCCTCCCGGTCGCTTCCACTTTTCTTCTTCAATTCGCGCCCATTCGCGTCCATTCGTGGTTCACGATGGCCTGCGATCTCATCCTTGTCCTCGACGCGCCCTCCCCGCGCGACGTCGCACCCGTCCTCGCCCGCCTGCGCGGCCAGGTGCGCTGGGCCAAGATCGGCCTCGAAATGTTCACCGCCTGCGGGCCCGACTGCGTGCGCGAGGTGGCCGGCCTGGGTTTCGACGTGTTTCTCGACCTCAAGCTGCACGACATTCCCAACACCGTCGCCCGGGCCGTTGAGGCCGCCGCGCAGCTGCCGATCAAGATGCTCACGCTCCACACCGCCGGCGGCCGCGAAATGATGCGCCGGGCGGTCAAGGCCCGGGAACAGTCCGCGCCCCACCTCCTCCTGCTTGGCGTCACCGTGCTCACTTCGCTCGCCGAAAACGACCTGCGCGACATCGGCGTCGGCGGCAACCCCGAGGCGCAGGTGGTGCGCCTGGCCCGGCTGGCCGTGGACTGCGGACTGGGCGGACTGGTCTGCTCGCCCCTTGAGCTCAAGCCGCTGCGCGCCCAGTTGCCGCCGGCCGTGAAGCTGGTCACCCCCGGCATCCGCCCCGCCGGCGTCGGCGGTGGCGACGACCAGGCGCGGGTGATGACCCCGGCCGAGGCGGCCTGCGCCGGCGCCAATTTCATCGTGGTGGGACGGCCGATTTTCAAGGCGACCGATCCTGCCGCCGCCGCGCAGGCCATCCTCGCGGAACTGAAATAAGGGAGGACTGACGCCAGAGATCAGAGGCCAGCAGTCAGACACCAGACGCCAATCCCGCAGCACCAACCATGTACCATGAGGATCACGTGCGCAAAGGATTTGGTTGTCTACCAGAAGGCGTACAGACTCGCGATGTCTGTCTTTGCCGCGAGCAAGCATTTCCCTCCTGAGGAGAGATACGCCCTCACTGGGCAGATCCGAAGGTCCTCTCGGTCAGTTTGCCTCAATCTTCGTGAAGCATGGGCCAAACGGCGTTATGAAGCCCATTTCGTCAGCAAATTGACCGATTGTGATGGCGAAAACGCGGAGACCCATTCTTCGTTGGATTTTGCGAAAGACTGCGGGTACATCGCCGCTGAAGAACATGCTGAAATGGCAGCACTTTGTTCGGAGATTGGGAGGATGCTTGGGACGATGATCAAGAACCCAACGCCCTTTCTGAGGGCCGAAAATCACAGCGCGATCGGCACCCAGCGATCTGATCGCCGACTTCTGACTTCCGACCTCTTGCCATGAGCCGCACCGCCGCCATTCTTCTCGCCGCCGGACAGGGCCGCCGCATGCGGGAGGCCGTGGCCGACAAGATCCTCGCGCCGCTCGCCGGCCGGCCGGTCTTCGCCTATTCGGCCGCGGCCTTCGCCGCCAGCGGCGTGGCCGATTTCTACGTCGTCGTGCATCGCGATGCCCGGCAGTCGCTCGAGCTTTCCTGCTACACGCCCACGCCGGCGCTCTTTGTCAAAGGCGGCCGAACCCGCCAGGATTCGGTGGCCAACGCCCTCGCCGCCCTGCCCGACGACGTCGACTACGTCTTCATCCACGACTGCGCCCGCCCGCTCATCCGGCCCGAGCAGCTGGCCGCCTTGCTCAAGGCGGTGCGCCGCGAGGATGCCGTCGTGCTCGCCCACCGCGTGACCGACACCATCAAGCAGGCACCCCGGACCCGGTCGGGCGCGCCAGGCCGCGGGCCGGCCGCCACCCTCGACCGCGCGCGGCTTTGGGCCATGGAGACGCCGCAGGTTTTCGCCCGCGGCCTCGTCACCCGCGCCTATGCGGCGGTCCAGCGCCGCGGCAGGTGCATCACCGACGACGCCCAGGCGGTCGAACTGCTCGGACACCCGGTTGCGTTCCTGGAAAATCCACACCTCAACCCAAAGCTGACCGCCCCGGGCGATCTGGCCCTGCTGGAGTTCTTGCTGCGCCGCGCTGCCGCCCTTAATCTTTAAATCCGATCCCCATGTCCTATCGCATCGGCCACGGTTACGACATCCACCGCCTCGTTGCGGGCCGCCCGCTTGTGCTCGGCGGCGTGCGCTTCGACACCGACTTCGGCCTCGACGGCCATTCCGACGCCGACTGCGTCACCCATGCGATCTGCGACGCGCTCCTCGGTGCGGCCGGCCTGCCCGACATCGGCCATTTCTTCCCCGACACCGACCCCGCCTACCATGGCGTCGACTCGCAACTCCTGCTCCAACGTGTCGTGGCCGAACTGCGCCAGCGGAGCTGGGCGCCGGTGAACATTGATATCACCGTCATCGCCGAGAAACCCCGCATCGCGCCCCGCCTCGGGGAAATGAAGCTCGTGCTCGCCAACTCCGCCGGCCTGCCGGTCGATGCCATCGGCCTGAAGGCCACGACCAACGAGGGCGTCGGCGATCTCGGGCGCGGCCTCGCCATTGCCGCCCATGCGGTGGTCTTGATCGAGAAACCGTAGGAGCCTGCTCGCAGGCGATCTCGCATGCGCCGCCCCGGTTTCTGGCTTCTGGCCTCTGTCCTCTGGCTTCTGGCCGCCGGATGTTTTCACCGCGAAACCACCGTCCAGCGCGGCGACCGCGGGCAGATCCTCCACCGCGGCATCGGCTCCGAAGTCAGCGACCTCGACCCGCAGCTGGTGACCGGCCTCGCCGAGCAATGTGTCGTCTCCGCGCTTTTCGAGGGTCTGGTGACCGAGGATCCGCATGATCTGCACCCCGTGCCCGGCGTGGCCGAGCGCTGGGAGGTGTCGTCCGACGGCCTCGTCTATACCTTCCATTTGCGGGCCGATGCGAAATGGTCCAACGGCGACCCGGTCACGGCGGAAGACTTCGTGGCATCCTACCGCCGCCTGCTGACGCCGGCGCTGGCGGCCGACAATGCCGGCCTGTTCTACTTGGTGCTCAACGCCGAGGCCTTCAACCAAGGCCGGCTGGCCGATTTCTCGCAGGTCGGCTTCACCGCCCTCGACGCCCGCACGCTGCGCATCACGCTGGCTCATCCCGCACCCTATTTCCTGGGCCTGCTGACGCAGATGCCGTGGCTGCCCGTGCCGGTGCACACCATCGAGCGCTACGGCCCCGTTGACCAGCGGGGCAACGCCTGGACCCGGCCCGGCCGGCTCGTCGGCAATGGTCCCTTTGTGCTGAAGACCTGGCGGCCCAACCAGGTGATCGTGGTCGAAAAGTCGCCCTCCTACTGGGACGCAGCCCGCGTCCGCCTGCACGCGATCCATTTTCACCCGCTCGACAGCCAGGATGCCGAGGAGCGCGCCTTCCGGGCGGGCCAGCTGCATGTGACCTACACCCTGCCGGTCGGCAAAGTCGACGCCTACCGTCGGACAGCGCCGCAGTTCCTGCGCCGCGACCCCTACTTCAATACTTACTTTTTCCGCCTCAACGTGCGCCGGCCGCCGCTCGACCACGAACCGGTGCGCCGCGCCCTCGCCCTGGCCGTCGACCGCCCGGCCATCGTCGAACACCTCCTCCGCGGCGGGCAGCAGCCCGCCTCCTCGCTCACGCCGCCGACCCTCGCGGACTACGCCCCGCCGGCCGTCGTGACCACCGATTTTGACGCCGCCCGCCGGCTGCTCGCCGAGGCCGGCTACCCGGGCGGCCGGGACCTGCCGCCGTTGGAGCTGTTGTACAACAACTCCGAGAACCACCGGCTGCTCGCCGAAGCCGTGCAGGAAATGTGGCGGCGGGAACTCGGCGTCGACGTGCGTCTGGTCAACCAGGAGCTCAAGGTGGTGCTCGCGGCGCGCCGGGCCGGCCAGTATCAGATTCTGCTCTCCGACTGGGTCGGCGATTATCCCGATGCCGGCACGTTCCTCGAGGTATGGCGCGGCGACAGCGGCAACAACCATACCGGCTGGTCCAGCGCCGACTACGACACGCTGCTGCTGGCCGCGGAGCGCACCGTCGATCCGGCCGGCCGCGGCGCCCTGCTGCAGCGCGCGGAGTCGCGGCTGCTCGGGGCCATGCCGGTCATCCCGCTGTATTTCAACACCCACGTGTTCCTGCTGCGTCCCTCGGTCCAGGGCTGGTATCCCACCGTCCTCGATCATCACCCCTACAAATACGTGTGGCTGCAGGAGTAAGCACCCGCACGGAGACAGCAGGCATCGGGGCAGGCCGTCCGCCCGACTTCTGTTCTCCTACTTTTGCTTCGCGGCAATGACTTCTCCACGTTAGGGCGTTTTCTGAAATACTGTAGCTGTGGCCGGTGGCCACGGTGACTCTTTGTGAACCGCGGAAGACAGACTGGGGCGGCGACCCCGGTTACATAATCCCTTAGACTACCGCACGAGGGCGATATCCATGAAATACCGGGAGAGCGGCATGCCGGCGCAGGACTACTGGGAGACCTTGTTCGACGTGCCCCTGATCCTCGACCGGTTTGGATTCGGCGCCGCCACCGCCGACATCGCCGAGCTGGGCTGCGGCTACGGCACCTTCACCGTGCCGCTGGCCCGGCGCATTCGCGGCACGGTGCACGCCTTCGACATCGATCCAGCAATGATTGCGCACACCCGACGGCGCGCTGCCGAGGCCGGCCTGGCGAACATCCGCGTTTCGGTGCGCGACGTCGCCACCGAGGGCTACGGCCTGCCCGACGGCGCGTGCGACGCCTGCCTGCTTTTCAACATCCTCCACGGCGAGGCGCCGGTCGCGATGCTGCAAACCGCGGCGCGCGTGGTGCGTTCCGGCGGCTTCGTGGCCGTGATTCACTGGCGCGACGACATTGCCACGCCGCGCGGACCCAGCGCCGCCATTCGCCCCTCGCCGGAGCAGATTCTGGCGTGGGTCGAGACCACGGGCGGGCTGGCAGCCGCCGAGCCATCTTTTCTGCTGCCGCCATGGCATTATGGCGTGAAATTGCGGAGGATCGGCAACCTATCCTCACGGTCAAAACCGGGTCTCGGAGGCAAATCGGCTCCGTGAATGATCCAGGCACCGATTTCGACGTCGCGACCTTGATTCGATCTACGCCAGACGCCCCCTGCCCGGAGCCGCCGCAGCCGTGCCGGGTGGCGGGGGCTGGTTTCTTCTGTTTGCTGGCCGCCAGGCTGGCGGCCCCAGCCGGCTGACCATCCCTGCCTCCCCAACGCACTAACACCGCGTTCCGCATTTGACAAATCGAGGGAATGCCGGGACTTTCCCGTGCCTATGCGCCGTGGAAGCCTTTTTGTCGCGTTGCTGCTGGCAATCATCTGGCTGCCGGCGACCCAGCATTGCGGCTTGGAAGCGGCCGGATTTTTGACGTGGCCATGTTCGCTGACTCCGTGCGCTTCGGACCAACCATGCGCGCAGGACGCCTGTAAGGACGTGGAAACCGGCGCTTATCGATTGGCGGGCTCGACCTTGCAAATCCCGGCGCCCGACCTGCTTGTGTGCGCCTGCCATCTCTGTCATCGCTTGGCCCTGGAAAACAGGGCTCGTGAACGAGAACCGGCATCAGGGCCTTCGTTTGAGCGTCCCCTCGGTTGGGTGCCGACCTGGCAGTTCGTACGACGGGCGGCTCCGCCGTCGCGCGCCCCGACACTCCTTCGCGCCTGATTAGTCCCTGCGCGGACTGACCGGCGATTTCCCCATTCTGCGCCGACGCCTGCGCGCGTCGCGCCGTCCCGGGCCATGCCATGTCCGCATTGGTTCATCCACGCCTCGTTCAATCCATCATGACTGTTTCCAAATTTTCTTTTCTCCTCCTCGCTGGCGGGACCGTCCTGTCCGCCCTTCCACCGGCGCACTGCACCGACGCCTCCAGCCCACTCCTGTCGGCTGGGAAACTCACCCTCACCTCCGCAATCAGCGAGGCGCTGGCGCAGAGCCCCGCGCTGCGCGTCATCGAAGCCGACATTGAGTCGGCTCGCGGCGAAGTGCTCACCGCGCAACTCAAGCCGAATCCTGAATTGAGTTTCAGACCGGCGCTGCACCGTGTGCGCGAAGGCGACAGCACCACCCGAGAGTTCAAGGGCGACATAGGACTGAGCCAGACCTTTCTCTTTCCCGGCAAACGGGAGCTTCTCGTCTCGATTGCCGAGCGTAACGTCGAGTTGCGCCGCCTCGCCATTGACGGGCTGCGGTTCCAACTTACCGCCGCGGTCCGCAAGGCGTTTTACGAACTGCTTGCCGCGCAAAACATCGTCGAGCTGCGGCGGCAGCAACTCGAGTCCGCGCAGACTTTTCAGCAGGCGGCGGCGAAGCGCGCCGAAAGCGGCTACGCGTCGGATTTCGAGGCGGTCAAAAGCCAAGGCGATGTCATTAACGCCCGCAAGCTGCTCGGCGCCGCGGAAGGCGACATTGCCGCGGCGCGCGTCGAGTTGAACTCGCTCCTCGGCCGCGATCCTTCGGCCGTGCTGGAAGCCAGTGGCACGCTGGACGACGCGGTGGCGGAATGGTCGTTGCCGGATTTGCTCACACTCGCTTTGGCGGACAATCCGAGCCTGCGCGTGCAAGCGATGCAGGCGGAAATCGCCGGGCTGAATCTCCGCCGGGCGCGGCTCGCCCGGAAACCGGATTTCTCGGTCGGGCCGTCGCTCGAACTGAGCAAGTCGGAACAAATCCTCGGCCTCAGCGCGACGGTCCCGCTGCCGAGCAAAAACTACGGCCGGGGTGAAGTTCTCATCGCGACCGCCGAGCAGCGAAAAATCCTGGCCGAAACGGAGCAGTTGCGGCGCGAGATCACCGGTGCCGTCACGAAGGCCGCCACGCAACTGCACACCGCACGCAGCCAGCTCGCGCTCTATTCGCCGGCCTATCTCGACCAGCTCAAAGCCGTCGTCGCGCAAGCGGAGCGGAGCTACGCGCAAAACATCACGTCGCTCCTCATCTACCTGGAAGCGAAGCGCACCTATTTCGACACGCTCGCCGATTACTACGAGGCCGTCGCAGCCGTGGCCAGCAGCCGCGCCGCGCTCGAATCGGCGGTCGGCGTGCCGCTGGAAATCAAATCTTCAAAAAACAATCCCTGACCCTTTCATGAAATCATCTCTTATCCGCAGCCTCGCCGCCGTTCTCGCGCTCGCCGCCGTGAACGGCTGCGCCAAAAAAGCAGCCGAGGCCCAGTCGGAAACCAAAGCCGAGGCATCGCATCAAGAGCCCATCGTCCATTTGACGAAAGAGAACCTTGCGCACGTCTCGCTCAAAACCGAAACCGTCACCCGTGGCAGTCTTGAGATGACGCTTAAGGCCGTCGGCCGCGTCAGCGAAAACCTCAACAAGACCGCCAGGGTCACGAGCACACTCGAAGGCCGGCTGATCCAGCTCAACTGCGACCTCAACGACCGGGTGAAGGCTGGCGAGGTGGTCGGGCTGGTTCAAACGCCGGAATTGCTCGGCAAGCCGCTCGAACTCAAGGCGCCGATTGACGGGATCATCACGGTTCGCCGGAGCACCGTCGGCGAACTCATCGACAAGGAAACGGAGATCTACACCCTCAGCGATCCGGCGGATCTGTGGCTGCTCGCCGAGATCAAGGAACGCGATCTCGGCGCGGTGCACGTCGGACAGGAGGCTGAATTTACCGTGCTGGCGTATCCCGGCGAGAGGTTTCACGGCAAAGTCGTGCTTGTTGGCAACCGGGTGGAACTGGAATCACGGACGCTGGAAATCCGCATAGCCGTCGCCAATACGGACGGTCGGCTGAAACCCGGCATGTTCGCCGACGTGGAGATCGCCACGACGGCCATCAACGACGTGCTGGTTATTTCTGATCAGGCACTGCACACGCTGGAGAACGAGCAGATCGTCTTCGTCGCACTCAGCGACACGAAATTTGAGAAACGTATGGTCAAAATCGGTCAGGAGCAGCGTGGCCGCATGCAGGTGCTGGACGGACTCAAGGAGGGCGAGCGCGTCGTCACCGAAGGCAGTTTCATTCTGAAATCAGAACTGCTCAAGGGTGAGCTCGGGGAGGAGGACTGACCATGATCAATCAAGTCCTCGTTTTCTCGGTGCGTCAGCGGGTGCTGGTGCTGCTCGCGACACTGGTGCTGATCGGGTTCGGCGTCCTGGCGTTCAAGCGCATCCCCATCGACGCCTTTCCCGACGTAACGAACGTGCAGGTGCAGGTGCTGGCCTCGGCCAATGGCATGTCGCCTCCCGAAATCGAAAAACTGGTCACGCGCCCGCTCGAATGGAGTTTCGCCGGATTGCCGCGCCAGACCGAGATCAGGTCGGTTTCAAAGATCGGCTTGAGTCTAATCACGGTTGTCTTTGAAGACGGAGTGAACGATTATTTCGCGCGCCAGCTTGTCAGCGAACGCTTGCAAGCCGTGCGCGATAGCCTGCCGGAGGGTGTCGACGTTCAACTGGGCCCGATCAGCACCGGCTTGGGCGAGATTTATCAATACCGACTGGTCAGCAAGGATCTGAAATACGACATTACCGAGTTGCGGACGATTCAGGATTACATCGTCCGACCGATCTTGCGCACGGTGCCCGGCGTCACGGACGTAAACTCCTTCGGCGGGCTGGTAAAACAGTATCAGGTGATCGTGAATCCCGACCGGCTCGTCTCCTTCGGCATCACGCTCAGCCAGGTATTCGAGACGCTGGAGAAGAATAATGCCAACGCCAGCGGCAACTTCATCGAACACAAATCCGAGCAATATATCGTGCGCGGGTTGGGACTGGTGAAGGGCATTCGCGACATCGAAAACATCATCGTCACGGCGCAAAAACACACCCCGATCTACATCCGCGATGTGGCCGAGGTGAAGATTGGTGCAGAATTGCGCCAGGGCGCGTTCTCGGCCAACGGCGAGGGCGAAGGCGTTGCGGGCATCGTGCTCATGTTAAAAGGCGCGAGCGGTCGCGATGTCGTCAATGCCGTCAAGGCCAAGCTGCCGTCGATTCAGAAGGCCCTGCCGAAAGGCGTGGAGCTGGCGCCGTTCTACGACCGCACGGAACTCGTGCAAAAGGCGATCCACACGGTGACCGAGGCCCTCCAGCTGGGCGCGATCTTTGTCCTCGCCGTGCTGATCGTGCTGCTCGCCGACGTGCGCAGCGCGATCATCGTCACGCTGGTGCTGCCGCTCGCGGCGCTCTTCGCCTTCATCATGATGCGCTGGTATGGCCTGAGCGCGAACCTCATGTCACTCGGCGGCCTGGCCATCGGCATCGGCATGATGGTGGACGGCGCGGTGGTGATGGTCGAAAATGTCCACCGGCACCTGACCAAGACTCCGGCGCAGGAAAAGCACGCCCACGCCGGCAAGGTAGAGACGGTGCTCTACGCCGCAAAAGAAGTGGGCCGGCCCATCGTCTTCGGCATTGCGATCATCATCATCGTCTTTCTGCCGCTGTTCACGCTGGAGGGCTTCGAGGGCAAGATGTTCTCGCCTCTCGCGTTCACGATCTCGTTCGCCCTGCTCGGCTCGCTCATCCTCTCGCTGACGCTGGTGCCCACGCTCTGCACGTTCTTCCTCAAGCAGGAGCCGTTGGAGCATGACCCGTTTCACATCCGCTGGCTCAAACAGATTTATCTCACCATGCTCAAGCCATGCGTCGGACATCCGTGGCTGGTGGTGATTGTTGCGCTGCTCGCACTGGGCGGGGCCTTCGCGCTCGTGCCACGGATGGGCACGGAATTCCTCCCGACCCTCGATGAAGGTTCGGTCGGCGTGCAGACGTTCCGCCTCCCCAGCATCTCAATGCCCCAGACCGTCGCGTTGCAGACCGAGGCGGAAAAAATCCTCAAACGATTCCCCGAGGTCATCGACGTCGTTTCCAAGACCGGCCGGGCCGACATCGCGTCCGACCCCATGGGCATTGAGGTCAGCGATGTGATCGCAACCCTGAAACCGCGTGAGGAATGGACCACGACAAAATCCAAAGCAGCGCTTGTCGAAAAGATGCGCGCGGCGCTCGAGGAACTGCCCGGCGTGGCGTCGAGCTTCTCGCAACCCATCGCCTTGCGGGTCGATGAGCTGGTGAGTGGCGTCAAGTCGGCCATCGGCATCAAGATTTTCGGCGACGACCTCGACGTTCTTAAGCAGAAGGCCGACGCCGTGGCGCGCGTGCTCGCGAAAGTCCCCGGCGCGACCGACATCAACGTCGAAAAAGTCAGCGGCCTGGCCTACCTTCAAATCGAAATCGATCGCGACAAGATCGCACGCTACGGCGTGAACGTCGCCGACATCCAGAACGTGATCGAGACGGCCATCGGCGGCAAGGAGGCAACCAAGGTTTACGAAGGCCTGAAGGTCTTCGGCCTGGCAGTGCGTTTCCCCGAAACTGCCCGCAACGACGCCGAGCCCATCCGGGAGATACTTATTCCGGCGCCCAGCGGGGCCCTGATCCCGATAGGCCAGCTCGCGAAAGTTACCATCACCGAAGGCCCGGCGCAGATCAGCCGGGAGATGGGCCAGCGCCGTATCGTTGTCGAGTGCAACGTGACCGGGCGCGATTTGGGCGGCTTTGTGGCCGAAGCGCAGCGAAAACTCGACGTAATGGTGAAGCTGCCGCCGGGCTACTACATCACCTGGGGCGGCCAGTTTGAAAATCAGCAGCGCGCCATGAGGCGGTTCGTCATCGTGGTACCGATCACCCTCGCATCGATTTTTCTCCTGCTGTTCAGCTCATTCAACTCGGTCAAGCAAGCGACGCTGATCATTCTGAACATCCCGCTCGCACTCATTGGCGGCATCGCCGCCCTGGTCGGCGGCGGGTTCAACCTGAGCGTCAGCGCCAGCGTCGGCTTCATCGCGCTTTTCGGCGTCGCCGTCCTCAACGGCGTCGTCATGGTGAGTTACTTTAATGAGCTGCGCCGTGGCGGCATGAAGGTATCGCTTGCGGTCATCGAAGGCGCGGTGCTGCGGCTCCGTCCGGTGCTGATCACGGCCAGTGTGGCCGCGCTCGGCCTCATCCCGATGCTCTTCGCCACCGGCCCTGGCAGCGAAATCCAAAAGCCGCTCGCCGCCGTCGTCATCGGCGGACTGATCAGCTCCACGCTGCTAACGCTTTTCATCCTGCCGACGCTCTACCGCGTGTTCGAGCGCGATCACCCCCGCGCCCCGGAAGTGCGCCTGCCCGAGCCGCCCTCCACCCAGGAACTCATGCCGCAATGAAGCCATCCCTCTCTCTGCCTTTGGTCTGTTGCTTCATCACAACCGTGGCCGGCGCCTCCGCGGCTTGGTCAGAGGCGAAGCCGGCCTCCGAACTGCCCGACACCGGCAAGAATGTCCCGCGCGCCGGTGGCGGCCGGCTCAACGTGGAAGCGGTCAACACGCGGCTGGTGATCAAATTCTTCGATGCGGACAAAAAGCCCGTCCCGCCGGATGCCGATCGCGGCGTCGTCCGATTTCGCTATACGTCCAAACGGGACGAGTACGCGGTGTTGAATCGGGAGGACGACACCCTCGTCACTTCGGCCAGAAAAGTGCGCCCGTCGCACAATTTTCTTGTGCTGCTCAGTCTCTTTGCTGGGGAGGGCGTTGACGCGACCGAGTTCTACACCTTCAAATACCCATGATCTCCCTGGCGCCTCTATGAAATCACCCGGACGTTCCTGCGCGCAACCTGACCATCGGCTTGAGGAAGTTGCTCGGCCCGCCGGTTATCGGGCTCACTGCGACCATGGACACAGCCCGGGCTCCGACGTTTGGGAAACGCGCAGCCTGGTCATCTCGGGCCTGCTGGCCGGCCTCGGATTGGTCGCACGGTGGACCAACGCAGTCCCGGCGCTGACGACACAAGTCGTTTTCATCGTGGCGATGTGGGCCGGCGGCTGGTTCCTGCTGCCCAAGGCGTGGCGCGCCGTGCGCCGGCGTCAGCCGGACATCAACCTGCTGATGGTCGTCGCCGTGATCGGAGCGACGATCATCGGTGAATGGGCCGAGGCCGCGACCGTGGTCTTTCTGTTTGGCGTGGCCGAATGGCTGGAAGGCTGGGCCGACCGTCGGGCGCATCGCGCTATCGCAGCCCTGTTGGAGATTACACCGAGGACTGCGACGGTGAGACGAGAGGGTCAGTTTATCGAGGTTGACGTGAAAGAAGTGACGCCGGGCGAAACCATCGCGGTGAAATCCGGCATGAGTATACCGTTGGACGGCATGGTTCTGGTCGGCGAATCCTCCGTTAACCAGGCGCCGATCACCGGCGAGTCGGTGCCGGTGGACAAGAAAAAGGGCGACGCCGTTTTTGCCGGCACGATCAACGGCGAGGGTTCACTGGAAATCCGCGTCACCAAAGTAGCCGGTGACACCACGCTTGCCCGTATCATCCGGCTCGTGCAGGACGCGCAGGAGCAGAAAGCACCGGCGCAGCGTTTCGTGGATTTGTTCGCCAAGTATTACACACCGGCGGTGACTGTCGTCGCGCTGGCCGTCTTTCTCGGGCCGCCCCTTTTACTCGGCGGCGACTGGTCGCAATGGCTTTATCGAGCATGCGTCCTGCTCATCATCACGTGCCCCTGCGCGCTGGTGATCTCGACACCCGTCAGCATCGTCGCCGGACTTACCGCGCTGGCCCGGCGCGGCGTGCTCGTGAAGGGCGGCGCCCACCTCGAAACCATTGGCCGCTTGCAGGTACTCGCGCTCGACAAAACCGGCACGATCACAGAGGGCAAACCGCGCGTCCTCGGCGTTGAACTCGTCGCCAGCCAATCCGCCGACGACGTGGTGCGTCTTGCCGCCGCCGTCGATGTCCACTCGGCGCATCCGCTCGCCCAGGCCGTGGTCGCCCACGCGACCGACCGTGGCATCGCGTTTCCGCGGGCCGAGAGCTACCAGGCCCTCCGCGGGCGCGGCGCCGAAGGCACCATCGACGGACACACCTATTTCGTCGGCAACCATCGCTTCACCCACGAGCTGGGCGTCTGCTCGGCTGAGATCGAGCAGCGGCTCGGCTTGATCGAAAGCCGCGGGCAATCAGTGGTTGTGGTCGGCCACCGGCCGCACGACGACTGCTCCGGGGACGTGCTGGGTATCGTCGCGGTCGGCGACGCGATCCGCGGCGGCGCGTCCGACGCCGTGCGCGCCTTGCATCACGCCGGCCTCGAGCGGGTCGTCATGCTGAGCGGCGACAATCAGCGCACCGCGGACTTCATCGCCCGGCAGGTCGGCATCGACGAGGCCAGGGGCGACCTGCTGCCCGAGGACAAGGTCGCCGCAATCAGATTGCTCCGCGACAAATTCGCGGTGGTGGGCATGGTCGGCGATGGCGTGAACGACGCGCCGGCGCTGGCGGCGGCCACGGTCGGCATCGCGATGGGCGCGGCGGGCGCGGATGCTGCCATCGAAACCGCAGACATCGCGCTGATGCAGGACGATCTGGCCAGGATTGCCGAAGCCGTCCGGCTCGGCCGCCGCACGCTGGGGATCATCCGTTTCAACATCGCCTTTGCGCTCGGGTTGAAGCTGTTGTTCCTTATCCTTGCCCTGCTCGGCTACACGAGCCTGTGGCTCGCCATCCTCGCCGACACCGGCGCGACGCTGCTCGTCATCGCGAACGCCCTGCGGTTGTTGCGCTAGCCGCGAAGCCAAAATCCATAGTTCGCTGCAGGCGAACAACCACAGTTTCCGGCGCCAGCCGGAAACTGCCGTTAATGCCTTTTTAATGCTGGGCGGGGGTCTTTTAATTAGGGCAACGCGCCGGCCCCTGCTACCTTGGTGGCATGAACTCACCCGCCTTGCTGCTGGCCGAACTCCCGCCGGTCATGAGCGACCTGGTCTTTGTCGGGGCCGCCGTGGCGTTCTTCGCCCTCGCGGCGGCCTATGCCTGGTTCTGCGGGAAGGTCCGCTAGGCCTCCCGCCCATCTCAACCCGTTTTGCCCATGGAAAACATCATCATCGGTCTGATCGCCGTGGCCTGCCTGCTCTATCTCGTCGTCGCCGTGCTCCGCCCGGAAAAATTCTGACCGCCACGCGTCATGAACAATCTCAACGCCTGGACCCAGCTTGCGCTCTACGTCGGCGCCCTGCTGCTCATCACGAAACCGCTCGGACTGTACCTCGTGCAGGTGCTCGACGCCCGGGGCCGGACGTGGCTCGACCGGGTCGTGGGACCGGTGGAGCGCCTCACCTACCGCGTGTGCGGGATCGACCCGAAGCGCGAGCAGGGCTGGCTCGGCTACACGATCGCGCTGCTGGCCTTCAGCCTCGTGGGGATGGTGCTCACCTATTTCATCCTGCGCTACCAGGACCGGCTGCCGCTGCAGGCGCTGCTGAATCCGCAGCGGCTGCCGGGGCTCACGCCGCATCTCGCCTTTAACACCGCCGCGAGCTTCACCACCAACACCAACTGGCAGAGCTACGGCGGCGAATCGACCATGTCGTACTTCTCGCAGATGGTCGGGCTGGCGCTGCACAACTTTACCTCCGCGGCCGCCGGCATCGCGATCGCCGCGGCGCTGGTGCGCGGCCTCGCCCGCCGGACGGCGCAGACCATCGGCAACTTCTGGGTCGATGTCGTGCGGATCACCTACTACTTGCTCGTACCGGTCTGCCTGATCTTCGCGCTGGTGCTGGTCTCGCAGGGCATGATCCAGAATTTCCAGCCGTACACCGTCGCGAAGACGATCGAGCCGTATACGATCCAGGTGCCGAAGACCGACGCCAGCGGCCAGGCGGTCAACGGCGCCGACGGCAAGCCGGTGCTGGTGGACCAGGTCGTGGATACGCAGACCATCGTGCAGGGGCCGATGGCCTCGCAGATCGCGATCAAGATGATCGGCACCAACGGCGGCGGCTATGTCAACGCCAACGCCGCGCACCCCTTCGAGAATCCGACGCCGCTCTCCAATTTCCTCCAGATGCTCTCGATCTTCGCGATCCCGAGCGCGCTGACCTGGTACCTGGGCCGCAGCGTGAAAAACCAGCGGCACGGCTGGGCGGTGTGGGGGGCGATGTTCGTGATGTTCCTCGCCGGCGTCTTCGTCGCCTGGAAGGCCGAGGCGGACGGAAATCCCATCCACCGGCAGCTCGGCGTCGCGGCGGCCGACGGCAACCTCGAAGGCAAGGAGGTGCGCTTCGGCATCTTCAACTCGGCGCTCTTCGCCACCATCACCACCGACGCCTCGTGCGGCGCAGTCAACGCCATGCACGACTCGTTCACGCCGCTCGGCGGCCTCGTGCCGCTGTTCAACATCGAGACCGGCGAGGTCATCTTCGGCGGCGTCGGCGCGGGCCTCTACGGGATGCTCATCTTCGTCGTGCTGGCGGTGTTCATTGCCGGCCTGATGGTCGGCCGCACCCCGGAATACCTGGGCAAGAAGATCGAGGCCTACGACGTGAAGCTCGTCATGCTCGTGCTGATCGTGCTCGCGGCGACGATCCTCGGCGGCACCGCCTGGGCCGCCGTCACCCCGTGGGGCCAGGGCGGGCTCAACAACGCCGGCCCGCACGGCTTCAGCGAAATGCTCTATGCGTTTAGCTCCGCCGTCGGCAACAACGGCAGCGCCTTCGCCGGCCTGACTGCGAACGAGCCGCACTGGGACACCACGCTCGGCCTCGCAATGCTGATCGGCCGTTTCCTCATGATCGTGCCGATCCTCGCGCTCGCCGGCAACCTCGCTTCGAAGAAGTTCATCCCGGCCAGCGCCGGCACCTTCCAGGTGGAGGGTTTCACCTTTGTCGTGCTGCTCGTCGGCACGGTGCTGCTGGTGGGCGCGCTCACCTTCCTCCCCGCGCTCGCGATGGGCCCCATCGTCGAACACTTCCTGATGCATGCCGGCCAACTTTTCTAATCCTCGTCGCCAAACTCGTGAGAGTTTGGCCGCGCTCTCACGAGCGCAGCTACGTTCTCCTCTCCCGCACCTGCCATGTCCACCAAAACCATCTCCCTTTTCGACCGTGAGATCCTGCTGAAGGCCGTCGGCGATTCCTTCCGGAAACTCGACCCGCGTCAGCAGATCAAAAACCCGGTGATGTTCATCACGCTGATCGGGGCGATCCTCACCTTCTGCCAGCTCTTCACCGCGAAGGAGCCCTTCGGCTACGTCCTGCAGGTCGCCCTCTGGCTGCTCTTCACCGTGCTGTTTGCGAACTTTGCGGAGGCCGTGGCCGAGGGCCGCGGCAAGGCCCAGGCGCGGGCGCTCCGCGCCTCGCGCCGGCAGCTCGTGGCGAAACGGCGCCGCAAGGACGGCTCCTTCGAGCCGGTGGACGCGACGGAGCTGCGCAAGGGCGACGTCGTGCACGTCAGCGCCGGCGAGCAGATTCCCGGCGACGGTGATGTCGTCGAGGGCGCCGCGTCGGTGGACGAGTCGGCCATCACCGGCGAATCCGCCCCGGTGATCCGCGAGGCCGGCGGCGACCGCAGCGCCGTCACCGGCGGCACGCGCGTGCTCTCCGACGAGCTGCTGATCCGCATCACCGCCGATCCGGGCGAGGGCTTCCTCGACCACATGATCAGCCTCGTCGAAGGCGCGAAGCGCCAGAAGACGCCGAACGAGATCGCGCTCACGATCCTGCTCTCCGCGCTGACCATCATCTTTCTTTTGGTCATCATCGCGCTCAAACCCTACGGCCTCTATGCGGGCGTGGCGTTTTCGATCACGGCGCTGATCGCGCTGCTGGTCTGCCTCATTCCCACCACCATCGGCGGCCTGCTCAGCGCCATCGGCATCGCGGGCATGGACCGCCTGCTCCAGCGCAACGTGCTCGCCATGAGCGGCCGGGCGGTGGAGGCCGCGGGCGACATCGACGTGCTGCTGCTCGACAAGACCGGCACCATCACGCTGGGCAACCGCATGGCAAACGACTTCCTGCCCGCGCCGGGTGTGTCACCCGAGCGGCTGGCCGACGCGGCGCAACTCGCTTCGCTGGCCGACGAAACCCCGGAGGGCCGCTCGATCGTCGTGCTGGCCAAGGAGCGGTTCAACCTCCGCGGACGCGAGGTGGCTGCGCCGCATGCCGCCTTCGTGCCGTTCACCGCGCAGACCCGCATGAGCGGTGTCGATTTTCCCGCCCGCGACGGCAAGCCCGCGCGCCAGATCCGCAAGGGTGCGGCGGAAAACATCCAGGCCTGGGTCGGAGCGCAGGGCGGCGGCTGCCCGGCGGCGGTCACCGGCGCCGTCGAGTCCATCGCCCGCCAGGGCGGCACGCCGCTCGTCGTGGCCGAGGGCCGCGAAGTGTTGGGCGTCATCCATCTCAAGGACGTGGTCAAGGGCGGGATCAAGGACCGTTTCGCCCAGCTCCGCGCCATGGGCATCCGCACCGTGATGATCACCGGGGACAACCCGCTCACCGCCGCCGCCATCGCCGCCGAGTCCGGCGTGGACGACTACCTCGCCCAAGCCACGCCGGAGATGAAACTCCGCCGCATCCGCGACCAGCAAGGCGCCCGGCACCTCGTGGCCATGACCGGCGACGGCACCAACGACGCGCCGGCGCTCGCCCAGGCCGACGTCGGCGTGGCCATGAACACCGGCACGCAGGCTGCCAAGGAGGCGGGCAACATGGTCGACCTCGACTCGAACCCGACCAAGCTGCTCGAGATCGTCGAGATCGGCAAACAGCTCCTGATCACGCGCGGCTCGCTCACGACGTTCAGCATCGCCAACGACGTGGCGAAATACTTTGCCATCATTCCCGCGATGCTGGTCGGCGTTTTCCCGGCCATCGCCCCGCTCAACATCATGGGCCTGGCCTCGCCGCTGAGCGCGATCCTGAGCGCCGTCATTTTCAATGCGCTCATCATCATCGCGCTGATCCCGCTGGCCCTGCGCGGCGTCGCCTACCGCCCCATCGGCGCCGCGGCCATGCTCCGCCGCAACCTGCTCATCTACGGCCTGGGCGGCATCATCATCCCCTTCCTCGGCATCAAGCTCATCGATGTCCTCATCAACGCGGTCCACCTCGTCTGAGGTAGGGCGCTCTGCTGGCCAGCAGAGCCGGGCGCGCCTTTTGATCCTCCCGGACGGCCCAGCGGTCCGTCCCTACCTTTTCCCACTATGAAAACCTTTCTGCTCGAACTCAAAACCTCCGTCCTGCTTACCGCGATCCTCGTGGTGCTGCTGTGCGGCGCCTATCCGCTCGCGGTCTGGGCCGGCGCGCAGGCGCTTTTCCCCGCCCGGGCCAACGGCAGCCTGGTGGTCGACCGGGACGGCACCGTGCGCGGCTCCGCCCTGCTGGCCCAGAATTTCAGCAGCGACAAATACTTCCAGCCCCGGCCCTCGGCCGCCGGCGCCGGCTACGATGCCACCAGCTCCTCCGGCACCAATCTCGGACCCACGAGCCAGAAACTGAACGACCGCATCAAAGCCGCCGTCGCCGCCTACCGCACGGCCAACGGCCTCGCCGACGACGTCCCGGTTCCGGCCGACGCGGTCACCTCCTCCGGCAGCGGTCTCGACCCGCACATCAGTACGGCCAATGCCGGGCTGCAGGCTCCGCGCGTCGCCAAGGTCCGCGGCCTGCCGCTCGCCACCGTTCGCTCACTCATCGCAAGCCATGTCGAGGGCCGGGACCTCGGCGTCTTCGGCGAGCCCGGCGTCAACGTCCTGCTCCTCAATCTCGGACTTGATCGGCTCGCTCAGGGGAAGCAGTGAACGCCCCGCCATCGCGCCCGACCATGGAGGTCCAACATGAACCCTGTCACTCGCCGCCGTATCGGCCTCATTCTCGCGTGGATCGCCTTCTCGGCCCTCGCCGGCTGGATCTTTCACGCCCGCTACAATGTTCCGGAACCCCCGCCCCGCCTGGATACGAAGCTGCCTTCCGCCTCCACGACAGGCCGTTGAGCAGATACCAGTCACAACGGTCTGCAAAAATTCCGGCCTAACAGGCATTCATTCCCCCAAGAAATTGAACCGCCCAACATCGCATCACCGTGAAGAAACTCCGGGATGTTTTTTTGACGTGCGTGCTCTGGACCGCCCTCGGTCTGATTGGCTGGAATTTTTTCGTCCTGCTGGTGCAGCCCTGCCGGCTCGGCTCCGGGCCCTATCCGCCCCGGGTCAGTCCCCGCGGATTATCGTCCAATCCCGGGCCGTGGCGTTGAGACTGATGCAGCCATGCCTGGCAAAGCCTCCTACTCCTAACGTTCCTGCCGCCATGAAGACGCATGCCGCCGAACCCTGTCCCTTCGAATTTTACTTTCCCTCCCTGGATACCCTGGTGCGGGTGGAAGATTCAGCCGGCGAAGTCATCATTCGCGCCTCCCGCAACACGTTTTCCCAACAACGGAGGGCCTGCTTCATCCGCGAACTGGCGGCGGAGGGTTTTATTCCGGACCATTATCAGTGGTCTTTGCCGGCCGGACTGGAGGCATCTCCCGGCGTGCACTGGCTGGTGGATACCGCTTGCTTCAAGCCGGACCAAGCGCTCGCCGCCGGCACCCGGCGTTTCATGGTTCAGCTACTGGCATCCGCCGCCCTGCTCTGGCTGTTGATGATTGGTTTTCTCATCCTATGCCAAGCCCGGTAGCCCGGCTTGCGTCGGTTTGACGCCTTCGCCATCGTCCTTTCCGGCATGCCTGACCGCCGCCCCGATCCCGACGCCCTGCTGGCCTCGCTCAAGCAAGCCGAGGCGAAGCAGGCGCGCGGCCGGCTGAAGGTCTTTTTCGGCATGGCCCCCGGCGTGGGCAAGACCTACGCCATGCTCCAGGCGGCGCGCAAGGCCCATGCCGAGGGCATGGACGTGGTGGTCGCGCTTGTCGAAACCCATGGCCGCGAGGAAACCCGGCTGCTGCTGGAGGGGTTGCCCGTCATCCCGCGCAAGCTGATTGACCACCACGGCGCGCAGCTGGGTGAGATGGACCTTGAGGCCGTGCTCGCGCGCCGGCCGCGCCTCGCCCTCGTGGACGAGCTCGCCCACACCAACGCGGCCGGCTCGCGCCATGCCAAACGCTGGCAGGACGTCGAGGAACTGCTGGCGGCCGGCATCGACGTGTTCACCACGCTCAACGTCCAGCACCTCGAAAGCCGCGCCGACACCGTCCGGCAGATCACCGGGGTGGCCGTGCGCGAGACCGTGCCGGACTCGATGATCGAGGCGGCCGACGGCATCCAGCTGGTCGACCTGACCCCCGAGCAGCTCCGGGAGCGGCTGGCGGAGGGCAAGGTCTATCTGGGGGAGCGCGCCGCCGTCGCCGCCGACAACTTTTTCAAGGAAAGCAACCTCACCGCCCTGCGCGAACTGGCGCTGCGCCTGACCGCGGAGCGGGTGGACAAGCAGCTCCGCGAAATCCGTGCGGACCGGCAGATCAGCGCCATCTGGCGCAGCGGCGAGCGTCTGCTCGTGGCGGTCGGCGCCAGCCCGTTTTCCACGCGGCTCATCCGCTGGACCCGCCGCATGGCCTACGCCCTCGACGCCCCCTGGATCGCCGTGAACGTCGAGACGCCGGCTCCCCGCACGCCGGAGGAGCGGAAGCTGCTGGACGAAAATCTTGCCCTCGCCCGCGAACTCGGCGCCGAGCTCGTCGTGGTGCCCGACCGCGACGTCGCCGGCACGCTCGTGCGCGTCGCCCAGCAGCGCAACGTCAGCCAGATCGTCATCGGCAAATCACGGGGCCAGCCCGTCCTCGACCTGCTGCGCGGCGGCTCGCTCGCCGACCGCCTCATCCGCCGGAGCGGACAGATCGATGTCTACGTCGTGCCGGCCGAGCCGCGCACCGGCCGCAGTCGCTGGCGGGAATGGAGCGTCTCCGCGACCTCGCGGCCCCGGGAGTATGTGACGGCGTTCCTGACCGTTTTCAGCGTAACGCTGGTGGGCCTGGTCACCCAGGGATTGATCGGCTACTCGGCCGTGTCGCTGTTCTATCTCACCGCCGTGGTCCTGCTGGGGCTGTTCGTGGGCCAGGGGCCGATCCTGCTCGCCGCCAGTCTCAGCGCGTTGACCTGGAATTTCCTCTTCATCCCGCCGATCTTCACCTTCCGGATCGACAAGTTTGAGGACGGCCTGACGTTCGGGATCTTCTTTGTCATCGCCCTGGTCACCGGGCGGCTGACCGGACGGCTGCGCGCGCAGGAGCGCGACCAGCGCCAGCGCGAGCACCGCGCCATCGCCCTCTACCAGCTGACGCGCGCCATCGCCGCGGCCCGGTCCGCCGACGAGGTGCTGCGCAATGCCGCCGCCCAGGTGCAGGAGCTGTTCGGCGCCCGTCTGGCAATCTTCACCGGGGACCCGGCCCAGCCCGACCGCCTCGTCCTGCATGCCGCCGCCACCTACGTGGCCGATGAAAAGGAACAAAGCGTGGCCGCGTGGACGTTTCGCAACCACAAGAACGCCGGCCGTTTCACCGACACGCTGCCGGCCGCGGAGGGCTTCTACCTGCCCCTGCTCGCCGGCGAAAACTGCGTGGGGGTGATGGGCGTCAAGCCGCCCGCGGAGGCGACGCTGTCCGTCAACCAGCGCGAACTGCTCGAAAGCTTCGCCACCCAAATCGCTCTCGCGCTGGACCGCGAACGCCTGCGGACCACCGAGGAGGCGGCGCGGCTCTCGCAGGAATCGGAAAAACTGCACCGCACGCTGCTCGACGGTGTGTCGCACGAGTTGAAGACCCCGCTCGCCGTGATCGCCTCGGCGGCGGAAAATCTCGCGGACGGCCCCCTCGTCGTCGAGATCCGCACCGCGACCCAGCGGCTGCAGCGCCTGGTGAACAACCTGCTCGACATGACCCGCCTCGAATCGGGGTCGCTGCGGCTGCGCCGCGACTGGTGCGATCCGGCCGACCTGCTCAACGCTGCGCGGGAAATGACTCTGGACGCCCTGCGCAGCCGGACGGTGCGGCTGGAACTCCCCGCCGGCCTCCCCCTGGTGCGCGCGGACGCCGGCCTCATCCAGCAGGCGCTGGCCAACCTCATCCACAACGCCTGCGTGCACACGCCGCCCACCGCCATGATCACGCTCGCGGCCGGCACGAACGAGGCGGGGGACCAGTTGTGGCTCGCCGTGGCGGACAACGGACCCGGTTTGCGCCCCGAGCAGCTGGCCCGGCTGTTTGACAAATTCTACCGGGGTGATCCCGGCCGGGCCGGCGGGCTCGGCCTGGGCCTCTCCATCGCGCGGGGTTTCGCCGAGGCGCACGGCGGACGTGTCGAGGCGGGCAACCTGGCCGGCGGCGGGGCGCGCTTTACGATCTTTCTTCCGCTGGAGCGTCCAGCCAGTGTTCCCCCCGAATGAGTACCGAGACCGTCCATCCCGAGGTGCTGGTCATCGACGACGAGACGCAGATCCGCCGGTTGCTGCGTGTGACGCTGGAGGGCGCCGGCTTCCGCGTGCGGGAGGCGGACAGCGGTCAGCTCGGCCTCGCCGAGGCGGCGACGAAGCGGCCCGAAGCGATCATCCTCGATCTCGGGCTGCCCGACCTGCCCGGCCTCGAAGTGCTGAAACGGCTGCGGGAATGGAGCCGGCTGCCCGTGCTCATCCTGTCGGTGCGCGGCCAGGAGACGGACAAGATCGAGGCGCTCGACGCCGGCGCGGACGACTATCTCAGCAAACCGTTCGGCGGGGGCGAGCTGCTGGCCCGGCTGCGCGCGATGCTGCGGCGGGCGCAGAGTCTGGAGGAGGAAAGCAACGTGCGCTTTGGCGACGTCGAGGTGGATTTTGCGCGGCGCGCGGTGACGAAGGCAGGCGCGGCGGTCAAGCTGACGCCCAAGGAATACGCCCTGCTGCGCCTGTTGCTGGTGCACCGGGGCAAGGTGATCACGCACCGGCAGATCCTGCGCGAACTCTGGGGTCCCCGGGCCGAGGAGCAGACCCAGTACCTCCGCGTCTACATGACCCACCTGCGGCAAAAGCTGGAAGACGAGCCGAATCAGCCGAAACATTTCCGCACCGAATCCGGCGTCGGGTACCGGTTTACCGCGGAATAGTGGCTATCCGGAAACCCTGGCCTGGCGAACAACCGTAGGGGCGCGATTTTGTCGCGCCCTTAACAGGGGGCGCAGCAAGCCTGCGCCCCTACGGTTTGCCAATGGTTTTCGGATAGCTTCTAGAGCGCTGGCCGCGACAGTGGCTCGCGGCGAGCCGCCAGCGAATTCACCCGGGGGCTTGCGCCCGGCCGGACCCCTCGTCTTATTCCGGCATGCTTTTCCGTTCCCTGGCCGGCAGGTTGCTCGGTGCCGCCGTGCTGTCCGCCACCGCGAGCTGCACCCGGCCGGCATCCCCCGTCGTCGAGGGCGACCGGCGGCAGATCCTCCTCTGGGGCAACGGCGCCGAGCCCCAGGATCTCGATCCGCAAACCGTCACCGGCGTGCCCGAGCATCACATCCTGACCGCCCTGCTCGAGGGGCTCGTGAGCGAGGACCCGGTGGATTTGCATCCCGTACCCGGCGTGGCCGAGCGCTGGGAGGTGTCGCCCGACGGCCTCGTCTACACCTTCCATCTGCGCGCCGGCGCGCGATGGTCCAACGGCGATCCGGTCACGGCACAGGATTTCGTCCGCTCCTACCAACGCATGCTCACCCCGTCGTTCGCGGCTCAATACGCCTACATGTTTTATTACGTGGCGGGGGCCGAGGACTTCAACCAGGGGCGGCTCGCCGATTTCTCCCGGGTCGGTTTCCAGGCGCCGGACGCGCGCACGCTGCAGGTCACGCTCCGGCACCCCACGCCGTTCCTGCTCAGCGTCATGAACCACTACTCCTGGTTCCCCGTCCACCTCCCGACCATTGAGAAATTCGGCGGCCGCTCCCGCGGCGGCACGAACTGGACGCGGCCGGGCAATTTCGTCGGTAACGGACCGTTCGTGCTCCAGGAGTGGCGGCCCGGCCAGGTGATCACCGTCACCCGGTCCCCCACCTACTGGGACCGCGCCCGGGTGCGGCTGCAGGAAATCCGTTTTTATGCGGTGGAGAGCTCCGACACCGAGGAGCGCATGTTTCGCTCCGGCGAACTTCATGTCACGGACACCGTTCCGCTTTCCAAAATCGACACCTATCGCCGCGAGCAGCCGGCGGCGCTCCACCGTGATCCCTACCTCGGCACCTATTTTTACCGGTTGAACATCACCCGCCCGCCGCTGAACGATCGGCGGGTGCGCCGGGCCCTGGCGCTCGCGATCGACCGGGAAAGCCTGATCCGCAACGTGCTCCACGGCGGGCAGCAGCCGGCCTACAGCCTGATCCCGTCCATCCCGACGGCCGGCTTTGTCGCGCAACCGTGGCTGCACGGCAACGTCGCCGAGGCGCGCCAGCTGCTGGCCGCGGCCGGCTACCCGGGCGGACAGGGGTTCCCCGCGGTGGAGCTGCTGTACAACACCCTGGAGGACAACCGGATTCTCGCCGAGGCAATCCAGCAGATGTGGCGCCGGAATCTCGGCATCGAAGTCCGGCTGGTGAACCAGGAGTGGAAGGTCTACCTCGATTCGGAGCGCACGATGAATTACCAGATCGATCGCGCCGGCTGGATCGCCGATTACATCCACCCTCAGTCGTTCGCCGAACTGTGGGTGACAAACGGGGGCAACAACAACACCGGTTTCTCCAACGCCGAGTACGACCGGGTGCTGGCGGCGATCGCCTCGATGAAAACCAACGAGGAACGCAACGCAGCCTACCAGCGGCTCGACCAGATCCTCATGGAGGAGGTGCCGGTCATTCCCCTCTATTTCTACGTGCGCAGCCACCTCGTCACACCGGAGGTCAAGGGCTACCACCCGACCCTCCTCGACAACCATCCGTGGAAATACCTCTATCTGGAGAGGTAAAAGTGAAGGTGAGGGTGAAAGTGAAAGAACAGACAGGCCGTTGCCGGCGGAGCTGAAAAGTTTCCTCGTCTCGCCCCGCTTTCACTTTCACTCTCGCTTCTCCCCGCCCGCCATGCTGCGTTTCATCACGTCGCGCCTGCTGCAGTCCCTGCTCGCGCTGTATCTCATCATCACCGCCACGTTTTTCATGCTGCGGTTCGTGCCGGGCGGGCCGTTCACGGCGGAGAAGGCCGTGCCGAAGGAAATCCTGCGCAACCTCGAGGCGCACTACGGCCTGAACCAGCCGCTCTCCCGGCAGTACCTCGACTACCTCGGCCGCCTGCTTCACGGCGATTTCGGCCCCTCGTTCAAGTACTCCAACCGCACCGTCAACGAGATCCTCGCCGACAAGCTGCCGGTCTCCCTCGAGCTCGGCGCGTGGTCGCTGGCCGTGGCGCTGCTGCTCGGCCTGGCGCTCGGCATCATCGCCGCGCTGCGCCGCAACACCTGGGCCGACTACCTGGCCTCGGCCGTGGGCATGACCGGTCTGTCGGTGCCAACCTTCGTGATCGGCCCGCTGGCGGTACTGGCCTTTGCCATCCACCTCGGGTGGTTCAGCGCGTCCGGCTGGTATCTGCCGTCGGACCGCGTGCTGCCGTCGCTCGTGCTCGGCCTCGCCTACGCCGCGCCGATCTCCCGCCTCACCCGCGGCGGCCTGCTCGAGGTCCTGCACCAGGATTACATCCGCACCGCGCGGGCCAAGGGCGCCTCCGAACTCCGCGTCGTCCTCAAACACGCCCTGCGCGGCGGCCTGCTGCCGGTGGTCGCCTACCTCGGGCCGGCCATCGCCGGCATCCTCACCGGCTCCTTCGTCATCGAGACGATCTTCCAGATTCCCGGCCTCGGCCGGGAGTTTGTCACCAGCGCCTTCAACCGCGACTACACCCTCGTGCTCGGAACCGTCATCCTCTACGCCGCGCTGATCATGGCACTCAATTTCCTCGTCGACGTCGTCCAGGCCTGGATGAACCCAAGAGTCAGATTGGAGTGAACCATGATACGAATGAACACCTGCCGTATACGTAGTCAAAGCCGTGAAGCTTTGGAACCAGGGAAGGTCCAAACTCTCACGAGTTTGGCTA
>JAQTYQ010000041.1 GCA_028688225.1 Opitutaceae bacterium | reverse complement strand
TGGTGGACGTGCACGCCGCCCAGGGTGATCGGCGGATTGTCGCCATTGTCAGTCTCGAGCCAGAGCGTGTCGGTCTCGGGTGGCTGGTTGACGGCGATGGTGAAAACGGCCGCATGCCGTCCCGGCGTCTGGCTCCAGGCGGTCTGGCCGAGCCAGCGGCGCGAGGTGTAGCCGCGGTTGTCCTCAACGTCCTCCAGCAACCGCACCTCCCGCTGGAAAAGCGGGGTGGACACGGTGGCCGTCAGGCGGATGAGCGGCAGGCGCGGGTGGGGCAGGGTGAGCCGCCAGCGGCTGAGGCGCGGCTGCTTCGGGTCCGGCACGGGAGTCGCGCCCACCGCGATCGCCCGCGTCAGGCTCGTGCGCTCGATCACGAAAGGCACCTGGCGGCCGCCGCTCATCAGGCGCAGGTCGGCGCAATCGCGCCGGGCGCGGGCGAGCACCGCCGCATCAAGTTCGAGCTGCTGCACGCCGGCCGCACCGAGCCGGACCGGTTTGCGAAACGCCCACGAAGCGACGTCCAGCGCCGTGCCCAGCGCGGGAATTTCCGGCAGCGGTTCTCCGGGCAGAAAATCTGGATTGGGCCCGAGCGGGCCGGGAATGAGCCGCGCCGGCGGCATCGGCCGTGATTCCCCGGTCAGGGCACCCACATCGTAGCGGGGCGCCGCCGCCTTGGGGTTGCCCAGGTAGAGGGTGTGGCGGCCGGCCGTGGCGGCGTAGAACACGGCGAACACCGGGCGCCGCCGTGCGGTGATGGCCGTCAACGCCAGCGGCGGACTGTCGCCGTTGTCGATGATCAGGATCAGTTCGCGCTGGGGCGCGAGCCGCTCGATCACGAAGGGCAGCGCATCCGATCCCGGCGCCCCGGCCGGACCGGATCGCGCGAGAGTGCCCTGGGCGAGATTGATTTCGCGGACCGTTTCATTCTCGAAGGCCCGGTACACGAGCCGCACGGGACGATTGAAGACCGGCTCGGGCGTGCCGAGCTCCAGGGCGGCCAGCCGCAGATTGGCGCCGGGCAGGACGAGCGTGAGCCGGGTCTCCCCCGGCAGTTCGTCGCGCACCGCCACTCGTACGGCGACACTTTCGGGCGGATCGACCTCGGGGCTGCGCGTGAGCAGGGAGATGCTGCGCAGCGCGATGTGCCGGCCGTCGAGCCGGTCGAGCGTCACCCGCAGATAGGCGTAGGAGCCCGCCGGGATGGTCAGGTGTAGTGCGCGCAGCTGCCCGCCGCGGTCGTAGACGGGCAGGTTGCGGCCCAATAGCCGCCAGTTCTGACCGTCGTCCGAGGCCTCGACGAGGGCGCGCGTCAGGAAACTCTGCCGGCCGGCGTCGATTTCCAAGGCGGAGACAGGATCTTCCGTCCCGGTCTTGATGACGAACACCGTGGCTGCGTCCTCGACACTGCTTGTCAGGGATTCGGGCGGCCGGAGGTGGAGCGCCGCGCGCTCCGCGTGTTCCAAGGCGAAGGCCCTCTCCACTCCGGTGGGATCGATCAGGCGCAGATCGCCGAGATCGGCCCGCGCGGCGTCGAGTGTCTCGGCCGGCAGCACCACCTGCACGAGGCCGGGCCGGTCGATGGACACTTCCTGCCGGAAGCCCCAGGCTTGCGCCGTGAAAGGCTCGGTCCGCAGCGGCAGAGCGGTGAGGAGGACGGTCAACAGGACGGCGGCAACGCGAGGCGGACGCATGTCAGGGCTTCGTTTCGGGCGGGAGGAACCGCTGGTAGAGGAAGGAGGCGAGGATCGCCACGACCGCGACGGCCACAAGCGCGCCGATGCGGTAAAGCTGGTCGAGGCGGGCGAGGTCGTGGAGGAAAAGCTTCAGCAGGGTGACGCTCAGCAGGCCGATCGCGGCGTAGCGGGTGGCGCGGATGCGCCGGGCGATGCCGATCACGAGCAGTCCGAAGGCGAAGAGGGCCCAGGCGATGGTGTAGGTCATGTCCCGGGCAAAATTGCCGGAGAACTCAAAGGTGAGCACTCCGCGGCCCGCCGGGTTGTAGTAGTCGGCGATCTCGAGGTTGAGCAGCAGGAACGCCAGCACGCCGGCGAGGGCATACAGGAGGGGGGGTGCGTTTGTGCCCAGCACGCGGTCCCGCGGCGGCGCCAGCAGCCGGGCGCCGCCGATCAGGCAGAGCGTGGTGAGGCCGTAGGCGTAGAGGTACCAGTTGAAAATCGGCGTGGCGGCGCGCGGATGGTAGGCCAGCACCGCCGGGTTGAGCGCGAGGCGCACGAAGGCGGCGATGAGCAGGCCCGTGCCCGCCAGCCGCAGGCCCTCGTGCGGCACGCGGTGGAAGAGCCAGAGCAGCGCCGCGCCCTCCAGCGCCCAGCCGAGGGTGATCCACTGCCGCTCGAACTGGATCGGAAAGATCAGCGTGACGAACAGCAGCGCCACGCCGCCGAACCAGGCGAGCACGTCGAGGCGGCGCGGGGCATCGGCCGGCAGCGTGCGCAGCGCGATGACGAGACTGGCCAGCGCCGGCAGGGCGAACAGCGCGGGGATCAGGCCCATGACGTCGTTGGGCCAGGCCCGGCGCACGACTTCGTAGACCAGATAAAAATGCGCCGGCGCCGCCAGCGCGGAAGCGATCCAGGGCATGACCTGGCCGGCGAAACGCCGCCGGAAGATGAACGGAAACGCGGCGAACACCGCGTAGAATCCGAGATTCCAGGCCAGCGTCACCGCAGCGGTGTCGGGCACAAAGCGACGATCGAGCCAGACATATTCCAGCAGGGCCACGCAGGCCAGCGCCACGGCGGGCAGCACGCCGTTGGTCAGCAGCCAGGCGAGGCCGAGCAGCAGCACCGCCAGCAACAGGGCCAGACCAAAGACCGGGGCGGGGCTGGTCAGCGGCATCCGCAGCACGACCATGATCAACAGCAGGAAGGGCAGCACGGCCGAGAACGCCGGCAGCTGTTCGGTGCCGGACGGATCCGTGAGCCAGGCGGGTGCGTCGACGCTTGTGCCGGACCGGGCCAGCCGGCGCAGCGCGTACACGCCGGCCGCGAAAAAAAGCACGCCGAATCCGCCCGCCAACAGCAGCAGCGCGGGGACACCCGCGGGTTCCACCGGCACGCGCATGATCCAGCAGGCGGTGGCGATGAGCGTCAGCACGAGCGTGGCCGCCACCGCCAGCAGCGCGCCCGTGGCCAGCGCCGCGCCGATGGCGAGCAGGTCGACCACCAGCACCAGCGGCCACACGAGGAAGGACACGTCGGGAATCCGGGCGATGGTCAGCAGCACCAGCAGCAGCGCCACCGGCGGAAACAGATGCGCCCACCAGGCCGGCGCCGCGCCGGGCCGCACACGTTGCAGCACGAGGGGAAAGACGGTGTGCAGCACGGCGAAGACGAAGCAGGCCCCGAGCGCCCACGCCAGCAGGTCATTGCCGGTCTGTCGCGTCATCCAGGCCGCGAGCAGGAGGAACGCCAGCGTGCCGGCCGCGAGGTGCAGTTTGGCCAGCGGTTGATCGAGGGTGGCGAGTACCAGCAGACACAGGTCGGCGCCGAGCACGAACGCGAAAAGCAGCCCCGGCTGCTGCACGACCTTCGGATAGCCGAGCAGGTGAAAGGCGAAGCCAAGCGAGATGAAGGCGACGCCGGCCGCGGCGCCCGCCAGCCATCGGGAGGCGTCTCCGCGCCGCAACGCCCGGCCGGCCGGCAGGGCGAACGCGAGCAGGAACAGCACGTCGAAGCCGAGGAAGACGTTGAGCGCCGTGTAAATCTTCGCGGCCACGAAAAACTTTTCCACCCACCCCAGCTCCATCACCACCGTGCCCAGCGCGGCGAGCGCGCCGAGGTAATGCCACCGCCGGTGCCGGGCCACGGCAAGCAGGCCGGCGTCGAGCAGCGCGATGTAGCCAAAGAGCCCCAGCGGGTTGTCCACGCCGGTCGAGAGCAGCACGGGCGTGAGGAAACCGCCGAGCATGCCGAGCAGCGCCACCACCTGCGCCTCTAATGTCACGGCCACGACGAACGCCGCCGCCGTGATGAGCACCATGAGCAGAAACGTCGGCAGCGCGCCGAAGAACGCGAAGTGGTAGATCGAGTGACAGGCGAACGTCACTGCGTAGAGGATGACCACGCCGGTGGCGCAGAGGGTCTGTGCCGTGACCTGATAGGGGCGCCGGGCGAGCAGCACGCCGCCGGCCAGCAAGCCCGCTCCGGTCAAAAAGCCCAGCGCCATGCGCACCGCCGGCGGGACGAGGTTGTTGTCGAAGGAGTATTTGACGAAGAAGGCGACGCCGAGGAAAAGCGCGAGGCCGCCGATCCACGCAAAAAGCCGCACGCCCATGAACATTTCCCAGTTGACCGCCAGGCGGGACGGTTCCGGAGGCAATTCAGGCTGCAACGGCTCGATCGGCGGCGGGGGCGGGGCCACGGCCCTCTCCGGTGTCGACACGTAAGGCGGCTCCGTGACGAAGTCAGGCATGGCGACGGTCTCCGATGGAGGGGGCGCGGATATCGCGGCGACCAGTTGCCCGGTCGTCGGCGCCGGTGCCGACTTCTCGATGGGAGCCGGCCCGGCGGACTCAGACACGGATGGGCTCGCGGTCATGGCCGGTGGAGGAACGCTGTGCAGACGGCGAATTTCGTCCCGCAACTGGTCGAGGACGGCGGCCTGACGATCGAAATCGTTGCGCAACCCGCTGATCTTGATCAGGGAGACGATGCTCCAGATTAAAAGCCAGGCGACGAGCGCCAGGATGGCCAGGATGATAAGCGGGATCATCGGGGAGCCAATGTGGGGTAACACTGCAAGACGCGGGCTTTCTGCCATCCAGTGAACGCCAAGACAAGCTTGGTAATGTTTGAACCTCCACCCCGCCGGTAATGCCCACCTCCGCAAGGCCTGCGGTGCGCCGCCTTCGCGCCCCTCATCCCTCCCTGACAATCAGTAAATGCCCGCCTCCGCAGAGCCTACGGCGCGCAGCCTTCGCCGCGACGACCGACCCCGCATACCTGCGGTCACTGTTTGCTCAAGGCTGGCCCGCCAGCCGTAGCCCGCAGGGCGAAGGTTGGTCGGGGCGACAGGATTTGAACCTGCGACCTTCTGGTCCCAAACCAGACGCTCTACCAGGCTAAGCTACGCCCCGGACGGATGGGTAGGGGACGGCGCTTCCTACGGGCTGTCAACGCTATCCTCGGCTGCAGCCGGGGTTCAGGGGAGGATTTCCCGCTTCAGCAATCTGCTTGATTCGCCCCTCCTTTGCCCCTACACATGCCGCTCCACCCTTCTAACCCATGGATACAATTTCGCGCGAAAACAACAGCAGCTACCTTCCGATAGCTGGTGTTTTAGTCGGTGTGCTTGCCCTGATCGTTGCGGCCGCGGCCCTCATCAAGGTCAGCTCTCTCGGCAAGAAAGTCCCGGAGAATCTGCCCGACCAGCTGGCCAGCCTCGAGAGCAAAGCCGACAGCGCGGCGGCGGGGGCCGACAAGGCCAACACCAACATTTCCAAGCTCCAGGCTTCCGTGCAGTCGGCGTTCGATTCGATCGGACCCGAGATTGGCAACATCAAGGCTTCGGTGGCGAAGCTGGAGGAGGCGGCCAAGGCCCGGGCCGCCGCGCCGAAGGCGGCCAAGGGTGGAGCACCGGCGGTGGCGGGCCCCGGTGAGTACGTGGTCAAGCCCGGTGATACCGGCATGAAGATCGTCAAGGCCACCGGCGTGTCCCTCGCCGAGCTGGAAGCCGCCAACCCGGGCATCGATTGGAAGCGCCTGCGGGTCGGCCAGACCATCAAGACCGGGGGCAAGTAAGCATCGCGCGACCGGTTTCTTTTTCGAGCGAAAGCCTCCTCGACCCCGTGTCAGGGAGGCTTTTTTATTGTGCGCATGAGCGATCTGCCTGCCTCCTCCGCGCCCGCCCGCTGGGAAAAGACCGGCCAGTCCCTGCATGCGCATTGCCGGGTGTTCGACGTGCTGCAGGCGCGCTACCGGCATCCCGGGCGCGGCCGCGAGCGTGACTTTGTCGTGATCGACGCCCCGGACTGGGTGAACGTGATCGCGCTCACCCCCGCCGGCCAGCTGGTGCTCGTGCGGCAGTTTCGTTTCGGCATCGACGATTTCTCGCTGGAAATCCCCGGCGGGGTGATGGAACGCGGCGAGGATCCGCTCGCGGCGGCGCAGCGTGAATTGCGCGAGGAGACCGGCTACACCGGCCGGCGCGCCCGGATTCTCGGCGGCGTGCACCCGAATCCGGCGATCATGAACAACGTCTGTCACCTCGTGCTCATTGAGCAGGCCGAGCGCACCAGCAGCCTCGAATGGGACCACGATGAGGAGATCGAGGTGCTCACCACGCCCGTGGACGAGGTCTTCTCCTGGGCCCGCACGGGCCGCATCCGGCATGCGCTCGTCCTTGATGCGCTGCTGCTGTTTGCTCCGGAATGGGAACGCCTGCGGCCGGGCGGCCCGGCCTGGTAGCAGCCGGTCGGGCTTTGTGTCCTCCCGGCTGCTCAACAACGGGCTGCGTCCGTTGGAAATCGAGCAGGCCTGCAACTTTAGGCTTGGGAGGGTGGTGGTACAGTTTGTCATTGCGGGGTGTTCTGCTGACGAGCAGAGCGATGAAGCAATCCAGTCCGCCTTCGCTCTTGCGAGCTTCGGCGCGACTGCTGTTGCCGGACGGACCGAGCCGGAGCCTTGGCGAAGGCTGGCTGGACCCCGCCGCAGCGGCGGGACTGGATCGCCACGGCCCCTTCTGCTGGCCAGCAGAACGGGCTCGCGATGACAGGCAAACTGTACCAGCACCCTTGGGAGCGCCCGTTTGACTAAACGGCTCCATGCGGTTTTTGTGCCAGAGAGGCCAATTCTGCCGCCTGTCATCGGCCCGGGCTTGCTGACGGCGGCTCCTCACGTCCCCACATGTCCGCTCCTGTCTTCGCCAATCCTTCGGAAGCGCTCGGCGCCGCCCACGACTCCTGTGTGCCCGCGTCGCTCGAGGAGGAGATCCGTGCGATCTATCAGCGCAGCCCGCTGTATCCGCAGCGCTTCCCGCTGCATGCCGCGCCGCTGCGGTGGGCCTGCTACCGCGAGATCCCGGTGCTGACCAAGCAGGAGATCCTGCAGCGCGGACACACGGCGTTTTTTACGGATTACGGAGCGATCGAACGCGGCTTGCAGACCCGGGAGTACGAATACGAGCATACCTCCGGCTCCACGGCCCAGCCGATGACGGTGATCATGGAGGACGGCTGGTGGGCCGAGCAGACACGCCGCGCCTACCTGGCGCATCCCCGGCTGGCGCCCTATGCCGGTCGACCCGCCCGCCGGGCCGTGCTCGCGCCGGTGGCCTGCTCGAGCAACCTGTGCCCCTACGAGGATCAGCCGTTCCCGCACCGGTATTTCGAGGGCACGGTCTACCTCAACCTCACGAGCGACCCGTTTGTGTTTCCCGAAAGCGAGTGGGACCGCATCGTGCTCGAGCTGCAGGCGGTCAAGCCCGAGATCATCGAGGGCGAGCCGGTGTACCTGTCGCTGCTGGCGCGCGCCGCCGCGAAGCGTCGGGTGAGCGTGCCGAGCATCCAGGTCATCATCCTCACCTACGGCAAGGCGAGCGGCCAGCACAGCCGCCGCATCGCCGAGGTGTTTCCGGCGGCGCAGGTCGACCTCTACGGCTCGACCGAGGCGGGTTACATTTTTGTCGGCGACGCGTTCCAGGACAACTCGCGCGTCATCGACGCGAACGCCTTTGTGGAACTCGTGCCCTGGCGCGGGCTGCCCGACGTGTTCCAGACCCAGGTGACCACGCGCAACCGCCGCGCGATGCCGCTCTTGCGCTACAACACGGGCGACATCGTCCGGCGTTTCCCGACGGGTTTTCGCATCCTCGGCCGCGAGCGCGACCTTTATGTGCGGCCCGACGGTGGGCTGGTATCGGTCAGCGATATCGATGCGGCGCTGCCGGCGGCGCTGGCTTGCTGGCACTACTGTCTCGTGCAGACGGGGGAGACGCGGTGGGACTTTCATTACGTCGCCGATCACAACGCCCCGCGGGAGACCGGGGCCGCCATTGCGCGGGTGTTGGGCGAGGGGGTGCGTGTGAACGCCTTCCGTCGCAGGTTCCTCCAGCCCGCCTCGAGTGGAAAATTTTCGTTGCTCAAGCCGCTGGGAAAGTAACGGCAAGTAGCCCGCCCCATTCCGCCGCCCGGGGGAGGTAATCCCGCTGCTGCGGGCCGCGCGCGGGCTGGTGGCGGCTCCCGGCTTGCGGGGTTCGAAGATAGCTGGGCTTCTTCCTTCTTGCAGACTATCTAATATGCGGTCCCACTGTTTGGCGCCAGAGCACCGAACCTTTACTTTCCCGCCACGCTTTGGTCTACCCACCGGCTGTTTGCGCTAAAACGCAGCGGTCGCGCAACGTTTCCTCCCCGTTCACCTTTTCAATGCGATGAATCTTGTTGCCAACCTCTTCCGGGCCTCAATCGGCAAGAAATTCTTGATGGCGGTCACCGGGGCGGTGCTCCTGGCCTTCGTCACGGGGCACTTGGTCGGCAACCTTCAGATTTTCAGCCCACCCGATAAGATCAACGGCTATGCCCACTTTTTGCAGAGCTTGGGACCGGCGTTGTGGGGAGTGCGGCTGGTGCTGCTGGCTTGCGTGATCCTGCATATCTGGATCGCGGTTCTGCTGACCATCGAGAACAGCCGGGCCAAGCCGGAAAAATACGACTTCGACTACACGATCCGGGCCACGCTGGCCTCGCGCACGCTGCGGTGGACCGGCGGCGTGGTGCTGGCCTTCATTGTCTATCACCTCGCGCAATTCACGGTTGGCTGGGCTCAGGCCGGCGAGTTCAAGACCAGTCTGCCGGGCTACACCATGGCGGCGGACTTCCACCTGCTCGGCTTCCCGGTCGTGGCCAGGGGGCAGGAGGTGCACGACGTCTACAGCATGGTCTTCCTCGGCTTCTCCCACCCCCTCGTCTCGCTGTTCTACATCGTCGCCGTCGGCCTGCTCAGTTTCCACCTGGTGCACGGCGCCGAGAGCATGTTCCAGACGCTGGGCTGGAAAAGCGGCCGATGGGCCGGGCTGCTCCGGAAGGTCGTCGTCCTGTACTGCGTACTCTACTTCCTTGGCAATCTCGCGATCCCCGGGGCCATCCTGACCGGCGCGGTCAAACCCGCCCCCGCCACGTATGCCGCGCAGAAACTCGCGGCCCCCGCGGCCTCCCTCCCGGCCGTCGTCCAGCGTTAACCCTTTCCCGCCATGGCCAAACTTGAATCCAGGATTCCCTCCGGCCCGCTCGATCAAAAGTGGACCAAGCACAAGGCGGAGATCAAGCTCGTCAACCCGGCAAACAAGCGGAAGTACGAGATCATCGTCGTGGGCGCCGGCCTAGCCGGCGCCTCGGCCGCCGCCACGCTGGCCGAGCTGGGCTACCCGGTGAAGTGCTTTGTCTTTCACGACAGCCCGCGCCGCGCCCATTCCATCGCCGCCCAGGGCGGCATCAACGCCGCCAAGAACTACCAGAACGACGGCGACAGTGTCTACCGGCTCTTCTACGACACGATCAAGGGCGGCGATTTCCGCTCGCGCGAGGCCAACGTCCACCGCCTGGCCGAGGTCTCCGTCAACATCATCGACCAGTGCGTCGCGCAGGGCGTGCCCTTTGCCCGCGAGTATGGCGGCCTCCTCGCCAACCGCTCCTTCGGCGGGGCGCAGGTCTCGCGCACGTTCTACGCCCGCGGCCAGACCGGACAGCAGTTGCTGCTGGGGGCCTATTCCGCGCTCTCCCGCATGATCGGTCTCGGCGGCGTGCAGATGTTCACGCACTCCGAGATGCTCGACCTGGTCGTGGTCAACGGCCACGCCAAGGGCATCGTCGTGCGCAATCTCATCACCGGTGAGATCACGCGCCACGCGGCCGACGCGGTCGTGCTCGCCACCGGCGGCTACTGCAACGTCTTCAACCTTTCGACCTACGCGCGCAACTCCAACGCCACCGCCATCTGGCGCGCCTACAAGCGCGGCGCCTGTTTCGCCAATCCGTGCTTCACGCAGATCCATCCCACCTGCATCCCCGTCACCGGCGACTACCAGTCGAAGCTCACGCTCATGTCGGAGTCGCTGCGCAACGACGGCCGCATCTGGGTGCCGAAGAAGCAGGGGGACTGCCGGAAGAACCCGAACGACATTCCCGAGGGGGACCGCGACTACTACCTGGAGCGCATGTACCCGACCTTCGGCAATCTTGCCCCGCGCGACATCTCCTCGCGGGCCGCCAAGAAGGTATGTGACGAGGGGCGCGGGGTGGGCGAATCGGGCCGCGGCGTCTACCTCGACTTCGCCGATGCCATCAAGCGCATCGGCGAGGCCGGCGTGCGCGAACGCTATGGCAACCTTTTCGACATCTATCACGAGATCACCAATGAGAACGCCTACCAGGTGCCGATGCGCATCTTTCCCGCGGTCCACTACGCGATGGGCGGCCTCTGGGTGGATTACAACCTGATGTCCAACCTGCCGGGCCTTTTCGTGCTCGGTGAGGCCAACTTCTCCGACCACGGCGCCAACCGCCTCGGCGCCTCCGCCCTCATGCAGGGGCTGGCCGACGGCTACTTCGTCATCCCGTACACTATCGCCGACTATCTCGCCACGCAGAAGCCCGGCGCGCGCCCGAAGGTCGAGGCTGCCGAGTTCAAGCAGGCCGAGGACAACGTCCGCGGCATCACCACGCGCCTCCTCGGGGTGAAGGGCCGGGAGCCCGTCAGCCATTTCCACAAGCGGCTCGGGCAGATCCTCTGGGATCATTGCGGGATGGCGCGCAATGCCGCCGGCCTCCGCCAGGCATTGCAGGAAATCCCGAAGCTCCGCGCGGAATTCTGGGAGAACGTCAACGTGCCCGGCGCCGGCGGCACCCTCAACCAGTCGCTCGAACGTGCCGGCCGCATGGCCGACTTCCTTGAACTGGCCGAGTTGCTGTGCCTCGACGCACTGGAGCGCGACGAATCGTGCGGCTGCCATTTCCGCGAGGAGCACGTGGATCCGGAGGGCGAATGCCTCCGCAACGACGAACAGTACGCCCATGCCGCCGCCTGGGAATACCAGGGCGAGGGCCGGGCCCCGCTGCTCAACAAGGAGCCGCTGGTCTACGAAACCGTCCACATGGCCCGGCGAAACTATAAGTGAAAGTGAGGGTGAGAGTGAAAGGGTGAAGAGACCGCCCTTGCGCCGAAACTCTTCCTCCATCGATCTGCTCGATCATCCATCCCGCCCTCCACTCTCACTTTCACTCCCACCCCCCACTTTCATCCCCACTTTCCCATCCTCATGAAGGTCAAACTCAAAGTCTGGCGCCAGCAGGACGCCAACGCCCCCGGCGGGTTCCAGGAATACGAGACGCCCGACCTCAACCCCAACATGTCGTTCCTCGAGATGCTGGACGTGGTCAACGACGAGCTCACCCGGAAGGGCGTGGAGCCCATCGCCTTCGATCACGACTGCCGCGAGGGCATTTGCGGCACCTGTTCGCTGGTCATCAACGGCAAGCCCCACGGCCCGCACCGTGGTGTCGCCACCTGCCAGACGTACCTGCGCAGTTTCAGCGACGGCGATGTCATCACCGTCGAGCCCTTCCGGGCGAAGCCCTTCCCGGTCATCAAGGACCTCATCGTCAGCCGCAAGGCCTTCGATCGCATCATGCAGGCCGGCGGTTTTATCAGCGTCCGCACCGGCAGCGCGTGCGATGCCAACGCCCTGCCGGTCCCCAAGGAAAGCGCCGATCTCGCGATGGATGCCGCGGCCTGCATCGGTTGCGGCGCCTGTGTGGCCGCCTGCAAGAACGGCAGCGCGATGCTCTTTGTCGGCGCCAAGGTCTCGCAACTCGGCCTCCTGCCGCAGGGCCAGCCCGAGCGGGACCGCCGCGTGCTGGCCATGGTGCAGCAGATGGACGCCGAGGGTTTCGGCAACTGCACCAACTACTACGAGTGCTCGGCGGTGTGTCCGAAGCTCATCAGCCACGAATTCATCGCCCGCATGAACCGCGACTACCTGAAGGCCGTCATCCGTTCCGCCTTTACGCCCGCCTCGGCCGGTGCCAGCGCCGCGGGTTGAGTCATCGGTGAGTTGATTGCTGACCGGCCCGCCCGGTCCAGGGGACGGTCTTTTTTCGGCGACGGCGGACGGGCCGTTTGCCGCACTTCCCTGTAACTTTTCGACCGGAGGGGTGTTCTGGAGGGAAAGCACTCAATCACCATGAAAACACTGCTCTCCCTCCTTTCCGTGCTCCTGCTCATCGTGGCGGCCGTGTCGCTGGATGCCTATCAGCTGGATGCGGGCATCCTTTTTTCGGCCCTCACGGTCGCGGCGCTCTTTGCCTTTGCGCTCAATGACAACCGGCGGCTCAGACGTCCGCTGGTCGCCAGCCGCACCCGTTGGCGGCTGATGTGACACAGAGCCCCGGGTGTGCCGGGGCAGGGCCGGCGCGGCACCACTCCCGCCGGCGGTTCAATACATCGAAAGCGCCCGGGCGCTTTCGATCACCACCCAGGTGCTGCCCGCCGCCAGCAGCCAGACCAGAACACCCCTGATCAGGCGTCGCCGGCGGAGGCTGGACTCATAATGATCGGGGTTCACCTGCCGGAAGCCGCTCTGCACCAAGTAGCTGATGAACTGCGCGTTTTTCGTGCGCGTGGCGCGGATGCGCGAGTTGTCCACCGACCACATGCGGACGGATGAGCGATGCAGCCACTGGCGCACGGCACGCAGCATAGGGTCCTCTTCATCGAGTTTTGTATCGTTTTCTCAAGCGGAAACTGTCAAGAAGACCCGCTTTTCAGCGCACTTTTACCGGTCTTCCGTCATGCATCGCTTTCACTACGTCGGCAACACCCTGCACTGCGAATCCGTGGACCTGGCGGCGGTGGCGAAACTCTACGGCACCCCGACTTACGTTTACAGTGCCGCCACCATCGAGGACAATCACCGTCGCCTTGTCGGCAGTCTCGACGGCCTCGACGCGCAGGTGTGCTACGCGATGAAGGCCAATTCGAGCCTCGCGCTGCTGCGGCTCTTGGCGAACCTCGGCACGGCTTTCGATGTTGTCAGCGGGGGTGAATTGCGCCGCGTGCGGGCGGCGGGCGCGCCGCTCGACCGCAGCGTGTTCGCCGGGGTGGGCAAAACCGAGGCGGAGATCCGGCTCGCGCTCGAAGCAGGCATCTATGCGCTGCATGTCGAGAGCGAACCCGAGCTCGCCCGCATCAACCACGTGGCCGGACAACTGGGCCGCAAGGCCCCCGTGGCCATCCGCGTGAATCCCGATGTCGACGCCAGGACCCACGCCAAGATCACCACCGGGAAGAGTGAAAACAAGTTTGGCATCCCCCTGCGTTTCGCCCCGGCCGCTTACGAGGCCGCGGCCAAGCTGCCGCACCTGGAGCTCAAGGGCGTGCAGATGCACATCGGCTCCCAGCTCACTGCCGTCGGGCCGTTCGTTGAAGCTGTCGAAAAGCTCACCCCCCTGGTCCGGCAGCTGCAGCGCGATTACGGCATCACCTACTTCAGCGTCGGCGGCGGCATCGGCATCGTCTACCAGGAGGCGCTCGCCAGCGGCGAAGCGGCGTGGTGGGACGCGCAACCGGCCGACCGGCGCCCGCTCACCCCCGAAGCCTACGGCGCCGCGCTCAAGCCCCTGTTGCAGCCGCTCGGCCTCAAACTGCTGCTCGAACCCGGCCGTTTCCTGGTCGGCAACGCCGGGGTGCTGCTGTCGCGCGTCGAGTATCTCAAGCGTGGCCACGGGAGGAACTTCCTCATCCTCGACGCGGGCATGAACGACCTGGTCCGGCCGGTGATGTACGACGCCTATCACGAGATCGTGCCGCTCCAACGCGACACCTCGCGCCGCGCGCTCAAGGTCGACGTCGTCGGACCCATCTGCGAGTCGGGCGACTGTTTCGCGAAGGACCGCACCCTGCAGGAGGTGGGGGAGGGTGAGTATGTCGCCTTCCTGAGCGCGGGCGCCTACGGCCAGGTCATGGCCAATCGTTACAACACCCGCCCGCTGTCCGCGGAGGTGCTCGTTCGCGGCAGCAGTTTCGAGCTGATCAATGCCCGCGAAACCTTTGAGCAGATGATCGCCAGTGAGCGCGTGCCGGCCTGGCTGAAATGAGGGGGCGGCGGGCCGGATGCGTCAAAAGAAGGGTGACGCCCCTGGATTCAGCGTTTATGCCATGGACCGGGCAATGAAGACCACCACCCTCACGCTGCGCAAACTCAAGGGACAGCGGCCCATTGTGGCCACGACCGCCTATGACGTCATCACCGCGCGTTACGCGGCCGAGGCCGGCGTGGATTTGATCCTCGTAGGCGACTCGGTCGGTGACACCCTGCTCGGCTTTGACAGCACCATTCCGGTGACACTCGACATGATGGCCCACCACACCGCGGCTGTGGCCCGCGCCCGGCCGGAGGCGCTGGTCGCGGCCGATGTGCCGTTCGCGGAGGCCCACTTTGAATGCGAGCGTGTGCTGGCGGCCTGTCAGCGTCTGCTGCAGCAGGCGGGCGCGGAGGCGGTGAAGATCGAAGGAGGCGCCCGGATCGCCCCGCTCATCGCCCGGCTGACGGGTGCCGGTGTCCCGGTGTGGGGACACATCGGTTTGGAGCCGCAGCAGGTGCGGGTGCTCGGTCGCTACCGCAAGTTCGGCGTGGAGCCTGCCGAGGCGGAGCGGTTGCTGGCCGATGCGCTGGCGCTCGAAAGGGCAGGTTGCTTCGCCCTGTTGCTGGAGATGACCGAGCCCAACCTTGCACGCACCATCACCGAGACGGTGAAAATCCCGACGATCGGCATCGGCGCGGGGCCGCATTGCGACGGCCAGATTCTGGTCTGCACCGACCTGCTCGGTCTGACGCCTGGCCCGGTCCCCAGCTTTGTCCAGACCTTTGCCGCAGTGGGCGCTGAGGTGAAAAAAGGCTTCGCCGCCTATGTTCGGGCCGTGCGGGCGCGCAAGTTCCCTCAATGATCCGGCAGGACGCCAGGAAGACCGGGATTGCCAAAGGGACCTTCTCCATGCTCCCTGCGTTTTCAGCATTCGGACCTCTTCCATGAACATCTGCGTTATCGGCGCCGGCGCCTGGGGCACGGCCTTCTCGCTGCATCTGCTGCGGCTCGGGCACGCGGTCACGCTCGTGCCGCGGCGTCTCGATCAGGCGCTCGCGCTGGCCTCGACGCGCGCCAACACCGACTACCTGCCGGGTTTTCCCCTTCCCCCGAGTCTGCAGATCGGCCATGAACTCGCGCCCGTGCTGATGGAAACCGAGGTTGTGTTGCTGGCCTGCCCGGCGCAGGCGTTGCGGGAATGGTGCGAACGCCTGCACGGAAGCCTGGGCCTGGCGACGCGGCTGCAACTGGTCATCAGCCTGGCCAAGGGGCTGGAACTCGGCACGCATCTGCGCCCCAGCCAGGTCATCCGCGCGGTGCTGCCGCAATCCGCGGCCGGCGCGCTCGCGGGGCCGACCACCGCCGCCGAGGTCGCTCGCGGCCTGCCGGCGGCCATGGTCCTGGCGGCGGAGACGATCACGCCGTTCATGCAGGAGGTGCAGGCCGCCGTGAGCGGCCCCAGCCTGCGGCTCTACACCAGCGACGATCTCCCCGGCGTGGAATTCGGCGGCTGCCTGAAAAACATCTATGCCATCGCGGCCGGCTGCTGCGACGGCCTGCGTCTGGGCGACAATGCCAAGGCCGCGCTCATCACCCGGGCGCTCACGGAAATGGTGCGGGTGGGCGTGGCGCTGGGTGCGCGGCCGGAGACCTTCTACGGCTTGAGCGGCGCGGGAGACCTCATGGCCACCTGCTACGGCGACTGGAGCCGCAACCACGAATTCGGGCGACAGCTCGGCGCAGGCCGCCCGGCGGACGTGCTGCTCGCCGGCCGGCGGACGGTGGTCGAAGGCTACCAGACCACGGAATCCTTCCATGGGTTGTGCGTGGAGCGCGGCATCAACGCCCCCATCCTGACCGAGATGCACCGCATTCTGTTCGAGGGGAAAAAACCGGCCGACGCCATCCCGGCGCTCATGACCCGCGGGTTGAAACGGGAGGTGTAGCCGGGTGGGGATCCGCCGGCTGTTTTCTGGGGCTCCGGCTTGCTTCTGCGAGGGGACTGCATTCCGTGACGGCCAAGTTCCCAAACCCCAGAGATGAACGCCCCCCTCGACCCCGGTCCGCTGGACCGTCGCCACCGTCTCGTCATTTTTGCGTCGTCACTCGGCACCGTGTTCGAGTGGTACGACTTCTACATCTACGGCACGCTGGCGGTGTTTTTTGGCAAACTGTTCTTTCCGCCCGAGAATGAGACGGCGGGTTTTCTTTCGAGTCTGGCCCTTTTCGGCGTCGGTTTCTCCGTCCGTCCCTTTGGGGCGCTGGTCTTCGGACGCATCGGCGATCTGGTCGGCCGCAAGTACACCTTCCTGGTCACGATCGTCGTGATGGGATTGTCGACGGCGCTGGTCGGGGCCCTGCCGACCTACGACAAGATCGGATTTCTGGCCCCGGTTCTCCTGGTGATCCTGCGGCTGGCGCAGGGGCTGGCCTTGGGCGGCGAATACGGCGGGGCCGCGACCTACGTGGCCGAGCATGCGCCGGCCGGCCGGCGCGGGGCCTACACGAGCTGGATCCAGACCACCGCCACCCTCGGTTTTTTCCTCTCGCTTGCGGTCATCTACGGCCTGCGCAAGACCATGACGCCGGTCAGTTTTGCCGCGTGGGGCTGGCGCATCCCGTTTCTGGTTTCGATCGTGCTGCTCGGCGTCTCTGTCTACATCCGCCTCAAGCTGCAGGAGTCGCCGGTGTTCGCCGAGATGAAGGCCCAGGGCAAGGGCTCGCAGGCGCCGCTGACCGACAGCTTCGCCCGCTGGGACAACGGCCATCTCGTGCTGCGGGCCCTGTTCGGGGCGACGGCGGGCCAGGGCGTGGTTTGGTATGCCGGCCAGTTCTATGTGCTCTATTTTCTGAACTCGACGCTCAAGGTGGACTACGAAAATGCCTATCTGCTGGTCGCGATTGCCCTGTGCATCGGCACGCCGTTTTTCATCGTGTTTGGACGGCTGTCCGACCGCATCGGCCGCAAGAAAATCATGCTCACCGGGTTTGCCCTTGCGGCGTTCACCTACGTGCCGATCTTCCGCGGCCTCACCCGCTCGGCCAACCCGGCGCTGGCCGAGGCCATGGAGCGCGCCCCCGTGGTGCTGCACACCACGGCGTATCACAACACGGTCGAGCTCACGGTTGGGGCGGTCTACGACGCCTTGGGCAAGATCGTCGGCCTGAAGCAGGCGCAGACGGAAATCGACCGTGCCCGCGGCTACCTCAACACCCGCGGCATCCCGTTCACGCTGGCACCCACGCGGCCGGAGGCCCCCCTCGTCCTCGATGTGGGCGGACAGACGACGGTGGAGGGCTTTGACGAAAGGAAGTTCGAGGCTGCCCTGGCGCCGGCAGGATATCCCAAGGCCGCCGATCTGGCCGCGATCAACCGGCCCGCCGTGATCGCGCTCCTCGCCGTGCTCATGCTTTATGTGACGATGGTCTACGGCCCGATCGCCGCGTTCCTGGTCGAACTCTTCCCGACCCGCATCCGCTACACCTCGATGTCACTGCCCTACCACATCGGTAACGGCTGGTTCGGCGGCTTTCTGCCGCTCATCGCCGCGTCCATCGTGGTCTTCACCGGCGACATTTATGCCGGCCTCTGGTACCCGATCGCGGTGGCGTTCATGTCGCTCCTCGCCGGCTGGATCGCGCTGCCCGAGACCAAGGACAACGACATCAACGCCTGACCGGGTGGTTCTTTCTCGCCATGGCCGGACCCGCGGAGTGTTGACCCCGCCGCGGCGGCGGGGTTGATTGCCGCCGCCATGCTGCATCGAACCCTCCGCGAAGAAGCCTATGTGACCAACCGCCAGCTGGGGACGTCGGGCCTGGTCGACCTGACGTTCGGCAACGTGAGCATCTTCGATCCCGGCGTCGGCGTGTTTGCCATCAAGCCCAGCGGCGTTCCCTATGCCGAGTTGACTCCGGGGAAGATGGTGCTGGTCGATCTTGAGGGCCGCGTGCTGGAAGGAAAGCTGCGGCCATCCGTGGACATGCCGACCTACCGCCGGCTTTTTCAGGCGTTCACGGGCGTCAGGGCGGTGGTTCACACTCACTCCCGCTACGCCACCAGCTTTGCCCAGGCCGGCCGGCCACTGCCTTGTTTTGGCACCACCCACGCCGACTATTTCGACGGCGCCGTGCCGGTGACACGACCGCTGACAAAAACCGAGATTGCCGAAGCCTATGAGTGGAACACCGGCAATGTGATTGTGGAAACGCTGCAGGGGCGCGATCCGCTCGCCATCCCGGCGGTGCTGGTCTGGCGGCACGGATCGTTTGCCTGGGGGTCGTCGGGCGCAAACGCCATCGAGACGGCCCTCGCCCTCGAAATCGCCGCCCACCTGGCATTCCAGACTCTCGCGCTGGTGCCGCAACGCGGCGAAATCGAGCCCGAGCTGCTGAACCGTCACTTCCAACGCAAACACGGTTCTGGTGCCACGTACGGCCAGGATGCCAAACACTGATTTCCCAAACACTGGCGGGTGGCTGTAATTTGGGGATGACTCCCGCCGGACGGCTTGGACAGGCCTTTCCGGCCTCGTCGTGCCGCGCCGGAATTCCCTGAAGGTGGAATAGCAGCCGGCAGAACCATGTAACGTATTACGTTACAAAACTGGCAGAGTGGCAGAGGCATCCCGGCTCAAAAGGGTGGGCGGTTCACACTTTCGTCTGTTCGATGATCGTGACCCTGCCATCCTTGAAAATCACGCGGATAAACGTCTCCCGGTGCCCGGAGTAGACGTCCCGGAAGACCGGCTCGTGGTAAACCCGGTAGGCCTTGACCCGCTTGTCCCAATAGACGAAGCGCCGGTAACCCGTGTAGACGGTGCCTTCATAGCGCTCGTAGTAGGTGGTGTATTTCCAGATGGTCTCGCGGCCACCGGCATCCACGTGCTCCCGCGTTTCATCGGGCCGGCCGAGCGCAATGTATACCATGTCGGTGGTGAAGCCGAGCTCGATGATACCCTGCTTGATCTTGGCCTGCGTGGCCGGGTCGAGCTTCGCGAAGACGCCGGGATTCTCCTGGATGCGGCTGTCGACGGTGCTGCAGGCGGCCAGTACGAGTGCGCTGAAGCCCAGCAGGAGACGGATCAGGGTTCTCATGATTGATGGCCGACGTCGTTTGACCGCCAAAGGCTGGGGAAGGTTGCAGGCAAGGGCATCTTTCTTCGGGCTCAAAGCCGGAGATTCTTCAATCGCAGGGCGTTGGTGACCACACAAATCGAACTCAGGCTCATGGCCACTCCGGCCAGCATCGGATTGAGCAGCCAGCCGAAGAGCGGGTAGAGCGCCCCGGCCGCGACCGGAATGCCGAGGCCGTTGTAGATGAACGCCAGGAAAAGGTTTTGCCTGATGTTGCGCCGGACGGCGCGGCTGAGGTGCAGCGCCTTGACAAGGCCGCGCAGGTCACCCTTGACCAGGACGAGGCCGGCGCTGTGCATCGCGATGTCAGTGCCCGTGCCCATGGCGATGCCCACGTCGGCGGCGGCCAGCGCCGGGGCATCGTTGATGCCGTCGCCGGCAAAAGCCACGCGTTCGCCGGCTGCGCGGTGTTCGCGGACGAGCTCCTGCTTGCGGGCCGGCGTGACTCCGGCGTGCACGCCGTCGAGCCCGAGTTCCCGGCCCACGGCCCGGGCGGTGGTTTCGCGATCGCCGGTGACCATCACCACGCGCAAACCGAGCCGGTGCAGTTCCGCGATGGCCGCGGGCGAGGTGGCCTTGACGGGGTCCGCGAGGGCGATGGTGCCGGCAAGACGGCCGTCGATGGTGACACCGACCAGCGTGGCGGTCGGGTGCTGGCGGAGCACCTTGTCCCCAAGACGCTCAAGCGCGTTAGGGATAACGCGCCCGACCTGGATCGGCCGCCCCTTGACTTGCGCGCTCACGCCGAGTCCGGGCTCGGCCAGGAAGTTTTCCGCCGCGGGCAGATTCAGGCCGCGCGCCCGCGCGGCCTCGACGATGGCCCGGGCCAGGGGATGCTCGCTGGCGCTTTCCGCCGCGGCGGCGAGGGCCAGCAGTTCGTCGGGTGTAGCCGGGGTCGCTGACCCCGGCCCGGGGCCGGCGGCCCCGGCTGCATTTTCAATTGCGACCACCCGCGGTCTGCCCTCGGTGAGCGTGCCGGTCTTGTCAATGAGCAGCGTGGTGGCCTGCGCCAGACGTTCGAGGGCCCCGGCGTTTTTCACCAGCACGCCGGCCTGGGCTCCCCGGCCGATGCCGGTGACGAGCGAGACCGGCGTGGCAAGGCCGAGGGCGCAGGGGCAGGCGATGATGAGCACGGCCACGGCGTTGACCAGGGCGAGGATCAGCCGCGGCTCCGGTCCGAGCCACAGCCAGAGTCCGAAGGTAAGCGCCGCGATGCCGGCCACCACCGGGACGAACCAGGCGGCCACCGTGTCCGCGAGCCGCTGGATCGGCGCCTCGCTTTCCCGCGCCTCCTCGACGAGCCGGATGATCTGCGCCAGCAGGGTGTCGTGGCCGACCCGCTCGGCCCGCATGACAAAGCTGCCCGTCGTGTTGAGTGTGCTGCCGGACACGGCATCGCCGGCCGATTTCGCCACCGGCACGGGTTCGCCGGTGAGCATCGATTCATCGAGGTTGCTCGTGCCTTCGATCACGCGGCCGTCGACCGGCACCTTTTCGCCCGGGCGGACGCGCAGCCGGTCGCCGCGAACGACCTCCGTGAGCGGCACGTCTTCCTCGCGGCCGGCGTGCACCCGATGCGCAATTTTGGGCGCGAGGTCCATCAGGGCGCGGATGGCGGCATCGGTGCGCGCATGGGCGCGCTGCTCCAGGATCTGGCCGATGAGCACGATCGTGGTGATGACCGCGGCGGCCTCGAAATACAGCGGCACGCCGTGCGCGCCGCGCAGGGTGGCGGGGAAGCCGTCGCCGAACAGCAGAGCGAAGGCGCTGTAGAAATACGCGGCGCCGGTACCGGTGACGGTGAGCGTGAACATGTTGGAATCGAGCTCCCGGATCGATTTCCACCATCGCCGGATGAAAACCCAGCCGCTCCAAAAGAACACCGGCGTGGTCAGCGCGAACTGCAGCCAGCCGGAAAGCCGCGGGTCGATCCGGTGGAAGAGTGTCGGGGCGATCATCTCCCCCATCGCCAATCCGAGCACCGGCAGGCTCAGCACCAGCGCCACCCAGAAACGTGGCCACAGAAACCGCGCCGACGGCAGCCCCATGTAGACCGGCGCGGATGGATCGGGCGTCTCGCCGGCCGGGGCCGCATGCTGGTGGGAATGCTCGTTCATGTCTGGCTGGTAGAGGCTACCGGAAAACCTTCCTCCGCAATGATTTTTTCGGCGCTGGTAGCAAATCGGGCGCAGCAAGCCTGCGCCCCTACAGGTTTTCGAGGATTGGGATCAACTCTCACACGCCGATCCCGGCCCGGCTTTTGATTTGCCTGCGGGACCGGGCGCGCCACCGTGAAATTCCCGCCTTTCCATGAGCGCCCCCGCTTCGGCTCCCAAGTGCGAGCCCTTCATCCCCAGCAGCGCGATCATGCGCGAATTTACCCTGCGGGCCGTGCTCACCGGTACGGTGCTCGGCATGATCTTCGGCGCCTCGTCGCTCTATCTCGTGCTCAAGGTGGGCCTGACCGTCAGCGCCTCGATTCCCGTGGCGGTCATCTCCCTCGCGATGTTCCGCGGTCTCTCGAAGCTCGGCGTGCGCGACGCCACCATCCTCGAAAACAACATCTCGCAGACGGCCGGCTCGGCCGGCGAATCGATCGCCTTCGGCATCGGCGTGACCATGCCCGCGATCCTCATCCTCGGCTTCGATCTCGAGCTGACGCGGGTCATGCTCGTGGCCGTCCTCGGCGGGCTGCTGGGCATCCTCATGATGATCCCGCTGCGGCGCGCGCTCATCGTGAAGGAGCATGGCGTGTTGAAATACCCCGAGGGCACTGCGTGCGCGGCCGTGCTGACCGCCGGGGCTTCCGCCGAGAGCTGGGCCGCCGCGTCACCCACGGCGAAGGCGGACCTGGCGGCGGCCGCCGTTGCCGGCCTCGGCCGGTCGCCCGGCGGGCGCGTCATCTTTACCGGCTTCGGCCTCGGGCTGCTGTACAAGACGCTCAACGTCGCGCTCAAGGGCTGGAAGGACATTCCGGAAAAGGTGTTCGGCGCCCCGTTCAAGGCCGGCTCGGTGGCGGTGGAGATTTCGCCGGAGCTGCTGGGGGTGGGCTACATCATCGGACCGCGCATCGCCTCGATCATGTGCGGGGGCGGCGTGCTCGCGTACCTCGTGCTCATCCCGATGATCAAGTTCTTCGGCGAGCGGATCGCCGGGCCGCTGGCGCCAGGCACGGTGCCGATTGCGGAGATGAGCCCGAACCAGATCCGGGGCGCCTACGTGCTCTACATCGGCGCGGGCGCGGTGGCCGCCGGCGGAATCATCAGCGTGTTCCGGTCGCTGCCGACCATCTGGCACGGCCTGCGCGCCGGGCTGGGGGATTTTCAGGCCGCGCGCGCCAATGGTGGCACGGCGCGCACCGATCGCGATCTTTCGATGAAGTTCGTTGGCGTCGGCGTGGTGCTCCTGCTGGCGGCCATCGTCTGCGCGCGGCCGCTCCACATGAACCTCCTGGGCGCGCTCCTGATCGTCGTCTTCGGTTTCCTTTTTGTCACGGTGTCATCGCGGCTTACCGGCGAAATCGGCTCCTCCTCCAACCCGATCTCGGGCATGACCGTGGCGACCCTGCTGCTCACGTGTCTCATTTTTCTCATCGTCGGCTGGACGGGCGGGACCTACTACGTGACCGCGCTCTCGGTGGGCGCCATCGTGTGCATCGCCTCGTCCAACGGCGGCACGACCTCGCAGGACCTCAAGACCGGCCACCTGCTCGGCGCCACGCCCCGGCTGCAGCAGCTGGCGATCCTCCTGGGCGCGCTGGCCTCGGCGCTGGTGCTGGGGCCGATCCTGCTCCGGTTGAACACGGCGGCCACGGTCTACGTGCCGGCGGCGCAGGTGGCGCCCGGGCTGCGGGTCGATCCGGCGGTCCTCGCCCAGGCTCCGCGCGAGCCGCTGGCCGGACCGCAGGCGCGGACGGATGCCGGCATCTACCGCGTGTGGCACAAGACGGACCCGGCGGGCGGACCGCCGGGACGGTACCTCTTCAATGAGCGCGGGCAGGCCGTGTGGCTCGTCGATCCGGGCATCAACGGGGCCTTCACCCGGCGGCCTGACGGCTCCGAGGTCCGCAAGTTCGACGCGCCCAAGGCCACGCTCATGTCCTACATCATCAAGGGCATTCTCGACCGGCAGCTGCCCTGGGCGCTGGTGCTGCTCGGCGTGTTCATCGCCATCACCCTCGAACTGGCCGGCATTCCCTCGCTGGCGTTTGCCGTGGGGGTCTATCTGCCGCTCTCGTCCTCGACCCCGCTCTTTATCGGCGGTCTCGTCCGCTGGCTGGTCGACCGGTTGAAGCGGTCTGAGCTGAAACACGCGCCGCTGGACGAGGAACAGCTCGTGGCCGAGAGCGACAAGAGTCCGGGCGTGCTCCTGGCGTCCGGCTACATCGCGGGCGGCGCCATCGCGGGTATCCTCATCGCCTTTCTGGCCGGCGCGCTCGATCGCACCGACGCAGCCCTCACCGCCTGGGCCACGGCGCACAATCCGTTCTACGGCGGCCCGCATGCCGATGCGCTGGCGCTGATCCCGTTCGCCCTGTTGACGGGCCTTCTCTATCTGGTGGCGCGCGAAAAACTGCTGGCGGCGAAATCGCCACAACAGGAAACAAGTTCGTGACCGCGGATTTCACGGAGGAACGCCGATAAGACCTCGCTTCGGCGTAGCCAAGGCCGCCTGCCAGCCATAGCGCGAAGCGCGACGGCCGGTGAGGCTTTGGATCCGAACGATGGGCCAAACTCTCACGAGTTTGGCTACGCCATGGTTGCTCATTCCTCACCGTCGTAGTAGTCCGTCTCCGTCATCCGGAAGAATTTCCGCGGCTCGCGCAGGCCCCATTTGCCGGAGTCGGGGTAGTGCCAGTAGTCGACCGGCGGGTTGTCGGCGATGAGGTAGAATTCCAGCTCCGCCGTCCCGGTGTTGATGATCTGATGCGGCTCGCCCGGCGGATGGAGCACAACTTCGCCGGCCTGCACGGAGCCGGTCTCGGCGCCGGCGCGGACGGTGGCGGTGCCCCCGAGAATGATGAACAGCTCCCATTGGGTGCTATGGATGTGAAAGGGGCAAACCGCGTGGCCCGGGGGCACCCGGGAGAGGGTGAGATTGAACGGGTGCCCGGACCGCGGCCAGCCGTTGAGCACGTCGCCGAGGGCGCCAGAGAGATCCTTGAAGCTCTCCCGGTATTTGCCCTTGGGCGACTGCCAGGTTTCCCACGGCAGGTCGTCCGGATGCCGCTTGCGCTGCGCAAACGGCGGTGCCGGCGGCAGCGGCGGCACCGCGGAGGGCCGGTAGGGCGGCGCGCCGGCGACGGGCGCCTCCTCACCGTCAAAATAGCCGACCTCGGCCAGGCGGAACACCTTGCCCGGCGGCCGCAGCGCCCACTTGTCCGAATCGGGATAATAGCAGGCGTCGAGCGGCGGGTTGTCGGCTACGATGAAGACTTCGAGGTCGGCCGTGCCGGAGTTGGTGATCTGGTGCGGCTCGCCGGGTGGGTGCACGAACACGTCGCCGGATTTCACCGGATGGGTTTCATCGCCCGCCCGCACGGTCCCATCGCCGGAGCGCACGACGAACAGCTCCCATTGTCCCAGGTGCGAGTGAAACGGGCAGACCGACGCGCCCGGCGGGATGCGGCGCAGCTGGAGATCGAACGGGTGGCCGCCGCCCCACGTGCCGGCGTTGCGGATGCCGCCGAGCGCCACGGAAATGTTGCGGTAAAACGAATGGAATTTGCCGGCAGGCGAGCGCTGCTCCTCCCATGGCAGTTCGTCGATCCGGATCTTGTTCATGGAAGGGAAAGACGGAACTGCCGGTTGCCCTAGACGAAATGCGCTGCGCGTCACCGTGGATAGGTATCACGGCAGCCGGTCTGGATTTGTTCAGCGAGGAATTTCAGGGCGCGCTCCAAAGAACCAAAGCAGGGCAAAGGAGGAACACTGCAGCGCAAGACCTTGAGATCGATCATTCGCGTCAACGGCAACTGATCTACCGTCGGCTTGTAGGATCGTCCCTGCGGCATATGTCGCGATAGCCACTCCTTGACGCCGCGAATATCCTCCGCGTTGCCCGAGAATGTTGTACCGAGAACAAGTCCGGCCCTTTCGATTCCATAGGACCCCTGAAGCTTGCGGCCGGCCAGCTGCGAGATACAGGGCAGGAAAAACGCCTCAAATTCCCTGTGCGCAAGAACGATCGCGCCGGGGAATGGGAGTCCCATGGTCCTGATCCACTTAGCGGCAATTGGTGCCAAGTCTTTTGGACAACCATCATCCTCATCACGCAAGAGCATGATAGCCTGCGCATCTGCTTTGGAACGGACATACTCGCAGACCTTCTGAATCCCGCGTTGTTGATGCAGATTTTTGCCGCGGTACGGCTCGGCCCAGTGAAGCGGCGGCAGCCGCAGGTCCAAGCACAGGCGTGTGATTAAGTTGAGAGCAGCCTTTCCATCGCCGTGCCCTTCCACCACAAGGTAACACCGCCCCATCTTTAATCCCCCAAGGATTGTTTCGTGCTTTCCGACAACAGCTCCGGCTGCAAGCCCTCCATACTAACGATATCGCCAATCGTGAGGAGGCGCTTTTTGACCGCGTTGCGTTGATCCCGACGCACGTTTGCAACGGTTGTTACTCCGTTGCATCGGTCTACCACCCGCACGTCGTCGATCTCAAGCTGTTCCAATAATTCAATACTGTGGGTTGTGATCAGAACCTGCCCGCGTTGCGATGCCTGTTTGAGATAATCAAAAAGCAGCGGGATGGCACCCACGTGTACGGTCAATTCGGGTTCCTCTATTCCGATTAAGGTGAGCGGGGGTTCCTGCAGAAGGGCCGATGATGCCTGCCACGCGCAATGTCCCATCCGACTCCTGTGCGCTTTCAAACCATTTCTGTCGATCTTTTGTGCGTTTCCGCTCCGTAGCATGCAGAAACTCTGCATTCAAATATCCTCCAAGTTGGCGAACGCGAAAGCCAGTGATGTCTCCAGTCAATTTGGCCAGAGCGGCTTTCAGATCCGCCTCTGCTCCATTCGTGCCCATGCCTTGGAGGATGGTTGCCCAGTTCTCGCCGTGTTGTTTCATCGGGCGAACTGTGTCTGGTTTTTGTGGTTCCCTCAGTGTGTCCGGGAAAACAGCATATAGACATACGTTTCTTAAAGCGCTGGCCAAAGGCGCGAATCGCTCATCCCCAGCCACAAGAGTCATGGCCAGACTTTGCCCCGTCACCTTCGGACGAAGATCGACTGGCCCCTGCACCCATTTCCCTTCATCTAGACGGAATCGCTCTGACGTATCCTTTCTGGGATCAATTATCACCGCTTCTTCTTCCTTAACCCGGTAATCCTTAAACCTGTCGCCTGCCAGCGCGAAGCTGTACGAACCAGAGAATTGAGGTTCTTTAATGTTGACGCGAATGCTTAGGTTGAATGGACGTCCGGAACTCCAGCGCCGCACTGCGTCGATACCATGCCGGCTGGCAAGCGCCGCTTCCAAGCCAACGGTCAATGCTTCTGCTACAAAACGGAAGACTTCGGCAATATTACTCTTACCAGCTCCATTCGGCCCAACGAGTGCAGTCAAGTTTCCTAGTTTCAGTTGCACATTCTCGCCCAGACTTCTGAAGTTGCTGACTGTGATCTCGGTGATCATGGAATCATCTCATCATCCGCTCTCTTTTCTCGGGATCAAGCCTTCCGTCAGGAGATTCGCCATCACTCCTCTCGCGTCAGTTCAGCGAGGTGGAGTTTTATGGTTGGAGGAAGCTGGTGCGCATGCGTGCAGACGCGGCAGAACTCACGAGCGGGTTCGCTCCTACATTTTTTCCAGCGTCACCGGGTTGGTCAGCGCGCCGATCTTTTCGATGTCGATGGTCACGGCGTCACCGGGCTGCATGAATACCGGCGGCTGGCGTGCAAATCCCACGCCGTGCGGCGTGCCGGTAAGGATC
>JAQTYQ010000075.1 GCA_028688225.1 Opitutaceae bacterium | reverse complement strand
AGCACGACTTCGCTCTGGGCGAAGGCGCATTCGCGCGCCGCTTCGAGGCTGGCGGCGAATTTTCGCCCCATGCCCAGCGCCTGCTCATGGAGGCTCGTCCACCAGGCCGGCAGCCCGCGGCCCTGGGCGGCGAGAAGCCGCTCGAGGCCGGCGCGCTGTTCCAGTCCCTGCCGGGCGATCACCTCGCTCCAGGATTCGATTTCGGAGATGCGCCGGGGGGACGGTCCGACCGTCCGGCTGATCCAGTGGTGCACCCAGATGCCGGCGACCATCTTCCACGGCAGTTCCTCGGCGATGGGCCGCTCCGCCGTGACGCCCAGGTAGGCGCGGCAGAAGGTGTTTGCGGGATTGCCCAGCACGCCTTCCCAGCCGGAGGCGGGGATCATCGGCTGCCAGTCCGGAGGGGACTTGAGGCAAAATTCATACTCGCCAAACGCCGCAAGGGGATCGCGCCGCTCCTGCCAGGCGTGCAGCATGGCCTCGATGCCGTCGGTGTTCGCCGGCATCCGGCGCGCGGCTTCGGGAAGCGTGACGCGGCAACGGTCGACCTCCTCGTCCGGGCGTCGCAGCAGCTGCTGGAGGCGGGTGAAGATTTCCCCCGGATAGAGAACGGCGCCCGCATTGGCGGCGTCGCGCCGGGCGGCGGTGACCGCCAGCCCGCCGGCGAGTTCGATCCAGTTGGCGCAATCGCGCAGGCAGAGCGCGCGCCGGGCGGCGGGTGACAGGCACAGCGAGCGTCCGGGCCGGACGCCGCGGGGTTCGTCCGTCCCGCCCGGGGTCAGCGCGCGGCCGTTCAGGTCGCAGACCTGCTCATTCAGGAGGCGCAGCGCATCGTCGCCCAGGTAGGGGCAGGTGCGGAATGGCGGCGGCCACACGCCCTCGGTCTGGCCGCAGAGGATCAAGCGGTCCCAGGCCAGGCCGTTGGCCAGTTCCGGCCGGATCAACTGGAGGCGGGCGTAGGGATGCCCGCCCTGGGGGCTGCGGCGTTTTTCCCCGCCCCGCAAAAAGGGTTCGGCCCAGGCCCGGAAGCCCTGGCGGCTGACGATCAACGGGGCCAGATCGCGCTTGTCCGCGGCCAGCCGGCGGATCTGGGCCGCGGCATGCCCCCAGCCGATCGCTTCCGCCATGCCCGCGAGGGCGGCGAGAAAATCCGCTGCCGGAGCTTCCGCCGGCGCAGTCAGCTGGGACATCCAGCGGCCGATTTCCTTGAGCCGGGGATCATCCTGCTCCTGCAGGTGGGCGGCGAAAAGAGCGCAGTCGGTGAAGAGGAAGGGCACTACCGCCCGCGTGATCTCGTCCCGCATCCCGTCGGCGGCAAACGGCGCCCGCGTGACTCCCTCGGGCTCGGCCAGCAGACTGAGCAGGCGCGGGACCGTCTGGTCGGCGAACAGATCCAGCAGCCGGGCCCAACGAGCGCCCGTGCGCGCCTCGTCTGCGCGCGGCGGCAGGGCGTCATAATAGGGCAGCCCCAGATGGTCGAGCCGGCGGGAGATTTCGGCGGCGAGGTAGCCGGGCGCGGGCACGATCAAGCCAATGGTTTCAGCCCCTTCGTTCAGGGCCAGTGCGGCCAGGGCGCAGACGGCGTCGGCCTCCTCCGCCACCGTGGCGCATTGCGCGAGCGTCACCCGGGCGGATTCGATCTCGGGCTGGCCCGCGGAGGCGAGCGGCAGGTCTTCAAAGGCGTCCGCCAGTCCCGGCAGCCCGGCGGGATTATCCTCGGCGACCGGGATGATGGGCCCCAGCGCTTCCCAGCTGGCCAGCCAGGCGAACTCCAGCGCCTCCGCCTTCTGGCGGGGGGTATGCAGGAGGACAACCGCATGATCAGCGGCCTCGGCCGCGAGCCGCAGGGTGGGGAAATCGCCGAAATGCGCGGCGTCGAACCCGGCGATGAGCAGGCCGGCCAGTGCACCCTGCACCCGCTTGGGCTCGAGGGAGAAAACGAAAACCGCGGGGTTCTGGCGTCCCATGTTCTCAACGATCCGGTCGCGCTCGGCCAGGACCGCGCGCAAGGCGACCGACTCCATCTGGTCGCGGCCCCAACCCCCCGCCTCCAGCAATTCGGCGGTTTCCTGCAACGCCGATGGCGCTGCGGCCACGGCGGCCGCGGCCCGGTTGCCGGGATCGGCCCGGCTGGCGGCACGCGCAGCGGCCCGCAGGATCAACAGCCAGTCTTCCTGGTCTTCGATGGGTTCGGGCTTGCCGGCCGCCTTCGCGAGATGCCGCCGCAGCTCGGGCAGGGTCCAGAAGCGCACATTGAGTGCGGGAATCTCCCGGGCCGCGAGCTGGGCCCGCACGCGGTTGGCGTAGACCTGATTCGGCACCAGGACGACGGTCGGACGCGGGTCCCTCCAGGCACTTCGGGCCGCTTCCGCGAACCAGGGCGCAAGGCCTGAGTCCGCCATGGATTCGAGGCACCGGCCGATGAAGAGTTGGATCATGGGGCGAAGATAGCCGGCGGGGGAGACCCGCTTCCTGTCCTCACGGTTGAAACCCGGGCGTTTTTGAGCAAAATCGCCCTAGCACCAAAGGGAATCCGGCTGCCTCCCGGCATCAGCCACGGAAATCTTTGAGCTTGGCGAAACCCTTGCTGACCGCATAGCGGATCAGCTCCTTGATCGAATGCAGGTCGAGCTTGGCCATGATCTGCCAGCGGTGCAGGCGCACGGTCCGCGGGCTGACTTGCAGCCGTTTGCCGGCGTCCTCATTGGTCAGGCCGCAGCCGAGCAAGGGCAGGACCTTCCGTTCATGCTCCGTCAAGATCCGGGTAAAAGCCCGGGGGTCCAATCGCAACCGCTGGCGGGCCGCCTGGATGCAGGCCGGCAAATGCACGCCCCCATCGGCCACCTCGGAGATCGCCTGCGCGAGGTCTTCCAGCGACGCGTGGTTCTTGTCGACAAAGCCGTGGACTCCCGAATTCAAGACCCGCCACAGGGTGAGATCGTCGTTTTCGCAGGAAACGGCGAGAATCCGGCCACGGGGATTTGCCGCCAGCAGTTCGTCCACGATCTCGATGCCGTTTCGATCCGGCAGGTTGAGATCAAGCATCACGAAGTCCGGTTGATGGCGCCGGCACAAGGCCAGGCCTTCCGCGGCGGTGCCGACGTCACCGGCCACGGTCAGTCCCAGCCGGCGCCGGCACAACCGCTTCAGCAAGTCCCGGAACATGGTCTCATCCTCGATCAGGACGACGGTTCCTGGCGATTTACGCTTGGCCGGTGAGTGCATCAGGTGGAGGGGGCTTTCGCCGTCAAGGCCAAGTTAGGGACCGAACCGAAATTTCGATTTAGCGGGCGGCCCGACAATCTGCAATCATAGAAAATTCGGTCAGTACTCGGTCCGGCTTGTCGGCATCGCCGACTACGGTCCGGAGAACCCGGGTTTAGCCGGGACTCCTCCGAGGTTCCCGGCGACGGCGTCAAGCCGCGGGTCGGTCCGGGCGGTCTTGACCTTGATCTTCTGATCCCGGCAGTCGGCTTCGACGGCGTCGTCGCGCATCTCCTTGAACACCGGCTGGGCGAGCTTCCCGTTGTCCCCGGGATGGCAGTACAGGTACTCAACCTCGAAGATCTGGCCCGGGGCCGGGACTGCGCGGTTGGCGGGGATGGTGACGGAGCCCAGGTTCCGGCGGGCGCCATCGGCCCGCAGGACGAAGATCTCCACTGAATTCCTGGCGGGGTCGCGCTGGGTCCCGGCGATCACGGCGAGGCGGCCGCGAAATTGAAACTTCCACTGGGCTCCATGTTTTTCCCCGGGGCTGATACGGGGCGTCGAGCCGCTTCAGGACGAAACCCTCCGCGCCATGGGCCTCAAGCTCGGCGATGAAGCGGCGCTTGGCCGCGGGCTCGCCGGTGATCAGGGGCACGATCTGGACCGCTGCGGAAGGCCGGATCGTCTCGGTGAGGAGGCGATGGCGGTCGGAGTAGGGGAGCGCGCGCAGGTCGTGTCCATCGCGGCTCAATAGGTCGAAGATCCAAAGAATGTTTTCGTCATCCACCTGCTCGGCATCGATCTCGATATTGCCCAGGCTGGCGAGCGCATCCGAGACCTTCAGGGGCAGGATCGAGGCCAGGCCGCGTTTGTTGCCGGATTCGACCCTTCCGTGCGTGACGCGGGCCATGGCGCGCCGGCCGTCTTTCTTTTCCTGAATGCCATAGGCCGGGTCCGCGACCATCGCGAGCGCTTCCTCGCGGGTCAGGGCGACCAGCAGCTGCGGGGTGGCGCCAAAGCCGGTGCCCACAGGTCGCCCGGGCGGGGTTGCTCTCGGGGTGGCCGGTCCACCTGGCAGGGTTTCCCGTCCGCCGGTTTGAAGGAAGTAGGCTTCCTCCCAAAACCGGGCGGCGAGTTCGGGCGCACCCTTGATTTCGGCGATGCGGGCGAGGCCGATCGCTTTCGGGGCCTTCAGGCCCTTGCCGTAGCGGGCGAGATAGGCCTCCGCACCGTCGCGTCCCCGACTGGCGAGGCCGCCGGCGACAATGCGGGTCTCCCAGCGCTCCGCGATATCGGCGTTGGGGGTGACGTTGGCGTGCTCGCGGACGTATTCGGAGATGTTCATGGTGAGCGAAAGATAGCCGGCGGCGGAAACCGGGGACGAAGCCGTCCTGGTCTTCATGATAGCCGCCCATCGTAAAGGGTGGGGTAGAGACCGGCCCGGGAGATGTCTGGCCAAATGGCTTGACTAATAGGTCATTTGGCCAATTATCGGGGCATGAGCTCGACCGAACTTTTTGAACTGGCCGCCCAGCCGACCAACGTCGTGGTGCGAAAGATTCGCGACGGATTGCCCGCCAGCTCGTTTACCAAGCTCGCGACCACCTTGGGCATCCCGAAAAACCTGCTCGCCCTCAAGCTGGGCATCGCCCAGCGCACGATCAACCGCCGGTATAAGCTGCACCGGGTCCTTTCGGCCGATGCCTCGGAGAAAATTGTGCGCATCGCCCGGATCCGCAATCTGGCGCGTAAACTTTTCACCGAGGATGCCGCCATTTACCAATGGCTCAACACGCCGGCGCCGGCCCTCGACGGCAGCCGGCCGATCGACCTGCTCGACACAGACGTCGGGGTGCGGGATGTCGAGGCCCTGATCCAGGGCATCCTGTTTGGCAATGTGATCTGAACCCGGCCATGCGTCTCCATCGCATCACGGCCGAGGTTTACGGTAAAACGGCGTCCCAGGCCTTCAGCGGGCAGGGCGGTCTTTTCGGCATGGGCCGGTGGCACAGCGGTGGCCGGCCCATCGTCTACAGTTCCCAGCACGAATCCCTGGCGGCTCTTGAGACGCTCGTCCATCTCCAGCGCAGCGAGTGCATCCAGCCATTCGTCCGTTGGGAAATCGAGGTCCCGGACCACCTGATCGCCGGCTGCGGCACCTTGCCGGATGACTGGAAGACAAATCCTGCCGCCACCCGCGCCTGCGGCGATGCCTGGCTTGCCGGCCGGAAATCTCCGGCCATGCGGGTTCCCAGCGTGAACGTGGAGACGGAGTTCAATTTCCTCCTGAATCCGATCCATCCGGACTTTAAGCTGGGTTGGGTGGTGGCCGGCCCCATTGCCTTTGCCTTCGATCTGCGGCTGGGGATGCGCTGAGCGAGCCTCGGCATACTCCGTGAGGTCGAACAGGATATCCGTAAGCCGGGGATTGAACGGCAATTTGGTCTTGGCGGCTCCGGTCCCGGGCGATAGCCCACCGGGTTGCCATGATGGATTGGGGTATATGTACGGCTCCGGCGGTGATCCGGCGTGGGGACGACCGCCTGTGGAGCGGCAGTGAAGCGCCGGAACCCCTCGTGCCGGAGGCATGGCCGTCGGCGACCGATCCGCTCTGGTTGCGCGTCCGGGGCCGGATTCTCGACCATTTCTATTTTGCCGTCGGCTATGAATTGCGGCAGGCCCGTCAGCGTCCGCTGGCGCGGGCGCGTTTGCGGCTGGCCCATCCGGATGACGAAGCCCTCATCGACCAGATCCGCGGGATTCACAACGGCGAAGTGGCCCCGGAATACGACCCGGAGTCCGGCGGTGCCTGGCCTATGCCCCGGACCTGGCGTTACGAGATCGAGTGGCGGGTGCTCTGGATCATCGAACTGGTCGGATAGATTTGTATCCGGCAGAATGGATTATGAACCTAATCCCGTCGGGCATCA
>JAQTYQ010000074.1 GCA_028688225.1 Opitutaceae bacterium | reverse complement strand
TGCCCGCGCCGTTGGGGGCCGCGTGGAGCCCGGCGTAGGCCGTGCTCGCCGTGTCCTCCCAGAGCACTTCGCTCGCCCAGGTCGTCGCCGACGTGCGCCAGCAGCGCAGGAGTGCGGCGCTGTCCGCCGAGCGGACGTGGGGCACGCGCACCTTCGCCAGGATGTAGACGAAGTTGTTGTCGGCGCCCACGCCAAGGATGTCCTTCACGGACACGCCGCTCATGCGAGAGATCTTGAGCGGGATGTTGCGGCCTGTCTGTGGGTCGTAGGCGTAGACCTCGGGGGTCACCGAGTAGTAGAGCAGGTCGCCACCGACCGCGACGTACTTGAAGTTAGTCGTGGAGGGCTTGTCCTTCCACTGCCAGAGGACTTCGGTCACCTCTTGCTGGGAGTCGATGTTGTAACCCGCGTCCTGCTTGAACGGGAAGAGGAAGTCATTGACGGCCTTGAGGTTCGTGAACGTGTACGTCCCGTCGCCGGGCGGGCCAGAGAAGTTGCCGGTCAGGCTCGTGTCGATGGGGCCTGTCCATGCGTCCGTGGTCGGGTCTACCGTGTACCAGCCCTTGCGGGCGTCCACGGCGGCGTACATGGTGCCGCGCACCGAGGAGAAGAACTTCGGCTTGCCGAGGGCGTCCGAGAAGGCTGCGTGGTTGCGGGCCGTCGGCGTCCACGTCGCGGCTGCGGTCACGTCCGCCTGATAGAGGAAGTCCGTCGTGCCGGACAGCGCGGGCACGGCGATGTAGCCAGCCCCGCCGAAGATGTAGAAGTTCGTGATGGTCGCGCCAGCGGTGTAGACGAGCACCCAGTCGTTCGTGGTGTTCGCCGCGTCGCGGCGGTAGAGCCGCGCCCCCTGCCAGTGAAAGTCATACTGCGCCCCGGCGGCGGTCACGTAGGGCAGGCTGCCAGTGACTTCGGCCGCACCCGAGGGGATGGCCTCGGAGTGGACGGACTGTGCGAGGAACACCTTGCCGGGCACATGGATGACCATGCCGGGCGCCCACCAGCACATGTCCTCTTCGGCGCGCACGTCATGGTCGAGCTGGCCGACGCCCCCGGAGAACGAGGACTGCGCGAGCACGGCGTCGTACTGCTGCTCGAAGTCCGTGGCGTTGCGGGTGTCTTCGGTGGCGAGGCGGTTCAGGTCATATTGGCCGGCCGGGTGCGGGACTTCGCTGACGATGAGTTGCTTCGACTCGCCGGGCGGGCTCACCAACATCAGTCCTACCTTGGTCCCGCCAGTCGGGGTCAGGGCGATGTCGTAGGGATGGCTTGCCATCTACGGGAAGTTCGAGCCATCGTAAGATGCCGAGAGGAAGCCGCCGCGCATCCCGGCGGAGCGGGTCTCGGGCGACCACATGCGCTTCGCGGGCCGGGACTGGCCGTAGGCCCCGCGCTTCTCCATGTACTTCGCCATGTAGTAGTCAGCAAGCTGGCGGTAGCGGTCGATGTCGCTGGTCGCGGAGTCGTTCGTCAGGCTCGCGTACAGGTAGCGGGCGGCGGCGAAGATGAGGATGTCGAGTTGGGGGTCGATCTCCTCGACGTAGTCCGAGTCGTTGTACAACTGGCTCAGGGGGCCGGTGCCGATAACCCGCAGGCGGCGGTCGGCCACCATCGGCGATTCAACCTCAATCGTCTGTCGCAGGCCGTTGCGGATAATGCGGAAGGGCACGTCCCGCCACGGGTGGCCGCGCGTTACGTCGGTCGTGGACGAGGAGAAGGCCGAAGACTCGATCTCGACCGAGGACACCGACTTGATGTCCTGCGGCACGGCGAACTGGTACGTATTCAGGGCTGTCTGGAGGCTCGTGTTGACGATAGTGCGGTTGAGGATCGGGTAGCAGGCGGCGATGGCGTGGTTCAGCGCCTCGCGGTACTCCAGCGGCGTGAAGCGCCGCGTCAGTTCGACCGTGTCGCCGGTCGCCTGGTCGGCGATGGCAGGGCTCAGGACGGCGGTGGCCGTACTCTTGGTCCACGAAGTGATCTGGCTCCACGCCCCGCGAGTCGTGTTGTGGATGAACCAGTTGTTGAAGTAGGAGTCCTGAAAGCGAGTCACGTCGATGTTCGAGAAGACGGCCGTGGTCGTGTTCGTGCCGCTCGTCAGGGTGCCGGTCCGCAGGTCGCGCATCTCGCGGCCTAGCTGCTGCCGCAGGTGGGCAAGGGTCGTGCCCCCGCCGCCGTGGAGCGGCGCGCTGTCGCTGAGGGCCGAGTAGTCCGAGCCGTTGTAGGCCAGGACCTTGAACCACTGGCTGGGGTTGCCCGCCGCGTACTCGAAGGTCGCGACGTAGTCTTCGCCGCTCGACATGAGCGCGAGGGTGGCCGGGTCGGGGGTTGCGCCGGAGTTCGCATAGGCGCCTTCGGGCGTGCTCGCCACCCAGAGGGTGATGTGCGTCCAGCCATCGGCGATAAGCTCAGCGAGTTGGACTGGGTCAATGGGGTAGTCAGTTACAACGGACAGAGGGCAACACCTACCCCTCTAGCGTTGCAGCCGACCCCAACCGTAACCCTAGAAGGCGATGCCGCCGTGCTGCCGCAGGGACGAAGTGAAGCCCGCCCCGAGGCTCACTGTCTTGATGGGGCCGATGCGCGTGGCCGAAGCCGTCAGGAGGGCGCTTGCCGCCAGCGCAGCGGCGGCCGTCTTGACGAGCGGGGCGGCAAGAGCCGCTAGCACGCCGGAACCGGCGAGCGCGGAGGCGGCGAGAAGCGTGCCGATGTTCCCGTCGGCAGCCAAGGTGCCCGTGGCGGGGAGGGCGGCGGCAGCGAAGACTTCCCCCGTTGCCAGCGGGGACAGCGTAGCGGCGGCGGCCAGCGTGGCACCCGGTGTGAAGAGAAGGCCCGCCACGGGAGAGAGGGTGACGGCGGCGGAAAGCGCGATGGCGGCGGTGTGGGTGGTGGAGGTGGAGATGTCCAGTTTGGCCGCGTATGTTGCGCCGGAATGGTCTCGAAAGCGCCCCTGTGCGTAGTTGCCTGCGGAGCTACCGTCATCCTCCCAATAGATGATGATGACTGACGGGTCGTGATTGTCCGCCAATTCCTGAATGACTGCGGTAATGTCCTTTGTCTTCGCCGCGCCTGCGGAGAAACCCGGACTGTCCCAATCCACCTTGGCCGTCGTTTTCGTACGCCCTTCGGCGTCCGCCTGGCTTGAAGGATTCGCAGGTGCGGCGGCACGTTCCGCCCGGATCTTCGTGAGGGGCGTTCCAACATCGGCGGCATGGCCGTAAATCGTAAGCACTGCGGACACGATGCTCTGACCCGAGAGACCGGAAACCCCCGTGAACCGGAGCCATGAGGCCAAGCCGCCGCCGGCGTTTCCAACGAACGCGACGGTGTCAGCCGAATCGAAATACGAGTTGGGAGAGACGGCGTATTCGCCGTCATCTGCGCCCACTGCGATTTGAAGGTTCAGCGTCGCCATCTAGTGCCGCCTCACGACGCCGGCGCCCAGCGCCGCCCCGCTGCGGACGGACGCGCCGGACTTCCCGCTGTACTCCGTGACTGACCCGCCCTGGCGGCTCGCGGTCACGATGCCCGCCCCGCGCAGGCGGACGTAGTGCGCGGTCATCGAGGCGAGCGCGGCCAGCGTCGCCACGGCGGGCAGCGCGGCAGAGGCCAATACTTCCACCCCGCCGATGGCGGCCAGCGAGGCCGAGCCTGCCAAGGCGGCGGCGCCCAGCACGTCGCTCGTCCCGACTGCGCCGAGCGTAGCGGCCCCGGCAAGGGCGGCGATGGCTGCCCGGTCCACCTGCGCGGCAAACGCGGCCGTAGCCGCGCCAGAGATGCCAATGAGGGCATTTAGCTGGACGCTGCTCAGGGCCGCCAGCGTGGCCGTGGCCGAGCCGGAGAAGGCGGCGAGGCGCGTGGCCTCGGCAGCGGCGGCCAGCGTGGCCGCGAGCGTGGCGGAGAACGCGCCGGGCAGGACGAGTTGGGCGACGGCCCCCAGCGTGGCGGAGGCGACGGGCGCGGCGGCTACGGCGAAGGTCAGGGCGGCGGCAGCGCCGATGACGGCTGTCGCGGCCAGTGCGGCGGCGGCCTCGTGGACCGAAGTCGCGGCCCGAGGACGGAACAGCAGCAGTAGGCTCATTAGAACCCCACGCCAAGGAGGGAGCGGCGGAAGGGCGTGCCAGATGCCTCGGTGTAGTAGACAGTGATTCGGATGTGGTCAACTGAATGCGTGCCGGTGCCGGAGTCGTAGAACCGCACACTACAGCCAAAATCTGCGGAGTTAATGTTGGCTGCGGTCCACGTACCGCCGAACTTCTCTGTGGGGCCGCCGAATGTGTAGTAAGCGTCGCTGGCTGTCGCCTCTCTTATTATCGCGCCACCTTTGAGCCCGGATGCTGGGTTTATCGCCCACACTGTAAAGTCATTACCGAAGCCAGTCGCAGTTGACTTGGCTTCCACTTCGATTTTGATGCCATCTATGGTTGCCCCGGTAGGAATGGCAAAGCCGAAGCCTGTTGCCTCAAGGTTTTTGGACTGACCTAAACTGACAACGGAAGTTGAGTAGGTATCATCACTACTAAGCGCGTTAGTTGGATTCACCCAATCGGCACCGCCGAATCTGTCTACATTGGCGGCGCTGGAGCCGTTATTAGGCCCTTCGCTCGCCATTACTCAGCCGCCGAGAATCCGCTCGCGCTGACATGGGTCGCGGAGCCGGTCGTGATACAAGCCGCGTTCAGGGCCGTTGCCGCAGTGCCCCGGAGCGGAGTCGGGAAGTTCACCGTATAGCCGCCGCCAGCCGCCGCCGCATAGCCCCGGTGAATCACCGTCGAGCCGTCCTTGATGACAACTTCCGTGCCCACGGTCGCGTGGGCGTTGACGACGGTCAGCGCCGTGAGATAGTGCCGCACCCCGGCCGCGCCCGCCGCGATAATCGCATCGTCGCTTGTGTCTGTGATGCCACCGGTCGGGCCTGCGTACTGCCACGTCGCGCCGGGGAGCGCGTAGGGCATGCTGACCAGTTTGCCGAGAATCGTGGCAATCAAGTCGGCGGTGTCGCCTGCGGCAACAGCCGTGTAGTCGGCGGTCAGCGCCCGCCCCGCGACTCGCACCGGGTTGCCAGCAATCGCGGCATCGTGGGCCGCTCCGGGGAGGGACGTAACATCCACGTCGCCAATGTCCACGCCCGAGTTGGCCGCCAGCTTGCCGATCGCATTCGTGCCAGCGGGGAGCGCGGCCACCACGTCCACCTGGAGTTCGTTGCCCGCAGCAATGGCGTTGTCGATGAGGGCGAGGGATGCCGCGATGGCGTCGAGGACGGCGTTGTCCGTCGCGCCGAGATCCACCGTGCCGGTGACCGTTACGTCGTTGTTCGTCCCGAGATTGACGAGCAGGCCGTCCGCGTCGGCCGGGACGTGGACTTCGGAGCCGTCAGCCGCGTACGCCAGCTTCACACGCTGGACGTGCCCGCCTACGCCAGCGTCGTCACTGGAGACCTTGTAGTCGGTCAGCGCACCGTTATCAACATCAACCCCATCCGCCATGGTTTAGTCCTCGCGACGGACGAGTACGTCGTTCACGCGAACCCACGGGTTGTCGCCCTGCGGGGACGCGAACTCGTACCGCTCAGCGACCACGTCCTCGGGCCATACCCACTCGAAGCACTCAGCGTGCGTCAGCGGATGAAGGCCGGAGGCGGTCGCGAAGCGGTCGGACTGCCGGTACGGCACCTGCACCCAGCCGGGCACGCCCTCGACGGGCATCCCCCACGCGGCGCCTGCGGCCGGGTTGGCCGCGCCTTCGGCGGAGCCGATGGCCGGGGTCGCGGGGCGGAGCATGACGAAGCCGTCGCCCTCGCGCCGCCAGGCGTCCGTCAGGCCGCGCTGGAAGAGACCGTCGGTCTCGGTGTAGCCGTAGTCGAGGAGGGCTTTGACGGCGGACTTCGTTGCGTTACTCATGGGCGTGTCCCTCGACCTCAAGTTCGATGTGTGGGTTCTTACTACGCGAACGTGACATCAAGGTCTCCGATATTGAACTTGAAGATGTCGCCCACGCCGACCGCCTTGCTGGCCGTCAGCGCGCCGTGGAGGAAGCAGTTCCCCGCGCCGTGCGTGATGGAGTCCACCATGCGGATGTGCGTGACGGTGCCCCACGTAGACGTGGTGCAGGTGGGGAAGGTGATGGCCGAGGCGTTGTCAGTCAGCCCGCCGGTCGAGTCCGGGGCCGTCCAGTTCGCGTCGAGCGGGGCCAGGTCTTGCCGGGCGTAGGCGTTGGCGTCGGTCACCTCGCCAGCGGTGGCGCCGGTGTCGGCGTCGGCGGTGGCCGAGGTCATCAGGGCGGTCGCCATGACGGTCGGCTTCGTGAAGGTGGCCGTGCGAAACATGTGCGCCCGGATCTGCCCTTCGAGGTAGTCGCTCATCGAACTCACGGGCTATGCTCCTCGT
>JAQTYQ010000040.1 GCA_028688225.1 Opitutaceae bacterium | reverse complement strand
CCAAGTTCCCTATGACGACCAGTACTATACCGCGCACCGCGCCGCCCGCCTGACCGCCGCCTGAGTGCCTCTCCGTTTCCCTCGCCAAAAACCGCTTGCACTCCACCTCAGATGTCTGGCCAGCAGAGCGCCCCACCTCTAAATCGTCGCGGAAATGAGCGATCCGTACGGATTAATAGCCTGGAGCGCGACGCCGCGCCGCGGCTCCAGCCGGCGGACATCCGCAAAAGAAAACTTTGCCTCACTGCCCGACCTGGTCATTTTGGCGACGCCATCAAATGACCGTTCCTCCTTTCATTCCCGCCGACGGTGTTACCTATGTCATCGGCCACAAGAATCCCGATGCCGATGCCATCTGCTCCGCGATCGCCTACGCGGCCTTCAAGGAGGCGCGGGGGGAGCCGGGTCATGTGGCGGCGCGCTGCGGCAATTCCAATGCCCGTATCGATGCGATTCTCGCCCGCTTTCACCAGCCGCTGCCGGTTTACCTGAGTGATGTCACCCCGCGGGTGCGCGACCTCATGGTCACCGAGGTCATCTCCATCCCCCAGGATGCCACCTGCGCCGAGGCGCTGGAGCTGATCGAGGGACACGACATGCGCATCCTGCCCGTCCTGGACCCGGAAAAACGTCTGGCCGGCACGGTCTCGATCTTCCAGCTCGGCAGTTTTTTCACCCCCAAGGTGCGCGAACCGAAGCTCATGCGCCAGGTGCATACGCGCCTCTCCGACATCGCCCGCGCCCTCAAGGCCCGGGTGCTCCACCTCACCGGCGAGAATGCGCTCGAGGAACTCTATGTCCGCATCGGGGCGATGGATATCCGCTCGTTTGGCCGGATCTCCGAGCAGGAGGATATTCCCGCCCGGCAGTCCATCATCATCGTCGGCGATCGCTGGGACATCCAGCAGCGCTCGATCCAGATCGGCGTGCGGCTGCTCGTCGTCACGGGCAACCTGCCCGTGGATGATGAGGTCGTCGAGCTCGCCCGGGGGCGCGGGGTGAGCCTGATCGTCAGCCCCTACGATTCGGCCACCACCGCCTGGGTCATCCGCACGGCCACCACCATCGGCCGGCTCATCGAGCGCAAATTCGTCTCGCTGGATGCCGACACCCGCCTCTCCGACGTGCGCAAAAAGGTCGTCACCTCACCCGCTCCAGCGTTCATGGTCATCGCGGATGACGGCCGTCTGCAGGGCATTCTCACGAAGACGGACATCCTGAAGCCCGTCAAAACCCGCCTCGTGCTGGTCGACCACAACGAGATGACGCAGGCCGTGACCGGCGCGGGCGAGGTCACCATTACCGAGGTTCTCGATCATCATCGCCTGGGAACCCTCAACACCGCCCAGCCCATCCTGTTCATCAACGAACCCGTGGGTTCCACCTGCACCATCGTCGCTGATCTTTACCGGCGCGAGCACCTGGCGCCGCCACCCAACCTGGCCGGGATCATGATGGCCGGCATCATCTCCGACACGCTCAACCTCAACAGCCCGACTTCCACCGAGAAGGATGGCGCGCTCCTGCACTGGCTGGCCCAGATTGCCGGCGTCGATGCCCGCGAGCTGGCCGATACCATCTTCAGCTCCGGCTCGGTCATCCTGGCGAATCCGCCGGACAAGGTGGTGCGCTCCGATTACAAGATTTACGACGAGGACGGCGTGCGCTTCGCCGTGGCCCAGGTCGAGGAACTCGGGCTCGGCAATTTCTGGAGCCAGGCAAAGCCACTGGCCCAGGCGCTCGAGGAGCTGCGTCACGCCGAGCACCTCGCCTTCGCCAGCCTGCTGGTCACCGATATCAACACGCAGAACTCACTGCTGCTGGTCCGGGGCGATCCCGAGATCATCGAGCGCATCTCGTATCCCCATGTCGAGAAGGACGAGATCTTCGACCTGCCGGGCATCGTCAGCCGCAAGAAACAGCTCATTCCTTACCTCACGAGCCTGCTGAAGGAAATGCAGGCCGAGGGAACGGCCCCCACGCCCCACCGCCGCGCGTAGGGCTGGCCTGCCAGCCGTCTTGTCAGCCACAGCCTTGGCGACGGCTGAAGTCCGCAAGGCGGGTGGTGCGCCATGTGGGAATTGAACCCACCTCTCAAGCTTGGGAAGCTCGCATTCTACCGATGAACTAATGGCGCAATCAGGCCGTTGCGGACGGATAAAAGTCATTCCCGCCCGCGTCGCAACTACGAATAATCGCGGCGCCCTTCCAGGGCGCTCTTGAGCGTGACCGAGTCGGCGTAGAGCACGCCGCCGCCGCTGGGCAGACCAAAGCCGATGCGGGTGATCTTCACCTTCGCGGCCGGAACGCGGTCGACGAGATAATGGCACGTGGCCTCGCCTTCCACATCGTTGGAAAGCGCCAGGATCAGCTCGCTGATTTCGCCGGCCTCGATGCGGGCGAGCAGCCGCGCCAGGTTGAGGTGCTCGGGCCCGACGCCCTGGATGGGCGACAGTTTCCCATGCAGCACATGATAGGTGCCGCGGAATGCACCCGACCGCTCGATCGCCACGAGATCGGGCACCTGCTCGACGACACACACCACCCCGGCGCGGCGTTTCCCGTCGGCGCAAATCGCACAAAGCTCGCCCTCGGCGAGGTTGCCGCAGCGGGAGCAACGCCGCACAGACACCGCGGCCTCCTGCAGCGCCGCCACCAGCGCCGGCAGCCGCTCCGGGCGCTCGACCAGCAGGTTGAGCGCGATGCGCTCCGCCGACCGGTAGCCCACTCCCGGCAGTTGCTTGAGGTGTTTCTGCAGTTTCTCGAACGCCGGCGTCATATGTTTTCGCTCCACGAAAACATTAAGGTTTCGGCCTCAGCCGAAACCTGGAACCTGAAAGGCGGAGGTGATTTTCTGCATCTCGGCGTCATTATGCTCCTTGGCCTGCTTGGCCGCATCCTGCACCGCGAGCAGCAGGGTTTCCTCGACCAGCTTGGGGTCGTCCTTGAGAAACTCGGGATCGAGCTTCAGCGCGAGAAATTTGCCGGAGCCGCTGATCTGGATGGCGACGGCACCGCCGCCGGCCGTGACGTCGATGACCTTGGTCTCGAGCTGGGCCTGCACCGCCTCCATCTGGCGCTGCATTTTCTGGGCTTGTTTGAGGAGCTTGCCGACACCGGGCATGGGAAAAAAGAGTGAGGGTGAAAGTGAGGGTGAGAGTGATTCGCTGTCCGAACATATAGTGGCGCGCAGGCGCCGTGGTTCTTCAAGCACTTAATAGCGCCGCATAGCCTTCCCGAAAGGAAGGGTACTGCGGCCTCCAGCCCAGTTGCGCTTTGAGCCGGGCGTTGCTGATCAACCGGTCCGGCGGCGAGGCAAACCCGCGCTGCGCACTGGCCGCCCCTCCGGCAAAGCGCGGCGGGGGGCGACCCAAGCGCTCCGCCAGCCAGCCCACCACCTCCGACTTCGGCGCCGGCGCATCGTCGACCACGTTGAAAATCCCGTCCGGAACCGACGCCGGGGCGGCGAATGCGGCAAAAACCGCCGCGCCGATGTCATCGCGGTGCACGAGGTTCAGATGATGGGCGCCGCCGCCGGTGATTTCCGTGACCCCGGCGCGCACCTGATCGAGCAAATGATGGCGCCCCGGGCCATAGATGCCGCCCAACCGCAGGATGAACCAGCGACCGCGGGCCTCCCGCCCTGCGCGCAACAGTGCCTCAGCCTCGAGGAGAATCCGCCCGGTTTCTCCGGCGCCGTCCGTGGCCGCCGTCTCATCGACCGTCCCGCCTCCGTCCTGCGGATAAACCGACGTGCTGCTGGTATAAATCATCGTGCCGGCCGTGCCACGCTGCGCCCACGCGAGGATCGAGCGCATGCCCTCGACATAGGAACGCCGATAGCCGGTCAGGCCGCGGCCGCCGGAGCTTACGCAATTCAACACCAGGTCCACTCCCGGGGTGATGCGCTCATGCCAGGTGTCCGCCGCCAAGTCGTCGACGATGCTATTCACTCCGATGTCCACCAGTTCCGCCGCCCGCGCGGGATTGCGGGTGAGTGCGGTCACCTGCAGGCCCGCCTGACGGGCCTCGCGGGCCACCGTCGTGCCGACGTAGCCGCAGCCGAAGATCGCCAATCTTTTGTTGGCCAATGGAGCCAATTCCGCCATCATTTTCCTCACTGTGCAGTGTTTGCCCTGAATTGCCACTGCATCGTATACTGCCACCGAGGCCGTCTCCCCACTTTCACTCTCACCTTCACTTTCACCCTTTCCGCCATGCCCACCGCGCTGACTTTGCTGGCCGAAGGTTTTGAGGAAATCGAGGCCTTCACCCCCGTCGACCTCATGCGCCGCGCCGGCATCGAAGTCATTGTCGCCTCGCTCGCAGATCACCGGCATGTCACCGGCCGCAGCGGCATCACCGCGCATGCCGACGCCGCCCTGGCCGAGGTTGGCGGGCATCTCTTCGACCTGTTGTTCATCCCCGGCGGTCCGGGAGTGAAAAACCTGCGCGCCGATCCGCGGGTGCGCGCCGTGGTCGAACAGCATGCCGCGGCGGGAAAATGGCTGGCAGCGATCTGCGCCGCTCCGACGGTGCTCAACGCCTCCGGCCTGCTGGAAGGACGCCGTTACACCGCCCATTTCTCGGTGGCCGGCGAACTGCCCCACATCCTCGCCGATCAGCGCGTGGTTGCCGACGGCAACATCCTGACCTCGCGCGGCGCCGGCACGGCGCTCGATTTTGGCCTGCTGTTGGTCGAGAAACTCGTTTCAGCGGACAAAGCGCGCGAAATTGCCCGTTCCATCTGCGCCTAGTTTTCGGCGTCCGCCGAAAACTGACTCGTCACGCGCGAACGTTACGTCCAGCCTTGGGCTTGGAAAAGGCCGGGGGTTACACCCCGACATGCATTTGTGTTCGTTGCGCCATGAAGTTGCGCCCTGCCGGTTGCTTCCGCCGGAAGTGACCCGGCGAAGCTTTCCTCCCTACCCCGCATGTGTGGCATCGCCGGTCTGGTCAGCCTGAGCGAGTCCGACGAGCAGCGACGTGATGCCGTGGCCCGCATGTGCGGCGCCATGCAGCATCGAGGCCCCGATGATCACGGCGAGATCAGCCGCGGTCCGGCGACGCTTGGCATGCGCCGCCTCGCCATTATCGATCCGGCGGGCGGCCACCAGCCGATGACTAGCGCCTGCGGCCGCTATCACCTCATCTTCAACGGCTGCATCTACAATCATCGCGCATTGCGCTCCGAGCTGACCGCCGGTGGCTACCCTTTCCGGACACACTGCGACACCGAGGTACTGCTGGCTGCGTTCGCGCGCTGGGGCGAGGCCTGCCTGCGGCGGCTGCGCGGCATGTTCGCGTTCGCCGTGTGGGATGAGCAGGAGCAAAGTCTCTTCCTCGCCCGCGACGCGTTTGGCATCAAGCCCCTGTATTATCATCATGACGCGGCGGCCAACCGGCTGGCGTTTGCCTCGGAACTGAACGCCCTGCTCGCTGCGGGTGTGGTGTCCGGCCGCATCGACCCGCACGCCGTTGCGGAATACCTGGCTTACCTGGCGGTTCCGGCCCCGCACACCATTTACGAAGGCGTGTCCGGCCTTGGACCGGGTGAATACGCCCGGCTGGACGCAGGCCGGCTGGAGGTGAAACGATGGTGGCGGTTTTTGGCGGCAGATGCGTCTCCCATCTGTCGCACCGCGGAGGAGTTCCACCGCGAGTTGTGTGCCCGGCTCGACGATGCCGTCCAAGCCCACCGCATCGCGGACGTGCCGGTCGGCGCCTTCCTTTCGGGCGGACTCGATTCCTCGGGCATTGCAGCGCTGATGGCACGAGCCGGCGCTTCGCGGCTTAAAACCTTTTCCCTGGTCTTTGAAGAAGAAGCCTATTCGGAGGCGCGTCCTGCCCGGCAGGCCGCGGAGGCACTGGGCACCGAGCACCACGAAACCGTCCTGACCGGCCGGCAGGTTGCCGCGGACCTGAACCGCCTCCTCCACGCCTTCGATCAGCCCACGGGCGACGGCATCAATACCTACTACGTGAGCCAGGCGGCGCGGACCGGCGGTGTAAAAGTGGCGCTTTCCGGGCTCGGCAGCGACGAATTGTTTGGCGGTTATCCGTCGTTTCGCGATCTGCCACACCTCGCCCGCTGGTTGCCGATCTGGAGGCGCCTGCCCGCAGCCGTGCAAACCGCGACCTCCCGGCGCCTGGCCCGGGGCGGTGTGCGCAGCCGCAAACTGGCTGATTTCCTGACGCATGCCCGGGACCTGCACGGCCTCTGCTCACTTCAACGGCGCGTATTCTCCACCGGGCTGGGGTATTCCCTGCTGCACCCCGACCTGCGGACCGGCCTGACGGCTCCGCCGCATCATCCCCGCCTCGACGACCTGCCCGCGGAACTGGCGGGTGCAGATTCCTTCCAGACCATCAGTGCATGGGAATTGCGCACCTACATGGCCGATGTGCTGCTGCGCGACAGCGACGTCATGAGCATGGCCCATTCGCTCGAGCTGCGGGTGCCGTTCATCGACGGACCGTTCATCAGCTGGCTCTGGGCGCAGCCCGCGCGGTTCAAGTCCGGCGGCGGCCAGGCCAAATCGGCCCTCGCCGATGCCTTGCGCGGTCTCCTGCCCGACGAAATTCTCCGTCGGAAGAAGCGCGGCTTCACCCTGCCCTTTGCGGTCTGGATGCGCCGCGAGCTGAAGCCCTTCCTCGATGACACCTTTTCCCCGGCCGTCATCGCCCGGACCGGCCTGCTGGACGTGTCGGCCGTCCAGGCCTACTGGCGGAATTTCCTCGTTCACCGCGACGACCGCGAGTGGTCGCGCGTGTGGAGCCTGGCCATACTGATCGCGTTTCTGAACCGCCGGACGGCTCCGTGAAGACCGTACTCCTGTGCCCCGAATTGTTCGCCCGCGAGGGTGGAATTCAGCGTATTCTGCGGCTCTATTTGAAGGCGCTGGGCGAACTGGCGCGCGCCGACGGCGAGGTTCGGCTGGTCGTGCTCAACGACCGGGAGTTCCCCGTCGGGCCGCTCCGGCGTTACGCGGATGAAACGCTGACGCAGCAGCATGCCTGTGCGCGCCGGAAGCCGCTTTTCGTCTGGCGCACACTGCAGTGCGCCGCGGGCGCGGATCGCATGGTGTGCGGGCATATCGGGCAGCTGCCGGTGGCCTGGCTGGCCCAACGTCTGTACCCCCGCCTCCAGTATTTCCTCGTGGCCCACGGCATCGAGGTGTGGCGCCCCTACACCTGCCTCGAGCGGATCGCCCTGCGGGGCGTGCGGCGTATTTTGTGCGTGAGCGAATATACCCGCGGCGAAGTGCAGCGGCGCACCGGTCTTCCCGAAGCGCAGTTTGCCGTCGTGCCCAATGCCTTGGACCCGGATTTCGCTGACCGACCGGAGGACGGCACGGCCGGGGGAGAACCGGTGATTCTGACGGTCGCCCGGCTGGATGCCGCAGAAGCCTACAAGGGCGTGGATCATCTGATCGCGGCCATGCCGGCCGTGCGCCAGGCAGTGCCGGCCGCCCGGCTGCGCATCGTGGGCACAGGCAATGATCTGCCGCGGCTCCATGAACTGGCCGACCGTCTGGGCGTGGCCGGCGCAGTGGAGTTCGCCGGTTTGGTCGACGAGGAGACGCTGCGCGACGCCTACCGCGCCTGCACGCTGTTCGCCCTGCCGAGCCGCAAGGAGGGATTTGGCCTCGTCTTTCTCGAGGCGATGGCACACGGCAAACCGTGTTTGGGCGCGCGGGCCGGGGCGACACCCGAGATCATCGATGACACCTCGGGGGTGCTGGTGGATTTCGGCGACGTTCCCCAGATCACCCGGCAGGTGGTTTGGGCATTGCAGCACCCCTGGAATCCGGTGCAGATTTGGCGCCGCGCCGCGCAGTTCAGCTATGGCGAGTTCAAGCTCCGCCTCCAGGCCGCGCTGGCGTTGTAAATCCGCATCCTAGCGCATGACCGCCCCCCTCCACTCCAGCTCCCCCGCGATGCCTGCGACGGCGCAAGAGCCGCTGGTCATCGAAGCCGGCCGGGCCGACCGGCACTACTGGCGCGACCTCTGGCGCTACCGCGAGCTTTTGGGGTTTCTGGCCTGGCGCGACATCAGCATTCGCTATAAACAGACGGCGCTGGGCGTGGCCTGGGCGGTGATCCAGCCGGCGGTGCAGACCCTGCTCCTGACCTTCGTTTTCGGCAAGCTCGCCAAAATGCCGGACGGCGGCGTGCCCTACCCGTTGCTGGTGCTGGCCGGGCTGCTGCCGTGGCAGCTGTTCTCCTCGGCCTTCGGCGGGGCCAGCAACAGCCTGGTCGGCAACACCCACCTGATTTCGAAGGTCTATTTTCCCCGGCTCGTGGTGCCGTTGTCGGCCCTGACCGTCGCGTTGGTAGATCTGGCGATCCTGCTGGTCATTGCGGCGCCTTTGGCGCTCGCCTTTGGCGTCGCACCCACGTGGCGGCTGCTCCTGCTCCCCCTGTTCATTCTTGCGGCGTTGCTCATCGCTCTCGGGGCCGGCCTGTGGATCACGGCGCTCACGGTCAAGTACCGCGACTTCCGCTTCATCACCCCGTTCCTGCTGCAGATCGGCCTGTTTGTAACGCCGGTTGGCTACCGCACGGATTACCTTCCCAACTGGCGCGATCTCCTGGCGCTCAATCCGCTGAGCGGCATGGTCGACGGTTTCCGCTGGTGCCTGCTGGGCGGTGCGACGGATTTTTACGCACCGGGCCTGGTGATATCGGCGTCGATCGCCCTGGTGCTGCTTGGCACCGGCCTTTGGTTTTTCCGCCGGACCGAGCGTTCCTTTGCCGACAACATTTGATCCCTCATGCCTGCCGATACCGTCATCACGGTCGAAAAGCTCTCCAAGCGCTACTTTCTGAGCCACGCGGTGAAGCATGACACCTTGCGGGATACCCTCGCGCAAGGCCTGCGCAGTCTTTGGACGCGATTGCGACGGCCGGCGGCACCACGGGCAGGCTGTGAAGAATTTTGGGCGCTCCACGACGTCTCCTTCGAGGTGAAACAAGGCGAAGTGGTTGGCATCATCGGCCGCAACGGCGCCGGCAAATCAACGCTGCTCAAGATTCTCTCACGCATTACCGAGCCGAGCACCGGGCGGGTTGTGCTGCGCGGCCGGGTGGCCTCGCTCCTGGAAGTGGGCACCGGCTTTCACCCCGAGCTCAGCGGCCGCGAAAACATCTTTCTCAACGGCGCCATCCTCGGCATGACGCGCGCGGAGATCCGCCGGAAGTTCGACGAAATCGTGGCGTTCGCCGAGGTGGAGAAGTTCCTCGACACGCCGGTGAAGCACTATTCCAGCGGCATGTACGTGCGTCTCGCCTTCGCCGTCGCCGCGCATTTGGAGCCGGAAATCCTGATCATCGACGAGGTGCTGGCCGTGGGGGACGCGGCGTTTCAAAGGAAATGCCTTGGCAAGATCGATGCGGTCGCCCGCGGCGGACGCACGGTGCTTTTCGTCAGTCACAACATGGCCGCCGTGCAGTATCTCTGTCAGGGCGCGCTGTGGTTGCGCTCAGGTCAGCTCAGCCGGCAGGGCCCCGTGCTCGAGTGCGTGGCGGCTTACATGAAGGGCGCTACAGAATCCCAGGGCGAAATCGACACCTCCGCGCTCGCGCAAGGGTCGGAGCAAAGTGACCTGCGCTTTCTGCGCGTCGCTGTGCTTGCACCCAACGGAAGCCCGGCTGCTCAGCACAAACTTACCGCCGGCATCACGGTTGAGTTCGACTATCAGCTCGCTCGGATGGTGCGCGGCGCGCAAGTCGTTTTTGAGCTATGGAATGAACTCGGTGTGTGCGTGTTGTGCAGCACGGATTTCGACGCCGACCCCGACCGTTTTTTCGCTGATAAGTCCGCGGGGCGGCATCGCGCGCGCTGCCACGTTCCGACCAATTTTTTGCGACCCGGCACTTACAGCCTGTCGCTTTCCTCCAGCGTCCCGAACGTCAAATTCCTCGCGTCGCTCCCTAACGTCCTCAGCTTTGAAGTCGTGGACGACGGCAGCGTGCTCCTTAAACTCTCCCAAGGCCGTGCTGGTGTCGTGCTCCCCATCCTGCAGTGGCAGGAAACCCGGCTGTGAGTCAATGAGAACACTTGTCCGTAGCTTTCGTCGCGGTCTCAGAATGAATCTGCCGGCGCTCAATGCGCGCCAGCGCTTTTTCTACCGCTACTGCGTGCGCCCGTTTTCCTCAGCGGAGGAGCGGAAATTCTTCGAGGGCATTCCCGGCATCGCCGGGCAGCTTTACCGCGCGGAACGTCGGGCGCTGCATGATGCCGTGGTCAGGCGTCAGCCCGCGTTTGCCTTCGAAATCGGCACGTTTAATGGCGGTGGCAGCACGTATTTTCTGGCGCTGGCTTTCGCGAAGCTCGGCCGGGGAAAACTGGTGACGCTCGAAATCGATCCGGCCCTCCAGGCGAAGGCCGCGGCGTTTTACACCACGCAGCTGCCCACGCTGCGACCGCATGTCGAGTTTCTGCTCGGTGGCAGTCCGGAATTGTTCACGCCCTTCCTGCAGCAGGCGGGCGCGGCGGAATTCGTGTTTCTCGACGGCGCCGAAAACGCCGCGCAGAGCCTCGAACAATATCGATTTTTCGAGCCGTGGTTTCGCCGCGGAAGCGTGCTGGCGCTGCACGACTGGAACACCGAAAAGATGCGCCTCATCCGCGAACTTCTCTGCCACACGCCCCGCTGGCGCGAGACGCTTGCGCTCGCCGAACCCGATAGCATCGGTTTCGCGCTCTTCGAGATGCTCTGAATTCATCCGTGCAGCTCATGCCGGCCGGCACCTCCCACACGGTCGTCTTCGAATGGAATCCTGATGATTTCGACGTGCTGCTCGAATCGTGCGACCGCGACGACGGCGTGCAGCTGGCGCTGAAACATCTGCCGAAGGAGGGCAAAATCCTCGAGGCCGGCAGCGGCACCGGCCGGGTCGTCCGCTACCTTCACGACCGGGGCTATGACATCGAGGGCTTCGAGTTGAATGCCGCGATCATCGCACAGATGAAGCAAAGCCGGCCCGACCTCCCGGTTTTTGTCGGCGACGTCGCGCAGCTCCCGCGGCCCGACGGTTATTACACCGGCCTCGTTTCCTATGGCACCATCGAGCATTTCATCAAGGGCGTCGAGGCCCCGCTCCACGAACACTTCCGCGTCCTCGCGCCCGGCGGCATCGCCGTCATCACCGTGCCGAGCTACAACACGCTCCGCCGCCTCAAGTATTTGTTCGACGTCTGTTTTCGGCGGTTCAATCCCCGCATGAACAACCTGGTTCGCCGCGCGCTGCAGCATCAGCCGATGCGCCGCAACATCCAGGGTCGCGGCGGTTTCCGCTACCACGTCTATCCGCAGTTCCTCGGTTTCTTCGAGTACCGCCTGCGACCGCGCGAATTCGAGGATGCCGTGCGCGCGGCCGGCTTCAAAATTCTGCACAGTGTGCCCATCACCCATCTCGACGGCATTTACCACGAGTTGGGCCCGCCGCTGATCGAATTTCGCCGGTGGAAATTTTATCCCACGCCGCTCGCACTCTGGCTCGACCGCGTTTTCCGCCGCATTCCTTTTTTCCACAACCACATGCACGCGATCGTCGCGACCAAGTAACGTGTTTCGCAGCACCCTTCAGTTCTGCGCCCGCGCGTTCAACCGCATCTCCCGCCCGCCGCCACGCATCGTTCGCCTCCGGCCGCAGGGTCAGGCTCACGGGACGGTCGTCCTGTCTTATCTGACCGATCCGTTCGACCCGCAGGCTGTTCCGGCCGCGCATTATCACAGCAACCGGTGGGAATGCGCGGCGATGGCTCGGATCTTTGTCGAAGCCGGCTTTGGCGTTGACGCGATCGACCACGTCGAAAGCCGCTACACGCCGCCCGACGACTGCGTTGCCGTGATCGATCTGCATTCCAACCTTGAGCGCCTGGCCCGGCTCGCGCCACCTTCCGCCAAAAAAATCCTCCATGCCACAGGCGCGCATTGGCTCTTTCAAAACCGCGCCGAACTCGCACGGCTCGATGCCCTCCGCGCCCGCCGCGGGGTCACGCTGCCGCCCCGCCGCCAGGTGCCGCCGTCTCGCGCCATCGAATTTGCCGACCTTGCCACCACCACGGGCAACGCGTTCACGATCGAAACCTTCGCTTTCGCGAAAAAAAACTTCCACCGGGTGCCGCTCTCCTCGATGTTCACGCAAGACTGGCCCGCAGAGAAGCATTTCGCCGCCGCCCGCACGCGTTTCCTCTGGTTCGGCAGCCACGGCCTGGTGCACAAGGGCCTCGACCTCGTGTTGGAAGCCTTTGCGCAGGCGCCCGAATTGCAGCTCACCGTCGCCGGCCCCGTTGCCGCCGAGCCCGATTTTGCCGAGCTCTACCGCCGTGAGCTCTCTCGACCAAACGTGCACGTCCTCGGCTGGGTCGACACGCACTCGCCGCAATTCCGTGACCTGCTCGCGGCGCACGGCGCCATCGTCTACCCCTCATGCTCCGAGGGCGGCGGCGGTTCGGTCATCACGTGCCTGCATGGCGGGCTCGTGCCCATCGTCACCCGCGAAGCAAGCGTGGACGTAGGTGATTTCGGTTTCGAGCTGCGCGGCGCTGAAGTCGCCGCGATCCTGGCGGTCGTGCGCGAAGTTGCGGCCCTCAGCCCGGAGGCATTCGCCGCGCGCAGCCGGGCCGCGTGGGAGTTTGCCCGCCGCGTGCACACGCGGGAGAATTTCAAGTCCACCTACCGCCGCCTCCTTTCGGAGGTTTTTCAACTAGCCGTCACAACATGAAGGGCAAGCCCGCCGGCTCGTCCCGCCTCGCACGACGCGTACCATGGCCCGTGCGCTGATCTGCGGTATTTCCGGCCAGGACGGCGCGTATCTCACGCGGCTGCTCCTAGCCAAAGGTTATGACGTGTGCGGCACCTCGCGCGACGCGCAGATGGCATCGTTCCACAATTTGTCGCGCTTGAGTCTCCGCGACCGCGTCCGGCTGGAGTCGATGGCCGTCACCGACTTTCGCAGCGTCCTGCAGGTGCTGATGAAAACCGAGCCCGATGAGGTCTACAATCTAGCCGGACAAAGCTCGGTCGGACTGTCCTTCCACCAGCCCGTGGAGACCCTCGAAAGTATCAGCGTGGGCACGCTCAACCTGCTCGAGGGCATCCGTTTTCTCAGACAGCCGGTCCGCCTCTACAACGCATGCTCCGGCGAATGCTTCGGTGACACGCGAAGCGAGCCCGCCTCGGAGTCCACCCCGTTTCGGCCTCACAGCCCGTATGCGGTCGCGAAAGCCGCCGCGTTCTGGGAAGTGGCGAACTATCGGGAAGCTTACGGCCTCTTCGCTTGCTCGGGCATCTTGTTCAACCACGAGTCCCCGCTGCGGCCGGAGCGATTTGTCACACGGAAAATCGTGAGCGCGGCGTGCGCCATCGCCGGCGGCTCCGGCCAGAAGCTCCGCCTCGGCAACATGGCGATCCGTCGCGACTGGGGCTGGGCGCCGGAATACGTCGAGGCAATGTGGCTGATGTTGCAACGCCCCTGCGCCGATGATTACGTCGTCGCCACAGGCGAGACGCACAGCCTCGAGGAATTTGTCGCCACAACCTTTTCCGCGCTGGGGCTCGACTGGCGGGAGCACGTGGTGAGCGACCCCTCGTTGTTGCGCCCATCCGACCACGCCCAGGGGTGCGCCAATCCGGCGAAGGCCGCCGCACAACTCGGCTGGCACGCGCGCTCCAAAATGCCGGAGGTGGTGAACATGATGCTGCGCGCGGAACGCGCTCCCGCCGACCCACTGTGACCGCCCTCTCCCGCCGATCCGTCGCCCCGCCAACCGCGGAAGTTCCCCGTGCCTGAACTGCGCGCCTATTGCCTGCCGTGGCACGCCAGCACCAGCCCGGCGTTCAACGATATCCTCGTGACGCCGCTCCGGCCGTTCGCTGACATCAAGCCCACGCCCTGGCCCGCGCCGGTTGATTTCAATCGGCCTCTGATTTTTTGCCAAATGCAGCCGCCACCGGAGATCCTCGCCGAGCCGCAGGCCCGCATCGTCTGGCTGCCGATGTGGGACGACGCGCGCCATTTTGCGCCCGGATGGTGGAGCACGCTGCCGAAAAAAAACTTCCGCGTCGTGGCCTATGCCGAGCCCGTGCGGCGCGAAGCCGCGCGCGCCGGGTTGCCGACCTTGCGCGTGCGTTTTCACAAGGATCCCGCCGCCGCTCCCGCCGCGCGCTGGGACCACCGGCGCGTGCTTTTTTATTGGAACCGCACGGGGCTCGCCGGTCCCGAGTTTCTTGAGCGGCTTTGCCGGGAGACGTGTGCCAATCGCTTGATTTTTCGCGCTGCCGCCGATCCCGGTTCCACCCAAGGCGCCTACGAACTCCCCACCCGGTTCGGAGCCACCGACGTGACTACCCTCGGCGGCTTTGGCACCAAGGAGGACTACGAGGCGCTACTCCGCGAAGCCAACCTCTTCCTGGCGCCACGCCTCTACGAAGGGGTCGGCCTGACCTTCCTCGAAGCGATGAGCCGCGGCTGTGCCGTGCTCGCCCACGACTCTCCCACGATGAACGAATATATCGTCCACCGCCGCAACGGCTGGCTCTTCCCGTCGATTCGCCCACCGCTCTGGCGCGAACGCTTGCACGCCGGCGCCCACCGCCGCTGGCCGCGCCTCGTGCCGCCGGCCGGGGGCGCGACCACGCTCGGTCTCGACCAGGACTGGGCCACCCTGCGCCGGACCGACTGGCCCGCACTCGGCCGGACCGCGCGCGACGACCAGGCCGTAGGCCACCGGGCATGGCTCGCACGCCTGCCCGATTTTGCCCGCTTCATCCTCGACTGGTGAACTCGACCACAGTTGCTCCGCTGCCGACGATCTCGCTCGTCACGCCATCGTTCAACCAGGCGCAGTTCCTGAGTGCGACGCTTGAGAGCGTGCTCACGCAAAACTACCCTTTCCTCGAGTACGTCGTCGTCGATGGGGGATCGACGGACCGCAGCCGGGAGCTGATCACCGCGTGGGCGGCCCGGCTGGCGTGGTGGTGCAGCGAACCCGACGGGGGCATGTATGCCGCGCTCAACAAGGGTTTCGCGCACACGCACGGCGAGATCATGGGCTGGCTCAATAGCGACGATCTCCTGCTCCCCGGCGCATTGCGTGCCGTCGGCGAAATCTTTGCGCGTTTCCCCGAAGTGCAGTGGCTCTCGAGTCTGGCGTTGAGCACATGGACACCCACCGGGAGCTGTGTCGGAGTTTCAATTGTCGAGGGGTTTTCGCGCACCGCGTTTTTCGACGGTGGCTACCTGCCCGGCGGAGCGCGCCTCTACGCGTGGATTCCGCAGGAAAGCACGTTTTGGCGCCGGTCGCTCTGGGGAAAATCCGGCGGCCAGATCGATGCGTCACTTAAATTCGCCGGCGATTTCGCATTGTGGGCGCGTTTCTATCAACACGCCGACCTTGTGGGCACGCCTACGCCGCTCGGTGGATTCCGCACCCACCCGGCACAAAAAAGCCGCGCCATGGACGCCTATCTCGCCGAGGCGCGCGCCGTGCTTGCCGCCGCCCGCGCCCACGCCGCGCATCGGACGAACGCCACACGAGCTTTGCTCCTGCGCTCGCGCATCGCCGCTATGCCAGGTTTGCGCGGAGCGTGCGCGCGATGCTTCGGTTACCCGGCACGCCGGGTCGTCGCCGACGCCAGCTATGGATGGCGGTTGGAGAATTATCATTTCCTGTGAGCGCCTCCGGCTTGCTTGAACAACTCCCGGTTCCGCCAGCGGGCCGCACAGGCTGGCCGTGGGACGCAGAGACTGGTTCCGCGCCCTTCGCCACAGCCCCCGCGGGCGGCTGGCCGAAAATTTCCATCGTCTGCCCGTCGTTCCGCCAGGGCCGGTTCATCGAAGAGACCATCCGCTCGGTGCTGCTGCAAAATTATCCGCAACTGGAGTTCATCATTATGGACGGCGGCAGCCAGGACGAAACGGTGGCGATTCTGCAGCAATACTCCCCGTGGCTGACCCACTGGGAATCGCAGCCCGACCGCGGGCAGTCGCACGCGCTCAACAAGGGCTTCGCGCGCGCCACCGGTGCGCTCTACGGCTGGATCAACAGCGATGACTACTACCTGCCCAGCGCCTTTGCCGCCGTGGCCCGGGCTTATCAGCCGGGTCGGCGCAAACTCTATTTCGGCGATTGGTATGAACAGCACGGCGAGGAGGCGGCGCTCCGCTCCCACCGCGAGCGGCCAGCCTTCCGCTTTCAGGTCGCAGTTGGCGGGCGGACTCTTCCAAGCCACGCCACTTTCTGGTCCGCCGGGGCGCATCAACCATTCAACGAGGCGCTGCGCTTCACACTGGACGCGGAATTTTTCAAGCGCCTCGCTGCCTGCGGTGTCAGGCCCCTCCATGTTCCCCAAGCGCTGGGCGTCTTTCGCCAGCACGCGGCCGCCAAATCGAGCACGATTGTGAACGTAGCCCAGGCGGAAACCGAGGCCTGGAGCCGCGCGCAACCCTGGCACACCCACTGGCGGTGGAGAGTCTCGCGCCTTCTCGACCGCTTCCGCCATTGAACCAGCGAGCGATGGAACTCTCCGTCGTCATCCCCACGCACAATCCCGATGCCGGGCGATTGCGCCGCACGCTGCAGGGTCTGCGCCGGCAGACGCTTTCGACTGATCGCTGGGAGACGATTCTCATCGATAATGCCTCGGCGTTGCCGGTCGATCGGGCGGGGTTGGCCGATTCGCTGCCGCCGAATCTACGCATCATCCCTGAACCCCGGTTGGGACTCACCGCGGCGCGGAAGCGCGGTTTCACGGAGGCGCGGGGAGAAATCCTCGTGCTGGTCGATGACGATAATGCGCTCGCGGCCGATTATCTCGAGCAAGTGCTGGCGCTTTTCGCCGCCCATGCCCGCGTCGGGGCGCTAGGAGGTAAATCCCTGCCCGAGTTTTCCCATCCAGTCCCGGCTTGGACAGAGGAATTCCACGGCCTGCTTGCTCTGCGCGACCTGGGCGACCAGCCGCTGCTCTCAGATGGATTGCGTCAAGCCGGTGCGGCGCATAACCGCTATCCTCTGTTCGCGCCCATCGGGGCCGGCATGGGGTTGAGGCGCGCGGCGGCAGAAGCCTGGCTGCGTGCGCTTGCCGTCGACCCTCGGCGTCCGCCCCTCGATCGGCGCGGCGAGGAGCTCGTCTCCGGCGGTGACAATGACATTATCCTCACCCTCATGGACGCCGGCTGGGAAGTCGCCTATTTCCCGCAGCTCTCGCTCACGCACCTTATTCCGGATGAACGCCTGAGTGCCGCCTACCTCGCGCGTCTCAACCGCGCCATGCAGAAATCGTGGATGCAGGTGCTCACACTGCATGCGGCGAACCCCTGGCCGGCTCTCAGTCCGGCCGGCGCGACCGTGCGCAAACTCAAGGCCTGGTTCACGTACCGCGCCTGGTCCCGGCCCGCCGGCTCCATCCGCTGGCAGGGTGCGTGCGGGCACTTCGACGGCCGCGTACGTTCCCGTTGATGAACAATCTGCTCGCCACCGCCCTCGCCGGGCTGCCCGACACCGCCCGCGTGCTCGATACCGGCGGCTGGTTCAAGCCGCTCGCCCGCGCTACCCACGTGCTGGATCTTATGCCTTATGAAACGCGGCGCTGCGTGTTGACGCCCGCGCCGCTCGCCGGTGAGCGGTTTACCCGCAACACCTGGCTGCAGGTCGATTTTCTCACCCCCGATCTGAAGCTCCCGTTTCCCGATCGGTTTTTTGAGTTCACGGCTTGCGGACATACGATCGAGGACCTCGCCGATCCGACGCCGCTCCTGCGCGAACTGCGCCGGGTGAGTTGGGCCGGTTACTTCGAGACGCCCTCCCGGCTCTGCGAGCAGACCGTCGGCCAACGCGATCGCATGGGCGTGGAGCAGGGACATCCGCATCATCACTGGATCGTCGAATCCGACAGCTTGTCGCATCTCCGCCTCTTTCACAAGGCGGACTCGCTCGAAGCCAATCCGGCGAGCCGTGTGCCGCTGCGCACGTATGAACGTTGCCGGCGCGAGCCGCGGCATGCCGATCTCTGCCAACTGCTCTGGCATGACCGATTCGAATTCGAACTCATCCGCGGCGAACCTGCGCGCCAACGCGCGGCGAAATTTGCCGCTGGCCTGGATCTTCGTCCGTTCGACCGCACCCTCGACGCCGTCATCCGCGCCGCCCGCCGGCTTGTCTACCCTCACCGGCGCTCCTCTCCGGAAAAACTGAACGCCTGGTGGCAGGAAATGCTCCGGCTGAGCCGGCCTTATTCGCGCATCCCCCTGCGATGACCTGGCACGCCCACGCCCGCTGCTTCGGCCTTGGCCGGGCCGCTTACCTGTTCTGGCACGCCCCGGTCGGCGCGCTCAAAACCTCGATCGCCGCGGGCGGCCCCATTGAGCAGTGGCGCGACCGGGCCGCCCGCGCGAAGATGCGCGCCGCCGCGGCCTGCTTGGCGCCGCAGCGACTTCCGCCCGCCGCCCCCGCTTGGCCCGAGATCCACTTTCTGACCGGCGAAAAGTTTTGGGACCAAACGGCCCTGTGCCTCTATACGCTGCAAGCGCACGCCAGTTGCAGTCTACGGACGATTCTCCACGATGATGGCTCGGCCAGCGACGACATTGTGGCCCGACTCGGTCGGGTATTCCCCTACGCGCGCTGGCGCCGGCCTGCCGAGGCCGCCGCGCTCCTTGACCGTCATCTCGACGCGGCACGCCATCCGGCGCTGCGAGAGCGGTGGCGCGTCTACCCGAACATTCGCAAACTCACTGATGTGCACCTCGGAGCCCGCGGCTGGAAGCTGGTGCTCGATTCGGACATGCTCTTCTTCCGGCGCCCGTACTTTCTGCTGGACTGGCTGCGGGCACCTGACCGTCCGCTGCACGCAACCGACGTCAAAGACAGCTATGGCTATCCGCCTGCCCTGCTTGAATCGCTGGCCGGCGCACCGCTGCCAGCGCGGTTAAATGTCGGCATCTGCGGTCTGCGCAGCGAAGATCTGGATTGGGATCGGCTTGAAATATGGTGCCGCCGGTTGCAGGAGGCCGCGGGCACCAGCTATTACCTCGAACAGGCGCTGGTCGCGATGCTTTGCGCCGGTCGCCCCTGCGCCGTTGCACCGGCCGATGATTACCGGGTGATGCCAACCGAAACCGAATGCCGCGACCCGCAAGCGGTACTGCACCATTACGTGGCAGGATCGAAACGCGGCTATTACCGCCACGCCTGGAAGCTGGCTCTGGCCCGCAGCGTCGGCCAAGCCTTATAGATGCGATTTGCCCATCTTTATGGCGCGCTTTTCGGTTGGCGGGTGCAAAGCGGCCCGTTTCGCGGCCTGCGCTACATTGATGAGAGTATCTGCAGCACGTTGGCCCCCAAGATCCTCGGCACTTATGAGCGCGAACTCGTACCGTGGATCGAGGCGCTGCTGCGCGAACCCTTTGACCTGGTGATCAATGTCGGTGCCGCCGAGGGCTATTACGCTGTCGGATTTGCACAGCGCGGCCGCGCGCCGGTACTAGCTTTCGAGGCGGAGGCCGCCGGTCGCGAGCTGATCGCCAAGCTGGCCGCGCGCAATGGCGTCAGCAAACGGATGGAGATTGCCGGCAGCTGTAACCCCGCAGCTTTGAATGCACGGCTGACGACCGCTAACCGGCCGTTTGTGGTCATGGATGTCGAGGGGTATGAAGCCACTTTGCTCGACCTGGCCACGGTTCCCGCACTGCGCCACGCCGTGATCCTGGTGGAACTGCACGAAGGCGCCGAGCCGGTGGCCGGGATCCTGGAGGCCCGCTTTCGGGCATCGCACGACATCATCGAGAGCCGGGCGCGTCCGCGCATCTGGTCGGATCTGCCCTGGTGTGTCCGCCTCGCCGGCCGGGCGGCACCGGCCCGCTTTATGGCGGCAATGGATGAACATCGTCCAATCGGCATGCGCTGGTGGCTGTTGCACCCACACCCCGAGCCATGACCTTCGCGCTTCAAGACATCAGCAAACGGGTTGGATTGGGCCGGCTGGCGTACCGCCTCTGGTATCGCCCGCGCCAGTGGTGTGATTGGGGTCGCGCCTACGGCTGGCGCCTGACATGGCGCGCCGCCCGGGGCGACCGCCCCATGGCCGCGGCTGCCCGGCTCCTGCCCGCCCAGTCCGCCGCACAATACCGCCTTGAAATCCCCGTGTATTTTCTTACCGGCCGGCACTTCTGGCATCAGACGGCATTCTGCGTCCATTCCCTCCAGCACTTTACGGACACGGCTTTGCCCTTGTATTTTGCCAGTGATGGTACTCTCGATGCCACGATTGGCGGTCGATTGACCACCCTCTTTCCGGGGGCCCGGATTCTTGATCATCACGAGCTTGACGAACGGACCGCAGCCGCCCTGCCGCCAGCGCGCTATCCCACGCTCCACACCCACCGCCGCTGTTTCGTGCTTCTACGAAAACTGACCGACACCCTAACCGACGGGCGTGGTTACCGATTGTTTCTTGACAGCGACATGCTCTTCTGGCGCCGCCCTGACGAACTGCTCCGCCGGGCCAGGCGTAGCGAACCACTGTACCTGGCCGATCTGGGCGATGACGGCTACGCGCTGCCGCGCGCTGTACTCAAGCAGCGTCTCGGCGTCGAACCGGCATCGGGGGTGAATTCCGGGCTCGTCGGCGCATACGCCGAACGGGTCGATTGGGACCTGATCGAACGGGCCTGCAAATTGCTCGTAGCGGAGGGGCGCGATCAGCGTCTGCTGGAGCAGACCTTGTGGGCGGTGGTTTTGGCGACCCAGGAAGCCAAGCCGCTGGATGCCAGGGAATACCGGGTCGTGATCAATCCACCGGGCCTCCGGGCCGCTCTCGCCGCCGGCCGTCCCGCGCTGCTGCACTATGCCTGGCATGCCCGCTTGCCGTATGTGGCCGATGAATGGAGGCGCTATATCGAAACATTGATGCCAAATCCCGGCGTGAGCGTTACCGGTGCCCCGAAACCAGCGGAACCACCGCAAGAAGGACCATGATTTCCCCATTCGTCTCTATCATCATCCCCTGCCACAACGCCGCGCCCTGGCTGGCCGAGACACTGGAGTCGGCCCTGACGCAGACCTGGCCGGCGAAGGAGATCATCCTGATCGACGACGGTTCAACGGACGAGAGTCAGGTTGTGGCCCGCTCCTATGAGCCGCGGGGCGTGCGGGTGCTGACGCAAGCCAACCAAGGTGCCAGCGCCGCCCGCAACCGTGCCTTCCGGGAGTCCCGTGGCGATTTCATCCAGTTTCTCGACGCCGACGACCTCATCTCCCCCAACAAAATCGCCCTGCAGGCGGCCGCATTGACCGGTGCGCCGGACGGACGGGTGGCGTCGTGCGCCTGGGGCCGGTTCCGCGACGATCCGACCCGGGCGGTGTTTGTTGACGAGGCGGTTTACCGTGACTTCGCGCCGATCGAATTCCTGCTGCTCGGCGGCGACGCCGGCCGCATGATCCACCCTTCCGCCTGGCTGACGCCGCGGGAGACTGCAGAGCGGGCCGGCCCTTGGAACGAGGAGTTGACGCTCAACGACGACGGCGAATTTTTCAGCCGCGTGCTGCTGGCGAGCACCGGCATCACGTTCACACCGACAGCTCGAAGTTATTATCGATCAGGTCTGCCCGGCAGCCTGAGTCAGCGCCGGGACGAACGCAGCCGCCGCTCGCAATTCCGGTCCATCGAACTGATCGCGGAGCACCTGCGACAGGCCGAAGATTCGCCTCGGGTGCTTCGCGCCATCGCCAACCATTACCAACGATTCGTGTACGATTTCTATCCATTCCCCGCGGACCTGATGGAATTGGCCGAACAGCGGGTCGCGGCGTTAGGCGGCTCAACCCTCGCGCTGTCGATGGGGCCCAAGACCGCGGCCTTGGCGCGGCTGCTCGGCTGGCGTCGCGTCTGGCGCTTCAAACATTGGTGGCGCAGCCATGTTTGAGTCGCGCTTTGATCCCATCAACCACCCCTCTGTCCGCAAATAAGCACGGATGTCCCAAAGCAAAGGCCCAGCACAGTCGTCGTCCGATTGCTCACCATGACCGTCTTTGCCAAGTTGCTGCATGGGAGCGATCCGGCGCGCCGCTCGCGATTTCATACCGCCGAAGGCGCGCGACCGGATCTGGCTGCAGTATTCGGACTGCCCCGTTCGGCCGTCTCCACTTTGTGGTTCAGACTCACCGGCCGGCGTCCCATCGTGCCTTGGATTCCCTACAACGCCCGCCAGGCGCTGGCGCGGCATATATGCCCCGACTGGCAGGTGCTGGAAATCGGCTCGGGCATGTCCACGCTCTGGCTCGCCCGCCGCTGCCGGCAAGTGGACAGTTTTGAAGCCGATCCCGACTGGGTGCAAAAAATCCGCGCCGAGCTGCAGCGCCTGGGTTTGCCAAACGTCCGGGTGCACTACCGCTGGCATTGGCAGGAACTGTGCGACTTTTCCGCTTGGCCGGACGAATCCTTGGATCTGCTTGTAGTGGATGGCGGCCCGCGGCCAGAGTGCATCGAAGCAGGTTTTCCCAAGGTCAAACCCGGCGGCTATATTTACGTGGACAACACGGATCAGCCTCGCACCGCGGGGCGTTCCAAGTCGGTGCTCATTGAGCTCGCCCGCCAGCCCGGCGCCCGTTTGTGGACTTTCCGCGACTTCGTGCCCTGCAACTTCTTCGTCAACGAAGCCCTGCTCTATCAAAAGCCGTCGGGCTGACGAACCTTCCATGGCCGCTTCGCTCCTCATTATCAGCAGCACCCATCTGTGCCGCAATCCGCGGGCATACAAGGAAGCCGTCACCTTGGGTCGGACCGGGTATGTTGTCACAGTGCTGACTGTATCCAATCACGCCCCGTCGGAGCACCTTGATCGCGAACTGCTCGCCGGTGCGCCGTTCCGGCGTGTCGCCATCGACCACTTGGCGCGCCAAGGCCTGGTGGCACGGCGGGCGTGGATCGACCGGACCATGACACGGCTGACCCGAATGGCGACGGCACGCCTGCATTTTGAATCCCCGTCCGCGCTGGGGCCGGCGCGCCGCCTGCTGGCTGCCGCCCGGCGCTTGCCGGCAGATCTCACCATCGTGCACTGCGAGGCCCCGGCTTGGGTCGGTCTCCAACTGCTGGGCGAGGGCCGCCGCGTGGCGGCCGACTTCGAGGATTGGTATTCCGAGGACCTCCTGCCCGCGGACCGGCGTCATCGCCCGTTGGCGCTCCTGCGTAAGGTCGAACAGAGGCTGCTGCATCGCGCAAGCTACGTTTCGACCACGTCCCAGGCGATGGCCGCCGGGCTGCACGCGCGGTATGGCGGAAATCCTCCGGCGGTGATCCGCAACGTCTTTCCGCTGCCGCCGCCCCCACGACGTCGAGCCGACCAGCCGCCGATTTTCGTGTGGCTCTCCCAAACAGTCGGCCCAGGGCGGGGATTGGAGGCTTTTCTCGACGCATGGGCCACCCTCCCGGATCCACCGAAGGTGCGACTGCTCGGCCGGGTTTCATCGGAGTACCGAGCGGCGTTGCTGGCGCGGGTGCCGGCCGGCCGCCACCGGGCGCTGCGCTTTGACCCGCCCCTGCCGCCGGCCACGCTCCCCGCCTATCTGGCGGAAGCCGATATCGGACTGGCTTTGGAGCCCCGTCATCCCCCCAGCCGCGATCTCACCGCCAGCAACAAGATCTTCCATTATCTCGGGGCCGGCCTCGCGGTGCTGGCGACTCCGACCGTCGGCCAGTGCGAGGTATTTGCCGCCGCGCCCGGCATTGGATGGCTCGATGATTTTTCGGATCGTTCCACCAGCTCTGCCCTCCTCGGGCGAATCTGCGAGACCCGCGAAGGCCTGTGCCGCGCTCAAGCTCAAGCCCGGCTCTCCGCAGAAACCGTTTTTTGTTGGGAGAAGGAATCTCCGCGATTACTCGAACTCGTCCGCACGGCTCTGTCTGCCTGATGGACCTCAGTCACTCCACCCGCCGGTTGCTCATTGTTTCGCCGGGGTTTGCTCCGGCCAACACCCCCGATTCGCACCGCGCCCGGTTGAGTCTCCCCCACTGGAAGCGGCTGGGGTGGGACGTCGAGGTGCTGGCGGTTCGCGGGGAAGACATTCAGGCCCCCCTGGAGCCGGCATTGCTCGACTCGATCCCTGCCGAAATCCCGGTACACCGGGTGCAAGCCTGGCCGCTGCGGCTGACGCGGTGGCTGGGGACCGGCAGCCTCAGCTGGCGGGCCCGTGGACCCTTGGGGCGTGCGGGCGACCGGCTGCTGGCCCGCCGAAGGTTCGACCTGGTCTTCTTCTCCACCTCCCAATTTGGTATCTTTCCACTGGGGCCGCGCTGGCGGGCCCGCCATGGTGTGCCCTACGTGCTCGATTTTCAGGATCCCTGGGTGACAGATTACTACGAGCGGCCGGGAGCCCCGCGACCGCCGGGAGGCTGGAAATACCGCAGCGCCCGTTGGCTGGCGCAGCGGGCGGAACCGCGCTGTCTGCGCCAAGCCGCCGGCCTCGTCAGCGTTTCGCCCAGGTACTTCGACGACTTCGCCACGCGCTATGCCTGGTTTGAACGCGAGCGCGGGCTCGTGCTGCCCTTCCCCGCGGCCGACACCGATCTGGCCCGTCTGGAGGCCGGCGGCTGCGCCCGGCTCTGGCCCCCGACCGTGGAGCCCAAGCACCTCGTCGCCGTGGGTGCGGTGGGACCCTATATGCGCGCCTCGATCGAGGGCTTGTGCCGGGGGCTTGGCCGCCTCCGTCGCGACTCCGAGAACGCGGCGCGGCGGCTGCGGCTGCACTTTGTGGGCACGGCCTATGCCTCCGGCGGTCCGGCATCAGTGTTGCCCGCGGCGCAGGCCGCCGGCGTCGCCGATCTCGTCGACGAGCGGCCGGCGCGGGTGCCTTACCTCGAGGCTTTGCGCTGGCTGCTGGCCGGCGACGCAACGGCCGTGATCGGATCGGACGATCCCGGGTACGTGCCCTCGCGCCTTGCCAACGTCTTTTGGGTCGGCCGGCCGATGCTGGCCATCGCGCCGCCCGCGAGCAGTCTCGCCGCGCGGCTGGCCGGCTGGGGCGGGCCGGCGGCCTTTGCCCCTACCGACGAGACCGGAATCCGCGACTGGCTGCGCGGGCTCGCCGAGGGGCGGGCCGCGCCCGGACCCGCGGTGACGCCCGCCTGGCGTGAAATCCATTCCAGCGGCGGCATGACCCGGCGCCTCGCCGAATATTTTCAAGGTTGCTGCCTGCGGCCCGCGGCCTCGCAATAACCCGCGGCGCTCCGCCGCCACCCGCTTTTGTCCGCTGCTTCCTCCTGATGCCTTCGCCGAGCCATTGGACTTCCGCGCGCGTCCCCAACGCAGCGAGCCGCCGCCTCTTCCAGTTGGGACTCGCCGCGGTGGTGCTGGCTTGCGTTTATTTCGGCTATTCCTCGCCGCTCAAGGATCCCTTCCAGATTTTCCTCGGGAGCGCGATGCTGAGCGTGTCGGCCCTTCCGGCCCTGCTCTGGGCCCGCGACGCCCGCCCTCATTTCCCCGCGTTTGAAATCTTCATGCTGACGGGGATCAACTTCTACGCCATCCCCATGCTGGGCGGACAGGCGGAGATGTTTGGCTACCAGCCTCAGGCATTGACCGATGCCGCGGCGGCGGTACTGGCGTTTCAAATCTCGTCCGTCACCGCTTTTCTCGTGGTGCGAGGCCGGCGCGCCCAACATCCCCTGCTGGTATCCTCGCTCCTGCCGGAGAATATTCTCCACCATACCCAGGTGGGCCTTTGGCTCAACACCCTCTATCTCTGCGTGACCAATTTCACCACGCTGATTCCCTATAATCTGGCTCCCGTCCTGCGCGCCATGTTCATCGGCATCGGCATCATCTGCGCTTTCATCCAGGCGCGCCTGTGGGGCGAAGGAAAGCTTGATCACACCGCCAAGCTTGTTTGCGGTTTCAACCTTTTTGCCCAGCTCGCCCTTTTCTTCTCCAACCTGTATCTGATCGGCGGCCTCTCGTTGATCACACTCTTCCTGATCGCCTACGTGACCGCCAGTCGGCGTATTCCGATTCTTTTTCTTGTCCTCTTTGTGCCGCTCATCGCGACGCTCCATAACGGCAAGTCGGCGATGCGGGACATCTACTGGCGCGAAAATCCGCAGGCACAACCCACGTTGTTCGAGTTGCCGGCTTTTTACGAACAGTGGTTTGCCCTTGGCCTCCAGCCTCCCAAGTACGCCGCGGAAAAGAAATCCCTCACCGTCAATCTCCTCGACCGGGCGGCGCTGTTTCACATGGTGTGCCTTACGGTTGATCGCATCCCGGCCATTCTCCCCTACCTTGATGGAGAAACGTACAAGGATATTCCGGGACAATTGGTCCCGCGCGTGATCTGGCCCAATAAACCCAGCCCCGCGCTCAGCAACGCGCGCCTGGCCATCTATCTGGGGCTGATTGATGAAGAATCAGCTAGCTCGGTCTCGATCGCCTTTGGCTTCATCGCCGAATCCTACGCCAACTTTGGCTACCTCGGCGTGGTCGTGCTCGGGTTTGTGCTCGGATTGAGTTTCAAGCGCCTCACGTTGCTCGGCCAGGAGACACCCCAGTTTTCCGCCCTGGGTTTGTTTTTGATTCTTCTCACCGCCTGGAGCTTCCAGGTGGAGCAGGTGATGGCGAACTGGCTGACCTCCCTGTTTCAAGCGACGATCGTCATCGTCGGTCTGCCCATGGTTGCATCAAGACTTTTGGGCTGGCGATGACCCCCGGCGCCTTCCCGGGTAAATTATGATCCCGACCATGTGGTCAGCGACGCTTCCGCGCAGGCTCGGAATGCTCTTGGGTACCCCCCTGATGATTCGCGGTATTGTCCTTGGCTTCCTTTTCGGTGCCCTGGGCTTGGGGTGGCAGGAATACCTCGGCTTGTCGGACGGAGGATCATTTTTGACCCTCGCCCGCACGATGCTGAATCGGTCGTCGCTGGTGCCCCTGACCTTCTACGATACGCGTGTTTTCCCCTTCTGGCCTTTGGGCGAAGCCCTGGTGCTGACAACCGGCCTGCCGGAACCGGCGGTGCTCGGGTTAACCGTGTTATTGTCCGGCCTGGTCGTCTGGCTCTTCCATCGGCTCACCGGCAGCCTGCCGTTCGCGTTGTTGCTGGCGGTGTTTCCTCCCGCCTGGGTGCTGGCATCGGTGCATCCGGTCAGCGAGGCGCTCTACCTGGCGCTGGGCCTGGCGGCAGCCTGGGCGCTGCGCCTTAACCGCTTCTGCGTTGCCGGACTCTGCATGGGCGCGATGATTTCAACCCGGCCGTTCGGAATCGCGTGGGCGGCCATGGCCGTTGTGCTCGGGGCGAACGAATCCAGGCTCCGCCGATCTTGGCGGCAGGTCGCACTGACGATTTCGGGAATATTCGTGGGGCTGTCGCCGTTGATCCTGATCAATCTGCATTTTTACGGCGATGTATGGCATCAAGTGCGGGTCTACGCAGCGCCGCTGAATGCGCTGAACGTGCACGGAGCCGTTTCCCAAACTCTTGGGCCTGCCCAGGGACATTGGGGGCCTCCGTTCTGGTACGTGCTGGCCACGCCCTGGATTGTGCCAGTCCCATTTTGGAAGGTGGCTTATATCTATGCCCATGTCGTCGCCCTGTTGTTGCTGATTCCTGTAGCGCTGTCCGGCATGCGCGAAGAATTTAATGGCCGTCGAGACTTGGCCCGTATCCTCCTGTTTGGCGCCTTCGTTCTGAATGGAATCCTCATCGTCTGTGGCGGACCTTACTGGGGATTCCACAGTTTTGACCGCTATTTTTTGTGGGGGCTTCCCGGAGCGCTGTTGAGCGCTGAACGGATCCTCCACGGACGTCTGCTGCCGTGGCTTCCCTTGGCAGGCGTCGTCAGTCTGGCGGCTGTCGGGTTTTCGCTCGTCCAACACCTCCCTTGAGTCTGCCGACGACAACCCGCCCGATGTCACCAACAAGGCTCGGCATTGTGCTGTCGCACCCTACGCAGTACTACAGCCCGTGGTTTCGGTGGCTGCGGGCGCAGACGGCGCTCGAGTTCCGCGTCTTCTACCTCTGGGATTTCGGGGTGGCCCGCCGGCATGATCCTGAATTTGGCGCGCAATTTGCCTGGGATGTCGATCTCCTGGACGGCTACGAATCCGAGTTCGTTCCCAACACGGCCCGGCGTCCGGGCACGGACCGTTTCCGGGGTTTGCAAAACCCGGACCTGATTCAGCGCCTGGCCGCCTGGCGGCCTGATCTCATCCTGCTTTTCGGCTATCGCTATGCCTCGCACCTGCGGACGATCCTGTGGTGCCGCCGCCAACACATTCCGCTCATTTTCCGCGGCGATTCACACCTGCTGGGCCAGCCGCGCCCGTCTCTGCTCAAGCGTTGTGCGCTACGGATGTTATACCGGCAGTTTGCCGCGATCACTTATGTCGGCGCCGCCAACCGGGCCTATTTTGAGACTTTCGGGGTGCCGGCCGGCCGTCTCCATTTCGCGCCGCACGCGGTCAATCATGAACTCTTTGATCCGCGCCATCCTGTTCACCGCGATGCGGCCGCCCGTCTGCGCACCGAGCTGAACCTGCCGCCCCGGAGCCGGGTCGTGCTTTTCGCCGGCAAACTGGTGCCCCGCAAGCAGCCGCGCGCACTGCTGGAGGTGTTTCTCTCTGCAC
>JAQTYQ010000073.1 GCA_028688225.1 Opitutaceae bacterium | reverse complement strand
CTGCCGGGGTGTGCCGCTGGATGAGCCGCACAAAATGACGCGCCGTCCGACGAAAGCGATGGCGCCGTTGATCGAGGAGCTGCTCGTCAAATACCAGATCGGCCGCCACTCCTGCGAGCAGACCATCCGTGACCACTGGGCGGAGATGGTCGGCGCGGCCAACGCCGCCTATTCGCACCCAGTCCGCCTCGACCGGGGCAACTCTCTCCTCGTGCTCGTCTCCCACGGAGTGGTTCGCAACGAGCTTTTCCTGCACCGGATCTCGATCTTGGAGAAGATCCAAAAGCTGCCAGGCTGCGATCACGTGCGGGCCCTCAACCTGCGGGCGGGCTGATTTTTTACCGCCCTCAGCCCGCCGGACTTATCATAGCCGATGGTTGGCGAGCAAATGCGACGCTGACAGACTCCGACGAACGGCAAGCGGTAAAAAATTACACTTGCGCCGACCCACTGCCTCCCGAATAGTGAGCCCTTGCGTTAGTGGCAGGCCGTCGGTTGCGGACTGCCACCATGACTGGCCCCGACTTGTCGGGGTTGGAACGGTATCACCGGCCTGCGGCCCGTTGCCAAAGGCGGGTGATGCGGAGCCCTCCGGTTCCCAACAGTCGTGTAACCCACACCAGACCATGTCGATAGCCAAATCCGAAATCATCACCCAATATAAAGTACACGAGAAGGACACCGGCTCCTGCGACGTCCAGATCGCCCTGCTTACCGCCCGGATCAATCATCTGACCGAGCACCTGCGGGGGCATCGCAAGGACTTCCACAGCCGCCGCGGCCTTCTCCAGATGGCCAGCCGCCGTCGCAAGCTTCTGGATTACCTGAAGCGGCACGACCTGGCCAAGTACAACGACTTGCTGCAGCGTCTCAACCTGCGCAAGTAACCAGTTTCCTCGACGGGCGGGCCGATCCGCGGGCCGCCCGTCGTCGTTTCCGACCCTCGCCTTTAGATACGGGACATTTCCGCTTGGAGCTTCAAAGGTGGGGCGCGTTATCCCTAACGCGCCGCGGCGGATTAAGGATAATCCGCCCTACCCGAGGATCCAAACCGAAATCTCTCGCGTCGGGGATGAGGGAGCGCAAGCCGGTTAAAAAACGTTGAGATCCCTGCGCCGGGAGCGGCTGAGCCGCACGGCGCGAATCCAATCCCTGCCCACGGCATCAGCCACGCACCCTGCTGGACAGCAGAGCGCCGGCGGTGCCCGCCGCAGGACCAACCCAGACCATGAATCAGAAACATACCATCACTGTTCCCGAACTCGGCATCCAGTTCGCAACCGGCACCCTCGCCAAGTTCGCCAACGGCGCCGTCACCGTCACCGTCGGCGAAACCACTGTCTTTGTCTCCGCCACGGTCGCCTCGACCCTCCGGCCCGGCCAGGACTTTTTCCCGCTCACCGTCGATTACCGCGAAAAGTACGCCGCGGCCGGCCGCTTCCCCGGCGGCTTCTTCAAGCGCGAAGGACGCCCGTCCGAGAAGGAAATCCTCACCTCACGCCTGTGCGACCGTCCGTGCCGCCCGCTCTTCCCGAGCGGCTTTCTCAACGAGGTGCAGATCCTCGGCATCCTGCTCTCCGCCGACCAGGCGCATGAGTCCGACATCTCCATGGTCAACGGCGCCAGCGCCGCCCTGGCCATCTCCGACATTCCGTGGGACGGCCCGATCGCCGCGCTCCGCATCGGCCAGATCGACGGCCAGTTCGTGGCCAACCCGACCATCGAGCAGATGTTCTCCTCCAGCCTCGACCTGATCTACGTCGGCAACGAGAAGGATATGCTGATGATCGAGGGCTCGGCCGACCAGCTGCCCGAGGCCCGCTTCATCGAGGCGCTGGAGTTCGCCCATCAGGCGATCCAGCCCATCATCAAGGCCATCAAGGAGCTCGTCGCGGTCGCCGGCAAGCCGAAGGCCACCTTCCCGCTCGTCGCCGCCAAACCCGAGGCCCGCGCCATCATCGAGCGCGTCGCCGGTCCCAAGATGACCGACGCCATCTTCGGCAAGGAGAAACAGGTCCGCCAGGCCAACGTCGAGGCGCTCAAGGAGGAGGCCCGGGCCGCGCTGCTCGCCGAGCTCGGCGAGGGCAAGTTCGAGGATCACGACCTCGCCATCGTCTTCGAGGATCTCCAGTACAAGGCCTACCGCCATTCCGTCCTCGAGAAGGGCGTGCGGGCCGACGGCCGCGACGCCACGTCGCTCCGCCCGATCTCGTGCGAGGTCGGCGTGCTGCCCCGCGTGCACGGCTCCGGACTGTTCCAGCGCGGCGACACCCAGGGTCTCGTGCTCACGACGCTCGGGCCGACGAAGGAGGCGCAGGAGCTCGATGCCCTCACCGGCGGCGCCAAGTCCAAGAGCTTCATCCTCCACTACAACTTCCCGCCGTTCTCGGTCGGCGAAACCGGCCGCACCACCGGCCCCGGCCGCCGCGAGATCGGTCACGGCGCGCTCGCCGAGCGCTCGCTGCTGCCCGTCGTCCCGCCCGAGGACGTGTTCCCCTACTCCATCCGCATCACCTCTGAGATCATGGCCTCGAACGGCTCGACCTCGATGGCCTCGATCTGCGGCGGCTGCCTCTCGCTGATGGACGCCGGCGTGCCCATCGTCGCGCCGGTCGCGGGCATCTCCTGCGGCCTCATCACCGAGAACGATGCCGCCGGCGCCATCTCCCGCTGGGTCACCATCACCGACATCCTCGGCGAGGAGGACCACTTCGGCGACATGGACTTCAAGCTCGCCGGCACCACCGAGGGCATCACGGGCTTCCAGCTCGACCTCAAGATCAACGGCCTCCCGATCGAGATCGCCAAGAAGGCCATCTTCCAGGCCCGGGACGCCCGCATCGACATCCTCCGCAAGATGCTCGCCGCCATCCCCGAGCCGCGCAAGCAGCTCAGCCAGTACGCGCCGCGCATCCAGACCATCCAGATCGACCCCGAGAAGATCGGCCTGCTCATCGGCCCCGGCGGCAAGACCATCCGCCGCATCACCGAGACCACGGGCGCGCAGATCGACATCGCCGAGGACGACTCCGGCAAGGTCTACATCTATTCGAACAACGCCGATGCCATGGCCCGCGCCGTGCAGGAGATCGACGCGATCTGCGGCGGCGGCGCCCAGATCGAGATGGGCAAGCTCTACCAGGGCCGCGTCACCGGCACCAAGGAGTTCGGCGCCTTCGTCGAATGCCTGCCGGGCAAGGAGGGCCTCGTGCACATCTCCGAGCTGGCCGACTTCCGGGTGCGCCGCACCGAGGACGTCGTCAAGGTCGGCGACATGATCTGGGTCAAGTGCATCGGCATCGACGACCGCACCGGCAAGGTGCGGCTCTCGCGCCGGGCCGCCATGAAGGAGCGCGAAGCCACGCCGCCAGCCGCCCCCGCCGAAGGCGCCCCGGCCCAGCCGGTGCAGCCGTAAGCGTCACGGGTAGGGCGCTCTGCCGGCCGGCAGAGCCGGGCGCGCCGTGATTCTCCAGGCCTTCAGCGAAGGGCGGCTCTTCCCGGGCCGCCCTTTTTGTTTGGCGCAAAGAGGTGCAGAAGCCGCAAAAAATCGGAGAACTTCCATCCCTCTGGGTTTGTTTTTGCGACCATTTCCGTTCTTCTGATCGCCTGCGCAAATTGTGACAGACACCTCCGCGGGGCGGATCGCTGCTTGAAATACTCCCGCCGCAACGCTAACCCGGGTGTCTCGCCATGACCCGAGAGCACCTCGCCAACATCTTCAACGCCCTTTCAACTGCCCGGGTCCGTTTCCTGGTCGTTGGCGGGCTGGCGGTGGCCGCGCACGGCCACCCGCGGTTGACGATGGACCTGGATCTGGTGATCGGCCTGGATCGGGAGAATGTCCTGCGGGCGATGCGGGCCCTGGGCGGCCTTGGCTACCACCCCCGGATCCCCGTCCACGCGGAGGCTTTCGCGGTCCCGGCCAACCGGGAGCAATGGTCACGCGAGAAAGGCATGATGGTGTTTCAGCTGATCAGCACGCAGCAACCGGAGACGGATGTGAATATTTTTGTTTCAGAGCCGTTCGACTTCTCCCGGGAGTATGCGGATGCGGCGCACATGGAGCTTCTGGACGGCGTGGTGGTACCGGTGGTGCAGTTACCCACCCTTCTGGCCATGAAACGGGCGGCGGGCCGCCCCAGAGATCTGCAAGACGTCCTTGAACTGGAGCAGGGACGGCAAGACCCTTCTGCTGATCGCAAAACTTGAGTTCCCTCCGTGATCTGCGATCCTGGGGTGTGCAGAAAAGCATTTCCACCAAGCCAGTGCGCCCGGTCGGTTCCTTCGAGGAGGCGGAGGCATTCCGGGCGTGGCGAACCGCGCAGATGACACCGGCGCAACGGGTCAACGCCGTCCTGGAAATGAATGCCCTGTATCGTGGCCTGACTGCCCGAAAGAAGACAGCTCAAGGCAAGCCCGCTCACTGAGCAGCCGCACTTTAGGCTTATCGCTGCCGGCTTAATGCCCTCGGCACGGACGCCATGAAGGAGCGCGAGGCCCAGCCGCAGGCTCCGGCTTTTTCTTTTCACTTCGTGCCCTTCGTGTCTTCGTGGTGAAAATGAAGCTCCTGGTCACCAACGACGACGGCATCGACTCCGTGTTTCTGCACGAACTGGTCTCCGGCCTGCGTGCCGCCGGTCATGAACTGGCCGTGGCGGCCCCGAAAACCGAGCAGAGCTGGATCAGCGCCGCCAAGTCCCGCACCCGCCCCGTGCGCTCGGCCCGGGTTGACCGCGGTCTCGGCTGCCCCACGTGGGTGGTCGACGGCACTCCGTCGGACTGCGTCAACATCGCCCTGGCCCATCTGGTGAAAACGCGGCCGGAAGCCGTGGTCAGCGGCATGAACGTCGGCCTCAACGCCTCGCTCGGTTTCATCCTCGCCAGCGGCACGGTCGCCGGCGCCTTCGAAGGCGTGCTGCACGGCCTGCCGGCCGTGGCGTTTTCACAGGATCTGAGCTTCGAGACCTACAACCGTCTCAAGGAACACAGCGGCCAGCCCGACGCCGAGTTGAGCGCCACCCTCAAGACCTCGGCCGCCCACGCGGCGCGCCTCGTCCCCGAACTCATCGCCGCCACGCCACCGCAGGGCTTCATCGTGCACAACGTGAATTTCCCCTATCCCTGCCGGCCTGACACGCCGCTGCGCCGCACCGTGCCGGCGCGCATGATCATCCCCGGACTCTTCAGTCCGGCGCAGGACGATGGCACCCACCGCTTCATCTTCCATCACGGCGAGGATCTCTCGCCGGCCGAACCCCTCACCGATCGCGCCGCCCTGGCCCAAGGCTGCATCAGCCACAGCGTGCTCGACTACCGCAAGCTCGGCCACTGAACATCTCACGATGAAACTCGTGATGTTCGACATCGACGGCACGCTGACCGACACGCATGACGCCGATATAGACGGCTTTGTGAATGCGGTCCGCGAGGTGTTGGGCATCTTCACAATCGACACCAACTGGACGTCATATCCTCACGCCACCTCAGAGGGCGTGCTCGATGAAATCGTACGCCGAGCCACCGGCCGACCCGTCACGGTGGATGAAAGCCTGGCGGTCCGGCGGCGCTTCTTGGTCCACCTTGAACGGATCGCCCTGCGGGAAATCCCCGGTGCCGGGGCGTTTCTCCGAAAAGTGAGCGAAGCCGGCTATGCCGTGGCCCTTGCCAGCGGCGATTGGGAATGCTCCGCACGCTTCAAGCTTGCCCGGGCGGGCATCCCGGCAGAGCCACTGCCGGCGGCCTTTTGCGATTCCGCCATCGCCCGGGTGAACATCATGAAGGTTTCCCTGGAACGGGCCCGATGTCACTACGGGTGCGTCGCGTTTGATTCCGTCCTGTACGTCGGGGACGGCAGCTGGGACGTGCAAGCCACCCGCCAGCTGGGATGGCGATTCCTTGGAGTCGGCACCCATGCGGCACGCCTGCAGACGCTCGGCGTCCGTCACGTCGTGCCGGATTACGTGGCCGGCGACAGCTTGTTGGCCACGCTTGATGAGTGTGTCCCGCCGGCCTAAATCGCGCTCATCGCCACCAGCACGCGATTTCGGCGATCAACTCCCGCGACCTCCATGCCATTGTCTCGGCACTTCGTCGCAAACCGCGACGATTTTCTTGAAGAGCCCGTCTCCACCCGGGCCTTACAGGGGACGACGCGGCCTGCCTCGCCGAAGCGCTTGGGCGAAGGCGGGAGGTCGTCCCTCCACCTTTGGCTGCGGTCCTGCCGCACCAAGATCGTCGTGGTGAACCTTCTCCACTGACGATCGAAGGTGAAAACCTACCCGCTCGGATCGAGTAGCCGGGGGAGGTTGCCCTCCCCGGCTCTCACACCACCGGACGTACGGTTCACGTATCGCGGCGGTTCCGAAGCGGCTGATTGGTCCATGAGCGGTGCAGATCAGATAGACTGAGCAG
>JAQTYQ010000039.1 GCA_028688225.1 Opitutaceae bacterium | reverse complement strand
CGTCAGGACCAACGGCTGGGCCTCCCGGTTCTTGATCCGCACTTCCAGATAAATCTCGTCCGCCTCCGCGGAGGCCAGGGTGTGGGTCTCGATGCCGAACGACACCCAGTGGCCGTTGAATTGCTTGTGAAAAGTTCCGGACCGGAAGTAGCTGGCCGGCTGCCAGCGCGCCTGCTGCACCAACATCACAAAAGGAGCCCCCGGCGTCTGGAAGTTCAAGCCGAGCGGGTGGGGTCCCTCAAACGTGCGCACCATGTGCTCATAAACGTCCGGCACCACATCCTGGATGAGAACATTGCTCTCCTGTTCGCGGAGGGCCAACTGGAAATGGTAGTCGCGCACCTCGATGGGAGGGAAAACCGGGTCCTGCAGCCCGGTCACGCTCTTGTCGCGAATGGAGATCGCTCCCCGCCCGTTGAACAACCGGATGATGCGGTCGTTGATAAACCCGATGCTCGTGCGCGGCATGCCCAGCGATTCGGGTGTCAGTTCGGTGGCGGCGACGCTCGCCCCTTCACCGGCGGGCATCCCGGGATTGTCCGCGCCGCGGGTGATTCCAGCGGACATGGCCATGACCATCGCAAGCATTGACCAGTCTCGAAGTAATTTGGCAGTTCGATTCATAGATGTTCCCTCGGACAATTCGGATGGTTAGTTCAGTTTTCCCCCACGGCCGGATCAGGCCGCAGGATAGCGCAGATCACGGAGTGGCGCAGGAAGAGAAAGGGGTTTGGGGCACCGTAAAATGAAAGAAAGCCGGATGGGGTCAAGCGGCATGCGACGTGGCCGGCACCTCACGCTCAGGCTGGCAGAGAGGCGGCCAAATGGGATCAGGGTGGGATATTGATTGTCCGTGGGTGGCATGCCGAACGGCAAAACCGACCAGGAGAAAAAGAGCATGAAGTCTATCGTACAATCGCAGTTCAGAATCCCCGCGCGCTGCGAAGATAAACCAATCGACCGCGGATTTCACGGACCGACACGGATAAAGATGGCATCCCATCCGTCAAATCCGTGGTAAAAATCCCTCTTGGTTGCGGCTCCGTCGCACGCTGGCCCCTCCGATGGTTGTCGCTATTGCGCGTTACCGCGAGTATCAAGGGTCCATGTCCGAACAACGCATCCTTGAATTGGAGCAGCAGCTTCTCACCGCGAACGAGGCCGTGGCGAAGTTGACCCTCTCGAACGCCGAACTCACCCGGCAGGTGGCCGATGGCGAAGCCCGGAACAAGAAACTTAAACGCAGTTCCCGTCGCGACGAAAGCGCCTTCCGGCAACAACTCACGGCCGCCCAGGGCCGCCGCTTCTGAATGGTGAGGCTGATCTTCGCCGGCGGCTGGGAGAGTCGGGGGCCCCCGTCCCTGAATCAGGAATGGAGTTGCCGTCGATTCCGCCACGGCCGCGGTGGTGAAGCGTCGAATGGAGTGGTCAGGTGGGTGCCCGCGGTGAATCCGCGCCGACCGGCCGCCGGTTTCCTTGCTGGGCGGCAAGCGCAAGACTTTAGAGCGGGTTAAATTGAAGTATGGCCGTAAAAGTAGCGCAGGCTTCCAGCCTGCATCAGTCGAGGGAGCAGGCAAGATGCCTGCGCTACCCGATACCAAGACGGCTACGAAAAAACTTAAACCGCTTTAGGCTTAAAGCTGATTGCCTGGTGCCTGCTGTGCCCGTCCGGACTCCGCCTCGATCTCCACGCAGAGTTCGCCAAGGCGGACTGAGGTCATGATCGCCACGTCCGCGGCGTCGAGCTGTCCGCGGCACTCCAGCGTATAGGCTAGGTCGACCAGCTCGGTCCGCAGCGCGGCGAGCTTTTCCAGAACAGTCCTGACGTTGGTCCCGGTCATCGCCCGGCCGCGATGCTAGAGGGGTTCAAGGATGCCGAACGCCGCCGCCTGCGGATCCCGCAAAACGGCAAATCGGCAGTAGCCCGGGACCGTCGTCGCCCCCATCAGGACCCGGCCGCCGAGGCGCCGGGCCTTGGCGACAGTTTTCGCGCAGTCCGCGACCTGCCAGTATGTCAACCAGCACGGAGGCAGTTTCTTCATCGGCACCGGCCACATGCCGCCGACGCCTTGTTTGGCGAGCTGGAAAAGGTGGTAGGCATTGCCGTCGACCCCCATGGTCTGCGCCTTCCACCCGAAGGTCGTCGCATAAAACTTTCCGGCGGCGCCGGTCTTGGTGGTGCTCAGATCATGCCAGCAGACCGCGCCGGGCGTGTTGCGCAATCGGGAGCCCGGATGCTTGCCGGCCTGCCAGAGGCCGAAACTGGCCCCGGGGGGATCCTGGAGAATCGCCATGCGGCCGTGCTCCATGATCTTCATCGGCTCCATGCAGATCTTGCCACCGGCGGCCTGCGCCTTGCGCACGGTGCGCTTGACGTTCTTGACGGCGACATACGGCAGCCAAAACGGCGGAGCTTTCATTTTCCGCTGCTCGGCGGACATTGGATAAATGGCGCCCACGTCCCGGCCCTGGACGCGCAGCAGCGAATAGCGGAAGTCCCCGTCTCCCACCGGGAGGTCGTTGACCTTCCAGCCAAAGAGGCCCTGGTAGAATTTCCGGGCGGCGGCGACATCCGTCGTGCCAAGGTCGGCCCAGCAAAATTCGCCGGGTTTGGGTGTTTTGATTACGGCCATGCGAGATCCTCCGATTCGGGTTCAATTGCCTGGGTCCGTCAAACCTGGGCCGCAGGCAGGTGATGATTGGCGGTCTGCTTTTCAGGATGAAGGCGAGGATTGGTTGGCTCTTTTTCAAGCGGCGACGATGACTTTGAAGCCGCCGTAGAGCATTCGCCGGCTGTCAAAGGGCATATCCTTTGCCTCGCCCATTGCCGTGAGACGCGGGTCTTTCATGGCTTTCGCGTTGACCCGATCGCGGTGGGCGCGGGACTTGTACGCGATCCACGAAAAGATCACGGTCTCGCCCGGCTTCAGCTTGAGACCGCGGGGGAAGGTGAGGCCCATCTTGGCCTTCAGATCCTCGCCGACGCATTCCCGGAATTCCAGGGCGCCATGGTCCTTCCAGATCTCGGCGGCTTGCCGGGCCATGCGGCGGTAGGCAGGCAGGTTTTTCCTCGGCAGGGGAACGACGAATCCGTCGACATATTTAGCCATAACGGTCCTTGAATGGGGTGAGATGAGCAAACGGTGATGGGTGCGAACGACCGGTCGCCAAGGGGCTACTTGCCCGCAGCGGCTTCGGCGATGGATTTCAAGCTGGCGAGGCCCTGCTCGAACTGGCCGCCGACCATCTTGTCCATGCTCATGAACAGGCAGATGGCCCGGGGAATAAAGGTGCTCTTGCCGGTCATCGTCCAGGTGACGGCTGTCTTCCCGCCTTCCGGCTTGAAGGTGAACACCGCGGTGTTCGTGCCTTTGAAGGGTCTCAGAAAATCGAGCCGGAACGCCACCCGTTCGGCCGGACGGCTTTCCGTGACGGTCATGGTTCCGACGCCGACCTTGCCGTTGCCGTCCCAGCGGAAAACGGCACCGGAGCCCGCCGGCGGCCCTTCGTAGGTTGTCTTTGCCGCCGGGTCGATTTTTGCCCACGGGGACCACGTCTGGAATTTGTGGAGGTCGTTGACCTGCGCGAAGACGACCGCCGGCGGGGCGGCGATGGTGGCGCTGCGCGTGATGCGGAAATCCGACGGCTGCAGGGCCACGACGATGACGAACACGATCACGAGGATCGCGAGAACTAGGAGTGTGAAGATCATGGGGTGACCCGCGCGGCGAGCATGGGGCCGTACGCCTTACGATAGACCCAGGCCAGGTAGAGCTCCAGGGCTAGGAAGACGGAGGCCATGGGCAGCCCGGAGTGTTCGAGGAATACATGAAACGCGATGCTGTTCACGATGAAGGGTGCAAACAGGGCCAGGGCCAGCGGTACGAAGCGGTTCGCAACCAGCAGCACTCCGACGATCAGGAGCGTCGCCCCGATCAGCTGCATCATATAACCACTGTTCATCAGTGCGCCGGCGAAGGCGGCGGCGCCCGCGGGCAGGGGAGTCGAGGGTTGAGGCAGGAAGTTCAGGAATCCGTTGAGCCCAAACACGAGCAACGGGAGCCCCATCAGGATTCGGGCGACGGCGGGAAGAAAGCGGGTCCAGGATTTCTCCCGGTCCCGCGCGGGTGTTTGTGACTGAGGAGTGGTGGTTGTCATCAGGATGTTCTCCATGCAAGGGACATGGGCCGGGTCAACTTGGATGCTTTGTGGAGTGCGACGCCCAGAAGGCATTGGCGAACCCCGGGCCGTTGAGTGTAGCAGCCGACGTTAGGAGGCTGAGGGGAATCGCCGTCAACCCGTCGTCACGTGGCCCCCGCGGCTACGCGGTTTTGCGGGTTTCGATTGCGGGGAAAGGTCCTCGCCTTGCTCATAGGCCTGTTTCAGGGCCCTGATCTCTAGTTTCGTCATCTCCAGCAACGCCGCCATGACTCGCTGCGATTTCGCGGCGTCCCGATCCTGCAAGAGTTCGCTCAGAATCGACGGCACCACCTGCCACGATACGCCGTATTTGTCCTTGAGCCAGCCGCACCGGCTTTTTTCTCCGCCGGCGGAGAGCTTTTCCCAAAACCGGTCGATCTCCGCCTGCGTTTCGCAGTGCACCACGAACGAAACGGCTTCCGTGAACTTGAAGACGGGGCCGCCGTTGAGCGCGACGAACCGCTGTCCGGCGAGCTCGAAGTCGACGGTCATCACCGTTCCTTTCGGCCGGCCGGTCGCCGCGGCACCGGCTTCGTCGTAGTGGGTCAGGCGGACGATCTTGGAACGGGGGAAAATCGAGGTATAGAACCTTGCGGCTTCCTCGGCTTGGTCATCGAACCACAGGAATGGGGTGATTTTTTGCATGGCTATCTCCCCCCGACAAGCTCCACGAGGCGGTCGAGGCTTTCGCCCCAGCCCTGGTGAAAGCCCATCTGCTCGTGCTTTTCGCGATTGGCCACAGTCCAGTGGAGGGCCCGGGCGGTATATTTGGTTTTGCCGCCGGGCAGCGCCTCGAAGGTCGTGATCGCGGTGAAGAAGATGTCCGGCGAGGGCTGCCAGCCCGGCGCATAGGCATCGGTGAAGACGATGCGTTCGTTCTCCACCACCTCCAGGAAGACGCCCTTGGTCGGATATTCGGTGCCGTCGGGCGCGCGCATGACGGTGCGGAGGACGCCGCCCGGCCGCAGGTCCATTTCGCAAACCGGGGTCGTCATGCCGTGCGGCCCCCACCATTCGGGCAGCCGCGTGGTCCAGGCTTGGAATACACGCTCGCGCGGCGCGTTGATGATGCGGGAGATGAACAGTTCTCGATCGGAGGTCGCCCCCGGCTGGGAACCATCGGCGACGGCGTCTTTCGCAGGCTTTTTTTTGGAACTCATGATCTTGGGGCAGGCTGAAAAGCCTCCGGGGGTTGCCTTGGTTGTTTTCGTGGGTAGCTCTGTGGTTCGTTCAAGCCTACAACGAACCAGCCGCCCCGTTCCGGACATCGCCGGGTGTTTTTCCAAATGATGTCCGTCCGCCCGGAGATGGTTCGTCGTATCTTTTGACGACCCAACCCGGCCCGAAATTCCACCACCCGCCATGGCAACCAATCCTCTTTCCACACCCGCCGCCTATCTGCTGCTCTTCCGCAACACCGGTCCGGAAAACTACCAGCATCTCTCGCCGCCGCAGCGACAGGAGGTGATCACCCGCTGGAACGCTTGGTTCGACGGACTGGTGGCGCAGGGCAAGGCCGTCGAAGGCCAGCCGCTGGAGATGGAAACCCGCATCATCTCGGGGCCGGGTGGCGCGCGCATTACCGATGGTCCCTTTCCCGAGGCCAAGGAGGCGGTCGGCGGTTACGTGACGCTGATGGTCAGCGGACTGGAGGAGGCGACGGAGATCGCCAAACGGCACCCGGGCCTGGCCCACGGCCTCATCATCGAGATTCGCGAGCTGACGCCTCATTGCCATCTGGGCGTCAACACGCGCTCGAGTCTCGAACGGCCCGCGGCCGCCTCCTGATCCGACGTGTCCGGCCCGGAACCAGTCCCGCCGTCCGCCGGCGCCGGCCCCGCGGGTCTGGTCGAGCATTTTTTCCGCCATGAGACCGGGCGCCTGCACGGGGCGCTCGTCCGGCTGCTCGGTGTGCACAACCTCGCGCTCGCCGAGGACATCGCCCAGGAGGCCCTGCTCCGCGCCCTGCGCACCTGGTCCATGGGCGGCGTGCCGGCCAATCCTTCCGCCTGGATTACCGCCGTGGCGATGAACCTCGCCCGCGACGCCCTGCGCCACCAGCGCATGTCGGCGGCCAAGGAGCCGGCGGTGGCGGCGCATCTCGAGCCGGCGTTCGCGACCCCCGCCGTCGCCCTCGATAACGCCCACCGGATCCGCGACGACACGCTGCGCCTGCTGTTCGTGTGCTGCCATCCGTCGATCGCGCCCGACGCCCAGGTCATCCTGGCGCTGAAGGTGCTGGGCGGCTTCAGCACCGCCGAGATCGCGCAGGCTTTTCTGAGCAGCGAGGCGGCGATCGAGAAACAGCTGACGCGCACGAAACAGCGCATCCGCGACGCCGGCATCGGCTTCGACATGCCCGAGGGCGAGGATCTGGCCCCGCGCCTCGACGGCGTGCTGGCGGCGTTGTATCTGCTCTTCAACGAGGGCTACAAGGCCTCGTCGGGCGATCGCCTCCTGCGCGAGGATCTTTGCCAGGAAGCGGTCCGCCTGATGTCGCTCCTCGTCAAGCATCCGGTCGGACGCACACCCCGCAGCCACGCGCTGCTCGCCCTCATGCTGCTGACCGCCGCGCGCTTCCCGTCCCGGCTGGACGAGCACGGCGTCCTGTTGCGCCTGGACGACCAGGACCGCTCCAAATGGGACCAATCGCTGATCGAGCGCGGATTGAGCCACCTGGCCGAAGCGGCCCAAGGGAACGAACTGAGCGAGTATCACCTGCAGGCTGGCATCGCCGCCATCCATTGCACGGCGCCCGACTATGCGTCCACCGATTGGGCGCGCATCCTGCGCCACTACGACGAACTCAACCGGATCAAACCCTCGCCGGTCGTGGCGCTGAACCGCGCGGTGGCGGTGGCGCACCTGCACGGGCCGCAGGCCGGGCTGCAGGCCGTCGCGGCCATTCCGCAGCGCGAACGGCTGGAGTCCCACTACCTGCTCTATGCGGTGATCGGCGAACTGCACTGGCAGTTGCGCGATCACCGGGCCGCCGCCGAAAGCTTCCGCCGCGCACTCGGGCTGGCCCGGGTCGGACCCGAACAACTCTATCTCACCCGCATGCTGGACCAGGCCGAGCAGATTGCGTCCTGACGCCCGGTCGACGAAGACAAGCCATCAGCGGTCAGTATTCAGCGATCAGGCTTCAGCGTCCATCGCCGGGGGCAGGGCTCAGGGCCCTGAATTGGCAGATAAAGCCGCAGGCAATCCGCAGGGGCGTAGCCGCAATACGACGGTGGCTCACCGGGCCCAATTTCATGCCCGATCCGGTCGATTCGCGCGCCGCTGGCACGGCGTCCGTGGTCTTGCCAACGCCTACACCCGCCCGCACGATCCGCTGATCTCATGAAAGCCGCCGGCTTTGCCGTCATGTTGTCCGCGACCCAGATCTGGACGTTGGCCCTCGGTGGAGAAGTGGCTCCGGCCGGGGGCCCGCCCGTCCCGGTCCTGAGCGAGGCGCAGCGCGATTTCATGACGTGGCGCTTCGGTATGTTCGTGCATTTCAACCTCGGCACCGTGGCGGGCATCGAATGGGCCGGCGGCTACGAGGATCCGGCGCTGTTTCACCCGGATAAACTCGACTGCGGCCAGTGGGCCGATGCGGCGAAGGCGGCGGGCATGACCTACTTGGTGCTGACGGTGAAACACACCGAGGGCATCGCGCTCTACGACAGCGCCCTGACCACGCACGACATCACCAAGTTCAAAAACTACCGCGGCGGCCATGGCGACATCGTGCGCGAGTTCGTCAACGCCTGCCGTGCACGCGGACTCAAGGTCGGGCTCTACTATTGCTTCCCTGGCGACTATGCCGACGCAGCGCACCACAACGCGCCCCCGCCGGGACAACCCAACTTGCACGGCCTGCCGCCCGAGGCGGCGGACGATATGGCGGGGTTTATCAAACAGCAGCTCGCCGAGCTGCTGACGAATTACGCGCCCGTCGACTTGCTGTGGATCGACCAGTATGCGAACCCATACACCCGTGCCCAATGGCCGGAGATACTCGCCTATGTGAAAGCGCTCGCGCCGCGCTGTATCGTCCTGGCGAACAACGCGGGCGACTTGCAGCAGTCCGACGCGCTGGGCTTCGAGTTCCCGTGGAGCAAGCAACTCCCGCCCGGCGGCAACGTGTTGCCCGCGGAAGTGTGCGATACGATCCAGACCGGCGCCCGCTGGTTTTGGCACGAAGTCCGGCAACCCTCGGATCTGCAGACCGCCGAGGAGGTGGTGGCGCGGCTGAAACTCTGCCATGCGCGGCACGCAAACTACCTGCTGAACGTACCGCCTGATCCCGAGGGTCTGATCTCCGGCCCGCATCTGGAGCGCTTGCGCGAAATCGGCGCGCTACTGCGCTCGGGTCGTTGAACGACACGGGGCGGCACCGGTTCTGCCCTGTCCGACCTGGGTTCGCGCGTTGTGGCAGAGCTGCATTCAGCCGCCATCGCGGGCTAAGGCCAGGCAAGCGACGAGTCCGAAATCATCGAACCGATCGACCACGGATAAAGCCGATGATCACGGATGCGTCCCCCGTGTTCCGTGCGCATCCAGGTGATCCGTGGCAAAGCTCCTGTTGGTTCGCATCCGGGTCACCCGACCCAGGTCCGGGCGTTGTGGAAGAGCTTCATCCAGGGCGAGTCCTCGCCCCAGCCGGGCGGATGCCAGCTCATGGCCACGGTGCGGAAAACCCGCTCCGGGTGGGGCATGAGGATGGTCACACGGCCGGTGGTCGTGGTGAAGGCGGTCATGCCGCGGGAGACGACGTGGGGTGCGTGAGGACATTGCTTGGCGGCCGTACATGGCGCAGCTTGTCCGGATTGCGGATGAGGTAGAGGGTGGCGATGGCGCCGTCGCGGATCTCGAAGGCCAGGGTCTGCGTGACGTTGTTGTAATCCAACATGAGCAGGCCGGGCAGGCCGTTGATGCGCGCAGGTGTGGCGCTGTGCGGCGGACCGTATTTCCGGGTGAGGGTGGCAAAGAGTCGCGCGATGCGGTCCGCACCGAGGATGAGCCGGCGGGCGGAGCGGACCTTGCCGCCGCTGTCGGAGTGCAGGACGGCATCGGCAGTGAGCAGACGGGTGAGTCCGGCCAGGTCGCCGGATTGCGTGGCGCGGAGGAAGGCCTCGACCAGCCGTTCGCCCTCACCCGGCGGGACGGCGAAGCGCGGACGGGCGGTGCGCAGGTGCTTGCGGGCGCGGGCAGCGAGTTGTCGGCAGGCGGACGAAGTGCGATCGAGGGCGGCCGCGACCTCGTCGAAGCTCTGGCCGAACGCGTCGTGCAACACGAAGGCCGCGCGTTCGAGCGGGGACAGCCGTTCGAGTGCGAGCATGAGGGCGACGGAAATATCGTCGGTGCGGTCGTCGGCCGGCCCGGTGGAGAACCCGGCCGCCTCGACGATGGGTTCGGGCAGCCAGGGACCGACGTAACGCTCACGGCGGACGCGGGCGGACTTCAGTTGGTCGAGACAAAGATGAGCCGTGATGCGGGTGAGGTAGCCGCGGGGCTCGCGAATGCCGGCGGCGCCGGCCGCCGCCCAGCGCAGGTAGGTTTCCTGCACGATATCCTCGGCGTCGGACACCGAGCCAAGGAACCGATATGCCACTGCCAGCAGGTGCCGGCGGTGCGGCTCGAAGCCGGAGGCCGGGTCGGTTTGGGCGGTGGACGTAATCGGTCGCCGGATCATTTCAATGGGATTTCAGGCATAGGGTGGACGGCGCGGAAGCTGACGGCCAGCCGGTTCCAAGTGTTGATCACGCTGATGGCCAGCGTGAGCTTCACGAGTTCGGCCTCGCTAAACTGGGCGCGGGCAGCCTCGTAGACCTCGTCAGGGACGCGGGAGGTGGCCACGAGGGTGACGGCCTCGGTCCAGGCGAGGGCGGCGCGTTCGCGTTCGGTATAGAGTGGCGATTCGTGCCAGGCGGCGAGGAGGTGGAGGCGGGGCTCCGTCTCGCCGGCGGCCCGGGATTCACGGGTGTGCATCTCCAGGCAGTAGGCGCACCCATTGAGCTGCGAAGCGCGGGTTTTTACGAGCTCGAGGAGCGAGTGTTCGAGACCGCAATCGCGCACGTAGTTCGAGAGCGCGAGCTGGGCGGCAAGGGCGTTGGGCGCGGCCTGATAGTAATCGAAGCGAGGTTTCATGGTGGGAATCGCCCGTGATTGGGCTCGCTTCCTAGGACGAGATAGCGCGGCGGAGTGTGACTCGCCTGCGGCGATGCTCCCGGCTGAAATATCAGCCTGGTCCCGACGCCAGGATGACCGAGCAACGGTCGGCGCGGGCGATTTCGCTCAGAAAACTTTTGAGCTGAGCGTAGTCTTCCGCTGGGATTTCCTTCTTTTTGATGGAAACCCTCCGATGCATGACGATGGCGCCGTCGACGGTCTCGAAGCTGATGCGGTAGCTGCCGTAAGGGCTTTCGCCGGAGGCATCGGCCGGCCGCTCCTCGACATGCTGCCCGGCGGGAATATGCAGTGTGATCTCGTCGTCGAGGCACAGCGGTTCGCAAAGCATGGGAATATGTCGCTCCGTCTCCGCAAGGACGGGAAGGTAGTGGCGGTTCAGCACGTCGAGTTTGACGATCGAAAGCGACCCGGGCAGGCGTTGGACGAAACGTTTGCTGATGCAGGTAAACGAGAGTCCGCAACGACCGTCGACCCGGTCGTCCTCCGTCGTTTTCTCCTGGATGACCGCTCCCTTGAAACTGTCGCTTAATTGACGGGTGACGAGTTCCTCGAGTTTCGCCGGGACATCGGCCTGCGTGATCGCGGCCCTCAGGATGGCTCCTCCTTGGCCGAATCCCTCGACTTTCCCCGCCATGCTGGCCGAGCCGTCCGGCAGCAGCTTGATCTCCGCCTTGCGCACGACCTTGAAATCGTTCTCGGGTGTGAATACCGGGACCTCCAGCAGACCTTCGCAGTCCCTGGACAAAAGGAGCACGCGCGTGCCCTGAAGATACTGCGGCAGATCCCCCACTGGCGTATATTTGTCGGTTGGATCAAAGAGGAGCAGGCGCCCGAGTTTGTCGACCTGGACCACGCTGGGCAGATCGACGGACGGATCGACCGCTATGGCCACGACGGCGTGGTCGAACTGAACGGGCGTTGGGCATTCCGGATGCACCTCCAGCGTGCGGCCGACGAGGGCGATGGCCATGTAGGCGTGGATGCCGGCTTCGCGCAGCATGGCGCGGAGCAGATTGGCCTTGTCTTTGCAGTCCCCGAATCCGTTGGCAAAGACGAGAGAGGCCTTGCGCGCCTTGTAGCCGTGACCGGCATGGAGATCGCGGTTGATGGCGATGTAGCGGAGTTCCTGAACATAACCGGCGAGGGCGCGGATCTTCGCGAGCGTGTCGCCGGATGCGCCGGCAAGTTCCCGCGCCTTGGCCGCCAGCAGCGGGCTGGTGTCGAACGCATCCTCATTGAATTGCTCCGACCACGTAGCGACCTCGCCCCACGAGGCGAAGCGCTTGGGCGTGAAATTGGTGGCGGAGTCCGGGGGATCGATCGACACGCACAGCTCGGCGTCGATGAAGGCGGAGCGGCCGGGCAGGGTTTCCTCCGGGCGGTAAGGCCGGTCGAAGGCGGTCCAGACGCAGCGGCGTCCGTCCGCCGAGCGTGCCACAGCCGGCCGCTGCTCGCCGAAGAACTGTTCGCGAATCCGGAAGCCGGCAGGCACCGTCACCGACATGCGCTCCGTGAGACAGGGGAGGCTGCCCCCGAAAACGTTCCAGCATTGAGCGATGAGCAGGGAGCTCCGCACCGTCGCTTCGAAGCCGAAAACGTCGCCGGCGAGGGCTTCGCCGGTCAGGCCGCAAACGCGTGAGCGATTCTCGTCCTCGATGCTGCCGCGCGCCTCGGCGGTCAGGTCGGCCCATTCCGATTTTTTCACCGTCTTGACGGGCTTTTTCCCGCGCAAGAGCCACGCTTCCGCGGCCAGCACCTTGTCCGATTTTCCGTTGTAGAACACCGAAGCGAAGGCCTCTTCTTTGCCCGCCGGGTGCAGGATGCGCACGGCCCGGCGGTACGTGGTCACTAACTGGCCGCGGTTGTCCACGTCGAGGTCTTGCTCGTCGAGCAGGACCACGGCGGGTGCGGAGCCCCCGATTACGGAGGGCGATTTTGCCGCGATGGCCGTCAGCCAGTCGGGCACCTCGGCGTGCAGGGTGCAGGCGATGGCACCGACGGCAAAAGCATAAAAAAGGCGCGAAAGCATGGCGGTGGAATCGGGGAATCAGGGGGCGGTGCCGGCCGGTACGGCTTCTGTTGCGGGTGGCGCCGGTTTGGGCTTGAGCACCAGACTGTGCTCGTCGGAGTGGACAATGGCGTCGGTCAACGCCTTGATCGCGGGATAGGAGGCGGCTTGGAAGGCGATGGCGCCGTTGCCGCCCAGCGCGAAATCGCGATGGTAGCTTAATTGCCGGAGCTTGGGTTTGTACGCGAGCTGGTAGCGGACTCCCAGGGCTCCGCCCGGATCGCCGACGTCGGCGGGCGCACTGGGCGTCTCGAGCACGAAGCCCTCCGGCAGCACGATTTCGATGTCGTCGTGTTCCGCCCAGGCGTGGTCGAAGAAGATCGGATATTGGCGCTGCTCGGCGCTGAAAAGCGCGGGCTTTCCGTGATCGAAATAACCCGGCGTCAGCACGATTCTTGAGCCGGCCACCTCGGCGTAGCCCGCGACCTTCATCTTGTAGCGCACCACGAGGGGCAATGTGCTGCCGCGCAGATTTTCCCATGTCATGGCGGAGACCTCGGCACCGGGCAGCCGCTTGGTGATCGATTCCCGGTAGTCGTTGCCGATCTCGGCATCCTGCTTGTCGGCCCAATCGCGCTTGCGCCAGCTCCCCTCGTGGCCGTCCATGCGCACCTCCACGGCGCCTTCCAGATTACCATCGGCGTCGACCTGAAAACGACCCTTGCGGGTGACGGCCGACTTCTCCGCAGGGGAAACCGGCACTTGGTCGAAGATGACCTGGTCATCTTCGCAGCGCAGGTAGCCGGCCATCTCGTTCGCTTTATCGATCATGCCGGCCGGTGTGTAGTAATCGCCCGGCGCAAAGGGTGTCCACCGGTCGCCGATCTTCACCACCACCAAGGGATCGTTGATAAACAGCCAGCCCTTGGGGTTTCGCACATTGAGCGTGTTGTCGCGGCTGGCGCAGAGGCCGAGCCGCACCTGGAAACCGGCGGCCCGGGCCAGCGCCGCGAAGAGTTCGTTGATATGATGCGCATAGCCCCCCTTTTGCTGCAAGGTGTCCGCCGGGCTTTGTTCGGAGGAGCGGGACATCCTCTTCCACATCTTCTGCTCCTCGGGCGAATCGGAATAGCTGAAGTTGAGGATCTTTTCCTGGCAGAACGAGTAGAGCCGCCGGAGCTTCTCCTCGTCGGACGACGCCCCCTGAACGATCCGGGCGGCTTCTTTCTTCAGCGCGTAATTGGGCTTCGTCAGCAGATGGAATTCCTCCGCTTCGAAGGAGCTGATGCGTTTCCACACCTCGTCGGGCTTGGCGAACCAGCGCAGGTAAGGGTGGCTGAATACGAGCAGGAACCAGCCGCGGACATCCTTCTGCGGCGGCATGTGCGGTTCCGGGGTAAACGGCGCCAGATCCCGCATCTCCAAACGCCCTTGAGAGCGGTTGAGCCGTTTGCCTTCCGCCTGGGCCATGTTAAAGCTGAAGACGCTAAAGTCCTCGGTGGTACACTCGACAGTGAACGTGTACTCGCGTACGGGAACGCTCTTTTGACTATACCAGTAGCAATAAATGCCTGCAAGCTCAGGGACGGTCTGGCTCCACTGCATCTCGACCACGTCGCCAGCGCTGAGATTGGGCACGGCCAGGGCCTTCCGCTTCCATTTTTCGCCCTTCAGCTTGGCCACGACGGTGTCATGGAAGCTCTCCTGGCCAAATTCCGTCGTGCTGCCGTCGGGTTTGGTCACCCGGCCGAAAAGATCCCAGACCTTTTGGGGGTCGAAGTACTCGATCTCGAACACGCCCGCCTCTTCGACCCCCTTCGGACTGTACACCTTGATCCGCTCGTAGTGGGTGGACCAAGCATCCGCCCTGCTGGCGTCGAGAGTTTGCCGTTCAAATAATACCTCCGCGCTGGTGCCAGGATAACTCTTGCAATCGGTGGCGGCCAGATCCTCCGCCGGGATCGGTTCCCACTTCGACTTCGCCGATGCGAAGGAGGGGAGGAGCCCGAGGCCGAGCACCAGCAGGCTGCCGAGAAAGCGTGCGACCAGGCGTCGGCGGGGGCAGTGATACGGTGCAGGAACGAAGCACGAGGCGCAGGTTGTCATTGGGCGAATGCAGCACGCCCGGGTGGAGGGGTTGGACCGCGGTCTCCGACCGCACGTACAGGCCTGCTTCCACCCGGAGCTGGAAATTTCTACCAGCCGTTTCCGTGGATTCAATGGCGAATTTGGTCCTCTGCTCCCGAGAGGAGAACAGACGGCAGCAACTTCATTTTCCTTCCAACAACCGGCGGGCAGGGGCGTAGGCGGGGTCGAGCTGCAGCGCGCGGCGGGCCGCCGCCTCCGCTCCGGCTCGGTCACCCAGCTGCCACAATACGGTGGCGCGGGCGTAGGGATAATCCGCCACGTCGGGGGCCAGCGTCTCCGCCTGCTGCAGGACCGCCACGGCCTCCCGCGGCTGTCCCCTCTGCGAGAGCAGCAGACCCAAATTGTACCAGGCGCGGTCAAAGCGCGGGTCGCGGCGCGTGGCCTCACGCAACGCCTGCTCCGCTTCCGCCAGGCGGCGGGCGGCGGCGAAAGCCAGCCCCGCCTGGTAGGCGGACATGGCATCTTCCGGATTCAGGTGCGCCGCGCGCCAGAGCACGGTCCCGGCTTCCTCCGGGCGCCCCTGCCGGTCAAGCACGATGCCCAGGGATTCGTACGACGCCGGCGAATTTGGATCCCAGGCGATGGCGCGGCGCAAGGGCGCCTCGGCCTCGATCACCAATCCGCGGTTGAACAGATCCTGGCCGATGCGCAGTTGTCCCGCCGGCTGGTCGGCGCCCGCCGCGAGGCAGGCATCGAGTTCCTTGCGCTCCGGCGACCCGGCCGGCAGCTCCGGCGACAGCGCCCATTCGGCGTCGAGCCGCACCACTCGCACTGGGTCGCGTAGCAGGGGCCGCAGCCGCGCGTGCTCCCCGGGGAGCGGGCTCAGCGCCTGGACCGCCGCCGAGCGCACGAGGGGATCGGCATCGGCGAGCGCCGCGCGGGCCGCCTCCGCCAGGCGCGGCTCGGCCCCGACGTAAGGCACCCCGAGCAGCAGCAGCGCGGCCTTCCAGGCCGGGATGTCCTCCGTCCCGATCAGCTCCGCCAACTGCGCCCCGGCGGACGCGCCGTTTTGCGCCGCGGCCACCACGCGCGCCCGCCGACGCTGGCGCGACTCCATTTTGGCGCCATACCAGCGGTCGATCGCCTCGATTTCCCAGTCCGTGGTCTTGTCCTGGTGGCAGCGGGTGCAGGCGTTGGGAATGCCCAGCTCCCTCGTGAGCAGGGGATCGGGGCTGAGAAAGCCGTGATCATGCCGCGGATCGCGCTGCATGTACGTGGTCGCGGGCATGTGGCACTCGACGCACCGGTTGCCCGGGCTATCCGCGGCATGGTGCGAATGCGCGGTGGGATCGATTGCCGGCGCGTTGAGCCGCCCGGGCGCGCCGTGGCATTGCAGACAGAGGGCGTTGTTGTTTGCGGGCAGGCGCGTCCTGCCGCTGTGGGGGTCGTGGCAGTCCAGGCAGGTCACCCCCGCCTTGCCCCCCATCCGGCTGATGAGCAGCGAGGTGTAGTTGAAGTCCTCGTCGCGCACCTGGCCGTCCGGGTAAAAGATGCCCGGCTGCACCGGCAGGGTGACGCGGTAATAGTCGGCGTAGCGCACGCCGGGCATGACGACGCCCGTGAGCAGCTCATTGCGCACATGGCAGGGCGCGCAGGTCTCCATCATGCGGTGCGGGTCCTGATGGACCGGCTGGCGGTTCACATTGGCCGTCCGGTAACCGGGCGCCAGATGCTGCTGGGTGACGCCGCCGTGGCACTGCACGCAGCCGACGCCGTGTTCCAGCCAGGTGGAAGCGTAGGTGTCGGCGGCCGCATCATAGTTCTTCCGGAAATCGGTGACGTGGCAGTGGGCGCACATGGAGTTCCAGTTCATGCCCCGGCCGCGCCATTGGCCCCACTCGCCGGGCTGCCGGCGCTCGCCGCCGAAGACGTTGAACCACTCCTGTTTCGCCGGATCGTAGGCCAGCTCCGCCGCCTGATAATGACCGCCGCCCACCGGCACGATGTATTGGCGCAGAGGCCGGTACCCCAGCACATAATCCGCAGTGTAACGGTCGTCCGGCCGGCCCGTCCGCCTTTCGGCAAAAGACGGTTTTCCCTCGTGCCAGCCGACCTCGTAATCGACCCCCTCCACCGTGAGCCGACGGGGTGGCTGGAAGGCGCCGGCATCGGCCTGCGCGTCCACCGGCCGGTGCGCCTGCGCGTGGTCCGAGCCGGCCCACGCGGCGTAGATCTCTTCATGGCAGCGGCGGCATTGGTCGGAGGTCAGTTGCAGGCTGCCCGGCGCGAGCACCTGGGACGCCCGCGGGTGGTGATCCCGGCGATGCCGCACCAGCGTCCAGTCGACCAGCACCGAAGTCAGCAGGATAACCGCCGCCGCCACGGCCAGTCCCCAAGCCCAGGTCTGGGGCCGGCCGCGCAGCCGCTTGATCCAGGAGAAAATCCGCATGAACAACCCGTCGGACCTCAGATCCGGCCGCCTTTTCTCCTGGGAAGCGGCCATCGTGCCGGTCGGGCGAGGTAGTGTTTGATGATTCGGTCAACTGACAGGCAGAATCCCATCGCCGGATGATGGATCAGGCATGCTGGTGTGTGAATCATCTTTTCTTGCGTCGCGGATTTTGGGATCCGCCGGTCACCTGTCAGAATATCCGCACAAATCCCCGGGTCGACGTGAAATCCGCTGGCCCCGCTGACGGACGGGAAGCAGGGCCGTTCGAGGTTGGATTTCCGGTCAGAAGAGATAAATCCAAGAGGAACCATGCCCATGAAGACGATCCTCGCCCTATCCGCGCTGCTCGTGGCGCTGCCGCTGGTCCGAGGCGCGGCGCCGTCCCCGCCCAACGTGCTGATCGTGATGAGCGATCAGCTCAACGCCGCTGTGCTGGGGTGTTACGGCGGCCCCGTGCCGACGCCTCACCTCGACCGGATCGCGCGCGAGGGCGTGCGCTTCGATAACGCGGTCTGCACATGGCCGGCATGCTCGCCATCGCGCGCCTCGCTGGTCACCAGCCTGTATCCGCACGCCCACCGGATCGTCTGGAACGTCATGCGCCGCGACTATCCGATGGTCCCGGTTCCGGCGACCGAGGAAGGACTCAAGGCCTCGGACGTCACGACGGAGAAGCTGCTCCACGCCGCCGGATGGTCGACGCATCACTACGGCAAGTGGCACCTGCTGGACGAGGATCTGCCCTACTATCCGGACATGTATGGCGAGCACCGCGAGTATGCCGCGGAGATGGCGCCGGTTTTCGCGAAAGTGCGTGAACGGGACCGCGATTCGTGGATGAATTGGTATGACTGGGCGCTGCCGACGGAGCGGTCGGCCGCGTTTCGCCGGGCGGTGGCGGCCTGGGACGGTCATTGGGAGGTTGAGCCGTCGTTTGTAGAGTTCGTCACCAAGCTGGGCCGGCTGGAGCTGCCGCTGGCCGGGGATTTCGACGGGCGGGTCGCCGACAAGACGGTCCAGCGTATCAAGGCCTCGGGTGATCGTCCGTTCATGATCACCTGTTCGTTCATCGCCCCGCACGATCCGTGCGTCGTGGCGTCGCCTTATTACGAGATGTTTGATCCCGCGCGCCTCGAGCTGCCGGCCAATCGCGGCGTGATCGAGGACCGCTTCCGCGGGGAGTGGAGCCGGCGGATCGTCGCTGACCTCGGCGAGCCGGGGTTACGCGAATTTCTCCGCGTCTACTACGCGAGGGTCAAGCTGGTGGACGACCAGGTGGGCCGCCTGCTCGCGGCGCTCGCAGCGACCGGCTAGTTGGACCGCACGATCATCGTTTTCACCGCGGACCACGGCGACATGGCGGGCGGGCACGGCATGGTGTGGAAGGCCACCACCGCTTTCTACGACGAGATCGTCCGCGTGCCTCTGTTGATCCGCTATCCCCCGTTGTTCAAGCCGCAACGCTGCGGACTGGCGGCGGACTTGACCGACATTATGCCGACGTTGCTGGAGCTGACGGGGCAGGCGATCCCGCGGGAAGCGCAGGGGCAAAGCTTCGTGCCATTCCTGACCGGGTGCAAAGATCCGTCGCAGGCGCGCCGCTACAGCTTTTGCGAACGCGTGCAGGAAAACCGCGAGCACACACGCCGGATCGGCGCCGACGCTAGGGGCTCGTTCTTGGTGCGCGGGCAGGGTTGGAAATACATCCGCCTCGACGACGGAGCCGAGTACCTCTATCACCTCGCCGTCGATCCCGGCGAGACTGTCAATCTGGCGGGAGATCCCGAATGGCAGCCACGCAAGCAGGAGCTGATCGACGCGCTTGATGCCTGGCTGCGACGGACCGCTTGGCTGGGCGCACGGGGCGGCGAAAACAGGCGGAGCGATCGACGCTGATGGTGATCGTCGCGTCTGCGCCCGGGTTGGAGAGCAGGCAGGCTTCAATCCTTGAGCGGCACGCTGCGCTCTGCCTGGCGGATTTTGTCGAGCAGTATCTTCAATTCGCGCACCTTTTCCGGTCGGGCCGCATACAGATTCTTCGCCTGCGCGGGATCGGTGTGCAGATCGTACAACGCCCCCGGTCCCGTGCCTTTGTCCAGTCCGCGCTCCTGTCGGAACCACCCCGGCTCCGGGGCGCAGCCGCCGCAGGTGCTGGAATCAACGAACACCCACTCCCCTTGACGCAAAGCCAGATGCCCGTCCGCCGCCTGATAAATCAGCAGGTCGCGGTGGGTGGGTTTGTTTTCCAGCAACGCGGGCAATTGGTTGTAACTGTCCGGCGCGGCTTCGGCCGGCAGGGCATAGCCGGTCAGCGCGGCGATCGTCGCCATCAAATCCAGATGTCCGATCAACGAATCGTTGGCTTGCCCGGCGGGGATCTGGCCCGGCCAGCGCGCGATGAACGGCACGCGATGTCCGCCTTCCCAACTATCGCACTTGACGCCGCGCCAGCCAGCCATGCTGGCGTGCTGGAATCGATGGATGCGGTCGTATGCGCCGATTTTGATCTCGGGATGGGCTTCCGGCCCATTGTCGCTCGTGAAAATCACCAGGGTCTTTTGGTCCGCGCCCGCGCGGTGCAAGGCTTCCATCACCGCACCGACGACGGCATCCGTCTGCACGACGAAATCGCCGTAGAGGCCCGCCTGGCTTTTGCCCCGGAACTCTGGCGCGGGCACAACCGGATAGTGCGGCGAGGTCAGGGCAAAGTATAAGAAAAACGGCTGCGCGGCCTGGGCGTGCGTTTCGATGTAACGTGCCGCGCGCTCGGCCAGAGTGGGCAGGATTTTGACCAGATCCCAACCCTTGAGCATGGGCCCCGGACGATTGTAATTCGGATCATCGGACGGGCTGATCTCAGTCGGAATGCCGAGGGTGCGATCGTTTTCGATGAAAACATAGGGCGCAAAATTGGGCACATCGACGCCAAAGTAATAATCGAACCCGCGAGTCAGCGGCCCATTGGCGATGGGCTTGGTGCAATCCACGTTGCTCACCCCGTTCGGCGTCACGGTGGCCGGTTTGCCGTCGGTCGTCGGCCAGTCCCAGCCCAAGTGCCATTTGCCGAACATCGCCGTCGCGTAGCCCTGCTGCTTGAGCATCGCCGGCAGCGTCAGCCGGCCCGCCTCGATCAGCGGCGGCTCGAACGGCATCAATACCCCGGATTTCAGCCGCGAGCGCCACGGATAGCGCCCCGTCAGCAGCGCATAGCGGGTCGGCGTGCAGACCGCTGCTGGCGCGTGCGCATCCGTAAACCGCAACCCCTCCTGCGCCAGCTTGTCCAGATTCGGCGTCGGGATTTTGGATTGCGGATTGTAGCTCCGCACGTCGCCGTAACCCAGATCGTCGGCCAGAATGACGACAATGTTCGGCCGCTGCGTTTGCGCTTTCGCGAAGGCTAAAAACATCAGCCCTGAGGCCAGTAAAAGCAGGCGGCAACTTCCTTTCATGGGTCATCTGTTTGATGACCGTTGCCGGCCCCACGCAAGCCTGGATCCAGCCGGGAAGCCGGTTGCCGGCGGTGGGGAGGGCCGGTTTAGGAAAGCAACTCCCGATAGTTCCCGTGGGCGGGATGAAACCCGGACCTAAAATGAAACCCGTCCAATCCTGTTCTATGGAAATTCACCCGACCCAGGTCCGGGCGTTGTGGAAGAGCTTCATCCAGGGCGAGTCTTCGCCCCAGCCGGGCGGATGCCAGCTCATGGCCACGGTGCGGAAAACCCGCTCCGGGTGGGGCATGAGGATGGTCACGCGGCCGCTGGTCGTGGTAAAGGCGGTCATCCCGAAAGGCGAGCCGTTGGGATTGAGGGGGTAGGTTTCAGTATAGATCGGCTCACCGGTGCCGGAAGGATTTCGGCGGAGGGCAGGGGCGCAGCGAGACTGCGCCCCTACAGTTGCGGCGGACTGGGCAAGCGCGAGCGCCTGCTTGTTGTCCACGAAGCGCGCGCAGACGAGGCCGGAGTCACTGCAGCGTTGGGCGGCTTCTGCGCTCGCAAATTCCGCATAGCCCTCACCGTGGGCAGTGACCAGCGGGATGACCGAACCCTCCATGCCGGCGAAGAACATGCTGGGGCTCTTTTCGATCTTCACCGATACGAGCCGGGCTTCGAAGCGCTCCGACTTGTTCTGCACGAAGCGCGGCCAGTGACCGGACCCGGGGATGATCGCATGAAGGGCGCTCATCATCTGGCAGCCGTTGCACACGCCGAGGGCAAAGGCGTCCTCGCGGGCGAAGAACGCGGCGAACTCGGCGCGGGCGCGTTCGTTGAATAAAATGCTCTTGGCCCAGCCCTCGCCGCCGCCGAGCACGTCGCCGTAGCTGAAACCGCCGCAGGCGACCAGGCCGCGGAAGTCCTTCAGCGAGACGCGGCCGCTGATGATGTCGGTCATATGCACGTCGACGGCCTTGAAGCCGGCGCGGGTGAAGGCGGCGGCCATCTCGACCTGGCCGTTCACGCCCTGCTCGCGAAGGATGGCGATCGGCGGCCGCTCAGAAATTCTACAGGAGGAAACCGAGGGAACGGAGCAAGAAGAATTCGAACTCGCGGGTTTGGATCCCTCCGTGTCCTCCGTTGCCTCCTGTAAAAATGGTTTGGGAAGAGCGAACGTGATTATCGGGGTGATGCCGGGGTCCGTGGAATCGAGCTTGAGCTGGTGCTCCTGCTCGGCGCAGGTGGGATTGTCGCGCAAGACGGCGATGCGCCGGGTGACATCGGACCAGACGGCGCGGAGGGCGGAGAGATTTTCATCGAGGAGCGTCCTGCCGGATTGCTGCACGCGGAAGGCGTGGTCGCGGTTGAGCGTGCCGATGCGGGTAAGCAGATCTTCGAGATGGTGTGAGCGGAACACCTGCCGGACGTGGGCGAGGTCGGCGGCGCGCACCTGGATGACCGCGCCCAGTTCTTCGGTGAAGAGTTGGGCGAAGATCGAGGTCGATTTGTTGTAGCCGGCCTCGGTGAGGCCGGAAGAGCCGGGGTCGACGCCCCCGGCTACAGGAAGATCGAGCGTGACGCCGATGTGGCCGGCAAAGGCCATTTCCACGGCGGTGGCGAGCAGGCCGCCATCGGAGCGATCATGATAGGCCAGGAGCTTCCGCTCGCGGCCGAGTTGCTGGATGGCGTTCCAGAAATTCTTCAGGTCGGCGGCGCTGTCGACGTCGGGTGTCTCCGCCCCCATCTGCGAAACGACCTGCGCGAGGATGGAGCCGCCGAGGCGGTTTTTTCCGCGACCGAGGTCGATCAGCAAAAGGACCGTGTCACCAATTCTCTCGGAATCCTTACAGAAGGTAACGGAGGAAACAGAGGAGGAGGGAGATCCTGCGATCTTGGACCGGGCATTCTCCGTTCCCTCCGTTGCCTCCTGTGAGACCGGATCGTACCGCAACTGCGGCGTGAGCGACAGCCGGATGTCGGTGACGGGCGCGAAGGCAGAGACGATGAGCGAGATCGGCGCGGTGATGCGTTTCTGCCGGCCGCCGTCCTGCCAGACGGTGCTCATGCTCATGGAGTCCTTGCCGACGGGAATGGTGATGCCGAGGGCCGGACACAGCTCCATGCCCACGGCCTGCACGGCGGCGTAGAGATCGGCGGCGTCGCCGGGCACGGCCGGGGCGGCCATCCAGTTGGCGGAGAGGTTGACCTTGCCGAGGTCGCCGACCTGCGCGGCCGCGAGGTTGGTGAGGGCTTCGCCCACCGCGAGGCGGGCCGAGGCGGCAGCATTGTTGACGGCCACGGGCGTGCGCTCGCCCATGGCCATGGCCTCGCCGGTGTAGACGTCGAAGGCGGCGGCGGTGACGCCGCAGTCGGCCACGGGCACCTGCCACGGGCCGACCATCTGGTCGCGGCAGATGAGTCCGCCCACCGTGCGGTCGCCGATGGAAATAAGGAAGGTCTTGTCGGCGACGGTTGGGTGGGCGAGGACGCGGCGGGCCGCCTCGGCGAGTGAAAGTGAAGGTGAAAGTGAAAGGGGACGAAGCGGACGCTTCAGGGTTCTTTCCATTCGGTGCATGCGGGGCGGCTTGCCGAGCAGCACCTCGAGGGGCAGATCGATGGGCGTGTTGTTGAAGCGCGGGTCCTCGAGGACGAGGCGTTGCTCCGCCGTGGCCTCACCGACGACGGCGAAGGGGCAGCGCTCGCGCTCGCAGAGTTTTTGGAAGATGTCGATGCGGCCGGCGGGGACGGCGAGGACGTAGCGTTCCTGGGCCTCGTTGCACCAGATTTCGAGCGGGCTCATGCCCGGCTCGTCGTTGGGGATTTGGCGGAGGTTGAAGCGTCCGCCGCGCCCACCGTCGTGGACGAGCTCGGGCAGGGCGTTGGAGAGACCGCCGGCGCCGACATCGTGGATGAAGGCGATCGGGTTATCGTCACCGAGCGCCCAGCAGCGGTCGATGACCTCCTGGCAGCGGCGCTGCATCTCGGCGTTGTCGCGCTGCACGCTGGCGAAATCGAGATCCGCATCGCCCGCACCGCTGGCCAGCGAGCTGGCCGCGCCGCCGCCGAGGCCGATGAGCAGGGCGGGTCCGCCGAGGACGATGAGTTTGTCGCCGGGCTTGATCCCGCCCTTCCGGATGTGTGGATCCCGGATGTTGCCGAGGCCGCCGGCCACCATGATGGGCTTGTGGTAGCCGCGCAGCTCGGTCGGCGCGCTTGTTGTGCCAACCAAACTGCGCGGTTCAGGGTTTTGGGTCTTGGGTTTTGGGTCTTGGGTTCCGGAGGCAGCAGCACTTGGCACTTGGCACTTGCCACTGGCCACTTCCAAGGCCGCCGGTACCTCGGCCTCGAAGGTGCGGAAATAGCCGTTGATGGCGGGGCGCCCAAACTCGTTGTTGAACGCGGCGCCGCCGAGCGGGCCCTCGATCATGATCTCGAGGGCGGAGACGATGCGGCCGGGCTTGCCGTGGTCCTTTTCCCACGGCTGGATGGCGCCGGGGAGCTTGAGGTTGGAGACGGTGAAGCCGGTGAGGCCGGCCTTGGGCTTGGCGCCGCGGCCGGTGGCGCCCTCGTCGCGGATCTCGCCGCCGGAGCCGGTGGCAGCGCCGGGAAACGGGGAGATGGCGGTGGGATGGTTGTGCGTCTCGACCTTGCAGAGGAGGTGGATGTCCTCGTCGCGGGCAACGTATTCGTTGGTGCGCGGGTCGACGTAGAAACGGCCGCCGCGGCTGCCGGCCAGGACAGCGGCGTTGTCCCGGTAGGCGGAGAGGATGCCGTCGCGGTGCAGCTCGTAGGTGTGCTTGATCATCTGGAACAGCGAGCGGTCGCGTTTCTGGCCGTCGAGGTCCCAGGTGGCGTTGAAGATCTTGTGGCGGCAGTGCTCGGAGTTGGCCTGGGCGAACATCATCAGTTCGATGTCGTTGGGGTCGCGGCCAAGGGTGGTGAAGCTTTTGACAAGGTAGTCGATCTCGTCGTCGGCGAGGGCGAGGCCGAGCGCGCGGTCGGCCTCGACGAGGGCGGCGCGGCCCCGGGCGAGGACGGGCACGGTGGTCAGCGGCCGCGGGGTTTCGTGGCGGAAAAGCGCCTCGCAGGCGGCGAGGTCGCCGAAGACGGCCTGGGTCATGCGGTCGTGGAGCCGGGCGGCAAGCGCCGCCTGCTGCGCCGGGCCCAGGGCGATGAGCGAAGGGTGAGAAGAAGCAACCGATCCGGCTTTCGCCCCCGGGCTTACGCCTTTCGCCTTTCGCCCTTCGACTTCGCCGGCCGCCTCGATCGTGTACTCAATGACGCGCTCGATGCGCCTGACCTTGACCAGACCGCAGATGTGGGCGATGTCGGTGGCCTTGGACGACCAGGGCGAGATGGTGCCGGGCCGGGGGGCCACGATCTGGACGAGCCCGGCGATTCTGCCGTCCGGCGGAACGGCGGCGCGGCGCGGGCCGTAGGTGAGGAGTTTTTCGAGGATGCCGTGCTCGGCGGCGGTCAGTTCACCGCTCAGCTCGACCAGGTGGACAAACTGGGCGCTGAGGGTGCCGATGGGTATTCTGCCGTACGGCAGGCCGGCAGCGGTGAGATCCTGAAGAAGCTTCTGGAGGCGGAAAGAGGAGAGGGCGGGAGAGCCGCGGAGGATCAGCATGGTCGAGGTGACGGCACGCTCGCAAACATCACCGGCGCGGTCAAGGGGGCTGAGGGCAGCAGACGGGAGCCGGCCCGGAAAACCTCTTGGCCGGCGGAACGCTGCCCGCCCGTCTCCACCCAGCCGGGTGTTCCCGGTAATATTTCAACTATTAGCTGACATGTTGCCGGTGAGGACGACCGGGCGGGCGGGGTGTCCTGGAAAAGAATTTAGCGGCGATCGATCGATGGCTTTTGCCACAGGCCTTCCATTATCCGCGGGGTGCCGATCGGCACCCGAACCAGAAAGCCGTTGACGAAACCCGGCGGCTCGGCGGAATGGACGGTTTCAGTCACCCGCGAGGATGAACATCCACCGAATGTCCCGGCAAAACCCGCCCGACAGGCCAGTTGCGGCCTTGGGGAGACGGGTGGGGGTGGTCTGCGGCGCCAGCGGGGAGGAGAGGGCATGAGCGATCCGGTGAGACACGAATGCGGCGTCGCGCTGGTGCGGCTGCTCAAGCCGCTCGCCTGGTACCAGGAGAAGTACGGCACGCCGCTGTGGGGCTTCTTCAAGCTGTTTCTCCTGATGGAGAAGCAGCACAACCGCGGCCAGGACGGCGCCGGCGTGGCCTGCGTCAAGCTCGACGTGCCCGCGGGCGAGCCGTTCATGTTCCGCGAGCGCAACATCAAGGCCAACCCGCTCGACCGCATCTTCAAGGATCTGCTCAAACAGTACGCCGACAAGGTCGCCGCCGGCACCATCCACCCGGAATTTCCTGACACGGTCAAAAGGCACTTCGATTTCGGCGCGGAACTGTACCTCGGTCACCTGCGCTACGGCACCTCCGGCGGCTACAGCCTGAGCGCGTGTCATCCCTATTTCCGGCGCAGCCCCTGGCCGACGCGGAATCTCATGTTGGGGGGGAACTTCAACATGACCAACACGAAGGAGCTGAACGACAGCCTGATCGGCATGGGGCAGCATCCGATCTTCGCCACCGATACCCAGGCGGTGTTGGAAAAAATCGGCTTCTTCCTCGACGAGGAGCATGAGGATCTCTACCGCATGCTCCGCACCCGCGGCTTGCCCGGTGCCGAGATCACGCGGCGCATCAGCGAGGAACTCGACATCGCCCGGGTCGTCACCCGCGCCTCCCAGAACCTGGACGGCGGCTACACGCTCGCCGGCCTCATCGGCAACGGCGACGCCTTCGTGGTGCGCGACCCCACGGGCATCCGGCCCTGCCACTATTTCCAGAACGACGAGGTCATCGCCTTCGCCTCGGAGCGCGCGCCGCTCATGACCGTGTTTGACGCCGCAGCGGAGACGGTCCACGAGGTTCCACCGGGCCACGTCGTGGTCATCAAGAAGAGCGGCGCACTGGCCTCGACGGCTTTCACCCCGCCGCGGCCGCGCGCCTCCTGCTCCTTCGAGCGCATCTATTTTTCCCGCGGCAACGACCTCGACATCTACCGCGAGCGCAAGGCGCTCGGCGCCTGTCTGGCCGACCAGGTGCTCCGGGCGGTCGATCACGACTACCAGAACACGGTCATCGGTTTCATCCCCAACACCGCGGAGGTCGCCTACTACGGCCTCCTGGAGGCCCTGCGCCTGCGCCGGCGCGACGAGGTCAAGGCGGCCATCCTCGACGCGGCGCGGCAGGGCACGCTCACCGAGGGGGTGCTCGACGACCTGATCCTGCGCAACTGGCCGCGCGCCGAAAAGGTCGTGAGCAAGGACATCAAGATCCGCACCTTCATCGGCCAGGAGAAGTGGCGCAACGAGCTCGCCTCCCACGTCTACGACATTTTCTACGGCTCGGTGAAGCCGACGGACAACCTCGTGGTGATCGACGACTCGATCGTGCGCGGCACCACGCTCCGGCGCTCCATCATCCGCATCCTCTCGCGGCTCAACCCGAAGAAGATCGTCATCGTCTCCACCGCGCCGCAGATCCGCTATCCCGACTGCTACGGCATCGACATGTCGGAGCTGGCCAAGTTCATCGCCTTCGAGGCGACGATTGCGCTGCTCAAGGAGCGCGGCCAGGGCGATCTGCTGGAGGAGGTCTACGGACTCTGCCGGCGGGACCTGAAAGGCGAGGAGGCCAACACCGTGAATCACGTGCGCCAGATCTACGAACCGTTCGCGCCGGAGGAGATTTCCGCCAAAATCGTCGAGCTGGTCCGGCCGCGCGATCTCGAGTGGAAAGGGCCGGTCCAGATCCTCTACCAGACCATCGAGAATCTCCACGCCGCCGTGCCCAATCACACCGGCGACTGGTATTTCACCGGCCGGTATCCGACCCCCGGCGGCTACCGCGTCGTCAACCAGGCCTACGTGAACTATTACGAGAAACACGAGGGCCGGAGCTACTGATTCTTTCTACCACGAATGAACACGAATTCACACGAATGATCACCATGGGATTTCTTTCGTGTCTCTTCGTGAGTATTCGTGGTTTCCCCTCCTGTCCATGTCTTTGAATTATGAGGATGCCGGCGTGCGCTACGAGCAGCTCGACGCGTTCAAGCGCGCCTGCCAGCAGGCCGCGCGGACCACCGCCGGCGAGCTGCAGGCCCACGGCTACGCCGAGCCCGCGACGACGCGCGGCGAGAGCGCCTACCTGATCGAGGCGGCCGACCACTACCTCGCGCACGTCGAGGAGGGCCTCGGCACCAAGAACCTCGTGGCCGACGCCGTCTACGCCGCCACGGGTAAGAATTTCTACCGCGAGATCGCCATCGATACCGTGGCGACGATCGTCAACGACCTCATCACCTGCGGCGCGCGCCCGATTTCCGTGGCGATGCATGCGGCGGTGGGTGACTCGGGCTGGTTCGCCGACGCCGCGCGCATGCAGGCGCTGGTCGACGGCTGGGCCGAGGGCTGCCACCGCGCCGGCGCGGTCTGGGGCGGCGGCGAGACGCCGACGCTCAAGGGCATCGTCGATCCCGCGACCATCGTGCTGGCCGGCTCGGCCATCGGCAAAATCGCCCCGAAGTCGCAGCGCATCACCGGCGATGTGCGTGACGGCGACGCGATCCTCTTTCTCGCTTCGTCGGGAGTGCAGACCAACGGGCTCACCCTCTGCCGTCAGATCGCGCAGCAACTGCCGCGGGGTTACCAGATGCCCATCGGCGACGGCCGCACCTATGGCGAGGCGCTATTGGCGCCGTCGGTCATCTACGTGGCCTTTGTGCGGGAGTGCCAGCGCCGCGGCCTCAAGCTCAACTACGTGGCGCACGTCACCGGCCACGGCTGGCGTAAGCTCATGCGCCTCGACGAACCGTTCGTCTACGAGATCACCACGGTGCGGCCCGAGCCGCCGTTGTTCAAGTTTCTCATGGAGGCCGGGCCCATCGACCGGCGCGAGGCGTATGCGACGTTCAACCTGGGCGTGGGCTTCGCGGCGTATGTAGCGCCGGCGCTCGCAGATGCCGTCGTGGCCGCAGCGCAGGCCGCCGGTTACGATGCCTGGCGGGCTGGCCGCGTGAAAAAAGAGGGCGCACGCAAGGCCGTGGTTGTGCCGCCACTCGACCTCACCTTCGAAGGCGACACCCTGCAGGTGCGGTGAGAAACGCCGGCCAAACCCGGCGTTTCTCTTGTGGGTGCGCCCGGCAGGGCACACCTGCTGGACAGTGAACATGAACAAAAGAGCATGTAAGTCTGTTGACCGCCCTGCAGAGGGAAGGTCTAGCCGAAGCGCAACTGCGGCGTCGCGAGGCGACCGTGGGAAGGAAGCCCAGGGCAAAACGCTGGCCTGACAAACAGGAACCGCATGAGGCGAACGCACGGGATGAG
>JAQTYQ010000072.1 GCA_028688225.1 Opitutaceae bacterium | reverse complement strand
CCTCGGATTCCAGGGTGATGGAGGCAATGCCCCGAGGGACGAGATTTTGCCGCTGGAAACCCTCTTCCGCGGGCAGACGGTTTCGTCTCTGCGCCTCGACTCCGGGCGGCGCGCTCAGATCGTCGGCCGGCTGAATCAGGGTATCGACTCTGCATTGGCGCGGCGTGCGCCGGAGCGCTTCCGGCAGTTGATGGCCGGGATCGAAGAGTTCTGCCTCCAGGGTCTCCATCGCCTGGAGTAATGGGGCCACGGTGGCGATCGTGCGCCCATCGTACTGATCCCGGGTGATCGGAGACAGACTTGTTCACACCGGCCGGCGGGCATCCGGATTGGCCGCGATCAACCCTGGTGGTGGATAATTCTGTGAATACCGCTGGGCCGCCATCTGGATCCGGAGGTTGTTCACCAATCGCACCGATGAAAGCCCGTTTTGCCCACCTCGCCTTGTCCCCGGGTTATTCCCCGGTTTGTACACCTCGATCCGACCTGCGACCATAGAAGCGGTTTTAACTCAAAAATCGGCTGGCATCAGCCGTCTGGTTCAAGGCGTCAGAGACCGGTGATGGTCCTGGCCGCTATCTTGGCTACGAATGAATCCTACTCCTGCCCGTGTGCTGCCTTTGTGTACGCAACCGCCCGAGGGCGACCGGGTCGGCACCCTCCTCACGCTCATGGCTCATGCGCGGGGCTGCCGTACGCCGGCCGAGGTGGCTGAATTCCTGGACCCCGCGCCCGGGCTCCGCAACCCGCTTCCGGCGATGCGGGATACCGCCAAAGCGGTCGCACGGATGATAGCCGCCATCCGCCGCGGCGAAGCCATCACCCTTTTCAGCGACTACGATTGCGACGGAGTCACGAGCGCGGCCCAATGCGTCAATCTGCTCCGGGCCGCCGGGCACAAGAACTATCGCGTCTATATTCCGGACCGATTCGTCGAAGATTACGGCATCACTGCGGCCGCGGCCGCGCGGTGCTTGCAGGAACAGCATCCGGCACTGATCGTGGCCACTGACTGCGGCTCCACCGCCACCGCCGAACTCGGCTGGCTGCAGCAGCAGGGGGTGGAGGTCATCGTCCTCGACCACCATCCGGTCGGACCGGCCGTCGACCATCCGGCCTTCGCCCATTTGAATCCCAAAGCCGATCCGGGCCTGGCCGGCAATCCCGCGGTGCAGGATGCGTCCCGCCTGAGCGCGGCCGGCCTGGCCTTCTTCTTCTGTCAGCTGGTCGCCGCCGAAATGCAGATACCCTGGGATCAGGAAACCAACCTGCTCATGGCCGGGTTGGGCACCTACGTCGATGTCATGCCCCTCGCCGGGACCAACCGCGCGCTGGTCAAACATTCGCTGGCTCTCGCCAATAGTCCGGTGATCCGAAAGCTGCCCGGGCTGACCGCGCTGCTGGACGCCACCGGCTGGTCTGGACGCCGGATCACCGATTATACCTACGGATTCATCCTCGGACCGTGCCTCAACGCCACGGGCCGCATGACCCACGCCCGCGCCAGCCTGCAGCTCGTCTGCTCATTAAGCGGCGGCTCCGCCCGGGAACGGGCCCTGGTCCTCACCGCTTCCAACAACGATCGCAAGGCCCAGCAGGAACGCATCTATCGCGAAGCCATCGTCCAGGCCGAGCAGCTGCTGGCCGAGGCACCGCAAACCCAGGCGCTCGTCCTCGCCAATGCGGAATGGCATCCGGGGATCGTCGGGATCGTCGCCGGGAAAATCCGCGAACGGTTCCACCGGCCGGTGATCGTGCTGGCCCGGCTTGAGTCCGGAATCTGGAAAGGATCCGGGCGATCCATGGCGGCGGTCGACCTGGGCGGCCTCGCGACCCGGGCGGCCACCGAGGGCATCGTGACCGGCGGGGGTGGCCATGCCATGGCCTGCGGAGTCAAACTCACCGATGCCCAGCTCGATCCCTTCCGCCGATGGTTTCCGGACCAGGTGGCGCAGCTGGCCCCGGATTTGACCCCCACCTATGAGGTCATCGGCAACGCCGACTGGCTCAGCGGCGAAGAGTGGACCGAGTTCTTCACGCGCGGCGCCCCGTTCGGCCAGGGCAATCCGCGGCCGCTCCTCCTGGTCGAGGCCGACGACCTGCGCTGGGGCCCGGAGCCGGCCACCAAGCGCGACGGAGCCATTTGGGCGTTGAAGGCCGGGCTCGGCACGGCTCATCATCGCGACCTTACCGTCACATGGACCGACATGGACCAAGCCCGGCTGATCCTGGCCCCGGAACAGAAAGTCCGGCTCTTCGTCGAATTTTCCCGCCATGGCGCGACCAGCGGCCGGCATTATGACAACTGGTATGTCCACCACGGCGAACTCCGGGCCGCCTGACCCCCCCTCCGTCTCCTGGGCGGTGATCTCCGGCCGTTTCCCGGCCGGTTATTTCACCACGCGCGACGGCCAGGAGGTGTGGCGAGGTGAGTACGCCCCGGCGTTCGCCGGGGGCCGCATCATCGGCCGGCCGGCCGCCTGGAGCCTCCCGCCTGAACTCGGACCCTGGCCGGAGGACCGTCTCGCCGTCATCATTCGCATCCTGTCGTTATTGCCCGGCGCCTCCGCCGCCATTGTCGGCGACTTTCTCTGGGGCACCTGGCGTTTCCCGAGTGAACTCTACAACGCCCCGGCCCATCAGCTCCTCAAACAACTCCAAACGTTGTCGCTGGCCGAGTCCCGGCCCGGGAAAGACTGGGAGGAATGGCGCGCCCTCATGCCGACCGTACCGGCCCTGGACCCGTTCCAGAGCCATCCTTCGGGAGTCCGCGCCTTTATCGACCGCTTTCGCCTCGCGGCTCTCCAAGCCCGCAGTGCCCCAAGGCTCGCAGGTTACAAGCAACAAATCCTCAATCACTTAGCCCGGCTTGAATCGATCCCAGCCGCCCAACGCGATAAACACTGGAAGGAACAGTACGAGGGATGGAGGCAGATGCGGGACAAATTTGACCAACCAGCCAAGGATTGAGGCGAGGGGGCCAGCGGGGCGGGCCGCTATCATGGAACCATGCGCCACGATCCCTACTTTGGCACTCCCACCGGCATCAGCAGAGGTTGCGCTCCAGTAAATCCCCTCGATGGCGCCGTAGCCCCGGAAGAGGTATTGCTCCAGGATCGTGCCGAAGCGATCTGGTCAGCGGCGTACGGGGTGCGCACCGCGTTGTTCTCGGCCTACGAGCGCCAGCATGGCGAAGCCTGCGACCTGCTGCCCTTATCCGAACAGACCGATCTGCTGCTGGCCGCCTTCTGCGAGCGGCGCAACCGGCTCAAGTTTTACCTGAATCCCGAGCTGGAAACGGCGATCAGTCGTTTTCGCCAGCTCGTGCCCCTGATCCCGTTTACCGCGATTGAAGCCCTGGCCTCCGCCCCGATTGACGTCTCCCCGAACGAGGTGCGCACGCTGCTGCGCGACCGCAGCGAGGGCCGGCTTGGTCCGGAAGAACTGCAGGGCAAGGCCCAGGCGCTCGCCCGGCTCGCCGGCGTCGAATTCAACCTGGAAGCGGATCCGGTGGCAGAGACGGCGGCCCTGGTCGACCGGATCGAAGCCCAGCGCAAACTTGGTCCCTGTTGGAAGCAGATCTTCGACGGCACCGAATCCCGTGTCTACTTTAGCGAAACGAACCAGACCGTCTACAAGGCCCTGCCGTTCCGCGGCGAGCTCCTGCACGTCAAGCCCATCCTGGGCGACGAGGAGATCGACGTGGGCAACGCCCACGGCACCTATCTGGCCGATCCGCATGGCGGCATGCCGCTGTTCGACCGCGCCCGCCTCATGGCCAGGGTGCCGGGCCTGTGCCGCACCGAACTCGTCGCCATCAGCGCCTCCGGGCTCGCCCTCTATAAGCAACCTTACCTCGGCTGGGAAGAGCCCACGCCGGATGCGCTCGCCGAGTGGGCCCGGGAATACGGTCATGCGGCGCTGCCGGAGCAGTCGATCAACCACGAGGACGTGGCCATGATCGACGCGACCCGCGCTCCCTTCGTGACCGCCTCGCCCACGACCGGCACCTACGTGATGGCCATGGACATCAATCCGCGCAACGCCCGGCGCTGGAACGGCCAGGCCATCCCCTTCGACCCGGTGCTGCGCGAACTCCAACCCGAGGAAATCGCCTCTCATCCCGCCCTGCAGGCAGCCGTCCAGGCAATCGATCGCCGCCATCGGCGACGGGACCGGTCGTTGGATATCTGACCAGCCGGGCCAACCGGGCCGGTAACTATGCCGGATGCCGCCCTCCCAATTCGGATCAACCATCACCTGGCTCGGGCACTGCACGCAAGGCACAAGCGACAAGCTTTGGGGTTACCTGCGCTATGGAGGCGTCTGCTATACCTTCTGGGGAAAACGACTCGGCCCCTGGACCTTCAAAAATATCGGTGACTGCCCCGGCCTGGCCGAGTCCATCCGGGACCAGAAGCGCTGGTCGTCGGGATCGCGTTATCTCCCGGTCGATCCGCACTACATCTACCCGGGATTTCTCGAACAACTGGAAAACGCCTTTGCCAAGGCCTGCCTCACCGCGCGCTTTCATGGCTCGCCATCCCAACCGGGACGGCACAACGCTTGCCGCTGACCGGACCAGTCCGACCCGATCCCTCCACGCTCATGACCTTCACGGAAATATCGCGACGGTGCAGGATGAGGATATGTTTGGAGGATATCTACCGCTATAGCGCCGGCTTCATCCGGCGGACACCTTACGCCTATATTGTGTTCACGCCGGCCGCGCTCGATCTGGTCCGGGGCAACACCTCCCGGGCACCTCTTCCGCCAAGGGCGCGGTTCACCCGTTTACGGTTCGGACGTTGTTTCCACCCGGTCCTTCGTTTACCGGAAGGTGAAGGCTTCCAGTATTTCCGTCGCCTCAGCCTCCGGCTTGAGCGGCATGCGTATGGAGACCTCAAGCGCAAACGCCGCCGCGAACTGCTGCAGGAGCAGGACTATTTCCATACCCGGGCGGACCTGCGGGCCCTGTGGGAGATTCAAGGAGGGCGGTGTTACTACTCCGGCGTGCCGCTGGGGCGCAGCTTCGCCACGGCCAACTATCATGTGGATCACCTCACACCCCTATCGCGCTTCGGACATGACGGCCCCTCCAATCTCGCATTGGTCGCGGCCACGGTGAACGCGCAGAAGCGGGACCAGACCCGATGGGTGTTTCTCAAGTATTTCCAAACGTCCGCCCGACTCCGGGCCCGGATGAAGCGCATTGATCGGGAGCGTTTGCGGCGATTCCGCGGGGCCGGGCGCAAGCCGGGGAGGGGACCATAAGACCAGAGCCCACCTCCCAACTTCCGCAATCACACCATGCACTTGGTCGAAAAGAACCACCCGTCCCATCCCGACCCGGCGCTGCTGTGCCTAGCCTGCTACCCGGATCATCTCCAGCTGGTGACCCAGTTTGTTTTTACCCTGCTCGATCATGCGCCGGAGCTATTACTCCGCCGCGCGGGTTGGCGGGGAAAGATCGCCGGAGCTTTATCTCTCGATATTCTCGCTCATTATGCCGCGGCCAGCATCTTTGCTCCCTTGTATTGCCGCGATTTGCCGGATCCGGCGCTGGCGCCGGAGATCTGCCGGATCGTGGGCGTGCGCCTCCTTGAACCGAATACCATCAAGGCCCTCCGCTGCTTCGATCGGATAGGCCTCATGAAAGACGGGATACCCGAAAGCGAGCGCTACCGGCGGGAGGTTGATGATATCAACCGGGCTTTCTTTCCGGCCGCCAAGGTGTTGCTTTCGTTTACACAGGCTCCTGATGGTCTTTGCCTGTTTTCATCGCTCAAGGGCTCGCCACGGGTTGATCCTGTCAAACTGGTCGCGCACATCCTGACCCATTGGCCGGAGATGTCGGACTTGGGCAACTTCGGTTTGCTTTACGCCGTTTTGGGCGCGGACCGGTTCGCGGTGCTGCTCGACTGCCTCATCTATAATCAGTCGGGTTGCGCGGATTCGCGGGCGATCCATGAGGTGTTGGCTGGGGTGAGGGGAGTGGAGGCGGCTGAACCCGTATTGCTGGCGCGCTGGCAGCAGGCGATGCCCCAATTGCTCAAGGACCTGAACCGGGAATTCCTGCTGGTCACGGACACCGGAGCGAATTGCAATCTCGCCGTTGAAAGCGCGGCGACGCGCGTCCTCATGCGCGCCTTGAGGGAACGAAAACTGCTCACCTACCATATTCACCAGCCACCCCATCTTCGATTTGGCCATGAATAAACATGCCGCCCCGGCTCCGATCCCAGACGCCCTGCAATCGCTCTATGGAGTGCAAAAGACCCTGCAGGAGGCGTACCCCCGCTTGGCCTTCACCGTCGATGGCAAGATCATCGGGGACATCGGCGAGATGATTGCGGCGAACGTGTTCGGGCTCGAACCGCTGCCGGCCAATACGAAGGGACATGATCTACGGACCCCGGATGGCCGGCTGGTGCAAGTCAAGGCCACGCAA
>JAQTYQ010000071.1 GCA_028688225.1 Opitutaceae bacterium | reverse complement strand
GATCTCTTCGATTACATCGAGCCGTTCTACAACCGGAAACGGATCCATTCCACGCTCGGCTACGCCTCGCCAGTGAAGTATCTGGAGGACTGGATCACCGCTGAGCATGAAGAGAAATTGGCGGCATAATGCCGTCGGGCTGGAAGACGAAAAACAGAGGGAAGCTCACACGACTGCAAATCCGGCCAGTACTCATCTGCAAAAGTACACCGCACACTAACCGCGAAATCGGATGGGAGCTATGAACTTAGTGAACTTGATGGATTGAAGCCTGACGTTATTGACGGCTTTTGATCAACAAATAGAAACCAGGCTCAGCGCCGCCCGCTCCAATTGCCGGGCCGGCGGCGCTGGTGGGCAACGGCGACAATGATGATCGTCTCGCCCATCGGACGATAAACCACGTGATAAAGGTAATCGTGCAGCGGATAGCGTCGAATCTCATCGCCATCGCGCATCCCAAGGCGGGGCTGCTCCCGCAGTCAGTAGGTTGCCCTGCAGGTTTCGTCGGCAAAGTTCTACGCGACAGGACGCCCGGCATGGACACGGTAGTAATGGACGGTCTCCCTGCACTCGGCTTTCGAATGATCCTGCCAAAGAACCTTCAATTGCCGGCCTTCTTCAGCATTTCGTCGATCTTCGCGAAAACCTCTTCTTCCGGGATCAGCACGGCCGTTCCAGTATCAATCTCCGCTACCCGCCGGGAGATTTCGTCGTCCCAAACCTCGGCAATCTACTCCGGCGTGCCTTCGGGCTCGCCCTCTAGGCTGACCGGCAAGCGGTGGATCAACTCGCTGGGCTCCCGCAACGGGAGGTTCATGGCCTGCGCCCCCAGTTCGTCGAGCGTCGCGCCCATGGCAACCTCCGTCAAACTAAGTACATAGCCGCATGTTGGCAGCATGGTCCTGACCGAGACGGACCCCATCCCCCTCTCCGCCCTGCAACACTGGGCCTACTGTCCGCGCCAATGCGGCCTGATCCACCTGGAGCAGGCCTTCGAGGACAACGTCCATACCGCCCGTGGCCAGGCCGTGCATCACCTGGTGGACGAGCCCGGTTACGAGATGAAGGCCGGGGTAAAGGTGGAACGCGCCCTGCCCTTGTGGTCCGACCGCCTGAACCTGATCGGCAAGGCCGACCTGGTGGAGTTCCACCCGAACGGCACGGTTTTCCCGGTCGAGTTCAAACACGGCCGCAAACGCCAGAAGGTGCACGACGACATCCAACTCGCCGCCCAGGCCATGTGCCTGGAGGAAATGCTCGGCCGGCCGGTCCCCAAAGGCGCCATATACCACGCCAGCAGCAGACGCCGCCGGGAAGTGACGGTCACGGTGGAATTGCGCCGGTTGGTCGAGGTCACCTGCTCTGCCATTCGGTCCATGCTCGCGGGTGGCCGCCTTCCACCGCCCGCCAATGATGACCGTTGCCGTGAATGCTCGTTGAAGGACATCTGCCAGCCCGAGGCCATCGCCGCCACAGGGCGTTGGTCGGCCCTCGGCGACCAGCTGTTCGACATCCAGGACTAGCCGTGTATACCCTGCTCAACACCCTCTACGTCATGACGCCCCACGCCTACGCGCACCTGGAGAACGCCACCGTGCGCATCGACGTTGATCGCGAAAAGCGCTTGCAGGTACCCCTCCATCACGTTGGCGGCCTGGTCTGTTTCGGCAACGTCATGGTGTCGCCAGCATTGATGCATCGCCTTGCGGACGAGGGCAAGAGCCTGGTCCTCCTGGAAGAAAGCGGTCGTTTCAAGGCACGACTGGAGGGCCCGGTATCCGGCAACATCCTGCTCCGCCAGGCCCACTACAAGCTCGCAAGCGACCCGGCGTTCACCCTTGAGACCGCTCGGGCCATCGTGGCCGGCAAACTGAAGAACAGCCGTTCCGTGGTCCTGCGCGGGGCGCGCGAAAGTGCCGATGACGGCGATACGAGGACCCTCGCGCGGGTCGCCGACAACCTTGCCGCCTCGTTGCGCGCGGCCAAGGGTGCCCCTGATCTGGATGCCTTGCGCGGAATCGAAGGCGAAGCGGCCAGAGGCTATTTCTCGGCCATCAACCTCGTCGTCAAACCCCAGGCCCGCGCAAGCTTCGCACTCGACGGTCGTACCCGACGGCCGCCTCTCGACCGCTTCAATGCCTTGCTGTCCTTCCTCTATTCCATGCTCATGAACGACTGCCGATCAGCCCTCGAAAGCGTCGGTCTCGATCCCCAGTTGGGCTTCCTGCATGCCGTCCGACCAGGAAGGGCCGCGCTCGCCCTGGATTTGCAGGAGGAATTCCGTTCCATCTTGGCTGATCGTCTCGCCCTGACGCTGATCAACAGGGGGCAGATAGCGGCTCAGGACTTCGAGGAAAGGGAAGGCGGCGCCGTCTTGCTGAATGAACGAGGGCGCCGCAAGGTCGTCACCGCCTGGCAGGAGCGCAAACAGGAGGAAGTGACTCACCCGCTGTTGGAGACGAAATTGCCCCTGGCCATCCTGCCTCTCATCCAGGCCCGGTTTCTGGCCCGGACCTTGCGGGGAGAGATGGAAGGCTACCTGCCGTTCGTAACCAAATGAAAGGCCGGGTATGTTGATCATTGTTACCTACGATGTTTCCACCGAAACCCGACAAGGCCGTCGCCGGCTGCGCCGGGTCGCCAAAATATGCGAAGGCGTCGGCCAACGGGTGCAGAAATCCGTGTTCGAATGCCAGGTAAACGTCATGCAATACGAGCAACTTGAAAGGGCGTTGCTGGCTGAAATCAATGAGAACGAAGACAACCTGCGTTTCTACCGAATCACCGAACCCGCGGAGGTGCGAGTCAAGCAGTACGGCAACTTCCGTTCCGTGGATTTTGAGGGACCGCTGTTGGTGTAATGCGCGAACCTGAAGAGGCTGGCACAGGACGGTAAGGTTCGCGGCATGGCTAACCCATTGATCTTTAACAAAGAGGAAACCATGAAGGGCATATATTTGTGGTCCGCATGTTCTACAGGAGTGGACTTCGCGCGATCATGCCCAAATCCGCAATCGAAACGGCAAGTTGCGAACGCGGAGCACCGCCCGGCCTCACCGCCGGGCGTGGATTGAAACGTCTCCATGCTCCTCGACGAGCTGACGCCCTGCGGCACCGCCCGGCCTCACCGCCGGGCGTGGATTGAAACCGAAAATGTCGGACACCATCGGACAGACTACGTCGCACCGCCCGGCCTCACCGCCGGGCGTGGATTGAAACATCTCCGGCGCCACCGAGACGGTCAGCCAGACCAGGCACCGCCCGGCCTCACCGCCGGGCGTGGATTGAAACTGGCCGACCCGGAAGTTTCCGTCGAGCAGGCCCAGCACCGCCCGGCCTCACCGCCGGGCGTGGATTGAAACCAGACATGCGCCTGGGTCAGGCGCCTACTGTCTGTGCACCGCCCGGCCTCACCGCCGGGCGTGGATTGAAACTATCGTGCAGCAAGGGACTATCGGAGCCGGATCATGCACCGCCCGGCCTCACCGCCGGGCGTGGATTGAAACTTCATGTCGTGGAACGGGTTGGTTCCGATCCAGCGGCACCGCCCGGCCTCACCGCCGGGCGTGGATTGAAACACTCGTAACGAGGTGTCCCGCCGATACGTGGATGACAAGGCACCGCCCGGCCTCACCGCCGGGCGTGGATTGAAACCAATCGTATACGAACCGGGCAACCTTGGCCGAAATGCACCGCCCGGCCTCACCGCCGGGCGTGGATTGAAACGGTAACCGACCGAACTACGGGGGATTCGATGAAATGCACCGCCCGGCCTCACCGCCGGGCGTGGATTGAAACTTGGCAAACACCTCACTGCCCAGGAGCCACGGGAAGGCACCGCCCGGCCTCACCGCCGGGCGTGGATTGAAACAGCTACTGGTGCCTACGACTCCGGGAGGAATGTAGCACCGCCCGGCCTCACCGCCGGGCGTGGATTGAAACATGCCGCCCTCCGCTCGATCTCGGCCCAAGATGTGGCACCGCCCGGCCTCACCGCCGGGCGTGGATTGAAACGGATGGGCGTACATCAGACCCAATTCCGACGGGAGCACCGCCCGGCCTCACCGCCGGGCGTGGATTGAAACAGGGTTGCCCCTCCGGGACCGGAGGGGTTGGGGTGCACCGCCCGGCCTCACCGCCGGGCGTGGATTGAAACAGGAAAACGACCAAGGAAGCATCATGACCAGTACGCACCGCCCGGCCTCACCGCCGGGCGTGGATTGAAACATCTCGACCGCCTGCATGCCGAAACCGGACCGACTCGCACCGCCCGGCCTCACCGCCGGGCGTGGATTGAAACCGGCACCGGCAACGGCGTACCTTGCTGCGTATAAGCACCGCCCGGCCTCACCGCCGGGCGTGGATTGAAACCTGACCAGGGCGGTTGCTGGCAAAAGGGCGCCTCGGGCACCGCCCGGCCTCACCGCCGGGCGTGGATTGAAACATCTCGACCGCCTGCATGCCAAAACCCGACCGACTGCACCGCCCGGCCTCACCGCCGGGCGTGGATTGAAACCAGCTCACGCAAGGTTGGTCGACTAAATGTAGGTTGCACCGCCCGGCCTCACCGCCGGGCGTGGATTGAAACGGGTCGGGCGGGCGTAGGCCGTCGGCGCGGCTGGTGCACCGCCCGGCCTCACCGCCGGGCGTGGATTGAAACTTTTTGTGCGGAGGATGTCATGGGCATATATGTGTGCACCGCCCGGCCTCACCGCCGGGCGTGGATTGAAACATCCCCAAGCTGCTTACCTTTTTCGTAAACGCGCAAGCACCGCCCGGCCTCACCGCCGGGCGTGGATTGAAACCAAAGTGGTATTGACGGCTGTCAGGTGCCGGGTTGGCACCGCCCGGCCTCACCGCCGGGCGTGGATTGAAACCGTAGTAATTTTATACCACGACGGATAGCCGTCCGCACCGCCCGGCGTCACCGCCGGGCGTGGATTGAAACTAGGTGGGTGCGTTGGGAAATGGAGTATCTGCGGCACCGCCCGGCCTCACCGCCGGGCGTGGATTGAAACACCCAGCGTACACGTGCTGGCGCACACCTAATCAAGCACCGCCCGGCCTCACCGCCGGGCGTGGATTGAAACGGCGCGTCCACCCGCGGCTGGCGTTGGCCCGCTGTGCACCGCCCGGCCTCACCGCCGGGCGTGGATTGAAACCATATATGTCTATCCGCGGTGTGGTGGATATAACGCACCGCCCGGCCTCACCGCCGGGCGTGGATTGAAACAGAGGTCGCGGGGTGGGTAGACGGGTCCGCGACGGCACCGCCCGGCCTCACCGCCGGGCGTGGATTGAAACGAATGACGGGTGTGAGTAAGGCTGGCGCGCCCTATGCACCGCCCGGCCTCACCGCCGGGCGTGGATTGAAACACTAACAACGAAGTCCGCATGGCCCTCCTGTCCATGCACCGCCCGGCCTCACCGCCGGGCGTGGATTGAAACCGCGCGGTCATATCAACTTTGCATGAGGATGGTCGCACCGCCCGGCCTCACCGCCGGGCGTGGATTGAAACTCGTAGACCCGCAGCATCTTGCCGCTCGCCCGCGAGCACCGCCCGGCCTCACCGCCGGGCGTGGATTGAAACAGTAAGACCAGCAAAGAGACCAGACGTGCCGCGTGCACCGCCCGGCCTCACCGCCGGGCGTGGATTGAAACTGATCGAGCATTTCGAACCGTGGTAGGTGTCGAAGCACCGCCCGGCCTCACCGCCGGGCGTGGATTGAAACTGATCGAGCATTTCGAACCGTGGTAGGTGTCGAAGCACCGCCCGGCCTCACCGCCGGGCGTGGATTGAAACTCCTGTTTGCGCGGTGGATGCAACAGGAGCTGTGGCACCGCCCGGCCTCACCGCCGGGCGTGGATTGAAACCAAATACCTGCTTTACCGCTAGTCGCGCGCTCTCGCACCGCCCGGCCTCACCGCCGGGCGTGGATTGAAACGATTGCTACTCGGTCCGCGTCGATTTCGACGATAGCACCGCCCGGCCTCACCGCCGGGCGTGGATTGAAACTTCATCAATCATGGGCTCGCTCAGAGCCCGCGCGCGCACCGCCCGGCCTCACCGCCGGGCGCGGATTGAAACATCCCGGACGTGGCGGAGGTGGATAAGCACGGCGGCCACCACCCAGGCCCCGACCGTGCGTCCAATACAACATTCCGGCCCCGTTCACACGCCGGTCCCGAAATGAACGCCGGGACCGGCGCCATGTCGCCATCGCTGCAAACGAGGCGCCGTGGCCGCTATTTCGCCTTACGCCGGTGCTCCGGCTCCGACAACACGCGCAGGACCACGGCAAGCGGTACGTTGTGGTCACGCATGAATACGTATCCCTGCCCGTAGCCGGTCTGCTCGGCAATGGCGATCCCCTGATCAACTATTGCAGCCATCTCGTGATTCGTGCGTGGTATGGTCATAGCCATCCTCAAGTTCTCTCTGCCTGACGTCTATAGCCATT
>JAQTYQ010000038.1 GCA_028688225.1 Opitutaceae bacterium | reverse complement strand
CGCCTCGAACAACATTACCAAATGCTGCAACAGCAAATGCACGAGACGCTCGACCACCTCAAACTCGCCGCGTGACTCTACCACCAGGACAAACATGTTGGTCTCCGCCCTCCGATAGTCAGACAGATTTACACAGATCGGCTGCTACCGTCCCTCCATCCGCGTAATCTGTGGTTATCTTTGTCTCGGGAAATCACCGGCCGCCCGCGGCGGCGGCCCGTTCCCGGTTGAGCCAGACTTTGCAGACGCTCTTCATGCGCGTGAGGATGTAATAGACGGTCTGGCTGCGCAGCCGCACGAGCTGGCCGCCGACGATCCGCGGCACGAAATCCTGCGGCACTTCCATGACCTCCTCGGGAGTGGCGCCGTCGAGCCCCCGGCAGAGGATGGCGGTCATGGCCTTGGTCAAAGTCTGCACCTGCGGGCCCAGGGAAATGCGGAAGTGCGCCCGCCGGCCGTCGTCGACCTGGAGAAAAACGCCGACGGTGTCCGTGCACTCCTCGTCCTTGCGCACGTCCTCGAGATCAAAGGCCGCGCCGGGCGCCGGGGCGCAGCGGGGCGCGTTGTCCGCATAGGCGATGAGGTTCTCGCGCTTCTCCTCGTCGGACAGCGCGTCAAAGAGATCAACGATCTCACCGAGATGGGGCGGATACATTTGATACCGGAGAGCGAATACCGGAAACCGGAGAGCTCGGATCCGGCACCAGAACGAAGTTCCTCAGGCGCGTTAGAGGGCAGGCCCGATCCGGTTTCCGGCCTGTCCGCCAAAGGCTTGGCGACGGCGGATCTCCGCTATCCGAAATGGTCAGGCACCTTTTTCGATCGGTGCGCGCACCTTGTTGCCCCACTCGGTCCAGGAGCCGTCGTAGTTGCGGACCTTCTGGTAGCCGAGCAGATAGGTGAGCACAAACCAGGTGTGGCTCGAGCGCTCGCCGATGCGGCAGTAGGCGATGATGTCGGCGTCCGGTTTCAGGCCAAGCTGCTCGACGTAGATCTTCTTCAGCTCGTCGAAGGTCTTGAAGGTTCCATCGTCGTTGGCCGCCGTCTTCCAGGGCACGCCCCGGGCTCCGGGAATGTGGCCGCCGCGCAGCACGCCTTCCTGCGGGTACTCGGGCATGTGCGTGATTTCGCCGCGGAACTCGCCCGGCGAACGCACGTCGATGAGCGGCTTTTTGGCCTGCATGTGCTTGAGTGTGTCGTCGTAAAAGGCGCGGATCTCCCGGTCGTACCGCTGGGGTGGGACCGGGTATTTGGCCGGCGCCGGGGACGGTTTCTCGCGCGTCATCGGCCGGCCGTCCGCGTACCATTTGCCGCGGCCGCCATCGAGCAGCTTCACCTTGGTGTGGCCGAAAAGACGGAACGCCCACAGGGCGTAGGCCGACCACCAGTTGGATTTGTCTCCGTAGAAGACAACCGTGGTGTCCGGCGTGATGCCGTTTTTGGAGCAGACTGCGGCAAACCCCTCCGGGGTGATGTAGTCGCGCACGGTGTTGTCCTGCAAATCACCGCGCCAGTCGATGTGCACGGCGCCGGGGATGTGGCCGGTGTCGTAGAGCAGGACATCCTCGTTGCTCTCGACGATGCGGAGGCCCGGGTCGGTGAGATGCGCCTGCAGCCAGTCGCCGTCGACGAGGGCCTCCGGGTGGGCGTAGGCGGAGAACTTGGGGTTCATGATCGCGCGAAGTTACTGAGTTCCGCGCGCGGCGCAAGCACACCCCCGGTGTTTATGACGGAGGTCTCCACCGTTGGGCCGTTCCACCGGTCCTGTCCCGCCCCAGGTGCGCCATGGTTCGCCTATCGTTTGGGACGCCGGCCTGCGCCCCAGATCAGCCAGCACGCGAGCGCCAGCAGGAGGATCAGCCACCACAAGTAACGAAACTCGCGGGCCGCCATTTCCACGAACGCAAACGCCGCCGGGAACAACAGGAACAGGAACACAATCACCAGCAGCAGCACGGCCAGCTGGAGGGTGGCGCGCAACCGGGGGTTCACCGTGATTGGGGCGGCGCGACCGGTGCCGGCCGGGCGGCGCGGTTGGATGCCGGCGCCACGCGCCGGCTGAGTTCCTCGAGGGACAGCAACACGTTGGAGCCGCCCCCGCCGACGACGAGTGGCGAGCGACCGTTCCAGTTCTGAAGAATCTGCAACTTGATAAAATCAGGATTGGCCCGGAGCGCGCCGCCACGCACCTGGATGGCCTCGGCCTCGCCTTTGGCGCGGATGATCGCGGTGTCGGCTTCGATCTGGGCCTTGAGCTGGGTAAACTTGGCCTTCTCGGCCTCCTGCTCCTGGACCATTTTCATTTCAATCGCCGCCTCCAACTCGGGGGAAAGGGCCAGATTATAGATCACCAAGTCAGCCACGACGAGGAAGTCGGCGCCGATCTTGCGGCGCGCCAGTTCCAGCGCCCGGTTTTTCACCTCTTCGCGCCGTTTGACAATCTGCTCGGCGCTGTACGTGGCGGCCACTTCCTTCAACGCCTCCTGCACGCGGGGCGCAATGAGGCTGTCGAACGGTTCGCCGGCATAATCCTGGAAAATCTTCACAATCGAGTGTTCCGGCACGCGATAAAGCACATGCACCTCCATCTTCACCTGCTGCAGATCCGACGAGTAGCACTCCGCCGGCACGGGGCGCGTCTGCTGGCGGATCGTGATCGGCTGGATATGGGTGATGAACGGTTGCTTGAACCCAAAGCCCTCCGGTTTGAAATCCGGGGAGACCTTGCCCAGGGTCACCTCCACGCCGCGAAAACCGGGCGGCACGACGTAAGTGCCCGAAGAGGCCAGTATCACCGCTACAAAGACCAGCAGGGCCGCCCCGATCAGTTTCGTCACGGTCCGCGGATCAATCTCTCCGGGATTGCTCTCGTTGACAACGCGCGGGTTCATGGTTGGCCCTCCGTCGCTGCCGGTTCCGTCCCGGTGCCGAAATCGCCCAGCGGCAGCATCATGTTTGCGCCGGTGGCGCCGGGGCCGACGACCAGCGGCGTCACTCCGTCCCAGTGCTCGATGATCTGCAGTTCCAGCACGCTCGGATTTTCGCGCAGCGCCTTCCCGCGCAAGATGATGGATTCCGCCTCGCCCTTGGCCTTGATGACGGCTGTGTTCGCCTCGACTTGAGCCTGTTGTTGGGCGAAACGCGCGCGCGCTGCCTCCTGCTCCTGCACCATCTTGGCCTCGATGGCGTTTTCAAGCGCCCGGGTCAGGTTGATGTCCTCAAGCACCACATCCTCAATCACGAGCACGTCGCCCACCTTCCGCCGCGCGCTTTCGAGGGCGAGACTCTTCACTTCCTCCCGTTTCTGCACGATGACTTCCGCCGTGCGCAGGGCGGTCAGCTCATTCAGGGCCTCCGCCACGCGCGGCTTGATGAGCGAGTCGAACGGAGCGCCGGCGTAGTCGCGGAAAATGGCCACCACCGAGGCCTGCGGCACGCGATAAAGCACGCGGACGTTCATCTTCACCTGCTGCAGATCCGACGAATAGCAGTCGGCTCCCATCTGGGCGGTCTGCTGGCGGATCAACTGGGATGCGACGGTCGTCACGAACGGCAGTTTGAAACCGAAACCCTCCGGTTTGAACGCCGGCGACACTTTGCCCAGCGTCACCTCCACGCCGCGATGGCCCGGCTCCACCACGTAAGTGGCGGACGATCCGGCGAGGATCAAAATAAAGATGATGATCGCCCCGCTGATCAAACCGGCTTTGCTCTGAGGCCTCATGGCTCTTTTCGTTTGCTGATGCTCGAACCCTTGGAAGCCGTCCGGGATCACGCAAGAGAAATCAGCCGCTGCGCTTTTCCCGGAAGAAAGACCGCCCGCGACGGCTTGGACGCGTCTTGTACGACCTTGATTGGACCCGTGGGCCTTACGTTCGTGCGCCAGCCACGGCGGCGCCCAGCCGGTCGCCCATTTTCGCGTAAGTCTCGAGATGCTGCGCGCTTTGTCCGATGAGATCGGCGTCGAACCGGATGCGGCCGCGGCCAAACAGCGTGATGACGCACGAACCGCCGAAGGCGAACAGGCCCTTCTCCTCACCCTTGGCGACCGGACGCCCGGGAATGAACAGCTGCCGGATGCGGCCCACGTTGGTCGCGCCGATTTCGATCATGGCCACCGGACCGAAGGCCGGCGACTCGATCAGCGTGACCATGCGCTTGTTTTCGACAAGGTAACGCAGGTTGCGGCGCAGGGCGATCGGGTGGACCGAGTAAAGCCAGCCCTTGATCAACCGCGGCTCGCCCGCCACGCCGCCGACGGGAAAATGGAAACGGTGGTAGTCCACCGGCGCGAGGCGCGAGATGAGCATCGCGCCGCCGGCGAAACGCGGAGCCAGCACCTGCTGCTCCGGCGGCAGATGCGCCTCGCCGAGCAGCTCCGCCACCGTGAACTTCGCGCCCTTGACGTAGAAACCGTCCGCCGCGTCGACATCGGGAAACACGAGGTGCCGGCCGTCGGCCGGCAGCACGGCCACGTCGCCGCCCGGCGCGACGGGGCGCACGCCGGGTTTCAGGGCGCGGTGGAAAAACTCGTTGAAGGTCTTGAAGGCAAAGGCCGACTTCGCGAATTCGTCGACATCGAGGCCGTAGTCGACGATGAAAGGCAGGATCTGGTTCGCGCTGTACCGGCGGTTCATCCGCCAGCCGTAGTACCACGAAAAAACGGCGCGCCGCACGACGAGCCACAGGGCCAGCCGCCCGAGCGGATTCCCATAGATCCAGCGCAGCCAGCCCTCGCCGTAGATCCGCTCGGTCTCGACGGTTTGCTTCGCGCGGTGCCAGTAGCAGGTGGGTTCGGAGGACATGGGAAAGTTCACCTAAGCGCGACCGGCCGCCGGCCTCAACCGCATTTTGGGTGCCCCTTGTTTTTCCAGCCCCTGCTTGCCAGTTCGCACCGGTGGAATAACAGTCTGCCCATGGAGAACTTCACCTTTCACAATCCCACCCGCATCCATTTCGGCCGTGGCCAGATCGCCAAGCTCGACCGGGAGTTGCCGGCCAAGGCCCGCGTGCTGCTGCTCGCCGGCGGTGGCAGTATCCGGCAGAACGGCGTCTATGATCAGGTGCGGACGGCGCTCGGCAACCGCCCGGTCATCGAGTTCTTCGGCGTCGAGGCCAATCCGGACTACGACACCCTGATGAAGGCCGTCGAAATCTGCCGCCGCGAGGCGGTCGACTGGATTCTGGCCGTGGGCGGCGGTTCGGTGCTCGACGGCGCCAAGTTCGTCGCCGCCGCCACCCCGTTCAAGGGCGACCCGTGGGACCTCCTGGCGAAAGGCGAGAAAGTCAGGGAAGCCCTGCCGCTCGGCGCCGTGCTCACGCTGCCGGCCACGGGCTCCGAGGCCAACAGCGCCGCCGTGATCAGCCGTCGCGCCCGCCACGAGAAGCTTGCCTTCCTCAGTCCGCTGCTCTTCCCGCGTTTCTCGATCCTCGATCCGGAAAGCACGTTTTCCCTGCCCGCGCGGCAGGTCGCCAACGGCATCGGCGACGCGTTCTGCCATGTCCTCGAGCAGTACCTGACATTCCCGGTGAACGCCGCCATCCAGGACCGCTTCGCCGAGTCGATCCTGCGTGTGCTCATTGAGGAGGGTCCGAAGACCCTGGCCGACCCCAAGGATTATGCGGCGCGCGCCAATCTCGTCTGGGCCGCCACCTGGGCGCTCAACACCGCCATCGGCGTGGGCGTGCCGCAGGATTGGGCCACGCACATGATCGGCCACGAGCTCACCGCCCTGCACGGCCTCGACCACGCCCGCACGCTCGCCGTCGTGCTCCCGAGCCTCCTGCAGGTCCAGCGCGACGGCAAGCGGGAGAAACTGCTCCAGTACGCCGCCCGGGTGTGGGACCTGCGCGACGGCGGCGAGGACGCGCGCATCGATGCCGCCATCGCCGCCACGCGCAAGTTCTACGAGTCGCTCGGCATCGGCACGCACCTGGCCGACTATGGCGTGCCGGCGGGGGTCGCCGCCGAGGTGGCCCGCCAGCTCGAGGCCCGCGGGGCGATCAAGCTCGGCGAACGCGGCGACATCACGCCGGCCGTGGTCGAAAAGATCCTGCGTCTGGCGGCGTGAGGAGACATGCCGGGACGAAGGCGTCTCGGCTCCACCGGCTGCCCCGACGGCGTTTCAACCGGGAGTCTCGGCAACAAGGAGCGTTGCCGCTCCAACGGGATATTGGAGACGCGACGCCCTCGTCGCGTTTTCTTGTTTGCTCTTTGTTTCCATTTTTTGGAACGATCAGCCCGGTGCATTCGGAGCATAAACACCTTGTTCACCTCCAACCCTTTTCCCGTCATCCCACGGTTTTCCTCACAGTTGTCACCCATCACCGGCGGCCGTTGCTTGCCTGCCACGAAGCCTACGCGGTTCTGGTCGGCATCTGGAATCGCTCGCCGGTGGCTGATGGCTGGTTCGTGGGCAGGTTTATCGTGATGCCCGACCATGTGCATCTTTTTGCCCGTCCGTCTGCAGACGCAAAGCTGCTGGCTCATTGGATTCAGACTTGGAAGTCACTGAGCAGCCGGCAGATTACCGCCCTCCTGAAGATAACGCCGCCTCTCTGGCAGAAGGATTATTTCGACCGCTTTCTCCGGTCGGCCGACAACTATCAAGGGAAATGGAACTACGTCGTAATGAACCCGATGCGGAAGAGATTGTGCTCCCGACCCGCTGAGTGGCCGTGGCAGGGCGAGCTGACCGAACTGCGGTTTTGACCGGATGCTTGGTTACCCCGGCGACGAGGGCGTCGCCGCTCCAAGAACCCTGGGGACGCGACGCCTGCGTCGCGTTTTCCGCTCAACCACCCTTTTCACCGGACCGGCGTTGTCCCGGCGACGGGGGCGTCGCCGCCCCAAGAACCCTGGGGACGCGGCGCCTGCGTCGTGTTTTCCGCTCAGCCGCCTTTTTCGCCGGACCGGCGTTTGGGCGGCTTGCGCGCACCCGTGCTGGCAGCCGTGGGGGAATCGGTTTCCGCCGGATCCTCGGCCAAAACCATCGGTGGAGCATCGAAGTCCAGGAGTTCCTTCAGCTCCAACTCGAGTCCATCGGCCATCTTGATCAGCGTGGAAAGGCGGATGTCGTACTTTCGGCCGGCTTCGACCTGTTGGTAATGCTTATAGGTCAGCCCGGCGCGTTCGGCAAAGGTCTCCTGGGTCAGGCCGCGTGCCTCCCGAAGTTGCCTCACCCGCGCCAGCAGCCGTTTCACCGTGTCGTTTGCCACAAACGAAGATAGCGGCAGCGGTCGAATCCATACACCCGGTCAACGGTAGCGCGATTGACACCCCGGCATCGGTAGTGCGAAATAAGGCACGCCCATGCCCGAGGCATCCGATGAGAAGACGCCGGCCGTGCGCTACGGTCCGGCCAATCCGCATCCGCTTTCCACGCTCAAGACCGAGCTGGTCTGGGAAGGCAAATACGACGAGCACGGCCGCCGCCGTGAGGTGGACATTGCCGCCTGCGCGATGCCGCTCCAGCGCATCGAGACGATCGACCAGCCGCGCAGCGAGGCGGTGGCGCAGGGCGAACTGGCCCTGTTCGAGAAGAACAGTCAACGCCGCGATGATTTCCGCAACCGGCTCATCTGGGGTGACAACAAGCTCGTGATGGCGAGCCTGCTCAAGGAGTTCAAAGGGCAGATCGACCTCATCTACATCGACCCGCCGTTCGACGTGGGCGCGGACTTCACGATGGACGTGCCCATCGGCGAGGGGAAGGAGACCATCGAAAAGGATCAGTCCACGCTCGAAATGGTCGCCTACCGCGACATGTGGGGCAAGGGCACCGACTCGTATCTCCACATGATGTTCGAGCGGCTATCGCTGATGAAAGAGCTGCTGTCAGACAAAGGAAGCATTTACGTGCATTGCGATTGGCGGGTGGTGGGACCGCTGAGGGTCATCGTCGACGAAATCTTTCCGCACTTTGAAAACCTGATTGCTTGGAAGCGGTCGGCGATTGCGGCGGGCGTGAAGACTCAATGGCGAAACAGCCAAGACTTCCTGATCTTCGCGTCAAAGACCGGCAAACATACGTTCAATCCGCAATTCGGTGAGTATTCCGAGTCGTCTAAAAAGCACTACAGCTACGAAGACGAACGCGGAGTCTTCCAGCCAGTGCCAATTCTTGCCAGCGGACGATCCAAAGGAGCGACGGGCCAAGTCTGGCGAGGTATTGACCCGAACAAGCTTGGAAAGAATGGAATGCACTGGCTCAAAAATCCGAGCGTGCTGGATGAGTTGGATGCGCAAGGCTTGATCTACTTGCCGGAAAAACAAGGAGGTTCGCCGCGTCTCAAGTATTACGAGAGCGAATCCAAAGGAGTCTATGTGTCCGACTTTTGGGACGACATTGATGTCATCAACTCGATGGGGGACGAATATCAGAGTTACATGACCCAAAAGCCCGAAGCCCTTCTCGAACGCATCATCAAAGCCAGCAGCAACGAAGGCGATCTCGTCGCCGATTTCTTCTGCGGCAGCGGCACGACGGGCGCGGTGGCCGAGCGGCTGGGCCGGCGCTGGATCATGGCTGACCTCGGGCGGTTCGCCATCCACACCAGCCGCAAGCGCTTGATCGAACTCCAGCGCAAGCTCCATGCCGAGGGCCAGCCCTACCGCGCCTTCGATGTTCACAATCTCGGTCGTTACGAGCGGCAGTGGTGGCAGAAGGAACGGCTGCGCGGCGCGGACGACGAGCACCGCAAGGTCGTGCTCGGCTTCTATCAGGCCGAGCCGCTGGCCAACGCCGGCCTGCTGCATGGCCGCAAGGGGCGCGCCTTCGTCCATGTGGACGGCATCGACGGGTTGCTCACGCGCAGCGATGTCCGGGCCGTGGCGAAGGCGGCCCAGGAGGCCGGTGCGACGGAAGGGCATTGCCTCGCGTGGGAGTTCGAGATGGACCTGCGGCTCGTCTGCCACGAACTGGAGGCCGAAACGGGCGTGCGGATCAAGCTCATCCCGATCCCGCGCGAGATCATGGAGAAAAACCGCACCAGCCCGCCGCCTTTTCTGGAAATGGCCGTGCTGGAGGCCGAGGCGGTCGTGAAGGGAGTGGCTGCGGCTTCCAGCCGCAGTCGGTCCAGCGGCAGGGATGCCGCTGCCACTCCTGCGGTGGACGTGAAGCTCACGAAATTCATGCCGTCGCTCGCCGAGGTGCCGACCAAGGAGTTGGAGGCGTTGAAGGAGCGCGCGGTGCAGAGCGGCTTCGACTTCATCGACTTCTGGGCGGTCGATTTCGACTGGCACGAGCACAAGCCGTTCGTCCATCACTGGCAGGACTACCGCACGCGCAAGGACCGCTCGCTGAAAACGGTCAGCGATGCGGCGCACATTTACGACAAGCCGGGCAGGCACACGATCTGCGTGAAGGTCGTGGATGTCTTCGGCTGCGACACGAGCATCACCGTTGATGTGAAAACATGAGCGAAGAGACCTTGAATCTATCAGCGCTCGAACCGCTTTTCGCCCCTCATGAGGAACCGAACCGCCATCGCGCGCGCACGAAGGACGGCCAACCCGAGGTGCGGAAGAGCCGGCGGCCCTCGCCCATCGTCATCGCGCAAACGCTCCGGCGCGCGGTGAAGGACTGGCGCGAGACAGACTATCCCAGTGCGTCCGACACCTCGCGCGAACTGCTGCATCATTGGTTCCAGCGCGACCACCTCGTGACGCTTGCCGACGGCACGCAGACGCCGTTCCGCTATTACTTCTGTCAGCGTGAGGCCATCGAGACGCTCATCTATCTTTACGAAGTGCGCGGCATCCGCTCGCTCTACAGCCTGACGGGGGATTTCGCCGGGGCGGACGCCGAGACCGCGGCGGCGGGCGTTAATCCCGACGAGGACCGGTGGGCAAAGTATGCGTTCAAACTCGCAACCGGCGCGGGCAAGACAAAGGTGATGAGCCTCGCGATTGTCTGGAGCTATTTTCACACTCTGCGGGAAAGCGATTCGCCGCTCGCGCGGCATTTCGTGGTGATCGCGCCCAACTTGACAGTCTTCGAGCGACTGCGGGAGGACTTCAAGCCGGCGCAGGGCGGGCCGGACATTTTCGACAAGGATCCGCTCATCCCCGTCGCGTGGCGCGGCGACTGGAATCTGACGACGGTGTTGCAGGATGAGGCCGGCGGGGCCGCGACCGGCGGCACGCTCTATCTCACGAACATTCACCGGCTCTACGACCTGAGCGGGCGGCGCACACGCGAGCCCGAGACCTACGAATGGATGGGGCCGACCGTGAGCAAGGCCAAGGCGCTCGACACCGGCGCGGCGTTGCGGGCGCGGGTGACCGGGCACGCGCGCGTGCTGGTGCTCAACGACGAAGCACATCACCTCTGGGATCCCGATTCGGCCTGGAATGATGCCATCGCGTTTCTCCACGACGAAATCGGACGCCGGTCCGGCGCGGGCGTGGTGGCGCAGCTCGATTTCTCGGCGACGCCGAAGGACAACAAGGGACAGGTTTTCCAGCACGTCGTGTGCGACACGCCGCTGGGCGAGGCGGTGGACGGGGGTATCGTGAAGACGCCGGTGATCGGGCGCGGCCACCAATGGGTGGAACGCACCAGCCAGGATGCGTCGGAAAAATACGAAGAACAATTGCGCGTGGGTTACGCCCGCTGGCTCAAGTCGCGCGAGGAATGGCTGCCCGGCGGCAAGAAGCCGCTGCTCTTCGTGATGTGCGAAGACACCGACGCGGCCAACCAGATCGCCCGCCGGCTCGACGCCGACCCGGTGTTCAAGGAGTTGAACGGCCACACGGTGAACCTGCACACGCGGCTCAAGGGGAAAATCAAATGGATCGGCGGCAGGAGGGCGGGTTATCCGGTCTTCGAGGCCAACGAGAACGAGATCACCGACGAGGATCTGCGCGCGCTGCGCGAGCTTTCGCGGCAGATCGACTCCGACCAAAACCCCTACACCTGCATCATCAGCGTGCTCATGCTGCGCGAAGGCTGGGATGTACGCAACGTGACGACCATCGTGCCGTTGCGGCCCTACTCGTCGAAGGCGAACATTCTGCCGGAGCAGACGCTTGGGCGCGGGTTGCGGCGCATGACGCCGCCGGGATCGGCGGCAGAGATCGTCACGGTCGTGGAGCATCCGGCATTCGTCAGCCTGTATCAGCAGGAACTGGAGCAACAGGGACTCTTTATCGAGACGATCGATGTCGAGCGCGTACCGAAGACGACGGTCGCCATTTTCCCGGACCGGGAGAACAAGGACTGCGGGGCGCTTGACATCGTGATTCCCGAGGTGAGCGCGGGATTCAGCCGCCGCCCGACCTTGGAAGGCCTGGGGATCGGAGACGTGGTCGCGCAGTTCCGCCGCTTTCGCCCCCTGCCGGTGGGCGAGGTGCGCAGCGAGCGGGTCGAGTATCAGGAGCGGCATCTGATCACGGATGAGATCGTGATGAAGATGGAAATCCGTCTGCCGCTGCTCCAAAGTGGTGTCGGGGCGATTTCCTTTTTCCGGGAGGAATTGGAGATGATCTGCGGGCTGCGCGGCACGCACGCGGTGCTCGCGCCGCTGTTGGAGACGTTCTTCACTGAGATCCTGTTCGAGGAAAAGCTCACGCTCTACGATCCGCGGCTGGTCGGCCGGCTCGGAGATGCGGATGTGCGCGAGCATGTCCGGGCGACTTTTGTGCCCTTGATCCGGCAGCGCACCATCCTCAAGGAGGAACGCCGGGCGGAAGGGTCGGGCCGGTCGGTGGCGGCATGGAAGCCGTTTCAGGTGACGCACTCGGCGGAACATCCGGCGATTCCCGCCACGCACACGGCTTTCAATCTCGTCACCTGCGACCGCGGCCTCGAAGTCGGCATGAGCCAGTTTCTCGACCGGGCGCCGGACGTGGCCGCCTTTGCCAAGAATGCCGGGCCGCAGTCGGTGCGGATCGATTACTCGACCCGGCAGGGGCAGCTTGCTTTCTACACGCCGGATTTTCTCGTGCGACTCACTGATGGCAGCCACTTGCTGGTCGAGACGAAAGGCCGGGTGGACCGCGATGTGCCGCACAAGGCGCGGGCAGCGGTGGCTTGGTGCAAGGCGGCGTCCAAGGGCAAAGCGAAGTGGCGCTACCTTTATGTCCCGCAAGACATATTTGAGACTTTTGGCGAGGCCTCCGCTGAGGTCCTTGCGCGGGCGTGCGAGCCGGCGCTGGCGGACCTGATCGAGGAGGCAGTGGAGCCGCAGATGGTGCTGCCGTTTGGCGACGCCCGGCCGAATGCCGAGCGCATCTCGGAGTTCCTGACAGAGGACGAATACGCGACCTTGCCGAAGGCCCATCAGAAGCGGCTGGTGCAGGCCATCGAGACGTTTTCATTTCTGGCCAAAAAGCCGGATCAATCGCTGGCCCCCGCGTTCACCGCTTTGCTCGGACCGCTCGATGATGCCGCGCTCGCCGTGATGCTGAAGGTGCTGGAGCCGGTCATCCCGGCGGACAAGGTGGCGCGGCAAGCCTTTTTTGAGCCGGATTTGAGCCAGTTGACGAAAAAAGATGCGGAGATGTATCGACGTCAGGGCAGCAACCTGAAGCGTACGCTGCTGGATCACGCCGGCATAAGCCCCATCGGCCTTTTGCGGTGGTGCCTCCAGCAACCGCGTGAAAAGAAACCGCTGCTGGGCGGAGTGTTTATCGCGGTGTTCGAGCGGTTCGACTTCGCCTCTGACGAGAACTACAAACTCGTCTGCCGCATCAGCGATTTCCGAAACAATTGCATCGCGCACCAAAACAAGGAACTCACCGATGCAGCGATCGCGAAGCAATCCCTATCCGAGTGGATCAGAGGATTGATCACAATATGGCAGCTGCATCGGGATAAATAATCCTCTGCCGCCGCTACAGGTTGGATATGTCTGAACCTGGACGCGAATGCGACTCGCAGCCGCAACGATCGATTGGCTGGCGAGTCTGTAGCCGGCCCCGGTGAGGCCGGTTCTTGAGATGCCGGGGTCGACGGCCCCGGCTACATCACCAGCTCCTCGCCCTTGACCTTGAAGGTGACGGTGGCGTTTTCCGCCACCGCGCCGGCGATGAGCGCGCGTCCGCAGCGGGGGCTTCCCGATAATCCGCATCCTTGCAAATTGAGCATCCGTCGCTCAAATTGCACTCATCGTGAAAACACTCCAACGCGCCGAACTGCTCACCCGGATCGGGGACCGGTTCCGCGCCAACCCCGTCGTGCTGCTGCTCGGGCCGCGACAGTGCGGCAAGACCACCCTCGCCCGGCAGTTTGCCGCGGAGCGCGCGGCAGAGTACTTCGACCTCGAGGCGCCCGTCGACGCCTCCCGCCTGAACCAGCCCCTGACGGCCCTCGAACCGTTGCGCGGCTGGGTGGTGATCGACGAGGCGCAATTGCAGCCGGAGTTGTTTGCCATCCTGCGGGTGCTGGCGGACCGTCGTCCGTTGCCCGCCCGGTTTCTCCTGCTGGGCAGCGCGTCGCCCGACCTAGTGACCGGAGTGTCGGAGTCGCTGGCCGGGCGCGTGGCGCTGGTGCCGATGGGGGGGTTTGACCTGTCGGAGGTCGGCGGCCAGGCCCTGCGTCCGCTCTGGTGGCGCGGCGGTTTCCCCCGTTCGTTCCTCGCGGAGTCCGATGCCGAGAGCCGCCGGTGGCGGGCGGATTTCATCCAGACGTTCCTCGAACGGGATCTGCGGCGGTTTGGCGTGCAGGTCGCCCCCTCGGCGTTGCGCCGGTTTTGGAACATGGTGGCCCATCACCACGGCCAGATCTGGAACGCGTCGGAAATCGGTCGCTCCCTCGGGGAGGCGCATACGACCGTCAAGCGTCATCTCGACATCCTCTGCGGCGCGTTCGTGATGCGGCAGTTGCCGCCGTGGTTCGAAAACATCGGCAAGCGGCAGGTGAAATCCCCCAAAGTGTATTTGCGCGACAGCGGGCTGCTGCACGAGTTGCTGGGGCTGCCGTCTTTTGCGGCGTTGGAGGCGCATCCCAAGCTCGGCGCCTCGTGGGAAGGCTTCGCCCTCGAGGAAGTGCTGCGGATCACCGGCGATCGCGAGGCGTATTTCTGGAACACGCAGGGCGGCGCCGAGCTGGATCTGCTGGTCTTCGCGAACGGCCGGCGTTATGGCTTCGAATTCAAATATGCCGACGCCCCCGCGGTATCCAAATCGTTGCACATGGCGCGCCAAGACTTGAAGTTGCAGCACGCGTTCGTCGTGCATCCGGGCGGCAAATCTTACCCGCTGAACGAATGGGCAGAGGCGGTGGCCATTGGTGATCTGAAGGCGCGCGCGGAGAAACTCACGTGATCCCCCGGCGACGGGGGCGTCGCCGCCCCAATGAGATCGAGTGGTGGAGACGCGACGCCCTCGCCGCGTTTTTTTCGTCCGCGGCCGACACCGCCAATCTTTACCCCATCACCAGCTCCTCGCCCTTGACCTTGAAGGTGACGGTGGCGTTTTCCGCCACCGTGCCGGCGATGAGCGCGCGGGCCAGCTTGGTCTCGATCTGGCGCTGCAGGAATCGCTTGAGGGGACGGGCACCGAACACCGGATCGTAGCCCTTCTCCGCGGCCCAGGCCTTCGCCTTCGCGTCGAGCTTCACCGTGACGCGGCGGTCGGCCAGGCGCCGGTTCAGGTCGGCGAGCAGCAGATCCACGATCTGCGTGATCTCCTCGAGCGTGAGCGGCTTGAAGAGGATGGTCTCATCGATGCGGTTGAGAAATTCCGGCCGGAACGTCCGCCGTACCTCGGTCATCACGCTCTCGCGCACTGATTCGGGAATGGCGTCGCCCGTCACGCCCTCAAGCAGATAGCGGCTGCCGAGATTGGAGGTCATGATGATGACGGTGTTTTTGAAGTCGACGGTGCGGCCCTGCGCATCGGTGATGCGGCCGTCGTCGAGCACCTGCAGCAGCACGTTGAACACGTCGGGGTGCGCCTTCTCCACCTCGTCGAAGAGGATGACCGCATAGGGCTTGCGGCGCACCGCCTCGGTGAGCTGGCCGCCCTCGTCGTAGCCGACGTAGCCCGGCGGCGCGCCGATCAGCCGCGACACGGCGTGCTTCTCCATGTACTCCGACATGTCGATGCGGATGAGCGCGGCCTCGGAGTCGAAGAGCGACCCGGCCAGCGTCTTGGCCAGCTCGGTCTTGCCCACGCCGGTCGGGCCCAGGAAGAGGAAGCTGCCAATGGGCCGGCGCGGATCCTTGATGCCGGAGCGCGCCCGGAGGATGGCCTCAGCCGCGAGCTGCACGGCCTCGTCCTGGCCGATGACGCGCTGGTGCAGCACCTCCTCGAGGCGCAGCAGTTTCTCCTTCTCCCCCTCCAGCAGCCGGGTCACGGGAACGCCCGTCCACTTGGCGACGACCTCGGCGATTTCCTCCTGGGAAACCTCCTCCTTCACCAGCGCGCGTTCGCGGCTCTTCTTCTCCAGGGCGGCGAGTTCGCGCTCAAGCTGCGGCAGCCGACCGTGGCGGAGCTCGGCCAGCTGGTTGAGATCGTAGGCCCGCTCCGCCCGCGTCATCTCCAGCTTCACCTGCTCGATCTCCTCGCGCACCTTCCGCACCTTTTCGACGGCTTTCTTCTCGCCCTCCCAGCGGGCCCGGAGCGCATTGGCCTGCTCCCGCAGGTCGGCCAGCTCCTGGCGGAGGGCCGTCAGGCGCTGCTTGCTGGCCTCGTCTTTCTCCTGCTTCAGCGCTGCCTCCTCGATCTCGAGCTGGAGCACGCGCCGCGTGAGCTCGTCGAGCTCGGCCGGCATCGAGTCCATCTCGGTGCGGATCATGGCGCAGGCCTCGTCGACGAGGTCGATGGCCTTGTCGGGCAGGAAGCGGTCGGCAATGTAGCGGTTGGACAGCACGACGGCGCTGACGAGCGCGGCGTCCTGGATGCGCACGCCGTGGTGCACCTCGAAGCGTTCGCGCAGGCCGCGCAGGATCGAGATGGCGTCCTCGACCGTGGGCTGGTCGACGAGTATGGGCTGGAAACGCCGTTCGAGCGCGGCGTCCTTCTCGAGGTGCTTCCGGTACTCGTCGAGGGTGGTGGCGCCGATGCAGTGCAGCTCACCGCGGGCGAGCATGGGCTTGAGCATGTTGCCGGCGTCGATCGCGCCCTCGGCCTTGCCGGCGCCGACGATGGTGTGCAGTTCGTCGATGAACAGGAGGATGCGGCCGTTGCTTTGTTTGATCTCGTGCAGCACGGCCTTGAGGCGCTCCTCGAACTCGCCGCGGTACTTGGCGCCGGCCAGCAGCGCGCCCATGTCGAGCGCGAAAATGGTCTTGTCTTTCAGCCCCTCGGGCACATCGCCGCGCAGGATGCGCTGGGCCAGGCCCTCGACGATGGCGGTCTTGCCCACCCCCGGCTCGCCGATGAGGACCGGGTTGTTCTTCGTCTTGCGCGAGAGGATGCGGATGGTGCGGCGGATTTCGTCGTCGCGGCCGATGACGGGATCGAGTTTGCCCTTCCGGGCCTGCGCCACGAGGTCGAGGCCGTATTTCTCCAGCGCCTGGTAGGTGCCCTCGGGATTGTCCGAGGTCACGCGCTGGCTGCCGCGGATTTCGCTGAGCGCCTTCAGCACCTTGGCGCGGTCGAGACCGAAGCTCCTAAAGTATTTCTTCAGCGCCTCGGGTTTCGCCACCTCGACGAGGCCGAGGAACAGGTGTTCGATACTGACGTATTCGTCCTTGAGTTTCCCCGCCTCCTCCTCGGCGCGGGTGAGCACCTCGTTGACGGCCTGGGTGACGTAGATCTTCGACACGTCAACGCTGCCGGTGACCTTGGGCAGGCGGTCGAGTTCGCGTTCGGCCGCCAGCTGCAGGGCGCTCACGGTCAGGCCGAGCTTCTCGATCAGGGCCGGCACGATGCCGCCCTCCTGCCCCAGCAGCGCCGCCAGCAGGTGCCAGGTCTCCACCTCGTGGTGCGAACGGCGGCGGGCCTGGTTTTGCGCCTCGGCGACGGCCGCGCGCGACATGACCGTGAGATGATTGGGATCCATGATGCCTCCGACGGCGCAGATTACGCGCCAATCCGCCCCAGAGCGAGATCCGTCCGGGCGGTGTGCCAGCGGCGGGACACGTTGGCCACCGGCGGGACGCCCCGGCGCATGCCCGGGCGCCCCCGACGGCAGGAATGCCCCTCAACGAAAAGCCCACGGGCGACGCGGCTGTCCAGAAAAGTTATTACATCCCCTATGCATACACTTTTCTTATCCATCGCGCCGACCGTGGGCTAATTGGTCGGAAAGTTTTTGCTCTCAAACAACCCGGCCATGGGCCATCGCTGCCTCATGGCGGCACTTCCATATTTCTGCGCAGAAATCGCCGGCTGTCCAGAGAACTTTCACCCTTCTGCAGGCTACAGAGTTGGCTGAGACTGGAGCGGCGACGCCCTCGTCGCCGTGTCTCGACAGAGCCGCGACGAAGGCGTCGGCGTCTCCATGAAAATCCGGCCTAAAGCTCATACCGGACCCCCACGGACAGCAGCCAGCGCGGCTCGAGCTGCAGGCCGTTCACCCGCTGGTAAAGCGGCAACTGCACGAAGGCGAAGGCGTGGCCGCGGGATCCCAGATCCGCGGTCAGACCGGGGCTGGCATAGACCATCGTCGCGCCGCTGTTTTCATAGTCGGCATTGACGCCGGTCTCGCGTCCATCCCAGCGCGCATTGAGCTGGAACTGCGGAGTCAGCCGGCCCGTGGTCAGGAGACGTATGCCGCCGTTGACGGCGAGACTGGCGCCGGGACGAAAACCGTCCCGGGAATGCAGCGGTTGGTCGAGCATGACCTGGGCAAAACAACCCAGGGATCCCGCCAGCCGGGAAAAATAAGAAAAACCGGCCAAAAGATCGGTCGTGCCGTTGCCGAGTTGCAGTCCGCGGTCCAGCGGCTCCCCGGCCTCCGGACCCGTGGCAAAATCCTGGTTGAACCGGCCGGTCGGCAGTTTCAGGCCGAGCTGCAGGCCGTAGCTGCTCTGCAGACCGAAATGCTGGTAGCGCCCAAGCAGCCGCAGGTCCCCCAGTCCGCTGGCCTGGGACGTCGACACATCCAGGTCACCGGCCGCGATCGTGCTGTGGTAGCGATCATAGTAGGACACCTGGATCGTCACGGCCCAGGCGGGGTTCGCGACATAATCCAGATCGAGCCAGACGTTCCGATTCAGCGTGCTCTGCTGGATCTCCTCGTCGTGGGGAAACGTCAGCGCCGAGCGATCCGCGCGGTGCGTTCCGCGGCGCAGATCGGACTGCCCGTAATACTCATAGCGGGCGCCGAATTGCAGCCCCGGCATCATGGGGTAGCCCTGGGCCGCCCAGTCGGAACTGAGGGAGCAATGGCACACGGAGCAACCGAAGCCGAGGGAAGCGCCGGCCGTCATGCCCAGCACCGCCATCAGCAATGCCGGAGACGGAACGATGGATTTCTTGGAAACATGGGTGAAGGAAACAGGAGAAAATGATTGCATGGGTGATTGGAGGCGCACCAACGCGGAAAACGACGCCATGCCTGTGCGCCAAGTGGCCGGGACGGCCCGGCATCGCGTCAAATCGTGCGAACGCCCCGCCCGGCCCGCATCCAGGCGGAGGTCAACCCAACCAGGAGGCAAAACGGATGCGCGGGGGCGGCACCGGCACCGGCGGAGACCAGGAGGACGTCGACATCTGGTCCGATTCCAGCCAGGCGACCGGGATGGCGGCCGGCGCGAGGGACTCGGCCGGCTGGCTGATCAGCACGACTTTCTGCCCTGCGGCCACGGTCGGAGGCGACTGCTGTCTGCGTCCGGTTTCGCGGGCCTTCTGCACCGCCAGGCACAGCGCGCACGGTTTCTCCGGATCAAAAGTCCGGCTGAGGGCCTGCGCAACCGGCAGGGTACGCACGTAACCCGTGAACATCCGGGTCCAGGCCACCATCTGCGCGACGTCCAGCAGCGCGCCGGTGGCGCAAAGCCAGGCTGCCAACAGGCAGGCGACGCTGAGGTGACGGCGCATGGCCACACCCATGCGGAGCCAGCCGTCAAAGGCAAACGCCCCGCCGCTTTTTTGAATTGGACAAAAGCGCCTGCCGCCGCCGCCCAACCGGCGACGGGGGCGTCGCCGCTCCAATGGTGGAGACGCGACGTCTTCGTCGCGTATTTCGCCGTCAATTCGCCCAGTTCTCCAGTTTTAATCCCGGCACCCGACGGAATTCATCCACGTTGGCGGTGATCAAGGTGGCACCAAGCGAGAGCGCATGGGCGGCGATGATCGTATCGCGATCGCCGATCTTTTGTCCGGCCGCTTCGAGCGTATCGCGGACGAGGGCGTAGGCCGCGCAAAATTCCATCCCGATCGTTTCCGGCTCGACCGCCCGCTTGAGCATTTTCACCCGTTCGACGAAACGGGAGGTGCCTAGCGTCCGCTCTGCTTTGCGCGCACCGAATTCGAGCTCGGCCAGGACCATGACGGACAGCCGCAGCTCCCCGGCTTCGGCGGCCGTCTTCATCCTCGCGCTGAGCGCCGGTGCCTTGCCGCGGAGATGGGCGGAAAACGCGTTGGTATCAGGGAGGTAGATCATTCGAGCTCGCGGGCAATGTTTGGAGCGGTGTTGGGTTCGATTGCCGGGAAGTCCGGGCAGGATCCTTCCAAGGCCGCGAAGGCGGCCGCCCGCCGCTTGAGATCCTCGGTGTCCGTGATCAGCAGACCTTGGGGGACACGCTGAACGCTGACCGTCTTGGACTTGAGCCGGAACGGCTTAGGGAGCCGGATGGCTTGGGAGTTGCCTGACTTGAAGACCCGAACGGTCGTTTGCATGAGGACGATGGATATACGGGATATACGTGTTGTCAAACCCGGGTCGGCCGTCGCCCACCTGGCCCTGAGCCGATCCTGCTTCCCGTTCCGCCCGGGATCGGGCTATTTCTTCAGATGCTGCACGATATGGGTCAGCGTCTGCTTGGCGTCGCCGAGCACCATCATCGTCTTCGGATCGTAAAACAGCTCGTTGTCCTCGCCGGCGAAACCGGCGCCCATGCTGCGCTTGAGGATGATGATGTGCCGCGCCTGGTCGGCGTTGAGGATGGGCATGCCATAGAGGGGGCTGCTCTTCTTGTGGCGCGCGGCGGGATTGGTGACGTCGTTCGCGCCGACCACCACGACCACGTCGGTGTTCTGGAAATCGTCGTTGATGTGATCCATCTCGAACAGCTGCTCATAGGGCACGCCGGCCTCGGCCAGCAGCACGTTCATGTGGCCGGGCATGCGGCCCGCCACGGGGTGGATGGCGTAGCGCACGGTCGCACCGCGCTCGATGAGGAGATCCGTCATCTCGTAGACGATGTGCTGCGCCTGCGCCACGGCCATGCCGTAGCCGGGGACGATGATGACCGAGCCGGCGCTTTCCAGCATGAGCTTGGCGTCCTCCGGCGTGTAGCGGATGACGGTGCGCGCCTCCGCTTTGGCGGTGTCGCCGGCGGCCGGCGCGGCGCCGACCGCGCCGAAGAGCACGTTGGCAAACGAGCGGTTCATGGCGCGGCTCATGAGGATCGAGAGGAAGAAACCGCTGGTCCCGTCGAGCGAGCCCGCGATGATGAGGACCTTGTTGTCGATGGCGATGCCCGTGGCCGCCGCGGCCAGACCGGCGTAGGAGTTGAGCAGCGAGATGACCACCGGCATGTCCGCGCCGCCGATCGGCATGACAATGAGCACGCCGACGACGAAGCCGAGCGCCATCATCGTGTAGAACACCCACGTGGCGGAGGGATCATAGAGCAGGTAGAGAAAGAGGGCGATGGTGGTGAAGAACAGCGCGATGTTGCAGATGTTCTGGCCCCGGTAGGTGATGGGCGCGCCGCGGATCAGCTCCTGCAGCTTGCCGAAGGCCATGAACGAGCCGGTGACGGTGAGCGCGCCGAACAGCACTTCGAAACCGAGGGCCGTCATGCGCAGCCGGCCGAGCCCCTCGCCGCCATACTCGAGGTACTTGAAGCAGCCGACGAGCACCGCCGCCAGCGCGCCGAACGCGTGCGAGAGCGCGATCCGTTGCGGCATCGCCGTCATCGGCATGAAGATCGCCATGAGCGCGCCGATCACCGAGCCCACGGCCGCGCCGACCAGAATGTAGACCCAGGTGAGGATCTGCGTATAAAGCAGCGTGCCAACGACGGCCAGCGCCATGCCGGTCTCGGCCAGAAACATGCCCCGGCGCGCGGTGGCGGGCGAGCTGAGCGCCCGCAGGCCCAGGACAAACAAGACCGCCGCCGCCAGGTAGGACCACTCGGAAATGACGATGTTGATATCGGTGTTCATTTCCGCCCCTCCCGGTCCTTTTTCTTGAACATCCGCAGCATGCGGTCGGTGATCATGAAGCCGCCGACCACGTTGATGCTCGCGGCACAGACCGCGATCATGCCCAGGATGGAGCTGGTCAGGCTGTACTGGCCGCTGGCGGCCACGAGCGAACCGACCAGCGAGATGCCCGAGATGGCGTTGGTGGCCGACATCAGCGGCGTGTGCAGCGTGGGCGACACGCGGCCGATCACCTCGAAACCGAGGAAGCCGGCCAGCACGAGGATGAAGAGATAGAACATCAGCCGGCCGAAATCCATCGGCGGCAGCGTGTGGGCGGCGTGCTGCGCCGCGTCCGCGGTGGCGAGGAGGAGGGAGGTCATGGCGGTTCAGGCGCGGCCGAGCAGTTTGCGCACGGCGTCGTTGACCACCTCGCCGCCGCGGGTCAGGCACGCCCCCCTGACGATCTCGTCGGCGGGGTCGGGTTGCGCGTCGGGCCGGGGATAGAGGTGGCGGAAAAGGTTGAAGCAGTTGCGGGCGTAGAGCGCGCTGGCGTCGGCCGGCACGGAGGCGGGCAGACCGACGGGGCCGATGATCGTGACGCCGCCGTGCACGACGGTTTCACCGGCCCGGGTCAGCTCGCAATTGCCACCCTGCTCGGCGGCGAGGTCCACCAGCACGGCGCCGGGCCGCAGGAGGCCGACCATCTCGCGCGTGACGAGTCGCGGCGCCGGCCTGCCGAAAACCTGGGCGGTGGAAATGACCACGTCGACCTTCGGCAGGCGCGCGCCGATGGCCTCCATCTCCTTCTGGATGAACTCGGGCGAAAGCTCCTTCGCATAGCCGCCGGCCGTCTCGGCGTCCTTCGGCAGTTCCATTTCCACGAACAGGGCGCCGAGGCTCTTCACCTGCTCGCGCACCGCCGGCCGCGGATCAAAGGCCTCGACGCGCGCGCCGAGGCGCTTGGCGGTGGCGATGGCCTGCAGGCCGGCCACGCCCGCGCCGAGCACGAGCACCGTGGCGGGCGTCACCGTGCCCGCCGCCGTCATGAGCAGCGGGAACATCTTGCCGAGCCGCCCGGCGGCGATGAGCACGGCCTGGTAGCCCGCCACCGTGGCCTGCGAGCTGAGGGCGTCCATGCTTTGCGCGCGGGTGATGCGCGGAATGAATTCCATGGCGTAGCCGGTGACGCGGCGGCGGACGAACACCTGCAGCACCGGGGCGTTGCTGAACGGCGCCAGGAACCCGATGTAGACGGCTCCTTCGCGGAGCAGCCCGGCCTCGGCCACGGACGGCGGCTGCACCTTGAAGACGAGATCGGCGGCGGCATAAAGCTCGGGCGCCGCCCCGACGATTTTCGCCCCGGCGGCCGCGTACTGCGCGTCGCTCACGCCGGCGCGGAGCCCCGCGCCGCTCTCGACGAGGATTTCATGCTGGTCGCGCAACAACGCGCCGGCGAGGGCGGGAATGAAGGCGACCCGCGTTTCGCCGGCGGCGGTTTCTTTCGGAATCCCGATCTTCATGGGTGGAGGGGCCAGGGGACTGAAGCGCCCAAGCCTGCAATGTAGCACACAACTCTCAATGTGAAAACTAGGAGCGTGCCGGACTGCGTCCTCCCCGCTCCTTAACCAAAACGGCGGAGCCGTTTTGGAGGGATAACCGTGCCTCCGGTGATTTTTTGGTTTCCGTACCCAATCAGCTGTCTTGTTCCTCGACGCGGGGTTTGACGGGGTTTCGCGTCGGCCGATCTCGCCGGCGACATGGGCGTTGCAAGCCTGCTCGATTTCCAATGGGCGCAGCCCATTGTTTAGCAGCCTGGAGGACGCAAAGTTCGACAGGCTGCTGGCGACCGCAGGAAAAGCCTTTGACCCGCGGCGGGCCGCCTGCGAGGTTCCGCGCCGCTGCTAAAAGCCGACGCCGGCCCGCCGCCACGCGGAAACACATTGCCGAGGTGGAGCTGAAAAGGGCGTCCGGACCGGCAGCCTGATCCCTCCGTGTCACCCCACGACCCCACCGCCCCTTCCGGCATCCACCGGGGATATCCCTCCGGCTTCCGCGCCCGCCGCGGCCTCAACTGGGGCGTGGTCGGGTTGATGTACACGTCCTTCTACCTGTGCCGCTACAACCTGTCGCTGGCCAACAAGTCCATCGCCGACGAGTTCCACTTCACGAAGTCGGACATGAGCAGCATCATCGCGGCCCAGCTGCTGGCCTACGCGGTCGGACAGATCGTCAACGGCCTGCTCACCGACCGGCTGGGCGGCAAGCGCGCGATGCTCATCGGCGCGGCGGGCACGATCGCGATGAACCTGCTGTTCGGCGCCGCGTCGTTCTGGGGCTTCCTCTGGCTGTTTGTCGTGCTGCGGAGCATCGACGGCTATATGCAGGCCTTCGGGGCGCCGGGTTTCATCAAGATCAACACCTCGTGGTTCAGCCAGAAGGAGCGCGGCACGTTCGCGGGCGTGTTCGGGTTCATGATCAACCTCGGACGGCTCGGCATCTTCAAGCTGGGCCCCGCCCTGCTGGCCGGGTTCACCTTCCTGGGCATGTGGCACGTGCCGCCGCTGCACTGGCGCTGGCTCTTCTGGATTCCGGCCGCCGTCGCGGCCCTCGTGGCGGTGGCGCTCGCGTTCACGGTCAAGGACACGCCGGAGGAGGCCGGCTTCGCCGGTGTGCATGCGGGCGAGGCGGACCATGCCGACACGGATGTCCACGGCGACCTGGCAACCGTGTTCCGCCAGATCGTCACCAACCCCGTCGTGTGGATCATCGCGTTTGGCTACTCCTGCACCGGCGCGGTGCGCCAGAGCATCGACCAGTGGTTCCCGCGCTATCTGCAGGAGGTGCACCATCTGGACATGGCGTCCTCCCTGTTCCAATGGACGGGTTTTCTGATTCCGCTGGTCGCCTCCACCGGCTCGCTGCTGTCGGGCATCATCTCGGACCGGGTGTTCGACGGCCGGCGGGCGCCCGTGGCCGCCTGGATTTATTTCATTGAGGTCGGCGTCATCCTGGCGGCGGCGCAGGCGCGGAGCACCCTCGCCATCGTCATCGCCTTTGTGATGATCTCGTTTACCGTCAACTCGACCCACTCGCTGTTGGGTCCGGCGGCGGCGATGGACATCGGTGGCCGCAAGATGGCCGCCTTCGCCTCCGGCATCATCGACTCGTTCCAATACTTCGGCGCCAGTCTCGCCCTGAAGGTCCTCGGCTGGTTTCTCGACCGAAGCTGGGACTACTACTTCTACTATATGGCGCCCTTTGGCGTGATCGGCGGAATCCTGATGCTGTCCATCGCCCGGCGCACGAGTCTGAAAAAGGGCGCCGCGCCCTGACCAGGCAAGCCCCGGCGGGCTAACTCTGCCGGACAGCAGAGCGCCCTGCCTCGGATACGCGGGCAATGGTAGGGCGCGACCGCTGGACGCGCCGTGTTTGTCATTCTCGGACGGCCCGGCGGTCCGTCCCTACCGGCCTATACGGAAGAGATTCCAATTGGCGACGGGGGCGTCGCCACTCCATCATCCGCTGGCTTTGGAGACGCGACGCCCTCGTCGCGAGTCGCGCGTTTACGGTTTGGGGCTGAAGATCCCTGCCTCAGGCGGCGGCCGGCCGCTGCAGCACCTGGCGCAGGCTCTGCAACAGCGCCCCCATCGCATACGGCTTCGTCAGCTGCAAGATCGTGTCCTCCACCTTGAAGTGGCTGGAAGGAGAACCCGATCCGCTGACGGCAATGACATGGAGGTGGGGCTTGAGGGCCTTCATCGCCTTGATCGCCGTCGGGCCATCCATGACCGGCATGTCCAGATCGACCAGCGCCACGGCGATGTCGGCGTGATGCTGCTCAAAAATCTTCAGGGCCTCCGCGCCGTCGGCGGCAACGTAGACCACGTAGCCAAAATCCTCCAGCACGCGACGGGTGACGTCGCGGAAGAATTCCTCGTCATCGGCCACCAGCACATGCTCGCCGAAGCCCCGGGCGTTTTCCACTCCGGGCGTGGCCGCCGGCGCCCTGGCCTCCGTCTCCATCACCGGGAAGTAGGCGTAGAACGTCGTGCCCTTGCTGATCTGCGTCGTGAGGGTGACGAAGCCCCCGGAGGCCTTCATGATGGAACGCACGGTCGACAGGCCGAGGCCGGTGCCCTCGCCGACCGGCTTGGTGGTGAAGAACGGGTCGAAAATGCGGCCCACGATCTCGGGGGCGATGCCCGTGCCGGTGTCGGCCACCCCCAGCACGACGTACGCGCCCGGCGCCCCGTCTGGCAGGGCGTGGGCGGCCGCCTCATCGAGCGTGGCGTTCCGGGCGGTGATCGTGAGCACGCCGCCCTGCGGCAGGGCGTCCCGGGCGTTGACGCACAGGTTGAGCAGCACCTGGTAGATCTGCGTGGGATTGGCGTGCAGCCGCCACAGGCCCGACGCGATCTCGCTGCGCACCTCGATGTTCTTGGCGAAGGTGCGGCCGATGAAACGGCCGAGCTCCTTGACCAGACTCCCGAGGTCGACGATTTCACGGTTGCCCTCGAGCCCGCGGGTGAAAGACAGCATCTGGCTGACGAGGCCGGCTCCGCGGGCGGCGCTGGTCGCCACCACCTCCAGCAGCGCCCGGTTTTCCTCCGTGCAGCCGCGCAGCTTGAGCAGGTCGGCCGACATGGTGATCGGCGCCAGCACGTTGTTGAGATCGTGCGCGATGCCGCTGGCGAGCAGGCCGATGCTGCCCACCCGCTGCGCGTGCAGAAACTGGTGCTCCAGACGCTTTTGTTCGGTGATGTCGCGCCCGATCGCGAGGATGCGGGTGCCCGGGAGTGCCGCCGTCATTCCCTCCGGCAACCGCTGGAAAGTCCACTGGCGCCAGGATCCGCTGCTGCCGGTCAGCGCGGTCTCCTGCTGGCAGATCTGCGGCGCGTCCGTGGTCGCGGCGCGTTGCAGGGCCAGGCGGACGGCGTCGCCGGCCACCGCCGGCATGAAGTCGATGAAGAGCGTGCCGGCCAGCCCCGCCGCCCGATCCCGGAGCAGGGCCGCGTTGGCGAAGGTGATGCGGCCCATGGCGTCCACCCCACAAATCCAGTCGTTCAGGATATCGAACAACGAGCCGGCCGGGTCGGGAACCACCGGTGCCGGGAAGGGTTTCCTGAATGCCTGCATCACCCGTTGCCACGGGGTCATGGACTGGGTAGACCCCTCCCGCTTGTGCCCCGCCGTTTCCGCCTGCGCGGCTGCCCCGGTCAGCCGGTACTGATTTGCAGCGGCATAGGCGGTATCTTCGGTCATGGGAAAACAGGTTGCATTAAGTCACATTCCCCCTCTTTTGACCGCTGCGCTAAACACTCTTTTTTGGGTAGGGGGTCTAGTGTTTTTTGGGTAGGTGGCCTACTGTTTTTATGGTAGGTGGCCTACTGTTTTTTTCGGAGAATCCCTGCTCAAAAACAGAACCGCGATGCGTTCTGCCGGAGCGGAGGAAGCAATCAGCCGCCCTACCTCGCTGGCGGTAGGGCGCGACCGCTGGGCGCGCCGGATTTATTTATCACTCGGACGGCCCGGCGGTCCGTCCCTACCGGCGCTGCCGCGCCGAGGCAAGATTGGGGGGGCAGGCGACCCCGCCGATCCGTCACACGCGCCGGCCGCGGCTGCCTCGCCAACATCAGGAGTTTGTCGGCGCCCAAAGCCGGCAAACTCCGGCTCACCAGAAAAAGAACTCGAGCTTGGGCTCCATGTAGCCCGAGGTCGGAAGATCCAGCGCCACCCGCCACACGGTGGCATAACGCGACCAGGGACCCACGATCTGGCCGTCGAACATAACCTTGGGCGAGGTGATCAAACGGCGCGGCTGCGTGCGCAGGCGCTCCTGGAAGAGCGCATGGCCCTCGGGCAGCGAAAAGTAAAGCAGGCGCCGCTCGAAGATGTCCTTCACCTGCGGCAGGTCCGCATAGATGAAGGTCGGATGCGTGGCGCGATAGCTGCGCAGAACGTATTCGTTGCGGCAGAGTTCGACCGAGGCGCGCTGGCAGGCGCTCCCGAAGTCCCTCCCCGCCGCGTGCCCGTAGCTGAAGAAGTCGCCCGGCAGGCTCTTCTTGAAGAGAATCACGACGGTGCCGCGCTGGAGCGGGTGCTCGATCTGCACGGCAGAGACGTCGGTCCAGCCGGTGGGCCGGACCCTGGCCGCGAGGCGGCCGTCCCACCAGGCGATCACGCAGAAGCGCTCAAGCGCCTCCCAGTAGGCCCGCGTGCGGCACTGGCTGGCAAACAGGCCCGGAAACGCGGCCATGCCGTTCGAGGAGGCGTCGCGGTCAAAACCGTAGAGGTCCCGGTCGAAGTCGTTCACCTTCACGTGAAATGCCCAGCGCTCCAGCGCCTCCGAGATGGCCATGTAGCGGGCCACCATCGCGCTGGGATGCGTGCCGGTGCCGTCGGCGTTGCTGTAGAGATTGAGCTGCGGGCGCGGCTTTCCCGTCAGGTGGGGCGCCAGGTAGGCGTTGGCCTGGTAACAACGGTGGCCCAGCACCGGGAACTCGCTGAACTCGATGCGCGTGATCGGTCCGCCTTGTTCGGTGAAGATGCGCCGGTAGCGCCAAGGTGCCAGATTAAGCATGGTGTGTGTTTTCGTTTACCCCGCGGGTGGGCGGACTGCAAGGCGCGAAGCCCGGAACCGCGGATCGCGATTCCGCCACTGCGCGTTAAGGATAGCGCGCCCTGCCTCGGCTCGCGGTGGTAGGGCGCGACCGCTGGGCGCGCCGGATTTATCACACGGACGGCCCGGCGGTCCGTCCCTACCGCCCTCGCCGGGGTGGCGGCACCCCCATCGCCGTGTTTCAAGAAAACGCACGGCGAAAGCGTCGCATCCCCAACAAGGATCTGGGTCGGGTTGGAGCCCCGGAGTGGCGCTCATTTCACGGCAGGTCGGCTTATCGGGATTCATGCACGAGAGCGTAGCAGCCGACGTCAGGAGGCTGCTAACCCTTCAGCCTCGTTACCTCGGCTGCTACGCCTGCGCTCGACGGACAGGCCGCGCCATTCTGCCGCAACGGCAGAATGGCAAAGACTGGCTACGCCGGTTTTTTGGGTTTCCGCCTGCATGGACACGGCTGATCTTTAGGCCGCCGCTCTGCCGGCCTGCATCGCTGCCGCGGGATGGTTGCGTCAGGAGTCAGGATAATCGGGAGGTGATGGAATCGCCGAGATCGTCGGCTGAAGTGCTCAGCCGGTCACCGCAGCAGACCGGATCGAACGACTCGGCCGCCTTGAGGAAACCCAGCACCAGCAAAAGGCTGGCGACGACGCCAAAAATGAAGCGTTGGGTCGGAGTCATGGATATAAATGGAAGCTCAGTGAGGAGTGATGCAGGAGGGAGTGGGCAATCCGTCCTGAACCTGCTCTACATGGGATCCCGTGGTCACGGTATCGAACGACTCGGCGGCTTGGGCGAGGCCCGCGGTCAGCAGGAGACTGGTGATCGCGGCGAAGACTAGATGTTTGATTGTTTTCATCGGCGGCCAGTATCGCCGGTCGCCGAAATGAAACGAAGCCCGCCGCACACTCAGTTTTGCCCAGTCTTGCCTAGGGCAAAACTGATAAGGTCCCCCCCTCGTTTTTGTCAGCCGGATACCATCAATGTGGGCGGGGACCTGTTGCCAAAATAGTGCGGGACCTACCCTCTAGCAGCGTGTCGGACTTCGTCCGCCACGCTGCTAAACAAAATGGCTGCGCCATTTTGGCGGAGCCCGGAAGGGTCGAGTGCTTTCCGGGTTTTTTGCCCGGCGGTGATCGCAGGCGTCCGTTTGCTTGATCCGGAGGCGATTGCCAACCCCGGGACTGCCCCCGCCGAGGGTTTCCGGCCGCTTTGCGCACTGCTCCGAGGGTGGGAAGCCGCCGGAGGTTGGAGGCAAGCGTCACGAGGATCCATTCCAGCGACCCTTGCTCCAGACCGCGGAGCAGGAAGCGCCGGAATCCGATGGCTTGCTTGATGATTCCGAAAACGGGCTCCACCGTTTGCTGGCGTCATTGGGAGCGGGTCCGGCACCCAGTCGCGCAGATCGGGTGGCAACAGCATCGGCGTCTCTCGGTCCACGGTCACCTAACCCTTGATTCCGCAGTTGGGTTTGCACCACGGAGGCACAGCGCGGCGGAGCCGCAACCAAACCCGGAAGGACTTTTTTGACCACCGATTCCGCGGATGGGCACGGATAAAACCAAGGCGCGGCATTCCGTATTAATCCGTGTCATCCGTGTGATCCGTGGTTGGTTTGGGATTGAGAGGATCTGGGTAAATCATCGCGGCACGCGAGGATTTGGCATTACAGCAGTGCGGCCTTTTTCCGAGACGGCGCTCGGAAAAAGTGGTGCGCTGGCGCGCACAGCTGGTCACAACGCGGTGAGCGATGCCAAAGTTGGTGCCTGTACTCGACGCCATGAACCCCAGCGACGACTTCAC
>JAQTYQ010000070.1 GCA_028688225.1 Opitutaceae bacterium | reverse complement strand
TCTGACGCATCCCCGGCGCCAAAGTTCAATCCTTCCCCGCTGCATCGGAAGAAAATCGCCGGGCGGCACCAAACGGCGTCCGCCGTTGGTTTAGGAGCCTGGAGGGCGAAGCCCGACAGGCTCCTAGACGGATCTCCCCCAGTGCGGCGGAATAATAACATGGGGACGCGGCGCCCCCGTCGGGTGTTTCCTTGAAAAATGGGTCCGCCTTCGCCCCTCCGGACGGCGGCGTGACGGCGCATCCGTGATGGACCGCGCCGGCCGGCCCAAGGCGTGCCGGCAGGGAATTTTCCAAACTGTTTCCAAATCCGTGTTGACCCTCCGGGGGCCGGTCCGGATAAAGAGCTGCCCGCGTCTTTCAACCCGCCGCGCGTCCGCACCGAGTCTTTCGCCGAACACGATGGAACCACACCAGAAATCAGAGTTCATGGTGCAGGGAATTTCCGCGTCCAACGGCATCGCCTACGGCGAGATTTTTCTTTACCTGCGCACGGAACTCAAGGTGCCGGCCTACCCGGTCGACTCTGACAAGCGCGGAGGGGAGGTTGCGCGGTTCGAGCAGGGACTCGTCGTCACCCGCCAGCAGATCACCAAGATCAAGAACGAGGTGGAGCAGAACCTCGGCCCCGACGAGGCGCGCATCTTCGACGCGCACCTGATGGTGCTCGAGGACCAGGCGCTCATCTCCGAGACGATCCGCGAGTTCGAGACCACCGGCCTCAACATCGAGACGTGTTTCGACAAGGTCGCCCAGCGCTACATCAAGGCCTTTGACGAGATCAACGACGAGTACCTGCGGGAGCGCGCCGGCGACATCCGCGACGTCGCCCAGCGCGTGTTGCAAAATCTGCTCGGCGAGGCGGCGCACCAGCTGGGCGAGCTCGCGGAGAAGCGCGTCGTCGTCGCCAATGACATCACGCCCTCCGACGCCGCAGGCATCAACCGCAGCACGGCCATCGGCATTGTCACCGACTCCGGCAGCAAGACCAGCCACGCCGTCATTGTCGCGCGCTCGCTGAAGATTCCCGCCGTGGTGGGCGTGCGCGACCTCACGACCCGCATCGCCGGCGGCGACCGGGTGATTGTCGACGGCTATGAGGGCGTGGTCATCGTCAACCCCACCGAGCAGACGCTCTTCCGCTACGGCCGGATCCAGACCGAAAAGAAGACCTTCGAGTCGCACCTGCTCGCGGCCAGCCGGCTGCCATCCGAGACGCTCGACGGCGTGCACGTGCCGCTGCAGGCCAACATCGAGAAAGTCGACGAGGTGGCCCAGGCCCGCGAGTGCCAGGCCGAGGGCGTCGGCCTGTTCCGCACCGAGTACCTGTTTCTCAACTCGTCCCACCTGCCGCGCGAGGAGGAGCAGTTCGCCGCCTACAAGGCCGTGGCCGAGGCCTTCGCGCCGCAGCCGGTGGTCATCCGCACGCTCGACCTCGGCGGCGACAAGCCGATGGAGAGCCTGTCCGGCCTGATCCACCAGGAGGCCAACCCCTTCCTTGGTTTCCGCGCCATCCGCCTCTGCCTCGAGCACCCGGAGATGTTCAAGGAGCAGCTCCGGGCCATTCTGCGGGCGAGCGTGTTCGGCAAGGTGCGCATGATGTATCCGATGATCAGCGGCGTGGAGGAGCTGACGCGCGCCAACACCATCCTGGCCGAGGCCCGCGAGGAGCTGCGCCAGCGCGGCGAGCGTTTCGACGAGCAGATGGAAATCGGCAGCATGATCGAGATTCCCAGCGCCGCGGCCACGACCGACATCCTCGCGGCGCACAGCCAGTTTTTCAGCATCGGCACCAACGACCTCATCCAGTACCTGCTGGCGATCGACCGCGGGAACGATCACCTCGCGCACCTCTACGAACCGACCCACCCGGCGGTGTTGCGCACGATCAAACGGGTGGTCGACGACGCGCACCAGCGCCGGCGGCCGGTGGCGGTCTGCGGCGAGATGGCCGGCGACCCGGTCTATATGCCGCTGCTGCTCGGGCTCGGCGTCGATGAACTGAGCATGTCGCCACCGTCGCTGCCCGCGGTGAAGTATTTTGTCCGCGCCATGAAGATGAGCGACGCGCGGCAGCTCGCGGCCGAGGCGCTGACGTTGACCGACCCGAAGGAAATCTACGCCCGGGCCGAGGAGTTCTACAAGGCGCGGGTGAAGGTGGAGTGAGGCGGCATGACCGGCGGCGGGTCAGCACGCCGGTGCGGGTAAGCTTGTTCCCGCCGGTCCCAGTGTACTCTGGTTTCAGCTTTTGTGTTCTCTGGGGCTAAACAGCTCAACCGTGGTCGACAGGCTTACTGGTCGAACCAGGATTGGATCGCTCCCGTTTTTCACCTTGTGCCTGCAGGTTCCACCGCCGGGTCGTCGATATTGAAAGATATGGGTACGGTCATGCGCGCGTTGACTTTGCGGCCGCCATGAAGGGCAGGTTTGAATTTCCATCGATCGACGCTGGCGAGCGCAGCGAGGCCGAATTCCTTTTGGGTAGCTGTAATAACTTTCGCCTCGCGGACGTTGCCCTCGGTATCCACGATAAACTCAATCGTCGCCTGTCCGCTGATCCCTTTCCAGCGGAGCTTGAAAGGATAAACCGGTGGAGCCTGAAAGATGGGTACAGGCAATCGGTCTCCAGGTTCAAGCAGCAGGGGCTTTCCAGTGGAAACATGCGATGCCACTGTCGTGGGAGAGGGCGGCGTGGTTGTGCAGCCTTCAACAAGCAAAAATGAAGAGGCAGCCAACAATGCGCAGATCGATCTCATGGTCTTGCTCATAATTTCGCATCCACCATGGAGAGAAGTTACTCCGATTTCGAACCTGAAATCAGAAGTAGGATGATGCTGGCCTAGGATGATGCTGGCCGGCAGCTTAGCCGCCGATCTGCGTCATCGGCGGTCAACTCGGTGTCTCGGCGGTTAACTCAACCGGCTGCGCTCAATGCCCGAGCAGCGCGGTGGCGTTACCGCCGGGCATCAAGCGTTTTTACGTGCGGGTAGGCCAGGATGCGTTCGTCGGCGGTGAGCAGGGTTAATCCTTCCCGCCGGGCCGTGGCCACCAGGATCCGGTCCGCCGGATCGCGGTGAAACTCGCCCGGCAGCGCATAGGCCTCGGTGGCGATCTCGCGGCTCATCGCGACCTCGTCCGCGTGCAGTTCCTCCACTGCGGTTTCGATCCAGACGGCCAGGGGTTTGTTGAGAAGAATGTCCCCGGTGGCCACCAGACGGGCAAGTTCCAGCATGGAGACCGTGGCCACATGATTGGTGGATCTCGCATCGACCAGCAGCCGGCGGGCCTGCGGCCCCAGTTTTTCCGGCGACTCCTGCGACCAGATCCAGACGTGGGTATCGAGCAGAAGTTTCACCGCAGCAGCTCCCAGTCGCCGGTGAAGTCCTTGCCCACGAGCTCAGTCTTGATCCGCATGGCGCCGCGCTGCCCGCCCAGGCGCTTGGCCTGTTTGCCGGAACGCGCCGGGTGCACCACCGCCAGCGGCGCGCCGCGCAAGGTGACGGTGAGCGGTTGGCGTGTCTGCTTGATCCGCTTCAGCGCGCCGATGCACTTGGCCTTGAACTCCGAAACCAGCATTTCCTTCATACCTGGTCAGGTAAGTTGACCTACTCGCGGTGTCAACTCCGGAGGCGGATGCCGGACATCGGACGGCAGAATGGCTCCCCGTGATTTTTGCCTGAACTTCCCTCATGGTATCCGCGGCCGTCCGTGCGATCCGCGGTTGAAATGAACCACGGATTTCGCGGATGACACTGATGGATGGCGGACGCGTCCTGGCGGCGCTCCTCCGCGCCCCCTGTGTCTCGGTGGCCAAACAGATGCGCAGAGATTCAATGTTTCCGCCCTTTGGGGCGCTCCGTCTCCAAAGGCCGCACATGGAAGCCGATTTCGCGGTGTTTCGGCTCCGGCAGCACCGGCGGATCGAAGAGGTTCATAACGCGCTGCAGGATGTCCACAATCGCGGCTTCGTGCACATCCAGCCGCGCCTTCAGCTCCTTCTCCAGCGCGGCCAGTTTGGTGGCAAACTCCCGACTACTGCCCAATGCCGTCCGCATGCGCACAAAGGCCCGCACGACATACACGCTCATCTGCACGGCCCGCGGGCTGTGCAACACATTCGCGGCCATGATCGCCCCGTGCTCGGTGAAGGCATAAGGACGGAAGCGGAGATTGCGCCTCGATGCGGTCGCAATTTGCGACCGCATCGAGGCCTGGCAGGTTGCGATTTCCCCGCCGTCAGACGAAACCGGAAATCCGCCGGGAAACGGTCGCGGTTTCGCTTGACCTGCTCGTTGAGCCGCCGGGTGGGTACTCCATACATTGCGGCCAAATCGGTGTCGAGGATGACATGCTGCCCAGATTTCAGAGGTTTTGTGTCCTCTGTGCCTCGGTGGTTAACCAAGCCTGCCGCGCTCAGTGTCCCAGCAGCGCCGTGGCGGGGCTGGAGGTGACGAAGGCGAGCGAGCGGGAAATCGTGTCGATGACGGTGCCGGGGGCAACGCCGAGCACGACGATGCCGGCGATGAGCGCCACGCAGAGCACCTTGGTGGGCCAGTTGAGCACGATCGGCTCCGCCGCGGCGGCCGGGCTGGCTTCGCCAAACACGGCCTGCCGGATGACCTGCAGGTAGTAATAGATCGCAATGGCGGAATTGATCACGGCCACGACGACCAGGGCGAGGTGCCCCTGCGCCAGCGCGGCGGTGAGCAGGCTCAGCTTGGCCATGAAGCCGACGAATGGCGGCACCCCGGCGAGGGCGAACAAGCCCACGAGCAGCGTCAGCGCCAGCAGCGGCGAGCGGCGGTGCAGGCCGGCCAGCTCCTCGATCGCGACATTGGTGCCGTCGCGGGAGACCCGGCAGATGACGACGAAGCAGGCGAGGATCATCAGCATGTAGCCGGCGATGTAGTATAGGGCGGCGGTATAGCCGGCCGTGTCCAGCGCCACGAAGCCCATCAGCGCGTAGCCGGCATGGGCGATGCCGGAGAAGCCCAGCAGCCGCTTGAGGTCTTTTTGCACGAGGGCGATCAGGTTGCCGTAGAACATCGATGCGATGGCGAGACCCGTCAGCAGCAGCGCAATGGTCTGGTTGTCCGGCGTGGCGAGGGAGACGAAGCGCACCAACACGGCCACGGCGCCGACCTTGGGCAGCGAGGCGATGAGGCTGGCGGTCTCATTTGACGCACCCTGGTAGATGTCGGGCGTCCAGAAATGGAACGGAAACACGGCCAGCTTGTAGTAGAGGCCGCAGAAGGCCAGGCCTAGTCCGGCGATGGCCAGCGGCGAATGCACGACTGGCTGGAGGATGACGATCATCTCCGGCAGGTGCAGGGTGCCGGTCAAGCCGTAGAGATAGCTCAGCCCGAAGAACATGATGCCGTTGGCGGCCACGCCGAACATGATGTACTTGATGGCCGACTCCATCTGGCTCTTCTGTTCCGCGCGTTCGCGGCGCATGGGCACCAGCAGATAAAGCGGGAACGAGGACAGTTCGAGGGCGACGACGAGCGAGATGATTTCGATGCAGCTCACCAGCATGACCAGCCCCGTCACGCTCAGCGTGAGGAAGAGATAGTACTCGGGCTTGACCTCGCCACGGATGTCGGGGAGTTCGCCGCTGAGGAGCAGGATGCCGGCGAAGCCGAAGGCGAGGACGAGCTTGAGGAGCTGGGAAAACTGGTCGACGCGGTAGGCGCCGCTGAAGAGGTCGGCGTGCTGACCGAGCGTCAGCGCCGCAGCGCCGATGGCGGCAAAGGCTGTGACGAGGGCGACGGCGCGGGCGAGCTTCTGCCGCGACTCGCCGAGGGCGACCACGAAGAGGCCGAGCGCGCCGACGAGCAGCACGAGTTCGGGCAGAAACTGGAGGACAAAGGTCATCGAGAAGGGTATGGCACCACAAAGGCACGGAGGCACGAAGCCTGACGGGTCGTGCGGGGTAGCTGCAGCTTTGTGTCTCTGTGGTTCATCGCGTCGGTATTACGGCAGCGCCACGGCGTGGCCGGCCTGGGCGAGGAGATGCTGCACGCTCACGTGCATGACATTGACGAAGGGCTGCGGATGGAGGCCGATCCAGAACACGAAGACCAGCAGCGGCGCGAGGGTGACGATCTCGCGCAGGTTGAGGTCGGTGAGGCCGGCGTGGTCCGGGTTGCGCGTGCCGCCCCAGGCCAGCCGCTGGAGCATGCGCAGGTTGTAGGCGGCGGCGGCGATCACGCCCGGCACGGCGCAGGCGACCAGCCATTTGGACCGGGCGAAGCCGCCGGCCAGCACGAGGAATTCGCCGATGAAGCTGTTGGTGCCGGGGAAGGCCAGCGAGGACAGGCAGAACATGCCGAGAAAGAAGGAGAACACCGGCATGTACTTGCCGATGCCGGCGGCCGCGGCGAGATCGCGGGTGTGCAGCCGCTCGTAGATGATGCCGACGGCGATGAACAGCGCGCCCGTGGTGACGCCGTGGTTGATCATCACGAGCACGGCGCCCTCGAGGCCGCGGGCGTTGAGCACGAAGATGCCGAGCGTGGCGAAACCCATGTGGCCGACGCTCGAGTAGGCGACGAGTTTCTTCAGGTCCGGCTGCGCGAGGGCGGCGAACCCGCCATAGAGAATGGCGGCCACCGAGAGCCAGAGAATGTACGGCGCAAAGACGTGGGTGGCGTGGGGTGTGATCGGCAGGCAGAACCGCAGGAAGCCGTACGTGCCCATCTTGAGG
>JAQTYQ010000037.1 GCA_028688225.1 Opitutaceae bacterium | reverse complement strand
GCGTGATGTCGAGCAGCCGCGCTGCCTTCTCGGCATCCTCGTAGAACAACTCGTAGAAATCGCCCATGCGGTAGAAGAGCAGGGTGTTTTTATGGTTTTTTTTCAGCTTTAAATATTGGACCATCATCGGGGTGTGTTTTTCCAGCCCATTGATTTCACTGCCTTCTGTTTGTTTTTCTTTTTTCATTCAATGCGTTGCGAGGTTGCTCGCCTTTCCTTTTGTTTCCGACCTGTTCCGTATATTTCCGTTTTTTACCCGCATTTTGAGTCCTGATAGTGTCCTGGTGTGTCGCCGTATCCTGTATCATTTGAGCGTCGGGATACATTTTCAAAGTCGTGAAAAAAACCGGCGTTAAAACAACGGTTTGTCGCACTCCTTCCAGGACACAAAAAACAGGACGGGCCTTTCATGAAATATCCGCTCACCACGGACGTCGTCAAGCGTCTAAAAATCGAATCGAAGCCGGTCGGGGTCGATTCCAAAGGCAAGATTATCGCCGAGGACAACCCCTCGAAAAAAGAATACTTCGTGTTCTGTTCCAGTCAGGAGTCGCCCAAGGGTTTCGGGGTTCGGGTTGCGGCAGGAACGGGCAAGAAGACCTGGATCATCCAGCGCCGAAGCGGCGACAAGGTGGTGCGCTCCAAAATCGGCGACTGCGCCGACTGGCCCATCGACCTCGCCCGAGAGAAGGCGGGGGAGATGGCTCGGGAAATCAAGCAGACCGGCCTCAACCCGAACGACACCGCGCGAAAAATAGCGGCCGGCGAAATCACGATTGCTGGGGCGATGACGGACTACAAACGCCACCTTCAGACCCGAGCCCACAAGAAGGCGAAGACGAACACCATCCTGAACTTCGAGCGGGCCGAACGCAGGTTTCAGGAGGTTGGCTGGTGGAACCGACGCATCCGGGACATTTCGACCAAGGAGGTCATGGAGACCTTCGCGTTGAAGATGGAAAGGGCCCCGACGGCGAACGAGCAGAACTTCAACTGGCTATCCCTTTCCATACGTCACGCCCTCGACCAGGAGGCGCTGGACGCCGCGGCCTCGAACCGCGATCCGACCCTTGCGGCGAACCCGCTGAAAATCCTCCACCTCAAAGGCATGTATCGGTCCACGGCACAGGTCGAGGCCCAGCGCGAACTCAACGACAGCCGCAACCCGCTCGGCCCGACGACCACCCTCGGCCCCTTTTTGGAGGCGGTCTGGTCACGCAGGGGCGTCAACGGCAACGACACCGGGGTGGACTTCTGCATCGTCGAACTGGCGGTCGGCGCCCGGCGCGGGGAGTTGTCGACCGTGCGCTGGGGCGAGTTGCTCTCGCCCGAGGAAAGAGGGAAGGGAGTGGCCAGCCACGTTTGGCTTGAGGAGGGAGGGGACTACGGCCCATACATGTTCTTCGACGCGGAGAGTACGAAAAACCGGCGGGCCCACCGAATCCCGCTCGGGCCGTTCGTCGCAAACCTTCTGAGGAAGCGGAGGGACGAGGCGGCCGAGGAGACCACGCGCGAGGGTTTCGGCCGCAAGGGGCGGCAATGGGTGTTCCCGGCCCGCAACAAATATTCGAGGGTCGGGGTCTATCACGACCCGTCTCACCTGCTGGACGCGGTGGCCGCCGAAATCGGGGTCGCGTTCCTCAACCCGCACGACCTCAGGCGGACCATGGGGGCCGTCATGGTCGAGCTGGGCGTGCCCGACGGCATACAGAGCCGGCTGTTCAACCACACCGCGGCGACGGCGAAGGACGATCCGGGAGCGGCGGTGACCGCGCGTTACTCCCGCCCCGAGTGGGAGTTGCTCCGGAAGTGGGCGGAGAAGGTGCAGGGATACGCGTTCCGCTCGGCCCCGAATCTCCACAACGCCTTCCTGCCCGAGGGGGTTGAGGCGCTTCAAGCCCCGCCGCCGCACGTGCCGACGCCGCCAAAGAAGAGGCCCGGCAGGCCTCGGAAGGGAACCGCGCCGGAAACATCCGAGGACGTATAATCGCGCGTCCAGACACGCCTCTTCCGCAATGAACATCGCCGAACTCCAAGCCCTCGACCTCATTTCAAGGCTGCCCGACAACGTTCCCCTGACGGTCGAGGAGGCCGCGATCTTCGTTCGGTTGTCGCCGTCGACCCTCAACAAGATGAGGATGCCCGGCCATCCCACGGGCGGCCCTGTCTACTCTCAAGGCGGAAAGAGGGGGGCGGGAGGGGCCAACCAGAAGGTGCTCTATCTCAAAGGCGACCTCGTCGCGTGGCTTCAGGCCAACCGGGTCTCCGACACTCTGGCCGCGGCCGTCCGCAAGGGGCAGATGTTCGCGACGCTCGCCGACGTGGCCGAAGAGCGGCCCTACTGGACAAACGAGGCCGGGCTGATCGCCGGGTCCGTCTGGGAAACCTCGGAGGACGTCTTCTTCGCCCGTCTCCTTTCTCCCCTGTGGGGCGTGGAGTGGCTGTCCGCCTCCGATGCCTGTGTGCGTTCCTGGTCCGGCGTCATCGCCAAAAGGGCACTCGCCGGGGCGGTCGAGCGCGTGCTGTCGGACGTCCTTGGCGGAATCCGCGGCTCCCTCGAAAGGGACGAAATGGAGACGGCTGCCCTCGAGGGCAAGGAGCCCGTCAGGGAAAAGATTTGACGGGTACCTGTTCTGAATAAATCCGGTTTTTCGTCAGGTAACCGGATTCAAGGATGACAAACGGCGAAATTACGCCCCGCCGCGCTGCTCTTGAAGACAATGCGGGGCTTTCAGCCGATTCAATCTTCGTTTGCCCGCAGAAGGCACGAAAGGCAGATTGAGAGGACCATGTCTGGTCTAAACAATCCCACCCTTTCAGTCATTTCGTCGAGAGACTCTACAACTCCCTCCGGCAGCCAAATCGTCATCGAGCGCTTCTTCTCCGCGCGTCCCCGCCGGTTTGCGACAAGCAGTCCCACCAGTCTGTCGGCAATGGCGTCGGGGTCAAGCGCCTCCAGACGGCGCACCTCCTCAGAGAAAATCCGAGCCCTCGAAAACGGGGCGTCGGCGGCGGAGTCGGCGTAGCAGGCCAGATCCAGCGCGTCCAAGGCGGCCGGGAACACCCTGGCCGTCATTCTCTTACCTGACGGTTTCGGTTCTTGGGCGTCGCGTTCGACGGCGCGGTAACGCGGCAGGGACTGAAGGGGCAAGGTCGGCTCGGCGTCGTCCGCGCCAGACTCCGCGCAGATGGGGCAGGACGCGGCGAGCGCCCCGGCGGCCTTTCCAGACCGAACCCTGGACAAAGGGACGCTGAACGCTCCGTGCCTTTCGCACAGGACCGGGGCGGGCTCACCCTCGCATCGAAGGACGTATCTCATTTCCGCCGTCCCTTTCGTTTCTTGCCCTCGTGGAAGCTAAGCAGAACCAGTTCCTCCGGCCCGACAGACTCGAAGTAGAACTTGGCGTAACCATGCTGGTCCGTTTTGAAAGCGCCGATGTCCGTGGGCGGGGGGCGCAAAAAAGGGCGAGTCAGCGCGGGTTCACCCCCCTTGTCGGCGTGGATGGATATTTCGACCTCGTCCGACAAGTATTCCGACGGGGTCTCGAGCATTTCGATAACGTCGCCCCACCCTGGTTCCCTGCGCCAAAGACTCCGGGCCACATCGTCAGGGGCAAGCCAGTTCTTCCCCTGCACAACCCTTTGCACGACGAAAACCCATCCCGCGGAGATGAGGTCTTGGGCGTATGACACGACCGCGTCCCCGTCCTTCTCGTCGGGTTGCCTCAGGGCCGGGGCGGCCACGAACCGCCTCGCCACCACCTGGTCGTCGCTGGCGGAATGGCCATGCGTTCTGCGAATGTCGCGTTCTTGATTCTTTTCCAGACGGACCCTGGGAGGGCAGATGGCGTCACCCTTCGACGGCGTCTCCGCCGCGGCCTCCTTCACCGCCTTGGGCTCCGAAGCGGGAAGGGTTCGTTCCACAAGAGTTTCGAGGTCTTGATTCGTCTCCGGCAGCCCCCCAAGGGGGAGGGAAGAGTCGCTCCTGGACAGCGTCCTGCCCGCGGCCGCTGCGGCCGATCTGGTTTTCGACTTCACAACCGAGGCGCCTGTGCTGCCCGGCCTCGTCCTGATGGTCAACGTTCCGCTCAATCCGTTCACGCAGCGCTCCGACTCGGGAAAAACGCCGATTCCACCACGCATCCGGGCGGCATGGCAACCCGAGTACGCCGCAGAAACGTCCAAACCGACGCTGACAAACCGTTTCTAGGCCGGCAACCGAACAAAAAAATGCGAGACGGGTGTTGATTTCCGCTCTTGCACCCGATAGATCCGTCCCCGTCTTTCGTTGAGAGAAAAAGAAAAACCACAGGCGGCGAAGGTAGACCGTCAAAAACACGGAGGGGGAGATGGACGAGACGCGCGACGAGGTGGTGAGCCTCAAAACAAGCCGGACGATAAAGGCCCGCCTGAAACTCGCGGCCAAGGGGCAGCGCCGAACCGTTTCCAACATGCTCGAGTGCGCGATTCTCGAATGGTTCGAGACGAAGGGCATCCCCGATCCGAGCCCGGAGGAAATATCGCGGCTGCTGGGCGAGCCCGACAGGGATTGAAAGAAAAAAACACAAAAGAAAAAAAGGGGAGAGGGAGATGGCTCGGACGGTAAAGCAGGTGATGGCGCCCAGGGCGCAGGTGTTCAACGCGGCGGCCAGGGACACCGTGGCCAGGCTGGGGGACTTGGGGACGGGGGCCATCGACCCCGCGGCCTTCTTCGAGGAGAACCACTTCACCCGGGGGCTGGCCGAACTGTGCAAGAAGGGGCTGTCCCGCCTAGAAGGGGCCTACGGCAACGGCGTGTTCGACCTGACCCAGTCCATGGGCGGCGGCAAGACCCATTCACTTCTCTCTTTCGCCCTGCTGGCGGCCGACCCTGCACTGCGCGAGCGCGTGCTTCCGGCGGAGGGGCTTGACCCCGCAAAGGGCTTTGGCTCCGCCAAGGTGGTGGCCTTCGACGGCAACAACGTCAACCTCCCGTTCGGCCTGTGGGGCGAGATGGCCAGGCAGCTGGGCCGCCTTGAGGAGTTCGCACCGTTTTACAGCCCGCTCCGTGCGCCCGCGCCGGCCGACTGGGTCGCGCTCCTCGGCGCCGAACCGACCGTGATCCTCCTCGACGAACTACCGATCTACCTTCAGGCCGCCGAGGCGACAGACGTGGGGGACTCCAACCTCGCCGTCTTGACGGCCATCGCCCTGACGACCCTCATGACGGCCGTGCAGGAGAGCCTTCCCAAAACCATCGTCGTGGTCTCCAACCTTTCCTCCGGGTGGCAGGGCGGGGCGGAGAGGCTCTCCTCGGCCCTCGACTCGCTGGCCCGGCAAACGGGCCGCAGCGCGGAGAAAATCGTGCCGGTCGACGCCAAGGGCGACGATCTCTGGAAAATCCTGCGCCGAAGGCTCTTCTCCGCCGCCCCGGCCGAGGCCGACGTGGCCGCCGCGGAGGCCGAGACGGAGGCCGCCCTCAAGGCCGCCGAGAGGGGCGGGCTGGTCGCCGGGACCGGTTTCGGCTTCATCAGGGAGACGGCCGACTCCTACCCGTTCCACCCGAGGCTCAAGGAACTGTTCCTGCGCTTCAAGGAGAACGACGGGTTCCAGCAGACGCGTGGAATCCTGCGCCTGACCGGGGCCGCCGTCGCCGCCCTGTGGTCCGAGGCCAACGCCTCCGACCCGCTCCTGATAGCCCCCGAGGACTTCGACCTGTCCGACCCCGGCGTGGCCAAGGAGTTGAGCGCGGTGAACAACGACCTGTCGACGGCCCTGGCCACGGACATCGAGGGGGACGGCTCCACGGCCGGCTTCTGGGCCTCGAAGACGGGGCTCCCCGAGATCGGGGCCGCCGCCCGCACCCTCCTGATGGCCTCCCTCGCCCGCGGGCAAGGGCAGTCCGCCCTCGGTCTGGACGAGAACGAGTTGTCCACGCTGCTCGTCAGGCCCGGCAGGACGCTTGAATCGGTCAAGTCCGCCATCGAGAGGCTGCGCTCGGAGGCCCTCTACCTCCACTTCGTCGGCGCGAAAATGTATTTCCGCGGGAACAAGAACTTTGTGGCCGACATCCGCGAGGAGAAAAAGCGCGTCGCCGCCGACAAGGTGTCCGACGCCGTCAAGGGGATGCTCGAGGCCGACTTCAAGCCGGGCGCCGCGACGATTCACAGAAACACGCTGGTGTTTCCCGACAAGACCGACATCCTGCGCAGGTGCGACCACTCCGGCGTGCTCCTGGCGGTGGTCAGGCCCGAGACGTGGGGCGACGGCGGAGTCCACTCCGTGCCCAAGCTGCTCCTCGACCTATTCCAGCGCGACTTGCAGTCGAGCAACCGCAACCGCCTGATGGTGATGACCCTAGACAAGGTGGCCTTCGGGACCGCCGAGGAGCACGCACGGACGGTGCTGGCCTGCGAGGCGGTGCTGTCCCGGAAGAGGCTTGAGGGCATCCCGGAGACCGACCCCGAGATGAGGCTGGCGGCGGAATACATGGAAAAGGCCCGGCAGAACCTTCGGCAGACGGCCGCCTCCCTGCCGTCCCACCTCTACTTCCCGAAGTCCGCGGACGTGGCGACGGGCCTCGTCGACGTGGCCGCGACCCCGGTGGACAAGACCATGAAGGCCGACCGCATCGAGGCGACCCTCATGGGCGAGGACAAGGCCCTGCCCCAGGGATGGACGCAGGACCCCAAGAAGGTCGAGCGGGCCAGGAAGCAGTTCGAGCGCTTCGTCTTCGTCTCTCTCGCCCCGACGAGGAGGGAGGACCTCCTGCGGCAGTCGGCCGACGCTCCGGACTGGATTTGGCTCAGGCCGGGCGAGTTCGAGAGGCTTTCCGACGAGTGCCAGAGGCTGGACAACTGGCGCCAAATGCCTGGCGACACGCTCGCCAAGAGGCCCCATCCGGATTGGCCGCCCCAAACCCCGCAGGCCCAGGTCAGGAACGCCATCGTCTCGGCCGACGAGAAGGCGCGCGGTCTTTGCCGCGTCTCCGTCCAACCGGTCAACGGCGACTCGGTGGTTTGGGAGCGGGAGGCCCTGCCGGGCGATTCGTCCCCCGTCTGGAAGGGCGACGCGGCGGCCCACGACTGGCTTTGGGCGGGATTCCTCGGCAGGGACGCGGCCAACCCGGCCGCCCCGAAGGGGGAAGTCTCCTGGCACGTCAACCCGAACGTCTCAATCAAGCACGACTTCAAGAAACAGCCCAACACAGTGCTGGTCTTGGAGGCGGCCCCGCCGAGGGCGGCCGACGCGTCGAGAATAAGGATTTTCTACACGTTCGACGGCTCCGCGCCCACCAACGCCCAAGCCAGGCGGGCCTACGACGGCCCCGCGGAGGTCCCCGCGGACTGCCGGGCGATTCTCGTCGTCGGAGAGTTCGACGGCCCCGAGGGGGTTCTCCGGACCGAGGTGCAGAAGTTCGTGCCCATCGGAGGAGACGGTCCTGGCAATCCACTTCCTCCTGTTCCAGATAAGCCCATTTGTTGGAAGCCAAAAGAGAAATTTGACGCCTCGACGGGAAGGCTAGTCGCCTTGCTGGGGCAGAGAAACGCCCGGCTCAAAAAGGTCGGCATGGGCCTGGCCGTCGGCAGGTCGTTCGGGACCATCGAGTTCGGGGACGCGGAGGTGTCCGCCGGTTTCGTGGACAGGCTGGCCTCCATGGTGCGCGAGGAGACCGGCGCGACGGTGACCAGCCTCCGCTTCGGGGAGGCGCGATTTGAGAAGGGCGAGGACCTCGTGGCTTTGGTTAAGGAGATGAACTTGGATCTGCCGCCCGAGGAGTGGTTGCAGGAGGGCGGGGAATGACGCTCCTCGAACTGGAACGCCCCGTTGCGACCGGGCACGACGACGAAATTCAAACATGGGAGGACCTAATGGCGACGGAAAGGGGCGAGAGGCAAAAGAGGCTGCGGGAGGCGGGCATGCCGGCTGACGTCGCCGCGAACTCCTACGACGCGGAGGAGTTGGTCAGGAGGGGCGTATCCACGGACGGTGGCTTCGGGTTCGCCGCGGGGCAGTCCATGCGGCTCTTCTGCGCGAGGCCCGGAGGAAGGGGGCAGCCGACGACCCTTTGCGAGGTGGTGCTCCGAGAATGCCCGAAGCCCGCCCAGGAGACGCCCAAGGCGGAAATCTCGGCGGCCAAGTGGAAGACGCTCGCCCCTGCCCTCGCCGCGGAGTTCAACGGCAGGCTGCGCGAGGAGAGGGTCAAGGCCGGCAAGTGGGTCTCCACGCGTGCCTTGGCCGTCCGTGAGGACTTCGGCAAGGAGGCCGTGCTTCTGGCTTGGGCGGTCGAAGGGCTCGACGACGAGGACGAGGACGGTCTCCGGACGGCCGTCGCAGCATGGTCGTCCCTTGCCCCGGAGGAAAGGTGGTGGCTCTACCTCATGGCCAACGCCCGGCACGGCGACATGGCCGACGGGAGGGGCAAGGGTTGGCGCGCGGCCCTCGGCACGGCCCTTTGCTGGCGCGAGGCCACCGAGGGAAGGGAGGCCTTGGTCGCCCCACGGGTCGAGGCCGAGCAGGCCCTGCATGCCGCCCGGGGGAGACCCGCGCTTAGGAAGAAGGGGGACTGAGTTTCCTCCGACAAAAAAAGAAAAAACGAAAGATAGGAGAGAGACGCATGGCCCACCAAATCACCCCCGAATCCCCGTCACTGATCGAAAAGTGGCTCCCGGTCTCGCGGCTTTCCGTCGAGTCGCAAAAAGAGCGTAAGGCAGGTTCCGGGCAGACACTCACTGGACTCGGCAAGTGGTGGGGACGCAAGCCCCTGGTGCTGGCAAGGGCCACGATACTGGCCTCCCTTCTTCCGGCCACGGACGACGAGGCCATGGACCGGCGGATATTCCTCGGCTTGATGCGGATGGACGACGAGGGTCTCTCCGTCGCGAGGGCCGGCAAGGCCTTGTCGGCGTCCGTCGTCGAGCCGCTCATGACGGAGGGTGAGAAGTCCGCCTGGCTGTCGACGGACGTCAAGGGCAAGACGGTTTGGTCCCCCGAAAGGACGGAAAGCGAGCGGGCGGCGTTCGCGACGGCCCTCCATTCCAGGATTCCCTATTCGGACAGGGTCGGCGCCGCGTTGAGGGCCGAGGAGGTGGACGACAAGCCTTGGCCGACATCGCTGTGGGACGACGTGGAGAGTCATCTGGGAATCCGCACGGACTCGCTGGCGGGCCTGGTCGACGCCTTGGGGCAAAAGAGGTTCGGGCGCAAACCGAGGGTAGGCGACTGCTTCACGGGCGGAGGCTCCATTCCGTTCGAGGCGGCCCGCATCGGCTGCGACGCGTTCGCCTCCGATCTCAACCCTGTGGCCGGCCTGCTGACGTGGGGAGCCCTCAACGTGGTCGGGGCCTCCGAGGCGGAACGGGCGCAGATGGACGCGGCCCAGCAGGAGTGGCTGGCCAAGGTCGACGCCCAAATCACCGCGTGGGGCATAGAGCACAACGATAGGGGCGAGCGGGCGGACGCCTTCCTGTATTGCGCCGAGACGGTCTGCCCGAACTCGGAATGCGGGGCCAAGGTCCCCATGAGCCCGTCGTGGCTTGTCTCCCAGAAGCAGGATTTGGGCGTCCGCCTGGTCCCCGTCGAGGCGGACGGGAGGGTCGTCTCCTACGGATTCGAAATCGCCCGCGGCAAGGAGATTTCAGCCCCGACCGTGGAGAAGGGAAGCCTGTGCTGCCCCGCCTGCGGCGTGAGGACGCCGGTCAAGCAGATTCGCGGGGACAGAACCGTCGGCGAGGGGGAGGACAAAAAGACGGTGAACAACCTCCGCCCGTGGGAAAAGACGGATTTCATGCCGCGGCCGGACGACATCCTGACGGAGCGTCTCTATTGCATCCGCTGGGTCCTTGATCAGGAAGTCGCGACCGAGAAAAAGAACGGCAAAAAAGAAAGCAAGGTCGTCTCGTCCAAACGCTACGCTGTCCCCGAGGTGGACGACTTGGCCCGGGAGAAACGCGTCGTCGAACTGCTCTCCGAGAGGCTCGACGAGTGGCAGAAGGAGGGATTTATTCCCTCGGCGGAGATTGTGCCCGGCTACAACACGAAGCAGCCGATATGGGAGAGGGGCTGGACCCGCTGGCACCACCTCTTCAATCCGAGGCAGTTGCTTGTCTTGGGTTTTGCTAACAACCAAATAAACATGGATGTCTCGAATATTTTTGTTTTGGGGAAATCTTTTGATTTTTTATTTTCAAAACTGGTTAGGTGGATTCCTGCTAATGCTCAAACTGGGCAATGTTTTTCAAATCAGGCGTTGAATACGCTATTTAACTATGCAAATAGAAGTTGGCTTGGAATAAAAAATCTGTCATTGGATTTTGAAAAGACGATCTCGTTGAAATCTTCTCATTTGGAGATTTGCGATGCCCGTTTAACTGCCACAAAAACAGATATTTGGATAACCGATCCACCCTACGCGGACGCCGTCAACTACCACGAACTGACCGAGTTTTTCCTCGCTTGGTATGTCCCTCACCTGAAAACGCACTTTCCCGACTGGCCGGTGGATTCCCGACGCGAGTTGGCCGTCAAGGGCGCGGGCGAGGACTTCAAGCAGACGATGGCGGCGATCTACGCCAACCTCAACCGGAACATGCCGGACAACGGGTTGCAGGTGGTGATGTTCACCCACCAGGACCCGGAGGTTTGGGCCGACTTGGCCTTGATTCTTTGGGCGGCCGGACTTCGCGTGTCGGCGGCTTGGGTGATTTCCACCGAGACGGAATCCGGGTTGAAGGAGGGCAACTACGTCAAGGGCACCGTCATGCTGGTGCTCCGCAAGAGGCTCGGCGGGGGCGACGGCTGGATAAGCCAGGCCGACGCCTCGGTGCGGCGCGAGGTGGCCAGGCAAATCGAGCGGATGAAGACGGCCGCTTCCGACTTCAACGACGGGGACTACGCCTTGGCTTCCTACGCGGCGGCCCTGCGGGTCATCACCGGATACGCCTCCATCGACGACATCCGCCCAGAGGAGGCCCTGACCGGCCACTCGGACACGCGGGAGGCGGTGGCGAACCTCATCAGAAGGGCCCAGCGGCAGGCGTCCGCGTTCCTGGTCCCCGACGACCTGCATCCGGAGGAGGGCGAGCGAGCGGCCCTGTGGGGCAGGCTGGACAAGGGAGAGAGATTTCTCGTGCAGGCCCTCTCGTCCCAGAAGCGGGGGAACCGCTCCATCTCCCTGCTCCAGGAGTTGGACAAGGGCATGGGCGGGATCGGCTACGACGAGTTCGTGCAGGACAAGATCGCCGACGCGGTGAACCTGAAGACGCCGACCCAGTGGGCCCGAAGGGGGCTGGACGACGGCCCCCTCGGCAAGACGCTGCTGCGCGACCTGATGCTCGCCGTGAGGGAGGTCTCGTCCACCGGCGAGCCGTCCATGGGGCTGGACAGGCTGTCGGAGAGGCTTGAGGCGCGGGGCAGGTTCCTCGCCGACGCCAAGCCGGACGCCCTTTCCCTCTTGGCCTGGCTCTCGACCCTCGGCGTCCTGCCGGGGTGGTCCGTCGACGCCTCGGCCGCGGCCTCCCTGCGGGACGCCCTCGCGCTGCGCACGCTGTAAGGGGGGAGGGCCATGGATCGGGGATACGCCTTCCACTCTTCGAGGCTTTGCGAGGCCCGCGGCTCCGACCTCGGGCGGGACTTCCTCCGGGAGACCCTGCGGGGGGCCGACTCCTACGACCGCATCGCTGGGTATTTCTGCTCCTCCATCGTGGACGTGGCCGGCGCGGAACTCGACGAACTGGCCTCCAAGGGAAAGGTCCGCGTCGTCTGCAACGCCCGGCTGGATTTCGTGGAGTCCGAGTCCCATGGCGTCGGCTCGTCGGCCATGGACGAGTTCCTGTGGGCCGAGTGGACGGCCTTCAAGCGGGACAGGATGAGGGAGGTCGACGTGTCCAGGCTGACGAGGCTCCACAAGATGATTAAGGCCGGGCGCATGGAGGTGCGCATACTTCCGGACGGCCGGCTCGGGCTCCTGCACGGTAAGGCGGGGCTGGTGACCAAGGGCGGCAAGGCCTCCGCCTTCCTCGGAAGCGCGAACGAGTCCCTCGGGGGATGGCGCCGAAATTACGAGTTGGTCGCCGAATCCTCCGAGGCGGGGATGGTCGACTTCGTCCGCGGGGAGTTCGAGGCCCTCTGGGAGATGGCGGCCGCGACGCCGCTGCCGAAGAGGATCGTCGATGACTGTCTGAGGGTGGCTTGTCGAGAGGAAATCTCTCCGGACGAGTGGAAACAAGACCCGGACCCCGGCCAAGCCCTGGACGGCATGGAGAAGATGCCGCGTGGCTATCAGAAGTGGTTCGTGGACATGGTTTTCAGGGACCACAAGGCCTACCCATGGGGAGCCCGATATGTGCTCTCCGATCCGGTCGGCCTCGGAAAGACGATGCAGCTTGGTTTGTCCATGAAGCTTTGCGCGTTGATGGGCTTGGAGGGGCCGCAGGCCTCCGTGCTGGCGGTGGTCCCGAAGACGCTCATGGCCCAGTGGCAGTCCGAACTGTCGGAGATGGGCGTGCCGTCGGCGTTCTGGCACAGCACGGAGCGGCGTTGGAGATGCGAGGACGGAGGCTTCTCCCGTCGCTGGAACGGGAGGGGCGAGCCGCCGCCCTGCCCGAGGAGGGTGGGCCTGGTGTCGATGGGGATAGCGTCGGCTGGCGAGGACAACGCGTTCAGGAACGCCCTGCTGCGCAGACGCTACGAGTGCGTGGTGGTCGACGAGGCCCACCGGGCCCGCAAGTATCGGACGATGCAGAGCCCCTACGCGAGCGGCAGGGACAACAACCTTTTCGACTTCATGCTGAAAATCTCCGCCCTGACGCGTTCGATGCTGCTGGGAACCGCGACGCCCGTGCAGCTTCACCCCGTCGAGGCGTGGGACCTGCTCAACGTGCTTTCGGCGGACGGGGCGTTCCCGGCGATCCTTGGGAGCGACGCCTCCCGTTGGCGGGTCAGGATGCAGGACGCGGTCGAGTTCGCCTCCGATCCGGACTCGTCGGTGCGACGCCTCTCTGACGTGCGCGACCGGTGGGCGTGGTTCAACGACCCGCTCCCCTTCCCGAGGCTGCGGGAGGGCGGTCCGCACCTGCTGGACAAGCCCGTCGAGCGCGTCAGGGAAATCCTCGGCTTGGACGAGCCGCGTGGCCGCCCCGTCGGGGACTTGGCGGAGGCGGACGGATGGCAGTTGCTCTCCGAGGAGGCCCGGGCCCGGCTTTCCTCCCCGCTTGAGGACCTGTGGGGCAACCCCGCGCGGAAGCCGGAGGGGTCGGCCCTCATCCACACCCCGTTCGTGCGCCGCTTCGTGCGCAGGTCGCGGGACGCCCTCGAGCGGCTGGGCAAGGCGGCGGGCGGCTTGGACAGGATAGAGGTGGACCTGCGCGGGGAGAGCGCGGCCCTACAGGCCCCGCCGGAGATGGAGGAGGCCTTCGGAAAGGCCGACGAGTTCGCCAAGAGTTTCGGGGTGTCGGGCTCCGGGTTCGTCAAGACCCTTCTCAAAAGGAGGCTGGGCTCGTCGAGGCGGGCCGGCATCATGACGGCCGAGGCGATTCTGGACTCTTGGACGGAGGTTGCCGAAGACGACGAGGAGGAGGACGAGCCGCAGGAGTTCGACGAGCAGCCGAAGCCGCGCGAGAAAAAAGCCAAGAAGGCCCGGCATAACCTGAAAACCCCCAAAGGCCCTAAGGCCCCGAAAGGCGCTTCCCGGGAGTTGACTGCCGGGCAGCGCGAAATCCTCACGGAATTCCTCGCCCTGATCTACCTTTCCGACGGTCAGCCCCAGTCCGACCCGAAGTTTTCCCTGCTGAAAAGGCTTCTGACCGCGGGGGACCCGGACGTTCCCGGCGACGCGCCGTGGCTCGACGGGGGATGCATCGTTTTCAGCCAGTATTACGCGACCGCGGAGCACTTCGCCCGAATGGCCTCGGCGGACATGCCGGGCGAGACCGTCGGGTTGTACGCCGGCTCCGACCGGTCCATGCTTCTTCGGGGAGGCGTCTCCGAGCGGACGGACAGGGAGACCATCAAGCGGATGGTCTGGGAGGGGAAAATCAGGCTCCTATTCGGGACGGACGCCGCCTCCGAGGGGCTCAACCTGCAAGTCCTGGCCTCGCTCGTGAACCTCGACCTGCCGTGGAACCCCACGAGGCTGGAGCAGCGGAAGGGGCGCATCCAGCGCGAGGGCCAGAGGCCGACGATCAGGGTCTACAACATGCGCTACGCGGGATCGGTGGAGGACATCGTCCACGAAAGGCTGGGGGAGCGCTTGCGGCACATCGCCGAGACCTTCGGCCAGATTCCCGACTGCTTGGAGCAGGCTTGGATATTCATGGCCCAAGACCGAGCGGAGGAGGCCGAGAACCTCATCCAAGGAATCAAGCGCATCCCCATGCACCACGTCAAGCGCTATTACGACGAGGACATGGCTCGGGACGAGGTTTCCTGGGACGAGGAGGGGAAGGTGCTCTCCGCCGTCGAGGTTGGAAAGATGCTTAGGGTGGGTTGGGTGGAGATTGACGGGATGGCTGATGTGGCGGGCTGCTCTTGACGTGCATACAGATAATGTCTGTCGGACGAAACGTTTCCACTTGAAACAAAGTCGCAGCCAGGCTTTGACCTCGCGGAGTCTTTTGGAGCACTTGGACGCTTTGCGTTCCGGAGCATTTCCGGATTGAGTCGGAGCATTTCGGAGACTATGGAATCCGGAGCGATCCATGGAATCCGAGGAGTCCCCGGATTACGCCGCCGGCAGACAGTCCATGCACTCCGCGGCCGGGGTTGGAATGAGAGGAGTCCGCGGACTCCCGCGAATGTCCGGCATCCAAGGAGTCCGCGTGGCGGGTTGGAGGCTACGGGATGCACGGCTCCCACGGCGTCCGGAGTGCCCCGAGGAGTCCGGAAAACGCCAAAACCCGGGTATTTTCCGGGTCTGATCGGGGATGGCCGAGACGCACCGCGACTCGGGCCGGAAGCGGCGCTTTTCGCCCCCATGAAACACGCGGGCTATGGTTACGGCCGGCCAGTGGGAGCGACGCGCGTGAGTCGCGGAATTCCGCCCGAAAACAAGCCGAAGAGTCGACGCTGAAAGGCATCCCGCAAGCAATCCATGGCGACCCCGAACAATCCTCTCCGTCCGGATTCCACGGCCTCCACGGCATGCAGACACTTCCCGAATCCTCACCCGATTTCAAACCGACCCTTTCCCCCCAAAAATCCACCCCGATTGGCAGGATCAGACCATTGCCCGGGGCGGCGCCGACTATTGCGTAACCCTTTGAATACACGATGTTATGGGCGCACCATGAAACCCCCATGATTTGTGGGTGACTTTCGGCCGCATCCGCGTGCCTTGGCGGGCTTGTCGGTGGGTAATCCATGGTGCATGGAAATAAATCGGAGGGATGCGCTCCGATACCGTCCGTCCCCGCGGACCCTTTGCTGGGTTGTCGAGCTCTTTTCGCCGTGTGGCGCCATTCGATCCTTGATAAGGGCGGGGTGATGTGGGTGTGTGTCCTTGTCGAAACGACGCAACCAAACGGGAGGTAAAAATGTCAGATGGCATGGAGAGAGAAAAGAAGACTAGGCAAACCGCAGTCAAATACTCCGCGAGTTTTGAGGCTCGGCTGAGGAAATCTATCGGATCTCGTCACACGCCCCTCTCGGCGATGTTTCTGGACATGATCGAGCTCGCCGTCGAGTATTCCGAACAAACCAAATGTCGCCTTGAAGACGTGCCCGCCAAGATTCGTCAACTCTATGCCAAGGCCCCCGAGAGCGAGCCGACCGAATCCCAGAAGCTGGTTACTCCTGAAACCCGCTCGGCAATGGGGGCGATAAAGCGAGCCATGCCGCAGTCGAATGATCCGCCCGTAGCAATCAAAAAAGTCGTTGCGTCCTCCGGAGAGGCGTTGAGCAATGATTTGGAGAGCTTCGTGAAAGCCGGGACAACATCCGGGGGCGTCGATGCCCAAGCTTAAGAGTTCAGCCAGGCCTCCACAACGGCACCTGACAATATTCAGCCGGCCAGAGCATTTTTCCTACATTGGAGAGGCTTGGCTTCGTTCTGGACATGGAATGTCGTTCGGCTCTTGGATCGTGAGGCAGGCCGAGATCAGCGCCGTCGAAAGAAGGCGCATTCTTCGACTCGGCGAGGATGCGCCTCCCATCAAGTTGCCCGACGGTTTTGATTATTTGAAATGCTCGTCCAGGAACGCCAAGCTTTCCGTCAGGGTTTCGAAAAGCGCCTTGGAATGCCTGCGCGAGGTTTGGCTCCATGATCGCCGCGACTGGCGGGAGACGAGAGGCTTCGGCTCATGGGTTGCTTGGCAAGCCGTGACGCAAACGGCCAAGGAGTGGCTTTCCGGTCTGTCAAAGGGATGAATCGGTCGGGGCTGCGTGGCCCCGCTCCCTCCATTCAACCGACCGAAGGCTCCGGTGGCCGAGCGATTAACGCGCCGGAAACCACGGCTCACGGAGCTCCTTAGTGCGCGTCGGGTCGCTTGTTGGCCGATTCGAGGACGTCCACGACCTCGCGCAGCGCCTGGACGAGCGCGCTTGGAATCATCTCGTCCTTGAGCCCCCCGTCGCGTCGAACGCCTCCCGAGGCGTCTTGGCACAACCGGAATTCGCCGAGCAGTTTGGGGTCGGCAAGACGGGAAAGCAGGGCTTTCAGTCCTTGGAGCTGTGAGTTTGAGACGGTTGACTGGGAGCAGGTCAGGATGTTGGACGATTCCCCGGAGGCAAGGGCCTCGAGGTTCACCCCTGGGCGGATGGACGACAGCAAACGCCTTGCATGCTCAACCGTCTTTTCCGCGGCCCGGCACCTCTCGTCGAGGTCCATCACCGCGGCTCGCGCGTCGCCGTTGGTGAGAACTCGAAGAATATCCTGCACGCCGCTTCTCGCCGGTTTTCCGCCTTCATGCTTGGAACATGCCTGGCGCTCGCGCTCCCTGGCGGAGACATATTTCGCTAGGCCCCCGGAGTCGTTTGAGATGGATTGGGCTATCGGCCCCTTCTGGTCCTTATGCCGCTCCGCTATACACTTTGCCACCGAGGCGGGACCTATTTTTAGGTCTTTCCGCGCCAAGTCGTCGCAGGCCTTCCGGACTCTATCCACGGATATTTTTCTGCGCTCGGTTCGCGCGGAGGCCTCGAGCTCGGAATAAATGATCTCGGAGGTTTTCGGCGCGTCCGCCAGCCGCCCTGTCGCCACAATCGAGCCCGTCACTGTATTTCTCCCGGATTTTTATCGTCGGTTTCGTTCGCCAACCTGTCTAGCTGCCCGCCGATGGCGGCGGCCTTCACCGAATCCGCCAGTCTTTTAATCTCCTCGTTTGGCTGCACGCTTCCGTCCGAGAGCCCGTAGAGCGTCTCGTCAGGGAGAAGGTCGCAGATCGCTTGGCCCAGCATCACAGAGGCCCTGTCGCGCAACGGGCGGGGGATGCTTAGAAGAAACGGGCCGGCGTCGGTGGCCGTGAGCAGTTCCGAGAGAAAGAGGCGGTGTTGCTCGATGACCGCGGTGGGCTTGAAGTCGACCACCTCTTGGCAACCTTTCGCCAGCGTTTGGAGGAGGACGAATTCCGGCCGCTTTTCGAGAGCGATGTTCACCTCTCCGATGAGGGCCAGGGCTTGGTTACCCCCCTCGGACGTGTTTTCGAGCATATCCTTCGCCATCTGCGCGTATTGGACTTCCGCGGCCCATTCGGTGGCCAGCGCGTCCGTTTTTCGGGTCAGCACCTCGACCGCGCCGCGCAGTCGCGAGGCCAAGGGGGAGGGCTGGTTGATCTTGGCGATTTCGCCGTTGGCCTCGGCGACCTCCTTTGCCACGGTGTGCAGCTCGAACATGAGGCGGTTCGCGTTCAGGACGAGGCCCGGTAGAAAAGCCGGCCCCGTAAGCCTGTATCGGCAGAGCGAGCACGCCCCGGCCGCCACCGGTCCGTGAGCCCTGGACGACGGGTCGTATTCCCCTCCCGTCGAGCAGTCTCCGCCGGGGCAAATCCCGTGCGACATGATGGACACCCCTCCGGGGCCGCGGCCCTGACGCTCCAAGAGCAGTTCCATTCCGGCGGAGTCCTCCGCGTTTCGGGTGTTGAATAACCCAAGCCTGCCAAAGTCGTCGGACGAGTTTTCGCCGCGCTCAGCCATCTCGGAGATTCGTTGCTTTGCGGCGTCAAGCTCCCTGGCGATCCTGCCGTTGTCCACCTTGTGGTAATAGAGGGTCATCACGATTGTGGAGTGCCCGGCGACATCCATGACGATATGGGGGGAAAGTCCCGCCTCCAGCAGGGCCGTAATTCCCGTGACCCTCAAGGCGTGGATGTCGAAGATGCCCTTCCTGACAGGCCTCCCACCCCTTCGAACCGTCTCGGTCAAACAAATGGTCCGTCCTTTTTCGGCCTGCTCGTCCTCCACCGTGGCTTGGAGGAGATCCCAGTATTCGTAGACTGTCTGCCTCGATATGGGCCAACCCTCTCGTTCGTCAGGGTCGCGGAACAGGGCAAAGGTCTTCTTGACGGAGTTCGCCACCGATCTGTTCATGTGGCGCTTGTAGTCGCTCTTGTCCATGCAAGGGACCGGGGTCTTCACCGGATTCCGCTCCGACTGCCACTTCGCCATGCGCCGAAGGTTCGCCTCGAGATCTGGGGGGCACCACGGTATTTTGTAGCCGGCGTTCTCAATCTCGGAGGTCTTGTTCGTGTTGATGCTGAGACCGAGCGTCGCAGGATTTTTGAAGATCGGCGGGATGAAGTCCAGGCACCCCTCTCTCCGTCCGCGCATACTCGTTTTGGCCGGATTGCGGATTTGCTCAAGCGTTCCGTCCGCCCTCCGGACGGTCACCCATTCGTCTCCCTCCCCAGAGTCGAGGAATCGTCCCTGAAACCCCCGAAGCGGAAGGCACAGCAGCAGGTCGATGAACAGGGCTATTCCGGGGAACCACTCCGGAGATCCATCGCCGGCAAGAGGGGTGCGCAAGTGCTTTTTGAGGGATTTTGACAGGGCAAAATCGTCCCTTCGGTTCGCCTCTTTCAGCAGTTCGGCAACCTCGGGTGGTATGCAGTTTCTGACGGTCCTGCCTCGCGCCTGGCCCGTTTTGAAGGCATCCTGAGCGCTGCGGATTGGATTTTTTGGCGCCAGCCCTCTTTTCGCGATAAGCCAGTCGAAGGCCCCGGATAGGTGGCCCAACACGACGTTTTTGGTTTTTGGCTTGCTCTTCAAGAGTTCGAGGTGAGCCCGAAAACAGTTGCTCTTGGACGGATCGGTGTATTCGTCGTTGATGTGGCTGCGTTCGAGGTCGTAAAAGTTGTGGATGATGTTTCCCGACTCGTGAAGCCACACAAGGAACCGTTGAAGCGAAGACTGGATCGGGGCTTGGGCCTTGTTTTCCTTGCTACCCAAGTATTCCTCGAAGGCCACCGCCCAGTCGATGATGTCTTTCCTTGCCAAGTAGTCCTTCGGCGCCGTTTTGGGGAAATGGTCGTCCGGAGTTTCCCCCCTTGTCATCCTGGTCCACCCGAAGGCGTAGCCTAGGGCACGCTTCTCGGAGTTTCGGTTCGAAAGGTTCTCGTAGATTCTTTCATCCGGCTTCCTCTTGGAGTTTAGTTTCGAGAAAACGACCTTGTAGTAGTCACTTCCACTGATTGCCACGAGCCGGTCAGCGAGATCCCTCACTTGGGTGAACAGGTCGACGGATATGTCACGCTCCGAGCGCAGTGTCGTGCACGACGTCATCGTCAAATAAGCACTCAGCTCGGATTGGTTGTCGGGTAGTTTGGGCTTGCTGGTCACCGCGTCTTTCTGCTGAAAATCGGAGATGTAGGTGCTACGGCCGTGGGCAAGCCTCAGGTATAGCTCTCTGCGCTCGTGTCCGCCGACAAACATATGGCGTTGCGGAGAAAGAAGGACAAAACCCTCCTGCGCGGCGAAGAACATGAAGGCGGACGGAAGGAATACCTTATAGGCGCCGGTTCTCGGTTCTTCCGGCAAGTCGTCTCGAAGCGGCTCGCTTGCCGCCATGGCGGCTATCCTCCCAAAAAAATCAGAGGCCGAGTTGGATGCCCGGAGAATCGCTTCAAGGTTTGGAAACACCAGCACGTCCGGGTTTTTGAGCACCTGCGCAGCGCTTTCAGCCGTATCGCCTATTGCGGCGGCCAGCACGGCTCGTTGCGAAGCGTGGGGAATCGTTCCGTCAATGAGGGCTTTCAGGCGTTCTCCCGGCGTGGCGTCGCCCAGACCGCATGCATCCCATGTGGCGTCTTGCAGACACTTCGCCCTCAGGTGCCGAAAGACGCATGTTTTGCCGCCGCTGGGAGTCTTTCTTAGGGCATAGGATAGGCCGAATAAAGGGGAGCACGACCTTGGGCCCTCGTAGTATTCGGACTTCGTCTCTTCGCATAGGTGGTCTAGCAGCCACCCCCTGTGGATGTGGCGAAACCTTTCGACCAAGTCGAGCGCCGCGTCCATTTTCGGATCGTCGAGCAGAATCGGCGAGTCTGTGAGGTTGGCGTGGATTTGGCGCCCGTCCGTTGTTTGGAAAACGGCGGCTTTCATAAACGGAAGGAATGGCGAAACGTCCTGTTCAGCGCTCATCGCGGCCCCTCGCTTTCATGGCTTTGGCGATGGCGTCATGAATCCTCCTTGGGTCGACCCCGTAGTTGCCTTGGGACGTCACCGAGCGGTGGTGCATCGCATGCCGGATTGTTTCCGGCTTTAGACCCATGTCGACGAGGGTCGCCTTGTAGAAATGTCGCAGGAGGTGGATGCCCTGTCCGGAGTCCTTGATGCCCGCCAGCACACACGACCTGGCGAACGATTTCTTGACGTTCGACAGCTTCGTGGGCATGCCGAACTCCGCCTTCCCCGGGGTGTCGTTTATGAAAAAGTAGGGGTGGGCGTCCATGTTCTCCCCGGCCCCTAGTTTTCGCGCGTCAGACCTCGTTCTCCTAGCGATTTCCCAGAATCGCAGCGCCATGCTTTCCGAGGTCCAAAACACCTCTGAGATGCCCTGCTTCTCGTCGTCAGCCAACATTCCCTTCCAGCCGGCGTGCAAGGCCGAGCCTTGGACAAGGTTCCGTGCGGTCAGGCCGTATTCGCTGGATAGATGTTGTTGCCTGTCCTCGTTGGTGCGCACCTGAACGGCGATAAACGTGGATTGGGACGGGTGGGCAAGAACCACGAGCGGGGTACTCTCGTCGCGATCGCGCCCAAACAGGCCGTTCCTGTATTTCCCGGGCATGACGTCCGAGCTCCATATGTGGAGGGTTTCGGACACCCTCGGGCCGCCAAACGCGCAGAGGATGAAAAGGGCCTTGTGCGATGGGCTGGCGGTGCATTCGATGATTTGGCTTACCTCTTCCCCGGTCAACACTCGCTTGGCTGAGCCTTTGGCCTTTACCGGGCGCTCGGGAAGTTTTGGGGTGTTTTCAAACCCTTTCTTGGGAAGCCTTTTGTCGAGATGCCCGAGCAGGCGCCAAGAACTGCTGACTTTCTGCCTCAATAGCGTCATGAAGTTGTTGTGCTGTCTCTCGCCGAAGTCTGCTGATCGCACCAGTGGAAAGTGCTTGAGACTCTCCGAACAGTATTTGGAGAAGTCTGCGACGATGCGGGCGTCGCGAGCCACCGTCGATGCCCTTACCGGCGACCAACCAAGGCCGTGCTCGTTGTCCTTGTCGCCATATCTACGCAGCCGGAGAAAATGGTTTATCGCGGCGGGGAGCTCGTCTGATTCGAACGCCTCTCCCTTTCGGGCGATTAGCAGGTAGTCGTTGAGGAAGCCCAGAACCGCCGCCGCGGCCCTCATCGTTTGAAGCGAGTAATTGGATTGGCCCAGAAATCTGATGAACTCGGTCACGATTCTGGATTTTCCGTCGGGAAGGTCCGCCACCATGACGGGCATCAGGATGCCGTCGTTTCGCGCCACATTGAACGTTGAGCAGGTTCGAGGCGACGAAGGCATTTTTTTCTCCCGATTTTATTATGTGGATACCGGGTTGTATGAGTATGTCAAGGGGTCATATGACCAATGGAACGATCGAAAAACATCTCTCGTTGGGTCTAATCCAATAACAATATTATATTTTCACAAGGGGTCATTACGCACGAAATAACCCCTCGGTGAACTAATAAATAAATGATTCCGCTGGTTTTGCGACGTTAGGTATAACAACGGATTTTCATTTTTATAATATTCGGCCGGCCATCGCGTAGCCGGAATTAACGGGCAAAACAACCACCTCGAATCGGCGGAAATCGCATTCGATTTCAGTAAGGCTCCATTCCATTCGTTGAGGCATCATCCGTGTCGGTTCAAACACGGAGTAGATCATGAACGGCAAGCCCGGTGTCCCGCAGCCAAATCACGAAACACCCAAAGCTCAATCGGCAAAATCAACCAATCAAACGAATGAATCCCAACTCGGGCAAGCACCTTTCCCGTCGGAGCTCCGCGAAGCTCTAAAACGACTTGCCGCGGCTGAAAAAACGATCGAAAAGCAGAAGAGACGAATCCGCAACTTGGAAAACGTGTTGGACGTCGTCAAGGAGGAACTGTCGGAGGCGCGACAGCGAGCCAGAAGGACCGGGGAACACCATGGCGGCGACGGCTGGTTGCAGGACAATCACGACCACGAAAGCGAAAGATGGCTCTCCTTGGTTGAGTCGTTGGCCTTCACGCTGGAATGCGAGGTAAAAAGGTCGTCCGGCTGTGGCGCCGGTATCGCATCCAACAAGGAAAACCTGGCGGAGCAGCGCATTTGAACGTCCAAGCCCTCAACAAGCAGGGCGCTCCCTTTCTCATCTGGTTAAGGCATGATCCGTCTCAGGAAACAAACGGAGACCAACCATGGATGAAAAAGGCGCCACTGTGGAGCAAGCAATCGAGAGCCCCGCAAATCAGACAACCAAAACCAAGCAGCGGGCCGGGACTGCCCTGCGCAAAAAGGCATTGTCCGACTTGAATCTTGCGGAAGCACTCGAACGGCTTGTCGACGCCGAAAAGACAATCGAAAAGCAGAAACGAAAAATCCGCGAGTTGGTAAACGTGGTGCTACGCCGTCCAGACAGCTACGTCAGGAAATAGGAGCAAATCCAGAGAGGACGAAACCGACGCAGCCAACGGCACGATCCGGACGGCGATGTCCAATGTCCCCAAACGAGGTTTGCCGACAACAAACGTCCATCTCGCCCCAATCGTCGCCAAGCCATACTGGCGGCGGAGGAAGACTCGAAAACCCATTCGTGACGCGTTTGATACTGCGTTCAAGGCATGCAAAGCCTGAGTGCAAAAAGAATATCTGACTTAATGCTAACGACGGAACCAGACAGAGAGAAAAATGGATTTTTAAACTGATTGGATAGTTTTCGATGTTTGCTGTTGGCTAGGTAATCTGTTGCCTCGGTCAAAGCTGTCTTCTTCGTGTTTTTCGATAGATCACCGCCATTATGGACAAGAGCATTTCTAATATCGAAGAGGACACTTATATGTTCATCCGACCCCTTTAGACCTGACTTTTCGAGTAATGAACAGCCAGCAGCCAAGCCCGCAAGCAACAGGGTTTCATTAACCAATGACCAATTGGTATTGCTTCCGCAATCAATATTTTTGATCCTATCTACAGCACCTCTAAGCACGTTTTCAACGTCACACCACTCTTGTTGTAATGACATCTAAAATCCCTTTATGTTTTGTCTTTGAACTTTCTACATATCGATTCTGCAAGCCACACTTATTGAGTCAAGAGTCATGGGCTCCGTGCATCGGCTGTGGTCTGCATCTCTTCAGACGGTCCGCGCTAAGAGCGCGCGGAACCGTCCTTTGTTCAATACTTCAGAGAAGTATTGAACATTATTGAAGGGATTCGATTCCGGCCGGAATCAATTGAGGCTAAAGGGACTGGCGTAATGACGCATTCCGGATCGGGGCGCGACGGGACCGGCTCCAGGCCGGCTGCGTTCCGCATCGGGTCGCATAACGGTAAAAACCGTTCGCGTTAGGGGCGTCAGGCCGAGGGCGGCGTTTCCGTCCCCGCGTCGTCCCCCGGATGCCTCGCCGCGGGCCTTCGGACGAGGAAGACCCGGGCTTCACCTTCCTCGCCGTAGTCGGACACCCTCCAACCGGGAAGCGTTCCGATTTCGGCCATGGCGGCCCGCACGTCGCTCGCCCTGCGTCGAGCCGTGTTCCGGACGTCGGTCTCCCCGTAGGCGTAGCGCAGCAGCGTGCGCAGCGCGACCTTGTGGGCTTTGCCGGGGTCCACGAACGCGCAGAGCCGTTGGTGCAGGGCCCGGATGGCCCCGCCGGTCCCCAACGCGGAAATCTCCGACCATTCGAGGCGGCAATGCCGCACGCCCCTCGCACCGGTCAGCACGACGGTCGACAGGGGCGGGGCGAGGGCCAAGGCGGTCGTGTCCCGCGAGCCGCCCTCGTCCGTTCCGAGGAGGGGGGACTTGGCCAGAAGGCGGGAGCGGACCAGCACGACCCCGTCCCGGACGACCGAGACGCGAATCTCCGACAGCCTGTCCAGAGCCTCCGCCATAAGTCTCCGTGGGCCGCCCGCGGAGCCGTCGTATCCGGCCGCGTCCGCGACCGAAGCCATGCTGCACGTCAGGAACTTGGCGCGGGTCGGCTCCCCCGGCGCGGCCTGGACTTCCAGGCCCGCCGCCAGCGCGAGGCCGGTCTCGCTTCTAGGGGCGGAGGTTTCCAGGGAGACGTTGGAGGAGGGCCTACTGGCGAGCATGTAGACGCCTTGGAGGGCCCGCAGGTCGTCCACGCCGAGCGGCCCGGGGCCCTCGAATATGTGCTCCGCCCCGTCGAGCGTCTGGGTCGCGAGGACCCTCGGCTCCCCACCCGTCTCCCTAGCCCCCTTTTTCAGGGAGAGGAAGAGGCCCGGCGCGAGGCAAAGGGCCGGGTGGTGCCTGGCGAAGGCCGCCTTGTCACGCAAGGCGACCGCCCTTCGAGCCTTGGGCCTTCGCCGTGGGCTTCCCGGACGCGGGGCCTACGTTCGCGCAGGACAGGACGCCGCGCTCGTCGCGCCGCAGCCAAACCTCCGGCCACGGGGCCGAGTAATTCGACTTCGAGACCCCGAAGCGGGCATACCGCAGCCTCATGGGGCGGCCCTCCGGGTCGACCCCGTCGAGGGGAACGTTGGCGAGCGGCCCCGGGGCGGCCCGGTCGTAGAGCGGCGCGCCTTCTCCGCGGGCGTCGGCCTCGCCAAGCCCCTGGATGTAGAACTGCCCCCGCGCGTTGTCGCTGATCACCGACGAGCCCCGGGCCGCCTGCTGGGCGGCCCCCTGTCCCGACATGGCGGAGGCCTTGCTCGTGTGGTGCAGGAAGAGGACGGAGGAGCGGTGCCTGACGGCCGCGCCCTGCATGATGGCGAGCAGGCGGCTCATCGCTCCCGCGTCGTTCTCGTCGGAGAGGTGGGCCATGCGGAGCGTGTCCAGCACCACCAGCCTCCGTCCGCGGCAAGCCTCGTCCAGCCACCCGGCCCACTCCTCGGTGAGCAGGTCGGGCGGGCGGACGCCGGTCAGGGTGTCCACGGCGAGGTTGGCCTGGGCAGCCGCCAGGGCCTGCCGGTTCGCGGCGGGGCCGAGGGCGTGCCAGATGGAGTGCAGCCGCCCGCCCGCGTCCTCCTCGCCGTCCTCGAAGCTCGCGTAGAGGACGCCTCCCGACTTAAGCCCCTGCCAGCCCGGGCGGACGAACAGCCCCGGAATCGCGTCGAGACCGGTCGCCACGGAGAGGGCCAGCTGCATGGCCAGCATGCTCTTGCCGGCACCTCCCGGGGAGACCAGGCCGCCCACCGTCCCTATGCGCAGGCAGGGAAGGGCGAAGTCTCTTGGGGGCGGGATGGTGGTGAGGGCCTTGGCCACGTCCAGTCGCCTGGTGGCCGGCGGGGAGCCGCTTGCGGATCTCAAGCCCTCCGTCTTTTTCGACCCTTTGGCGGAAGGCTTGGCCTCGGGGCGCGGAACGGGAATCATGCTTTCCGGCAGCGGGCCGAACATCTTTTCCCCGTCCTCGTCGCCCTCGAACGGGTCCGCGGGCGGGACGGGCTCCGCCCGCGGCTCCACCAACGGGGGAGGGGCCTTGGCGGGAGGCGCCGCCGGGGCGTCGTATTCCTCGCCGAAGAAGCCGTTGAAGTCGAGGCTCAACTCCTTGTCGAGTTCCCGCTCGAAGTCGCTCTCGTCCGGAAGTTCTATGCAGTCGCTCATCGGCCGGCGGCCTTTTCTTGTCGTTTTGAAACCCGAAAGCTTATCACCGGGGCATTCCGGCCGCCATCTGCGGGATATGGGGGACCCCGCCCCGTCCAGGCCTTCGGCAAATTCGGCCGGTTCCATGGGGCTCGAAAAAACGGTCGTCGACGCCGAGTCGCCGGCAGTGGCGGCGATTACAATCGAATGTTTTTGACCCGGGAGGGGGTATGGAACAACTGTTTGAAATCGCGAGGCTGGAGGCGGAGGGCTCTGAGGGCGACCTGGACGCGCTGTTTGACCGCTTTGCGGAGACGGGCGCGGACCTCGGCCTTGAAACCGACGTGGGTTTTCGCGGGGAGCAGTATCTCGTGTGCAGCTGGTTGTGGGTGGAGGGCGGCGCCTTCCCGCATTACGCCGACGCCAAGGCCGTGGTGGACGTCGAGGCCGCCGCCGGTTTCTTCGCCAGAATGTCGTCCCTGATCTTCGACTTGAAATCCATGCTCGCGCTGCGGAACTCTTCGGAACACGGCTTTGCCGTCGAGGCCGCGCTTTGCCTGGAGAAATCGGAGCAGGTGTTTTCCGTGGACCTCTTCTCCCTTTGGTTCGAGGCCGCGTCGGGGCGCGGCGATCCTGTATTCGGCCTGCCCAAGCTGACGCGGATGCTGTCCGACTTCATGGCGTTTTCCCCGCATCTCGGACCGGTCGTCGGCCTTTCGGCGATGGACCATTGGAGAAGGGCACTGCCGGGGTGGGCTCCCGCGCACGCGCTGCTCCCGGACACGAAAGCCTTGCGAGAGGCGCTGGCGCGCGTTCCCGAGGGGCTTTTCGACGGGTCGGTGCTTTACGGCGAGGACTTCGGTTTCGAGAGGGTCATGTCGGGGGCCCTGTCGTCCCTTGATTGGCTCGAGGGGTTGGAGCGCGCTGGCGGGGCGGACGACGTCGACCTCGCCGTCGTCGAGTACGCCGGCTCCGACGACGACTTGGGCGAGTTCGCGCACCGATTCTCGCAGATCGGCAAAACGATGGGGTGCGCGACGGAAATGGCCTCCAAGGAGGGCCGGCACCGGTGCAAGCTAAAGGGAAGGACGGCGAACGTCATCGACGACTCCATCCTGACCATCACCATGGGGGATGAGGGGGACCCTTGGCCGGAAGGCCTCTTTTACCTCGGGGACGCCGTCGTCACGAGCCAAGGGGACGCCTGCGGCGTCGTGCGCTTCGTGAAGAGGCGGGGGGAGGGGCTTCCCTCGACCGTGCTGTTCGTCCACGGCTCCCAGTATCCCGGCACGGAGGTCTTGGACAACTGGATTATGGCCGTGTCGGGACGGTGCGAGGAGAACAGGAGACAAGACTTCGCGGATTTCCTGACCGCCCGCCTTCGTGACGGAAACGCCGTGGAGCGCGTGTTCAGGCTGCACGCCCTCGACGAGATGATTGAGGGCGGGACGACGCCCTCCCTGGATGCCGTGGAGGGGCTCGGGCAGATCTCCGACTTGCTTCCGGGGGAAATGCCCGACTTCACCCTTGCCGGCGTCGAACTGGAGACCGGCGACGTCTGGGAAGGCGCGAAGAGGGCCGCCACGGCCCTTGAAAACATGGTTCTTGGGACCGGGGTGAGGGCGCCGGAGAAAACCAGGGGCCGACGGCGCATGAGCGGCGGGGACGACTGACGCCTTGGTTCGCCGCTTTGCGGTGACGCGGCTCGGGACAGGGCCGCCCCGCGGCTAACGCAGCCTGCGCCTTTCCCCGGGGGCCTTGGCCGGGCCGGCAGCCCTTTCCAACTCCGTCCTTGTAGAGGAGAGATGCTCCGAGCGGAGGGCCTCGGCAAGAGCCGCGGCGTACAAGGCGGGGGTCAGCAGGGCGAGTTCCCCCGTGCGCATTTCGCGCCTCGTCGCGGACATGAGGTCGACCGGACGGCGCCAGGCCCCCGAAAGAATGAAGGGCCAAACCGCGCCCGACGGGGCGCGGGCCGCCCAGTCCGCCATGGAGGCGAACACCGTCACCGACTCCGGGGTGATCCACGGCTCCGGCATCGGCTCCTTCGCGCGACGCAGGACCTCGGCGATTTCCAGCACCCTGCGCTTGGCGTTCTTCGTCTCCCGCGCCTCCATGCGGGCCCAGGCCTCGCGCATCTCGTCGGCCAGCCGCTCCGGCGGAAGGCGCCGCCACACCCCTATCTCCTTCTTTCCCACCCTTAGCCGCGTGGAGGGCCTCTTGGGAGGGGGCTCCCCCTCGAAGTCGGCGGGGTCCTCCCCCGCGGCGCGGATGACCTCCCGCGCGGGCGGCTTCGCCCCGCAGCCCATAGGGTCGGCCGCGTAAACCGCGCAGACGGCCGCCACCTCGGGCCGGGTCGTTCGCGCCGTCCCGCCAGAGCGCAGATCGTCCACGTTTCGCGCGAGGGTCGAGCGGTGCGCGCCGAGGACGGCCGCCGCCGCGGTCAGTGAAAGCGGGGTGTCGGGGTGGGGCCAACGGGCGGCCTTGGGCTTGGGGGTTTCCATCCGCGGATTCTAACCGGAACGGACGCGCAGATTTGGCAATTGAGGCCAGTATTTTTTCGTATACATCATCATGGAGGCTCTTAAACAAAACCCAAAGGAGCAGAAAATGTCGTATGAAAAATTCTCGGCCAAGGTTTCCTACATCGGCACCGAAGACCACGAGGAGTCCGTACGGAGCCTGATGAAAACGTTGGGCGGGCGCATCGGGCGAAAGCAGTGCCAGCAGATTTACGACGAGATGAAAACCCTCGAATTGGCGGGAGCGACGAAACAGAAGCTGGTCTTCGACGAGGAGACGGGGAAGCATTTCACCTACGCCCTGGATTTGCGCGGCGGGGGGGTGACGGCCTTCCTCGAGGCCCTCTCGCTGAAGTTCGGGTGCGGAGCCAACGTTCCGAAGTGGCTGGCAATCAAGGCCATCAGCGAGCCGATGGACATGCTTGTGGCCGGCTTCGAGGTGAGACTTGATGAAATCGACGCGCTCTGCGCCTTCATGGGATGGAATCCGGCGGGAGCGGACGTGCTTTGGGACTGGCTCGTGACGGTCGCCGAAGATCCGGCCCTCCGCGTCGACCACGTGGACATGCCGGCCGTCCGCCGCGACGAGCGCGAGGCCGCCTAGCGGAGGCGTCCGTGTCGGCGACAAGGAGGGGGGGCTCGGCCCCAAGCCGTTAACAGAATGTGAGTAAACCGGCCCTTAATGCGAGCAACCACGGGCAAGAGCCACAGAAGATTTTTTCTGTGGCTCTTTTTTAGGACTGGTAATCTACCTTTCCATTATGAGAAAGAAAACTAATCGGCCAGATTTGACGCGGGATGAGATCGACGCTCTCCTTCTGAGGGTCGGCCGGGAATCATGAAAAATTCCCCGAAAATAGCCTACTTGTCTGAATTAAAAAGCGAATTTTGACTGTCAACACTATTCTTCTTTGCGTTGACGCTCTTTGCCTGTGGCGCCTGTAATGCCGCGAGCCTTTCAAAGATTTTCTCGTGGCTGACGACAACGGCTTTCGCCGCCATCAGTTCGGATTCCAGCCGCTGCCCCGTTTCCGCAGTCTCCTGTAGCTTGCTGACGTTCGCTTGGTTTTCCTTGTCCAGATCGGTCACCCGCGCATTGGCTTGCGCCAATTGCGCTAACAACTGTTGGTTTTTCACCTCGGCAACGGCCAACTGCTCTTTGGCCGAACGCAGTGATCGTAACTCGCCCTCTTGTCGATGAAGTTCACTGCGTGCATTTCCAAGCTCACTTGATAGCCTGGCATTGCTTTCGTGGCTACTGATCAATTCTTGCTGCTTGGTATTCACCGAGTCCTTGGCAGAACGTAATTCGCCCTGCAGGAACTGAATCTGTTGTTCGGATTGCCGTTGATCCTGCTCCCGTTGTTCTTTGGCTGCAGTACGGAAATGCTCCAGCGCTTCGCGGGCGTGTTGATGCTTCTCTTCCAGGGAAAGACGATGCGTTTCCTCCTTGGTTAGTTGTCCTTCCATGTCCTGAATGCGCTGAGCCATTTGAGCACGGGCAATCCGCTCTTCCTGAAGCGCCGCCACGGTGTTCGCATGAGCGGTTTTTTCATTGGACAGATCGAGGGCTTGACGTTCGACCTGTCCACGGAACGATTCGACCTCGTTACGCAAGGCAGTCATGACGTCGTTCAGAGACGCGATTTCCGCTTTGTGTTTGTCGGTCAGTGCGGTCATGCGCTGATCGGCTTCCAGATGCAGACGTTCGGCCAGCCTGGCTGACAGATCTTGAATGGCATCGCTGACCGCGACCTGGGTGCCGGTGTTCCCGCCTTCCTCTTCCTCGATCTCCTTGAGGTAGCGGTGAATCGTGCCTTTCGAGCCGGTGTTGCCCAATTCGCCACGGATGGCATCGATCGACGGGTAACGCCCCATCGCCAACAGGTTGTCTCGCGCTCTCACCACTTCTGACTTGTAGATTCCGGCTCTGGCCATGGCATCCTCGAATTGCGTACTGTATTACGTAATATGATATTACATACTAATTCAATGAAATTCAAGGCCGCAGAAATCGTAATTATAAGACGCGATAATGGTTGATTATTTGTTGTGATATGCGGTCGAGCGGAAAATTCATGTAGGAATGGTACGAAATAGCCGGTTCGCTTCCTGACAATTTGCGTACATAAGCTTTCAAAAATGTAACGCGGGGGTCAGCGTCCTGTTGGTATCGGAATCCTAAGATGGCATCACGGTTGGACGAAATGAGTCCGACACGATTAACCCGATGTCACAAGGAGAGAACCATGAAAACGAAATTTTCCAAACTTGCCCTGATTGCTGCGATTGGCCTCGCTGCTGCCGGAACGAGCTACGCTCACGAAGACTATTCCGAAGCCGGCACCTACCATTGGCTGAGCCACGTTTCAGAAAGCAAGAGCGCGCCGACGGCAAATCAACAGGCTTCGTTTGGCTACGCTGCCACGAAGAATGCCGACCGCGAAATCACCCTGGCCAGCGGCAGCAAGTATCTGAACGTGACACGCCTTGAGACCGTCAAGATCAATATCG
>JAQTYQ010000036.1 GCA_028688225.1 Opitutaceae bacterium | reverse complement strand
CCCTGGGCGGCGTGCACGTCCACCACCGTGTCACACGCCTGCTGTTCAAGGCCGCGGGCGATGCGCCGGTCTTTTTGTACTATGGCTGCCCGCAGGCCGCGGCTCCGCGCTACGACCTGAGTCTCGTGGGCGCGCAACTGCTCGCCGCCGACAAGGCCATGCCGGGGCTGGGCGCCGAGGAGGCGCTCAAGGTCCAGTCGCTCGCGGAAACCATCGCGCTCGCCGGCCGTGGCGGCGCCCTGTTCTGGGGCATGCTCGTCCTCGTGGTGATCGTGCTGCTCGTGGTCATCGCCCGCCTGCTGCCCAAGACCCCGCCGCCGGACAGGCCGGCTGCGCCGAGCGAGGACGGTTCAAGTTAAAGTGCGGCCGACGCGTTTGCCTGGTCATCGCAGGAACGCTTTGCTGGCCCGCAGAGAACAAAAGGCGGGATCAGGCCTGCGCTCCGTAGCCTTGGCGAAGGAGGGCGACCCCGCCCTACAACCAGATGATCGAGACCCGGCAGAGTGCATGAGGGTTCAACTACATGAGCCCCGGCTAAGAAAATCCCGGCCGCGGCCGCCGGCGGTCCCGGTCAGGAGCCGGGCAGCTTGACGGAGACTTCCGGCGCGGCCTCGCCCTTTTGCTCCGGCGCCGCGGAGGCTACCGGCACCGGCGTTTGCGCCCGCAGCAGGAGCGCGCGTTGCGCCCACGTGCCGCTGGAATCGACCTGCATGATGAGGTCGGTGAGTTTCACCACGTCGTCGAAGCTGCCGGCGTCGAAGGCCAGGGACGCCAGGTGATAGGCGGCTTCGCAGCGCACACCCAGCAGTTGCGTGCTGTCGTTCGCCATCTGCCGGAGGATCGCCGTGCCCTCCGTCGTCCGGCCGGACTGGATTTCACACATCGCTTTTCCCACGAGGGCGCGGGTGGCGAAGGGCGTGCCCGGCAGCACGGCGGCGGCCTTGTCGTAATCGGCCCGGGCCTCGGTAAAATTGCCCGCGGCGTAAGCCTCGTCCGCCAGTTTCAACCAGGCCGCACCGGCGAGCGGATGGCTGCCGTTCTCCCGCGCAAAGGCCTGCCATTGGGCGGACGTGACGGCTGCGGCGTAGGCGGCCTCGACGCCGGCCTCCCGCTGCGCGGCCAACATTTCATAAGTGTAGCGGCCAATGATCGCCAGCAGCACGAGCACGCAGCCGACATAAATGGCACGGTGATTCTTCTCCCAAAAGATCCGGAGCTGCTCATCCAAGGGAGGCGCGACCTCAGTCTTGGCCTCCGGCAGGCCGGAAGGATTGGGGTTCACGGAAGGCTGGTTGGGCGGCACGATGCTCATGGAAACCGCGCAATATGGGCTCCGGCTTGGGCCCCCACAAGGCAAAATCCGGGGACAGCGTCAGCGTTGGTCAGCTGCGTTGCGTTTTTTGGCCCAGGTGAACCGGGATTCCCATCCCCCAAGCATCAATAAACTTATTCTCCGGCCGGGTCCGAAAGATAGCCAGCGGCTGGTTCGTTCAGGGTGGAGTCGAAATCATGCTGCCCCATCGGGTCGAAATGCGACTTGCTGAAACCCATTTGGAGTTTGATGGCCCGGGTCTTCAGTTCGCCCCGTTTTCGCAAATCTTCACAAATGGAGAACAGAGTCTCCTCATCATCCGTGATCAGAAAACCGAATCCCCGCGCCTTGGCCTGACCGAGCAGTTTGAAGTCATCTTTCACCGCCACCCGATCTCGACCCTGTTTCTGGTAGTGTTTGAAATTCAAATCGGCTGCCGCCACGGCATCGTCGTGGTTGAAGGGCAGCAGGGTGAAATTCGCCAAGGGCAGGGTGTTGATGTTCTGCCGCAGATGAAACTCTGACACCACGATTGCTGACAGCGCCATCGGCATGCGTTCCTACAGGAAGTGCTGGAAATACTGCTTCGCGGCCCCGTGGCGTTCACGGTTGGGATCGGCCAGCGTGATGAGAAAGCTCGTATCAAGCAGGACGCCGCTAATCATCGTGGCCTCCCCGGAGCTCGCGCACCCACCCGGCGGCGTCGCCTATCCCGGCCCAAGCTTTCGCACCGGCCTCGGTCATCCTGGCGAATGCCGCCTCGTCGAATACCGGTTGGTAGTTCTCGAAGCCGATCAGCTTGAGCTTGCGCAACTCTCCGGTCCGAAGATTTTGCTCTCCGCGTACCCGCAACACCTTTTCGCGAAAAAGAGGATGCTCCTCGTCGCGCAGTTGCTTCGGGCTCGTATCGATGATCAGGATGCCCTCGGAATCGCGCGGCCGCAGGTGGACATTGGTCTTCGAAGCGCCCCCCGCCTCAACGATCTCGCCCATCAGATATTTTTCCACCTCAACCCATTGCGGTTCGCTCACCCGCCGGTAGGCGCTGCGCGCGGTGACGGTCAACGTCCGAAAGACCCGCCGGGAGCCGCTGCGCACCGCGTAGTGTAAGCCGGTTTCCATGCGGGCGCGTTCCTGCCATTTTTCAATCACCTCGGCCCGCTTGGGATCGACTTCCCCCAACGCATCTTCGGCCTCGAGCCGCTTCATGTCCGCACCGAATGATTCGGCCAACGTTTCCGGGATCGCCAGCACGAGTGCATAGGAGCCCTCGCGCACTTCGACCACCGCTTCACTGAGGCCGGCCTTGGCGTTGCTGCCGGCGATGAGATCCGCGACTTCTTGATGAAACTTCGTCATCAATCCGAACGGCACCGCCTTCGGCGAGATTTCCACTCCGCCGACCTTGCCCTGCAGGGCGAATTCGACTGACGCGACACCGGCCATGACGACTCTCCAACTCTGTCGAACGCCGCTCCCCGGCGCAAGCCCATGCTCGGAGGCTATTCCGGAAAGCTAGTCAAAAACCACGGTCTTGTGGCCGTAGACGAGCACGCGGTTCTCGAGGTGCCAGCGCACGGCCTGGGCCAGCACGAGCTTCTCCAGGTCCCGGCCCTTGCGGATGAGGTCCTCGACGCTGTGGCGATGGGTCACGCGCACGACGTCCTGCTGGATGATGGGGCCGTCGTCGAGCACGGCGGTGGCATAGTGGGCCGTGGCGCCGATGAGCTTCACGCCGCGTTCATGGGCCTGATGGTAGGGCCGGCCGCCGGCAAAGGCGGGCAGGAACGAATGATGGATGTTGATCACCGGCCGGCCGAATTTCTGCAGGAAACCGGCCGAAAGTATCTGCATGTAGCGGGCAAGGATGACGAACTCCACGCCGGCGGCGCGCAGGAGTTTGAGCTGCCGCGCCTCGGCCGCCGCCTTGGTCCGGGCGGTCACGGGCACGTGATGAAACGGCAGGCCATAGTGGCGGGCGGCGGCGGCCAGATCAACATGGTTGGAAATCACGCAGGCAAAATCGCCCGCAAACTCGCCGGCCTTCCAGCGCAGGATGAGATCATGGAAGCAATGGTCGGCCTTCGAGACGAAGAGCGCGCCTTTTGGCCGGTGGGCCGATGACGCCACGCGGGCGGTCATGCCGAGCGTCGCCGCGAACGCCGTGAACGCGGCGGCCTCGGCGTCGAGTCCGGAGGGTCTGCCCTCCTTCGCTAAAGCTTCGGAGGGCACCCACTCGACGCGCTGGAAGAAAATTCCCTTCTCGTTGTCACGATGCTGGTCGGCGTGGAGGATGTTGCCCGCGCGCTCGAAAATCCAGCCGGCCACACGCGCCACCAGGCCGGGCCGGTCGGGTCCGTGCAGCAAAGCGATGAGGGTCGGGGCGGAAGGAGCGGACATGATCCGTGACGATTACCGGAAGCCGCCGCCTGACGCTATCCGAAAATCCCGTGGCAAATTGGACGGAGGCTGTGCCCATGTCCGCCCGCCATGCCCTCTCTCTTTCTGCCGCCGCGAATCACTTCGTGGCGGGTTCCCATACCGGACGATTCAGAGGCTCGACTACACTCACTTTATCGATGTTGAAAATGCGGGAAGTCATCATTAGCGAACTGACGTTTCCATCAGCGATCACTACAAGCAGGGCGACCTCGGAATACTCGTCACTCGAGACCTTGCCCGTCCGCTCAAGCAGCAAGGGGACCAGCCATCCGGACGGTCGAGAGTACCGATAGGCTGGTTTATCGCACTGTTGCAGCCGCCACTTACCGTGCTTTAACCTCGCGGCCCATTCACTTACGATTGTCTTCCAGTTGGGCGGACATTCGGACTTGGGGGCCGTTGGCTGTTCAAGGTGCCACATGAAGCCTTCTTGCATGAAAAGGTCGCGCCACGGTTCGGTCTCCATTTCGGCTGCTGGCGGCTTTCCAAAATAGAATCCTGGCAGTGCGGTTTTGGCATTCGGTTTGGGGAGAAAGATTCCTCCATCTTTGCGGTCTGGATGCGCATCGCCTCCGAATTGCAGTCCCCGGGACGCGGCGAAATACACGCCGTCTTCAGTTTCGAGAGCGGCTTCGAACACGCCAGACTCAGCCGTGAAGCTTTTGGGTGGTGCGAGGAATTTGATCGGGGACGTGATCACGAGCCTCGTTTGTTTGGTCACCGGGAAGTATATTCCCGGCGATTCGATCGGTCTTTCGAACTTCATCGTGGACGCTGCAGATTCAACCAGCGCCAAACCCGGAACTTCTTCTTCAGCCCAGGCCTTATCATGGCCGCTCGTATCCTCAATGATAGCGTAGGTTGGGGAACGTGCATCTCCGGTGGCCTGGATCGCCCGCCACTTAGCAGAGAGAACGAGCGTGCCCACGTAGTTTACACACCTCGCTTTCACGTTGAAGAAGAACCCTGGAGATTTCGATAGATCTAACGAGTAGGTAGAACCCTCAGGTCCTTCGAGCTGGACCTCCTTCAGCCTGTATCGTCCCGCATTCAGATGGATCACCATCATCGAAAGCGCCCGCCTCGGTTCTTCCTCCTTGTTGAACATCAAGGGATGAGGCCCCAAAAGGGAGGTGATATCCGCCACGAACTCCTCGTTCGTGTCGGTGCTGATGAGCACAACGGAGCTGAGATTTCCTGCGCCAGGACTGGTCGCAAACGTGAAGCACACCAAAGGAAGGGCCTCTTCCGATATAACCTTTTGACCCCTTTTCACCACCGGACCCAACGGACTCCCACACAGGGTCACATGGATAGCTGCGACGAATAACCACGTACGCATGCATCGAATTGTTTTCATATCGCGCATAGACCAAGGGCCTTTCGGCTATTTGCGCCGAACGTTACAGGCCTGCCATGCCGGACTCTGGGTTGGGCAGCAAACGGAAAACAAGCGTGATCCCGACATTGGCAGCGGTGGCTGGCCCGACACGGTTTTCTTTTCGTGAATCGGACTTCTATCGTGCGCAGCTTGCCTCCGCTGCTTCTGTGAAAAAGACAGACCGCTCCTCTGCTGCCTTTGCGGTCTTCTGTGAAGAATCAGGAAGGAAAAGCAGCGGGCCCGGCGGTCCCGCCCTACCCTGTGCGAAAGGGGATACGCGACGAGGGCGTCGCGCCTCCATAAAGAATACGGAGCCGCGGATCACCCGTGGACCTCGACGTTGCCCATGTATTTCTGCAGGGGGCGCACACCGACCCGCTTCTGCTTCAGCGCCTAGATGCCGTTGACCGCGGCGTAGGCGCCGGTGATGGTGGTCATGAGGCAGATGTTGTGCGCGTAGGCGGCCGAGCGGATCTTGTTCTCGTCCTTGCGCGGGATCATGCCCGACGGGGTGTTGAAGATCATCTGGATCTGACCGTTCTTCAGCATGTCGATGACCGTCGGACGGCCCTCGTCGATCTTGGCCAGCAACTGCACGTTGACGCCGTGCTCCTTGAGGCTGCGCGCGGTGCCGCTGGTGGAATAGATGGTGAAGCCGAGCGCCTCGAGCTGGCGGCCGAGGTCGACCGCGCGGGCCTTGTCGGCATCCTTCACGCTGAGGAAGACATTGCCGCCGAGCGGCAGGCCGGGCTTGACCGCGGCCTGGGTCTTGGCGAACGCGATGCCGAGATCGTCGTCGAGGCCCATGACCTCGCCGGTGGAGCGCATTTCCGGCCCGAGAGTGATGGTGGCGCCGGGGAAGCGCACGAAGGGGAACACGGCCTCCTTCACGCACCAGTGCTTCGGCGTCTGTTCGCGGGTGAAGCCGAGGTCCTTGAGCTTGCGGCCGGTCATGACCTTGGCGGCCAGCTTGGCCAGCGGCACGCCGATGGCCTTGGCCACGAACGGCACGGTGCGCGACGCCCGGGGGTTGACCTCGAGCACGTAGAGTTCGCGGCCCTTGATCGCGAACTGCACGTTCATCAGGCCGATGACCTTGAGCGCCTTCGCCAGCGCGTGGGTGGCCTCGCGCACGTTGGCGAGCATGGCCTGGGACAGGGTGTGGGGCGGCAGGACCATCGCGGCATCGCCCGAATGAATGCCGGCGTACTCGATGTGCTCGAGCATGCCGCCGATGACGGTCGTCTCGCCGTCGCTGATGCAGTCGACGTCGAGCTCGATGGCGTCCTCGATGAACTTGTCGATCAGGACGGGCTTGCCCGGCATGGCGTCGAACGCCTCGCGGATGACCGCGCGCAGTTCGCCCTCGCTGTAGACGATAAACATGCCGCGGCCGCCGAGCACGAACGACGGCCGGAGCAGCACGGGGAATCCGACCTCGTGGGCAAAGCGGATGGCCTCCTCCTCGGTCAGCGCGGTGCGGTTGGCGGGCTGCCGGAGGTGGAGCTGGTGGAGGATGGCGGCGAAGAGCTTGCGGTCCTCGGCGATCTCGATGCTTTCCGGCGAGGTGCCGATGATGTTCACGCCGTTCTGCTTGAGCGTCGCGGCGAGGTTGAGCGGGGTCTGGCCGCCGAACTGCACGATGACGCCCTCGCACTGCTCCTGCTGGTAGATTTCCAGCACGTCCTCGAGCGTGAGCGGCTCGAAGTACAGGCGGTCGCTGGTGTCGTAGTCGGTGGAGACGGTCTCGGGATTGGAGTTGACCATCACGGTCTCGAAGCCGATCTCGCGCAGGGCGAAGGAGGCGTGGACGCAGCAGTAGTCGAACTCGATGCCCTGGCCGATGCGGTTGGGACCGCCGCCGAGGATCATGATCTTGCGGCGCGTGGAGGGCATGACCTCGTTCTCCTCGCCGTAGGACGAATAGTAATAGGGCGTGAAGGCCTCAAACTCGGCGGCGCAGGTGTCGACGAGCCGGTAGGTGGTGTGGACGCCGGCCCGCTGGCGGTGGGCGCGCACGGACCCGAAATCCGCCCCGAGCAGGTGGGCCAGCTGCACGTCGGAGAAACCGGCTTCCTTGGCCCGGCGCAGTCGGCCGGCGTCGAGGGTCACCAGCGTGTATTTTTTCAGCTCCTCCTCCATCTCGTGGAGCTCGCGCAACTGGTGCAGGAACCACGGGTCGATCTTCGTGAGCTCGAAAAGCTGGTCGACGGTATAGCCGGCTTTGAAGGCGTGGCGGATGAAGAAGATGCGCTCGGCGTTGGGCGTGCCGAGCTTCTGCTTGATGACCTTGTCCTCGGGCCGCTCGTCGCCGCCGTACTTGCCGCCGCCGCCGAAGCCGCGCGCGCCGATCTCGAGCGAACGCAGTGCCTTCTGGATCGACTCCTTGAAGGTGCGGCCGATGGCCATGGCCTCGCCGACGGATTTCATCGAGGAGGTGAGCGTCGGGTCGGCGTCGGGGAACTTCTCGAAGGTGAAGCGCGGCACCTTGGTGACGACGTAGTCGATCGTCGGCTCGAAACTCGCGGGGGTCAGGCGCGTGATGTCGTTCTTGAGCTCGTCCAGCGCGTAGCCGATGGCGAGTTTGGCGGCGATCTTCGCGATGGGGAAACCGGTGGCCTTCGACGCGAGCGCCGAGGAGCGCGAGACGCGCGGATTCATCTCGATGACGACCATCCGCCCGGTCTGCGGGTGGACGGCAAACTGGATGTTGGAGCCGCCGGTCTCGACGCCGATTTCGCGGATGACGGCAAACGACGCGTCGCGCATGACCTGGTATTCCTTGTCGGTCAGGGTGAGCGCCGGCGCCACGGTGATCGAGTCGCCGGTGTGCACGCCCATCGGATCGACGTTCTCGATCGAGCAGATGACGACGCACTGGTCCTTGTGGTCGCGCATGACCTCCATCTCGAACTCCTTCCAGCCGAGCAGGCATTCCTCGACCAGCACCTCGTGCACCGGGGAGATCTCGATCCCGTTGCCGACGATGCGGTCGAACTCCTCGCGATTGTAGGCGATGCCGCCGCCCTGGCCGCCGAGCGTGAAGGAGGGGCGGATGATGAGCGGGAAACTGCCGATGTAATCGGCGGCCTGGCGCGCCTCCTCGAGCGAATGGACGGTCATCGATTTCGGCAGGTCGAGGCCGATGCGGATCATCGACTGCTTGAAGGCCTCGCGATCCTCGCCCTTGCGGATGGCCTCGGGTTTCGCCCCGATCATCTCGACCCCGTATTTCTGGAGAATGCCGGCCTTGTGCAGCTCCATCGAAAGATTGAGGGCGGTCTGGCCGCCGAGCGTGGGCAGCAGCGCGGAGGGGCGCTCCGCCTCGATGATTTTCTCGAGAAATTCCAGGGTGAGCGGCTCGATGTAGGTCACGTCGGCGAATTCCGGATCGGTCATGATGGTGGCCGGATTGGAATTCACCAGGATCACCCGGTAACCCTCCTCCTTGAGCGCCTTGCACGCCTGCGTGCCGGAATAGTCGAACTCGCACGCCTGGCCGATGACAATGGGTCCGGCGCCGATGATGAGGATGGAGTCAAGGTCGGTGCGTTTGGGCATGGACGTGAGCGCCCGCGAGGGTTGGGGGCGCGGCGCGGCAGCGCAAGCGGGAAAGGATTTGCGCCCGGCGTGCGACCCCGTGTTCAGCCCAGCTTGGCCACGTCCACGCCGAGCACCTTGGCCGCCCGGGCCTTGCTGCCCTGGCAGGCGTGGAGCACCATGTCGGTGTACTGCTTTTGCTGGCCGGCGAGATATTCCTCGAGGCTCGGCCAGTGTTTCAATTCGCGCAGGCGCATCGGCAACTGTTGCGAGGTGACGATGCGCGCCTCCGTGGTCGAAACGATCTTGCAAACCACCTGTTCGAGCTCGGCCAGATTGCCCGGCCAGTGATAGGCGCGGAAGACGGCCATCGCATCATCCGTAAACTCGACCAACCCGGTGTCGAACAGGGGGTTGGTAGCCTTGCCGGTGAAATGCTTGACGAGGACCGGCAGGTCCTCGATCCGCTCGCGCAGGGGAGGCAATGTGACCGGCAACGAGGCGACGCGGTAGAAGAGCTCGTCGTTGAAATGCCCCTCGTCGGTGAGCTTTTCGAGGTCCTCGTTGGACGTGCAGATCAGGCGGAAACCGTGGCTGGTGTTGCGGAGCACGCTCACCAGCTCCTTTTGGAGCGGCAGGGGCAGGCACTGGAGATGCTCGAGCAACAGCGTGCTGCCCTTGGCCTGTTGCACCCAGATGCCGTCGGCGCCGTTCTGCCCGAGCAGGCCCTCACGGATGTTCTGCTCGGAACTGAGCGCGCAGTCGATGCGCACCAGCGGCTTCTCGGCGGCATCGCCGTTCGCATGCAGGATGTCGGCCACGGTTCCCTTGCCGGTTCCGCTCTCCCCGACCAGCAGCACCGGGGTGCGCACGGTGCAGAGTTTCTTGATCTGCTGGACGAACTTCCGGGCCTTGGCACTCCGTCCGATAAGCCGGGTTTCGATATCGCTGGCCTTCACGGCCGGCAGCGCCGACTGGGCGGCGCGCTCGGCGTTCATCTGGCGGAACTCCATGCCGCGCTTGAGGGTGGCGATGAGTTCGTCGACCTTGAAAGGCTTCTGCAGGTAGTCGAACGCCCCGAATTTAAGCGCCTGGATCGCGCTGTCGGTGCTGGCGTAGGCCGTCATGATGATGACCACGCAGTTGGGGTCATAGAGTTTCAGTTGTTTGAGCAGCGTGATGCCATCCATCGGCTTCATGTCGATGTCGGCCAGCACGAGGTCAAATTTCTCTGCCTTGTAGCGCGCCAGCGCCTTTTCACCGTCGGTGGCGAACGCCGTGGCAAATCCGGTCGGTTGAATGACCGCATCGAGCATCTCGTGGATCGAGAGCAGGTCGTCGACAATGAGCACAGCCGGCATGGCGGGAAAATATCAGCTGTTAGCGAACACCGCGGAGGCAGCGTGCGCAAGGTTAACCTCACCGGGGCACAGGGGCCGCCGCCTGCTTACAAACATCTTACAAATGGCCACCGTCCGCTCCGGGCCGCGGGAAGGCCGATGTCATTGCAGACCACCGGCCACGGCGCCGAGTTGGAAGATCGGCAGGAACATGGCCATGACAATGCCGCCGACCACCACGCCGAGAAACACGATGAGCAGCGGTTCGATGAGCGAGGTGAGCGCGGCGACCGTGGCTTCGCACTCGACGTCGTAGAAATCGGCGATCTTGTTCATCATGCCGTCGACGTTGCCGGTGGTTTCGCCCGCCTTCACCATGTGTTTCATCATGGGCGGGAAGAAGAGATTCACCGCCAGCACCTCCGAGACCTGGCCGCCCTGGCTCACATGCTTGGAGATCTCCGCGCAGGCGTCCTCGATCTGCACCTTGCCGCTGGCCCCCGCAACGATCTCCAGGGTGCGCAGGATGGGTACTCCCGAGCGGATGAGGGTGGCATAGGTGCGGCAGAAGCGGGAAAGCGCGATCTTGTGGATGAGGTTGCCGAAAATGGGGGCCTTCACGAGCAGGTTGTCCTTGAAGCGCCGGCCCCGCGGCGTGCGGGCAAACTGCACCCAGATCTTGAACACAATGTACAGCACCACGGCGATGTGCAGGATGCTCGGCTTGAGGAAGAAGCCGCCCAGGCTGGAGAAATCGGGCTTCAGGAAATTCGACAGATCAATGAGCATCTGGGTCGGTTTGGGCAGCTTGGCCCCGAAATCAGCGAACATGGCCGCGAACACCGGGATCACGAAGATGAGCAGCACGTTCACCAGGACGATGGCCAGGCCGATGACCGCGATCGGGTAGGTCATGGCCGACTTGACCTTTTTGGTGAGTTTCACCGTCGACTCGAAGTAAGCCGCCACCTTGCCGAGGATCTCGGCGAGCGCGCCGGAGGCCTCGCCGGCCTCGACCATCGAAATGAAAAGCTGGTTGAAGGCCCGGGGGAATTTTTTCACCGCGGCGGAGAACGAATTGCCCGACGAGATGTCGTTGCGCACGTCGCGGATGATGATCCGGAAGATGGGATCCTCCGTCTGGTCCTGCAGCGCTTCCAGACACTGCACCAGCGGCAGGCCGGCGGTCAGGAGCGATGAAATCTGCTGGGTGAAGATGGCGAGTTCGCCGAGAGGCAGCTTGTAGTTCTTTGCCCTTTTCTCGAGGGATTTCTGTTTGGCCAGGGTTTGGGCGGCACGGAAATCAGCTTTCTTCTGCTGGGGCTGCGCCTGCCGCAAAGGTGACGGTGATCCGGACCCGGAAGAGGCGCTCGTGATAAAAGCCATAATGTGGGTTATTAAAGCGGGTGTTAACCCGCCCGCGCAACTCCATATTTCAACCGCGCAACGGAGGGCGCATCCCAGTTTTCTGCAGATCGCGACGTTCGGTAGTGCCGGTCCGGAAACGCCGCTTGCTGAATTTAGGCGGGCCCAGCGGTCCCGCCCTACCTTCGGCGATCACGCGACGGTGGGTAGGGCGCTCTGCTGGCCAGCAGAGCCGGGCGCGCCGCCCACGGGCGCTTCCGGCCAGATACCCTGTAAGGCCGGCGCCCGCCACCGGGCCGCAGTCATTGGTCATTCCAGCGTGCCGATGAGCGGCAGCCCTGGTAACTTGCAGAAAACTGGGATGCGCCCGGCGGCGGAGCCGAATCGTTGCATCGATTCAGGGATCTGGCAGGCGGCAAACGAAGGCTTGACCGGAAGCCGGCCGGGTGGACGCTCAAGCCCCGTCCGCGGCTGTAGTTTAACGGTAAAACCTCTGCCTTCCAAGCAGGTGTTCGGGGTTCAATTCCCCGCAGCCGCACCAGCCTTCGCCCTGCAGGCTTCGGCTGGCAGGCCAGCTTCCAGCATACCCTGCTCCCGCGCGGGCGAGACTCCCGTCGCCGCGAAGGCTGTCCGCTGTAGCCTCGGCGAAGGCGGACATTCCTCTTCCTCATCTGCGGACACGCTGCCCTCCGATCCGCGCCTGATTCGTGTCCGCCGCGCCGGACACGTGTCCGTTCCACTTGCCAACCGCGGCGCGCAGGGTTGTCCTTCCCCTCATGACCCGGATTCTGCTTACCACCACGTCCTTTCAGGATACCCCCGGCGAGCACCACCAGCTTTTGGCTGAGACCGGCTGGGAAATTGTCCGGGCCCGGGGTCCGCTGAGCGAGGCGCAGATCCTCCCGCTGGTCGGTGACATCGACGCCTTCATCTGCGGCGACGACGCGATCACCCGCCAGGTGCTGGAGAAGGCCCGCCCGCGTCTGAAGATCATCAGCAAGTACGGCATCGGCGTCGACAAGATCGACGTGGCGTCCGCCACCGGATTCGGCATCCCCGTTCTTTTCACCCCCGGCGTCAACCACACGACGGTCGCCGAGCATACTTTCCTGCTCCTGCTCGCCCTGGAGAAGAATTTCATCCCCGCCGTCGACGCCACGCGCAAGGGCGAGTGGAAGCGCAAGACCGGCCACGAGTTGCTCGACAAGACCCTCGGCATCGTCGGCCTCGGCCGCATCGGCAAGGAGGTCGCCATCCGCGCCCGTGCCTTCGGGATGCATCCAATCGGTTTCGACGTGTACTGGGATGAAAAATTCGCCGTCCAGCACGGCGTGCGGCGCGCCGCTTCGCTCGACGAACTGTTCAGCGCCGCCGACTATATCACGCTCCATACGAACCTCACGCCGGAGACGCGCGGCCTCGTCAACACCCGGAACATCGCCCGGATGAAGCCGGGCGTGATCATCCTGAACTGTGCCCGCGGCGAAATTATCCATACCCCCGACTTGGTGGCGGCGCTGCAGTCGGGCCGCGTGGCCGGCTACGGCGCCGACGTGCTCGACCAGGAACCTCCGCCGGCCGACCACCCGCTCCTCCGGCTGCCCAACTGCATCATCACCCCGCACGTCGGCTCGCGCACCTACGAGAGCGTCGTCCGGCAGGCCACCACGGCCGTGCGCAATCTCATCCTCGCGATGAACGGCGAGAAGCCCATCGCGCAGGTCAACCCCGAGGTTCCGGTCAAGAAAGTCGTGTGATCCCATTCCAAGGTAGGGCGCGACCGCTGGGCGCGCCGCTATTTTCGGACGGCCCGGCGGTCCGATCCAACCCTAAGATCTTCATCCTTCCTTCCATGTCCGAAACCTTCTACGTCGTTCCCGAACCCCAGCACAACGCCCTCGTGGCGACCGCCTACCAACACCGCGGTTATCTCGCCGATGAAGCCGCCGAAGCCGCACGCTTCTGCGCCGAAGCCTCCCGCCACGGCATCCGCACACACAACGGAATCAAGGCGCTCCACCTCGATCACCTATTCGGCACCGGCGTAAAAGGCTGGGTGCCCGGCGCCAAGATCGAGGAAATCCCCTCCCGCTTCCCCGCGGTCAAGATCTGGAATGCCAACCGTAAGCTCGGCCAAGCCATCGCCTACCGCGCGATGGATGCCGCCATCAAACTCGCGGACCAATACGGCGTCGGCACTGTCTCGGTCGACAACGCCACCCACTACCTCTGGGGCGGCGGCTACGTGATCGACGCCGCCCGCCGCGGCTATATCGCTTACACCAACTGCACCGCCGCCATCACCGAGGTCGTTCCGTTCGGTGGCAAGGCCCCAACCCTCGGCACCAACCCGCATTCCTGGGGCTTCCCCACGACGGCGGCGGTCGGATTCCCGATTGTGATCGACTGGGCCACGTCGGTCGTCGCCATGGGCCGCGTCCAACAACTCAAACGCGAGGGCAAGCTGCTCCCACCGATGGCTGCGGTCGACAAAGATGGCAATCCCACGACCGATCCCAACCAGGCCGCCGCGCTGCTGCCGTTCGGCGCCCACAAGGGCTACGGACTTTCGCTCGTTGACGAGCTCGTGGCCGCCTTCATCGGCGGCTCGCTGCCCACCCTGCGCAGCCGCTGGGATCGCGAGCCCGCGGAGAAACACGCCTGCTGCTTCTTTTTCCAGGTCTGGCATCCCGACGCCATGAACGCCGGCGCGTTCGCGCTGAAGCGCGACCAGGCCGCAAATGTCAAAGCGGTCATCCGCGACGTCCTCGGCCACGGCAACGAGTCCTGCCTGCTCCCCGGCCAGATCGAAGCCGAGGCCGCGGCCCGCTGCGCCCGCAACGGCGGCCTGCTCTTTTCCGAAGCCGAGATCGGAGCCTTCAACGAGATCGCCGCCGGGTGCGGCCAGCCCCCGTGGAACCTGGGCGACTTCAAGATCGCCGTCTAGGTCCCGGCATGATCATGCTCCCGGTACGCTCCCTCTCCTTTTTCTGCCATGCCATTGAAAATCAAACCCGCCTCTGAGTGCAAATTCGACGAACTCTCCCTCGGTGAAATCATGCTCCGCCTGGATCCCGGTGAGGGCCGCATCCGCACCGCCCGCGCCTTCAAGGTCTGGGAGGGCGGCGGCGAATACAACGTCGCCCGCGGCCTGCGCAAGTGCTTCGGCCTGCACACCGCCGTCTGCACCGCGTTTGTCGACAACGAGGTGGGCCGCCTGCTCGAAGACTGCATCCTGCAGGGCGGCGTCGCCACCGACTTTGTCCGCTGGCGCCCCGACGACGGCATCGGCCGCGCGGTCCGCAACGGCCTCAACTTCACCGAGCGCGGCTTCGGCATCCGCGGCGCCGTGGGCATCCCCGACCGCGGCCACACCGCCGCCAGCCAACTGCGGCCCGGCGACTTCGATTGGGACTCCCTGTTTGGCCAGCCGGGCGTGCGCTGGTTCCACACCGGCGGCATCTTCGCCGCCCTGTCCGAAACGACCGCCGCACTCACCATTGAGGCCGTCAAGGCCGCCCGCCGCCACGGCACCATCGTCAGCTACGACCTCAACTACCGCCCGTCCCTCTGGAAAAGCATCGGCGGCCAGCCGAAAGCACGCGAGGTCAACCGCGAGATCGCCCGCCACGTCGACGTGATGATCGGCAACGAGGAGGACTTCACCGCCTCGCTCGGCTTCGAGGTCGAGGGCCTCGACCACAACCTCAGCCAGATCGAGGCCGGCGCCTTCAAGCGCATGATCCAGAAGGCCGTGGCCGAGTTCCCCAACTTCAAGGTTGCCGCCACCACCCTGCGCAAGGTCCACACCGCGACCGTCAACGACTGGAGCGCCATTTGCTGGCATGACGGCCGGTTCTTTGAGAGCCGCCCGTATCCGGCGCTCGAGATCCTCGACCGCGTCGGCGGCGGCGACAGCTTCGCCAGCGGCCTGATTTACGGTTTCCTCGCGACCAACGACGCCCAGCAGGCGGTCGACTACGGCGCCGCCCATGGCGCGCTCGCCATGACGACCCCCGGCGACACCTCCATGGCGACCCAAAAGGAGGTTGAGAAAGTCATGCGCGGCGGCGGCGCCCGCGTCGTTCGTTAAGCGCAAGTGTGGCCGGGCATTTCCGGTGGCCGATCCTCTGGCGGTCCGCGCCCGCACGGAATCGAGTCTGTTCGGCCGGAACCGGGTTGGCTGTCGCCTCCGGCAATGCCGGCCTCACCACCCTTTCTCTTTCATGCATCGCCTCGTTGTCCCTGCCCGCACCATCCTCGGCCATCGCGGGTTTCTCGGCTTGCTCGGCTGCACCCTCCTGCTCGGGCTCACCTACTCCTTCGTCGGGCCGTTCTTCTCGATGTTCGGCACCCTGGAAGTCGGGATGAGTCCGGTCGTCTTCGGCGTTTTCATGACGATCACGTCGGCCAGCGCGATCATCCTCAGTACCGCCCTGGCCCGCTGGTCCGACACGCGTTGCTCGCGCCGTTCCCTGCTCCTGCTGGGCGGCGTCTGCGGCGCGCTGGGCTACGCCGGCTATGCGGTGGTGCGGGATGTCGTATGGCTGACGGTGATCGGGTCGCTCCTACTTGGGATTTCCTCGATCACTTTCTCCCAGTTGTTCGCCCACGCGCGCGAACTCCTCGCCCGTTCCGGGGTTTCCGCCGGCGACACCCCTCTTTACATGAACGTGTTCCGCCTGTTCTTCGCCCTGGCCTGGACCGCCGGCCCGGCCACGGCTTCATGGGTGATGCTCCGCTATTCCTACCGGGGCACGTTTCTCGTCGCGGCGTTCTGCTTCTTGCTCTTTCTGCTGGCGGTCCTGCGCTTCATCCCGGCCACGCCTCCATGGAAGGCCGCCGCGGTTGGGGCGGCCGCCCCCCTGCGCCAAGCCCTGGCCCGCCCTGATCTGCTCGCCTACTTCACGGCCTTCGTGCTCATCTTCATTTCCAGCACAATGGGCATGATGAACCTGCCCCTGCTCGTGCTCCAGACGCTCGGAGGCAACGGGCGCCATGTCGGCATCATCTACAGCATGACGCCGGCCTTTGAACTGCCCTTCATGCTCTACTTCGGCCTGCTCGCCGCCGCGTTCGGCCACCGCGCCGTCTTCCTGGCTTGCATGGCGCTGTGCGCCACCGCGCTGGCGATCCTGTTTCTGCAGCGCGCCCGGTCGCTGCGCGCCCCTGGGAGAATCGGCGCGATGCTGTCCGCCGACAACCGCGCCTAGTCTCTTCAACCCATTTATTTCCGGCAACGCTCAGGCAAGCGCCCGCCATGGCCACTGCACGCAGCCGTCGAGGTCGCGGATGAGCGCGAAATCCACCTGCCCCTTCAGCACAAAGGGCAGCACTTCGACTTCGTGGGGCAGCAGCGCGCGTGCCGCCTGCCAGCTCTTGCCCGAGACGTAGACGTCATCGACCAGCAGCACGCGTTTCCAGGGGCCGAGATCGGGCACGGCTGAAAGCAGCCGTGGCTCGGCAAAACGCGGTTGATTGCCTTCGTCCCGGTAGTTGAGGGCGATGACCTTCATCTCCAATCCCAACCGCTGGGCCACCAGCGCCGCCGGCACCACGCCGCCCTGCGCGATCCCCACCACACCGTCAAGGCGGTCGGGGAACTGCCAGTCCGTCAGACGACCGGTGATGTCCTTGAATGCGAGCGGTGTCATGCCGGCCGTCCCTTCGCACCGGCCCGGTGTCTTCAGCGCCGGGCGTACAGTTTCACCAGGGCTGCGTTGATCAAGGCGAGCAACCCAAGGCCGGCGAGACCCGCGACCAGGGAACGCAGGAGCAGGGCGGGCACCGTACCGAAGCCGCCGAAGGTCAGGCCCGCCTGCAGGAGGATGGAGACCAGCCTCGCCCCCGCATAGCTCAATGGTGCGACCAGCCAGAAGCGCGGGAACCGGCGCGTGGCCCATGCCGCCAGGAGCGCAAAGGCCACCAGTTCCACGGTCAACGCGCTAAAGGCTCTTGCAGCCGGCAAACCGGTCAACAGCAGATTGACGAGCGGAGCCACCAGGCCGGCGAGCGCACCCAGCCTCGCGCCGTGGAGATAAGCGGCGACAAACGTCATCCAGAACATCGGCAGCAAGTGCACGCCCAGCGGGGCGGTATCCCACGATGGCAGCAGGTGCACGAGCAACGGAATGACGGCCGCCACGACGAGCAAAACGGCCGCCTCCTGAACCGAGGCTCTTCGGGACAGCTGGCTGGAGGCGCCTGTCACAGTGATCGCAGTCATGAGGGCCAGCTAAACCGGCGGATCGGTTGAATGCACGTTGAACCGGACCGGATACCAATTTTTGCACCATTTTTGGCAAGGCATGCGGTGTCCCGATCCGGTGCTGGTAGTAGCCTGTGCCGACATGCAAGTGCCGTCTTCCGGGCTTGCGCCTTTTCCATCGTCCACTGCTTCTGCCTGCAGTCTTGTGGCCAGATTTTCCGTCTCGTTCCAACCGCCATGAAAAACCGTCGGGATTTCATCAAAACCGGCTTTGTCCTCGGCGCCACCTTCTCCCTCGCGGATCTGGGCGGTCTTTTTGCCGCTGACGCCCCGCCGGCAGACGGTGGAGTTCCGGCGGCCGGTGCCGGCCGCCCCGTGCTCGTCGCGGTGCGTGATGGCAGCCGGGTCGCGATGCTCGACCAGGCCCTGGCCGCGCTCGGCGGCATCGGGGCCTTTGTCCGGAAAGGCCAGACCGTGCTGATCAAACCCAACATCGGCTGGGACGTCCCGCCTGAGCGTGGCGCCAACACCCATCCCGATCTGGTCGGTCATCTCACCCGGCTTTGTCTCGGGGCCGGCGCAAAGTCGGTCAGCATCTTTGACTGCACCTGCGACCATTGGCGGAGCACCTACGTCAACAGCGGCATCGAAAAGGCGGCGCAGGACGCCGGCGCCCAGGTGATCCCCGGCAACGACGCCAGCCTCTACCGCGAGGTCGCCATCCCCGGCGGCGTCAAACTCAAGCGGGCCCGGGTGCACGCGCTGGTCCTCGACAGCGATGTGTTCATCAACCTGCCCGTGCTCAAACATCACAGCGGTGCCCTCATGACCGCCTGCATGAAGAATCTGATGGGCGTGGTCTCGAAACAGGATCAGCAACACTATCACCGCGAGGATTTGCATCAGTGCATCGCCGATTTTCTCACCTTCCGGCGGCCCACGCTCAATCTTCTCGACGCTTATCACCCGATGGTGCGCAACGGGCCGCGCGGCAAGACCGTGGAGGACCTCGTGGAAATGCGCACGCTGCTCGCCTCGACGGACATCGTGGCGATCGATGCCGCCGCCGCCCGGCTGCTCGGCCACCAGCCGGCCGCGGTGCGTCACGTGAAAATCGCCGCGGACCTGCAACTCGGCACGATGGATCTCGATCAGGTCGACATCCGCCGCTTCAAACTCGCCTGACGCCGTGTGGCGCAACCGCCTGAAACTGCTCCGCGTGGCCGCGGCGCTGGTGTTTTTTGCCGGGCTGACCGCCGCCCTGGCGGATTTCCGCAATCTGGTCCCCGCTGCCGCCGGACACTGGTTCGCCGGTACCCAGCTGGTGCCATCGCTCATCGCCCTGGCGACCGGGGCGTCCCTCGCCCTGGCCGGCATCATCATCATTGTCGCGACGCTGGCGGCGGGCCGCATTTACTGCTCGGCCATCTGTCCGCTGGGGATTTTGCAGGACGTCGTCGCCCGCTTGGCGGCGTGGCTGCGCCGGGGGAATCAACGGCTCCTGCCCTTCGCGCGGCCAAAGACGTGGCTGCGCCAGCTATTCCTCTGGGGCACGGTGGGGGGTGTGCTGGCCGGGTGGAGCGGCTTCACCCTGTCCCTGGTCGATCCGTACAGCAATTTCGGCCGCGTCGTTTCCGGCCTTTTCCGGCCGCTGCTCACGCTGGCGAACAACGCGGTGGTCGGCGCCGCCCATGCGATTGGGATCGACGGCGGTCTTTACCGGGTCGAACCGACCTGGGCCGGGATGAGCGCTCTCGGTCTGCCGGTAATTTTCCTGGTCCTGATCACGGTGCTGGTCGCGCTGCGCGGGCGGCTCTACTGCAACACCCTCTGTCCCGTCGGCACCTTGCTCGGCCTGTTCGCCCGGCGGGCGGCGTTCCGCCTGTCGATTGACCAAGGCGCCTGTAACAAGTGTGGAGCGTGCCTGCAGGTCTGCAAAAGTCAGTGCATCGACTTGCGTGCCGGGATGATGGATTTCTCCCGTTGCGTCGCGTGCTACAACTGCATCGGCGCGTGCGAACACGGTGGCATCGGCTACCGGTTCGCCTGGCGGTGGACTTCCGGTCGCAAGGCGGCCGCCCCTGTTTCCCCGCCCCGCCCGGTCGCAAACTTGGAGGCCCCCGATCCGCAGCGCCGGGCCTTCCTTGTCGGCACGGTCGTGGCGGTCACCGCGTCACTTGGAGCCGCTCCCCGGATGCCCGCCCAAGACCGGGACAGCCGGCAGCAGCCGGGCCGGGACACTGTTGAAGGAGACGACGGAGCAGCCTCCGGCGCCATCTGCCCGCCCGGCGCCGGCAGCGTCGACCGTTTCCTGGACCGCTGCACGGCCTGCCATCTGTGCGTGAGCGCCTGCCCCACCCGGGTCCTCAAGCCCGCTTTTTTGGAATACGGCCTCGGTGGTCTGATGATGCCGCGCCTGGATTACTCCACCGCCTTCTGCAACTACGACTGTCGCCGCTGCGGTGAGGTCTGCCCGGATGGGGCGATCCGTTTGCTCGACCTCGCCGACAAACAGCTCACCCAGATCGGCGAGACGCACCTGGACGTGGAGAAATGCATTGTAAAGACCAAAGGCACCGACTGCGCCGCCTGCTCGGAACACTGCCCCACGAAGGCCGTCTCCACCGTGCCCTACGGCAACAATCTCCGCCTGCCCGAGTTCAAGCGCGAACTGTGCATCGGTTGTGGCGCCTGCGAATACGCCTGTCCGGTCCGGCCGGAGAAAGCCATCATCGTGACCGGACGCCGCCGGCACGGACGGGCGCAGAAACTGGTCGAGAAAAGAGCCACCGCTCCCGCGCCCACCGGGGATTTTCCGTTTTGAGGTGACGGCGGCGCCGGGACCGCCGGCACCCAACTTCAGGCGCGACTCAGCCGGACCCAGCCTCCAGTCTTTCCGGCATGTCCCATCAGCCCGCCTCCACCCGTTACGATCAGCCCGCGCTTTACCGCCGGTGCGGCCGCAGCGGCCTCAAGCTGCCGCTGCTTGCGCTCGGACTCTGGCACAACTTCGGCGCCAACGACAGCTACGCCAACAGCCGGGCGATGATTTTGCGCGCCTTCGACCTGGGCATCACGCACTTCGACCTGGCCAACAACTACGGCCCCCCGCCCGGCTCGGCCGAGACGACCTTTGGCCGCGTGCTGCGCGAGGATCTTTCCGGCTACCGCGACGAGCTCATCGTCTCCACCAAGGCGGGCTACGACATGTGGCCGGGGCCTTACGGCGAATGGGGCTCGCGCAAGTACCTGCTCGCGAGCCTGGACCAAAGCCTGCGCCGCCTCGGTCTCGATTATGTCGACATCTTTTACAGCCACCGCCCCGATCCCGACACGCCGCTGGAGGAGACGATGGGAGCGCTGGCCCATGCCGTGCGCACCGGCAAGGCGCTCTACGCCGGCCTCTCCAACTACAACGCCGTCCAGACCGGGCGCGCGGTCCAGCTCCTGCGCGAGCTGGGCGCGCCCGGCCTGATCCACCAGCCGCGCTACAGCATGTTCGACCGCTGGGTCGAGGGCGGGCTGCTCGAGGTGCTCCAGCGCGAAGGCGTGGGCGGCATCGCGTTCAGCCCGCTCGCGCAGGGGCTGCTCACCAACCGCTATCTCGCCGGCATCCCCGCCGATTCGCGCGCGGGCCACAATCCGCGCTTTCTCCGTCCCGAACAGATCACGGACGCCAAGCTCGCGCAGATCCGGGCCCTGCAGGCGCTCGCGCAGGCCCGCGGGCAATCGCTGGCCCAGATGGCGCTGGCCTGGGTGCTGCACCAGCCCGCCATCACCACGGCGCTGATCGGGGCGAGCAAGGTCAACCAGATCGAGGACAATCTCGGCGCACTCAAAAACCTCTCCTTTGCCACCGACGAACTCGCCAAGATCGACCGCATCCTCGCCGCCTGAACACCCGGCCGAGAAATCCATCATGTAACGTATGACGTTACAAATTGGCCAACCGACTTTTTTGCGTGAACCTGATTCTTTTTGAGTCCGCTGAAACCGCCCGGCCGTTGCCATGCCGCGACCCCCGGGCGGCCCATCTGCTGCAGGTGCTCCGCCGGCGCCAGGGCGACACGTTCGACGCCGGTCTGATCAACGGTCCGCGCGGCAAGGGCACGCTGGCCGCCATCGGCCCGGACGCGCTCACGCTCGTCTTCACCTGGGAGGCTGAGCCGCCACCGCTGGATCCGATCACGCTCATCATCGGCCTGCCGCGGCCGCAAACCGCCCGCGACATTTTGCGCGATGCCACCTCGCTCGGCGTGGCGGCCATGCACTTCGTGGCCACCGGGAAAGGCGAGTCCGGTTACGCCCAAAGCACCCTCTGGTCATCGGGCGAATGGCGCCGGCACCTGATTGCCGGCGCGGAACAGGCCTTTGACACGCGTCTGCCTGAAGTCACCCACGGCCGCCCTCTGCTTGAGGTGGCCGCCAGTCTGTCCGCCGGCGGCACGCGCGTTGCGTTCGACAATTACGAGGCGGCCCTGCCGCTGGAGCAGCTGGAGTTCGGCACGCCTCCCCATCCGCCGGCGTTTGTCCTCGCGGTCGGTGCCGAGCGCGGCTGGTCGGCGGCGGACCGGACGCTCCTGCGCGGCACCGGTTTCGTTTTTGCCCACCTCGGCCCGCGGGTGCTGCGCACCGAGACGGCGGTGACCGCCGCCGTGACCCTGCTCAAGGCCAGACTGCGGCCACCCGCCGGGCGCGCCGACCGCACGAGCGGATTCAGACCCGCCTGAAAAATGCGATGGTCGGTTGGTGTGTCCCCCGGCCCAGGCGTTTGATACACGTCCAGCCAGACGGCGACAGCTCCGTTTCGCCGGGCATCTCGAAGATTACCAGGGCCTCGGGTTTTGCCGCGAGCGCCTGGGTCAACCGCGCAAAAAGCACCGGCCCTGCCTGCGGGATGTCTTCGTAAGGAGGATCGACGAATACCAGGTCCGCCGCCGCCTCGACCGGCGGTGTCCAAGTGAGCGCATCCGCTGTCGCCACCTCCACCGCGGCCAGCTCCCGTCCCAGGCTCCGGCCGACGGCCTCGAGATTCCGCTTCACACATGCAACCGCCTTTGCATTCCGTTCGACAAAGATGCCGCCGGTTGCCCCCCGGCTCAAGGCCTCCAGGCCATAGGCGCCGCTGCCGGCAAAGAGATCCCAAAAAACAGCGCCTGCCACCCGTGCGCCCAGACTGGAAAACAAGGCCTGCCGCATGCCGTCCGTGGCCGGCCGCACCAGGCCGCCTTTCGGCACCACCAGCGGGATGCCCCTTGCGGTGCCACCACTTATGCGCACGACTGCCTCCGCCGCCGGTCTGCTGACGCCCATTGCACCTGCCGTGCGGCCAGCAGCCACCCGGCGTCAGCCGTGCCTCCCCGTGCCTTTCGTGACGGAACATCGCCAGAAAACACCGGTAGTAACATAGAAATTGCACGTAACGCACAGGCTGGTATTCTGACAATCTTAAATACGCTGGATCAGGCGGTTGCCGACTCTCCGCCCAGTCCGGTGGGGTTGTCGTGTTCGTTTTCGATCAAACTACAGTTCATGCGCGTCTTCGGACTCATTGCTCTCCTTAGCCTGCCCGGATCCCTCTGCATTCAGGCAGCAGCGGAGGAGCGCAATTTCTGGCCATTCATGGTCGCGCAGACCGCCACCCCGGATCCTGGAGCCGGACAGCCAGAGTCGTGGCAAGGCGGCGGCCCCCTGTTTTTCGGCAAGCTGCTTCCCGATGGCGGCCGGGCGGAGGGGTTCCGGCCGGTCTACATCTACCAGCAGAGCGCAGCGGCCCGCACCCGTGAGGAGGATTTTTTTTATCCGCTATTCACCCGCCGCGAAAGTGGGACCGACCATCGCTGGAGCCTGCTCAATCTCGTCAACTATGCCGGGCCGAGGGGATCCGCCGCCGGGGTGCGCCGCTTCGACGTGTGGCCGTTCTATTTCTCCCGCGATACGGGTGATCGGGCCACGTCCTACCACGCCGTGTTTCCGCTCCAGGGCACGATCATCGACCGCTTCGGCGACGACCGGATCTCGTGGACGCTCTTTCCGCTTTACGGCCGCTTCGAGAAACGCGGGGCGGTCACGACCACCGCGCCCTGGCCGTTCATCAAGATCCTCGCCGGTGACGGCAACCACGGCTTCACGCTCTGGCCGCTGGGCGGGTGGCGCGCCAAGGCCGGCGTCTACCGCAAGCAATTTTACCTCTGGCCGCTCATCTACCGGAACGAGACGAAACTCGCGGAACCCCAGCCCGACGTGTCGCTGGGAGTGCTGCCCTTTTATGCGCGCGACCAGAGTGCCGGTTCCCGGAGTGAAACCTACCTCTGGCCGTTCTTCGGCTATACCCACCGCGTTGCGCCGAATCGCTACGACGAGACGCGCTGGTTGTGGCCGTTCCTGGTGCAGGGCCGGGGTGACGACCGCCGCATCAACCGCTGGGCGCCCTTCTACACGCACTCCATCATCAAGGGCAACGACAAGCACTGGGTGCTCTGGCCGCTGCTGCGCCAGGAGCGATGGACGGATGCCGGCCTGGCACAGACCAAGACCCAGCTGCTCTATTTCCTCTACTGGTCGCTGGACCAGCACAGCGCCACCAATCCCGCGCTCCCGCCCGCCCAAAAGACCCATCTCTGGCCGCTGCTCAGTTACTGGGACAACGGCGCCGGCCGCCGCCAGCTCCAGGTGCTCAGCCCGTTCGAGGTGTTCTTCCCGAACAATGGGCCCGTGCGCCTCGCCTACACCCCGCTCTTTGCGCTCTACCGCTACGACCGGCGCGCACCGGCTGATGTGCGCTGGTCGCTGCTCTGGGACGCCATCACCTGGCGGCGCTCGCCGGAGCGGCGCGAGTTTCATCTGGGCCCGTTGTTCAGCCTGCAAAATGCCGCCGGCCGGCGGCGCCTCGCGCTGGGCGGCGGCCTGATCGGCCTGAAGCGCAGCCCGGACCGGTCGGGCTGGAAACTGTTCCTGTTCGATTTTTCCGCCAAACCGGATAACAAAGCTTCACCGGCCGCCTCGCCATGAAACAACTCCACGCCATCCTCGAAGGCATCGGCAGCACCGTGCTGCTGGCGGTGCGCTCCGGCCGTTATCTCAACACGCTGCCCCGGCAGTTCCCGCGTTTTATCGAGCAGTGCTACCTGATCGGCTACACCACCCTGCCGATCGTCACCATCCTCACCTTCTTCATCGGCAGTGTGCTCGCCCTCCAGAGCGGCTACAGCATGGAAAATTTCGGCGCGAAGCAGTTCACCGGCACGCTGGTCGGCCTCTCCATGGTGCGCGAGCTCGGCCCGGTGATGGTGGCGATCCTGGTGGCCGGCCGCGTCGGCTCGGCCATCACCGCGGAACTGGCCTCGATGAAGGTGTATCAGGAGATCGACGCCCTCGTCACCATGAACATCCCGCCGGAACGCATGCTGGTGCTGCCGCGGCTGGCCGCAGTGCTGGTCATGATGCCGGTGCTCGCGACCATCGCCAATCTGTGCGGCTGGTATGGCGGCGCGCTGGTCTGCAAGTACACCGGCTTCATTTCCGTGGAGCCCGACGCCTACTTCGCCGCGCTCAAACGTTTCATGGAAATGAAGGACGTCTGCGACGGCCTGATCAAGGCCGAGATCTTCGGCTTCGTCGTCGTGCTCGTCTGCTGCAACGTCGGCCTCAACACCCGCGGCGGCCCGCGCGAGATCGGCGCGTCCGTCACCAAGGCCGTCGTCCTCTCGCTCGTTCTCATCCTGGTGCTCGATTACTTCGTCACCAAGGTGCTCATCTGACCCGCCATGGCCGACTACTCCTCCTCACCCTTCGCCGGCAAGACCTTCGGCGTCACCATCGACAAGCTCAACAAGAGCTTCGACGGCGTGCCCGTGCTCAGGGACGTGAGCCTAGAGGTGCGCCCCGGCGAGATCTTTGTCATCATGGGCCCCAGCGGCTCGGGCAAAAGCGTCCTGCTCAAGCATGTCGCCGGTCTCGAACTGCCCACGAGCGGCCGCGTGCGCATCGGCGACTACGATGCCGCCGATCCCCAAACTCGCGACCGGGTGCACCTCGCCCTCGTCTTCCAAGCCGGCGCGCTGTTCAACTCGATGACGGTCTATGACAACCTCGCGCTCTATCCGCGCGAGCACCGGCTCTGCAACGAGGCCGGCATCCGGGAACGCGTCCTGCGTACGCTGCAGATCCTCTCGCTGGAGAAGGCCGTCGATAAATTTCCCGGCGAGTTATCCGGCGGCATGAAGAAGCGCGTGGCCATCGCCCGCGCCCTCGTCATGGAACCCGAGCTGCTTCTCTACGACGAGCCCACGTCCGAGCTCGATCCCGTCATGTCGGCCACGATCACCGAGATCATCGCCACTCTGCGCGAACAGACGGCCGTCACCACCCTCGTGGTCTCGCATGATCGCGACCTCGCCCTCGCCATCGCCGACCGGATGGCCGTCATCATGGACGGCCGCATCCACGCCATCGGCAAACCCGGTGAATTCAAGAATCCCGCCGACCCCGCCATCGCCAACTTCCTCAATCCGACCATCGACCTCAAGCATCCCCGCTTTCAACAACTGGAGAACGACCATGAATAACCGCCTGCAAACCATCCGCGTCGGCCTTTTCTTCCTCCTGGGCCTCGCCCTCCTCTGGGTCACCTTCGAATCGCTCAACGGCGGCCGGGTGTTCAAGCAAAGGGGCTACACGCTCATCGCCCGCTTCGACAACCTGAAGGGCCTGCTCAAGGGCGACGATGTCCGGATGGCCGGCGTGCGGATCGGCGCGGTGACCCAGACGCGCCTGGCCGGCCGCCAGGCGGAAATCGTGCTCACCATCGAGCCCGACATCAAGATCGCCGGCGATGCCGTCGCGATGGTCGCCACATCGAGCCTCCTCGGCAGCAACCACCTCGAGGTCACCGTCGGCTCGCCCACGGCGGCTCCGCTGGCACCCGGCGCCGAGATCAAGACCCGGGACACGGTCGACATGAACGAAGTCATCGCCAAACTGGGCTCGCTCGGCGACCGCCTGGAAACGGTGGCGGACCAGATCGGCAAGAGCCTCGGCGGCGGCGAGGGCGGAGGTCTTTTTGCAAAAATCGACAAGCTGGTCGCCGACAACGGTCCGAAACTCACCGAGACCGTTTCCAATCTGCAGGAAATCACAGCCAAGATCCGCAACGGCGACGGCACGCTCGGCCGCCTGGTGAATGATCCGAAGCTGCACGACGAGCTGCTGGCGTCCGTCGGTGAAATCAAAAACGCGGCCACCGATACGCGCACGTTCATGTCCAACGCCCAATCCATCGTCGACCAGGTGAAGGCCGGCAAAGGGGCGCTGGGCACGCTCGTCTTTGACGAGCAAGCCGGCCATGAGATCAAGGTCACGGTCAAGAATCTCCGCGAACTATCCGACAAGCTCAACGCCGGGCAGGGCACCTTGGGCAAGCTGATCAGCGATGATTCGCTTTACCGCGAGGCGCAGGGAACCCTCCGCAAGGTTGATCGCGCGGTCGACGGCCTCAGCGATCAGGGTCCCATCACCGCGGTGGGGGTGGCCGCCCAATCGCTCTTCTGAGCCGGTTATTTCGCGCTCCCGGCAGCGCTGCGGCCCATCTGCAAAACTGGAGCGGCGACGCCCACGTTGCCGTTCTGCTGGCCAGCAAAATGAGGGGACACGCGACGAGGGTGTCGCGTCCCCAGATTATTCTGCTGTCGCTTCGTCACAAAGCGCGACGACTTGGCGGCAGGGCGCTCTGCCGGGTAGCCAGCCCCGCCGCGGCGGCGGGGCTGGGCATGCCGAGGGGCACGGCCGGCCCGGCGGTCCGTCCCTACCCCCAGGACGTTTCGCGGGCCTTAATCGAACCGGCCGGGCTCCAGGCCGAAATAGCCGACGGCGTTCCGGTAACAGATGTTCTCCACGAGTTCGCCGAGGGCCGGGCCGTCCGCCGGAACCAGGCCGGCCGCGATGTCCGCGCCCAGCATGGCGCAGAGCAGGCGGCGGAAATACTCGTGCCGCACATAGCTCATGAAACTGCGGGAATCCGTGAGCATGCCGACGAAACGGCTGAGCAGCCCGAGATTGGACAGGGCGTTGATCTGCCACGCCATGCCCTCCTGCTGGTCGAGGAACCACCAGCCGCTCCCGAACTGGATCTTGCCGGGGATGGTGCCGTCCTGGAAATTCCCGGCCATCGTGGCAAAGACGTAGTTGTCGGCGGGGTTAACGTTGTAGAGCACCACCTTGGGCAGCTTGTGCTCGGCGTCGAGACGGTCGAGGTAGCGCGAGAGCGAGCGCGCCTGCGGAAAATCGCCGATGGAATCGACGCCGGTGTCGGCGCCGAGGCGCCGGAACAGGCGGGTGCTGTTGTTGCGCAGCGCGCCGAGGTGCAGCTGCTTGGTCCAGCCGCGCTCGGCGTCAAGCCGACCGAAGAAAAGCATCAGGAACGAGGCGTATTTCGCCCACTGGGCGGGCGTGGCGGCGGTGCCGGCGCGGGCCTGGGCGAAGATCGCGGCGGCTTCGCGCTCGGTGCAGTCCTCGGCGGGGACATACTCCAGGCCGTGATCGGACAGACGCCCGCCCTGCGCGTGAAAGAAGTCGTGACGCTGTTTGAGCGCGGTCAGAAAACCGGCCAGGTCCTGCACGTCGGTGTTGGCACCGGCGGCGAGCCGGTCGCACCAGGGGTTGAAGGCTGCGGGATCGTTGACCAGCAGCGCCTTGTCCGGACGGAAGGCCGGGTAAACCCGCGTGGCCAGTCCGGTCCGCCTGATCGCCTGGTGGGGCGCGAGATCGTCGGCCGGATCGTCGGTCGTGCAGACCACGGCCACCTTGAACTTCGCCAGGATGCCCTGCGCGGAGAGGGCGGGTTCCTGCAACTGCGCATTGGCCAGTTCCCAGATCTTCGGCGCGTTCTGTTCGTTGATCAGCAGATCGATGCCAAAATAACGGCGCAGCTCGAGGTGCGACCAATGGTGCAGGGGGTTGCGGAGCGTGTGCGGCACGGTCCGCGCATAGGCGAGGAATTTGTCATAATCGCTCGAGGCGTCGCCGGTGATCAGGTCCTCCGGGACGCCGTGGGCGCGCATGGCCCGCCACTTGTAGTGGTCGCCGGCGAGCCAGATCCGGGTCAGGTTCTCGAAGCGCCGGTTGCCGGCAATCTCGCCCGGCGGCAGGTGGCAGTGATAATCGAAGATGGGCTGCGGGGCGGCATGCTCGAAGTAGAGCGTGCGGGCCCAGGGGGTCGTGAGCAGGAAGTCGTCGGGCAGAAAGCTGGGCGTGGAGGGCATGACAGGTGGGCGGTTCAGGCCGCGAGGTTGGCTTTGAGGTGCTCGAAGCTGATGCGGAGGGATCGCGCGGGCACGGGTCCTGTTCAATGCTGGGCTACTGGCAGCCGGACCGCCCGGCCTCGTCAGATCTTCGGCCCCCCCTGGGCCGCCAGGCGGGCGCGCAGGCGCAGGCCGTTGATCCGGATGAAACCCGTGGCGTCGTTCTGATTATAGCTGCTCTTCACGCCCTCCATCGAGGCCACCTGCGGATCGTAAAGTGAATACTTCGATTTGCGTCCGCAGGTGATGATATTGCCCTTGTAGAGCTTGAGCCGCACCGTGCCGGTGACAAACCGCTGGCTCTCGTCCACCAGGGCCTGCAGGCACTCGCGCTCGGGTGCAAACCAGAAGCCGTAGTAGACCAGCTCGGCATACTTCGGGATGAGCGAATCGCGCAGGTGCATGACCTCGCGATCCAGGGTCAGGGATTCGACCTGCCGGTGCGCCTGCATGAGGATGGTGCCGCCAGGCGTTTCATAGACGCCGCGGGATTTCATCCCGACGAAACGGTTCTCGACGAGGTCCACGCGGCCGATGCCGTGCTTGCCGCCCAGCTGATTGAGGGCCTTGAGCACCCCGGCGGGGGTCAGCTTCCGGCCGTTCACGGCCACGCAGTCGCCCTTCACAAAGTCGAGCTCGACGTACTCGGGCCGGTTCGGCGCATCCTCGGGGGCAACCGAGAGTTTGAACATGCCCTTGTTCTTCTTCGTGGTCGGATCAAACCAGGGATCCTCGAGGATGCCGGCTTCGTAGGAGATGTGCAGCAGATTGCGGTCCATCGAGTATGGCTTCTTCAGCGAGGCCTCGACGGGGATCCGGTGTTTCCGGCAGTAGGCGATCATCTCGGCCCGTCCGGGGAATTTCGCCCGGAAGGAGTCGAGCTTCCAAGGCGAGATGATGGCGAGCCGGGGCGCCAGCGCCATGTAGGTGAACTCAAAGCGGCACTGATCATTGCCCTTGCCGGTGGCGCCGTGGGCGACCGTGTCGGCCCGCTCCCTTTGCGCGATCCCGATCTGGGCCTTCGCAATCAACGGGCGCGCAATCGAGGTGCCGAGGTAATACTGGCCTTCGTAAATCGCATTGGCCCGGATCATCGGATAGATGAAGTCGCGGGCAAATTCCTCGACCAAATCAAGAGTGTAATGTTTTGCCGCACCGGTCTGGCGGGCTTTCCGGGGCAGACCCTTGAGCTCCTCCTCCTGCCCGATGTCGGCGGCAAACGTGATGATGTCCGCGGCATACGTCTCCTTGAGCCACTTGACGATGACCGAGGTGTCGAGACCCCCCGAGTAAGCGAGGACGATTTTCATGAGCGGCCGAGTGTTGGCCAAAGTCTCCTGTGCGCAAAGAAAAAACCAAGGCGGGCAGACCCTGGCTGCCAGCCTACGCAGCCGGCTTCGGGTGCCCCTAGGAGCCTGTCGGGCTTCGCCCTCTAGGCTCCTAAACCAACGGCGGACGCCGTTTGGTGCAGCCCGGCGATTTTTCTTCCGATTGGGGGGATTGAATTTTGGCGCAGGGGATGCGTCAGAGAGGCCGGCCCGCCCGTTCTGCTTATCGCCGTAGTGCAGTGACGAGTTATTCGCGAAGCCTCCGGTGGCCCGCAGCCCCGACCCGTCAGGGTGGCTGCGGGCTGGGAGGAGACTTGGCGAATAACTCAGCCGCGACAGGCGAGGCGTGGGGGCGTAAAACAACTTACTCCGCCGGGAGTCCGGCGGAGCAACCAGGGAACACCACCCGTCGGCCACGAATCGTTCTGCTGAGCAGTCCGATGCTTTTGGCCAGAGTTTCGCACCGGCGGGTCGTGTTCCGGCTCCCAACGAATACTCCAGATGTCGAGAGGGTCAACGTCTCGTCGATAAGCCTTTCGCCGCGGGCCGGAACCGGGGTTTCCACAACCGGAGATCGTGCGATGAAACTTGAGCAAGTCAGTTTGCTTGTGGGCTTGGATTGGGCCGACCAGGCGCACACGTGCAGTTGGCAGCGGCCCGATGGCAGCGGCATTGGGCAGGCGCAGGTGGCAGCGGCCCCGGAGCGCCTGGGCGCCTGGTTTGACCAGCTGCGCGGGGCGCATCCGCAGGGACAAATCGTCGTGGTGCTCGAGCGGCCCGACGGGCCGGTCGTGGAGTTGTTGCGCGCCCGACCGGGTTTTGTGATTGTCGCGGTCAACCCGCTCATGCTGCACCGGTTCCGCCAGGCCTTCAGTCCCAGCGGGGCCAAGGACGACCCGGGCGACGCCCGCCTGCTGGCCGAGATCGTCCGGACGCATCCGGAACGCTTCGCGGCGCTGGCCGCTCCCGAGCCCCGGTTGCGCACCCTCGCGACCTTGGTGCGGCACCGCCGCGACTGGATCGACCGGCGCACCGGCTTGGTCGAGCAACTCAGCGCCACCTTGAAGCAATACTATCCGCAGGCCCTGACGCTGGCCGGAGCCGACCTGGCCAGTCCGATGACGCGGGCCTTCCTGCGGCGCTGGCCGGATTTGGCCGCGGTGCAACGGAGCCGTTGGGGGACGCTGGCGCGCTTCTATCGCCGGCATCATGCGGGCCGGGCGGCCGTGCTCGCGCGGCGCGAGGCGTTGGTCCGGCAGGCACAGCCCGTCAATGCGCACGCGGACTATGTGGCGCCCTGGCGCCTCCAAATGCAGACGATCCTCGGGCAGCTGGAGGCGCTGGCCGCGAGCTTGGCGCGGTACGAGGCGGTCATTGCCCAGGCCTATGCCGATGCTCCGGGTCGGACCGTGATCGATTCCCTGCCGGGAGTCGGCCCGGTCTTGGCACCGCGGCTGTGGGTGGCCTGCCAACAGGCCGGATCCACGCCGCGCGCCAAGGAGCTGGCGCAGCGCAGTGGCATCGCCCCGGTGCAACGGCAGAGTGGACAGAGCCAGGGAGTGTTCTTTCGCCGCGCTCGCCCGCGGTTCCTGCACCAAACCTGGACGGAGTTTGCCGCTCACTCGACGGCGGCCTGCCCCTGGGCCAAAGCCTATCACGACCAGCGCCTCGCCCAGGGTGACGGCTTGGGGGCGATCCGCCGGGCGCTCGCCTTCAAATGGACCCGCATCATCGCCCGGCTCTGGCGGGACCAAGTTCCCTATGACGACCAGTACTATACCGCGCACCGCGCCGCCCGCCTGACCGCCGCCTGAGTGCCTCTCCGTTTCCCTCGCCAAAAACCGCTTGCACTCCACCTCAGATGTCTGGCCAGCAGA
>JAQTYQ010000007.1 GCA_028688225.1 Opitutaceae bacterium | reverse complement strand
GCCGCTGCGTTCGTCATGGTGGATGACGCGGCCCCGGCTGTCATTGTGGGCTATTACCCGCTTTCGGCATTCGCCGTCGAGGTCACGGAACTCCCGGAGGCCATGCAAAAGAAGCTGCCCCGGTACCCGCGATTGCCGGCAACCCTGCTCGGGCGCCTGGCGAGGGATGAACGGTTTCCGGGCACGGGGTCGTTGCTTTTGATGGACGCATTGGCGCGCGCGCACCAGAAAGCGGCGGAGATTGCCTCGCTCGCCGTGGTCGCGGATGCGAAAGACGAAGCCGCCCTGGCCTTCTATCGGAAGTTCGGATTTGCTCAACTGGGCAGCGATCCGAACCGGGTTTTCCTGCCGATGGGCACCATTGAGGCGTTGGTTAGGAAGCAAGATTAGCGATCCGTGCGAGCGACGCGCAGGCTCCGAAACCGGAAAACGCACTTGGGTGGGACCTACCGTGAATGCGGTAGATGAATCGCGCGGCGACCGCTCTTCGGGCGCGAAATTCTGATCCCGTCCTTCAATGACTTACAACCTCACGAACTCGTTAGGGCCTTGCGTCTTTGTCCCACACAAGTGCGTAAGTCGTGCGAAAACCTGCCCAGCTGATCGCAGCCGAGGACGCCCGAACCACGAAGCCACCGCGCCACGAGCTACCTTTTTTGCGGGAGTGGGCCTACCGCAAACCCGGAGGGTGCGGGCGATGGCGTCGGGGCATGCATGCTCCGACGCTGTGGCCATGAACTCGAACACGAAAACGATTCTGTCGCGCGCCGGGTCTCCAGACCTCGCGGCGCGCAAGTTTAGCAAGGCTCGTCCCATTGCCGAACGCCTCGGCATCTGTCCGCGCACGATCTTCCGCTGGGCTGACGCCGGGAAGATCACTCGTCACAAGGTCAACGCCCGCGTGGTGTTGTTCTGCGAAGAAGAGGCTACTGCATTTGTAACCTCAGCTCGGGTCGAGTCGTGCGATGGGCTTGAATCCTGTCGTGTTTTTCCGGTCTCCGGCCACGCTTCAGGGCTATGAAAGGATTGAAGGATTTGGACCAAATGGCTGAAGAGATCATGCGAATCTCGCAAGCAACGCAGGGCAGAGATACCGACTGGCGCGGCCAGCAGGCGTCGCTCGCATTCGCCAAGGTCGGTGTAACCGCATTGACGTTGTTGCGGGTCGTCCCCGGCAGTCCTCATTTCGGGCCGGTTGGGAAATATGCGGTCTGGGATTTGTCAGCAATCGTCTCGCTGTGCCGTTGCCTCATCGAGTCCTACTATGTCCTTTGCTACCTACGATACGAACCAACGGATGCCGACCAGAAGCAGTTCCGGCAGTGGCTGTGGGAATACCATGAGCAATTCGAGCGGCACGAGATGCTGCGGACCGTTCTACCTGGCGCACAAAGTCTGCCCTCAGTGAAACGGGAGTTGGACGGCCGACGGGTGCGTCTCGAAGGCTCGCCGATATTCAAGGCTCTCTCGACCGGAGAGCAACGAGAGCTGATCGAAGGAAAGAAGTTCAAGCGTGAGTCGGCGGTGGAACTCAGCCGGCAAGCTGGCATCAGCGAGAAATATTACCGGGCGCAGTATAAATATTGCTCTACGTTCACACATAGCGCGCCGTTCGCCATTTCCCAATTGGACGCGTTTCGCGCGGGCTCCGACGAAGCAAACGAAGTGCTTAAGGTGCCGGTCTCGCTGGCGGTGGCCCACTCCGCCCTCGCTGTCCGGGATTTTCTCACGATGTTTCCGGACGCTGCGGGAGGGCTGAACCGATCCTCACAGGAATTGATCCATTTCTGGGAGGAAATTATGAAATGGGAGAACTCATCAGGGTTTGGCCCCGCTGCGGACATTGTTTCCAAGGACCCGACCTAGGGCTGGAGACTAGGACATCTCTGGTTGGAAGTAAAACGCCCCGGCTCAGGCGAGCCGACCTTTGACGGCGGCGATATGTTCGCGCTCCTTCGCCTGGTCGCGGAGCTTGGTCAAGTGATCGAGGGCCTGCTTACCAATGCTGACGATCCGCGGGTCTTCTTCCGTCAGCAGCGGCTGGAAAATGGCAATCTTCTCATCGTGGTGCCGCGATTCTGGACCAGACCAACTGCCTCCAATGACCTCGCTGGCCCACATCACCTCTTCTTCAGTGAAGCCTGCGTCGAGGAAGAGTATCGCTCGTTCGACCCAGGACGCCGGTGGATTTCCAGGCAACCCCAAGGAACTTAGCGCGCGCTTTTTCGTCTCCGGCCGGGATAGCGCAAGGTGTAACAGGTCCACGTCACCACCAATAAGGCGGTCGAGCAGCTCGCCGTCGAAGTTGTCGGCCGCGAAAGCCCCGATTAACTCACGGCGCTGGTCGCGAGGCAATTTCGCCACCATGTTTCGCAGGTGATCGCGCACCTTGAATGTGTTCACCGAATAGCTCTCGATCTCCGGAGGATTGAAACGCCGCTTGACCCACGCCAACGCGATGTCCGGGTGGCTTTGGGCGATTTCCTCCAACTGATAGTCGTCGTCCACGTATTCGACAACAGCGTTGCGCCACGCCGGTAAGAGCGTGACCGGAATCTCGCCCTTCGGCCTGCAACTCCACATGTTGGTTGCGACCTCGGCCGCGACCTCCGGCCCGAAGCGGGTAAGAAGCACGTGCAAGGTGGCCTCGGGAACCTGATCCCTAATCACAGAGTTGCAGACGGCGCTAGCGTCGGTCGCCAACGCCGGCCCAGCATTTTCCCACGGTTTCGCTTCGGGTGGAATGTGCTGGACTAGATAGATGAGCGCGAGGCGGCCGTATTGCGGGTGCCCTAGGAATCGGGTTACAAACTCCTCACGGTAGCCGGCCGAATCGTTGCCGCATCGATCGGCAAAGGGTGCAACGACATACACGGACGCCTCGCGCGCCAAGAGAGCGTCTAGCCATTTCAACGGCTCCGCGGAGCGACGCGCGAGCTGAGCCGCGAGTTCGGCGCTCAAATTCGGGTAGCGCGCCTCGGCGAGCTCTGCTTCTTTATCCGCGCGATGCCATTCCTCCACGAGTTCCGGACGTGGCCCCTGCACGCTCCACTCGACGGCGAGCGCTTCAACCGCGTCGTGCTGAGACTTGTGGAGTTCTTCGTCTTTGCCGAGAGCCCGAGGCGGGAAAAGGATCGCCGGCAGGCCAGTGATGACCGGTTGCGGCAACTCCAGGCGTGACGCGAGCCAGTTGAAACGGTGAAGAACCACCCAATTGTCAGCATAGACGCGCGTAAGATCGGTATACATCTCGCGGGCGTATCTCTGCCCAGCGGCGACAAACTCTGCGGAAACGGAACCGCCCGTCCATGGTCGGGGGTTGGCCCAATCGTCGAAGAGCGTGGGCAGCTTCAACGCAAGCGGAGTGGAAAGTCCCGTGAGCAACGCGAGTATTCGCGGCCAATAGGCGGCGACGCGGTCGAGTGCCGCCACAGGGATGAACCCATGCTGTAGCCGAAACGCCGCCGCTTCACCCGGCGGTTGATCGGTCCATTCAAACTCACAGGCTAGGATAATACTGACGGCCGCAAGAAGCGTTGGAGTATTACGAAGGTCGTCCCACATCGCCTCGACCGCCGCCAAGAGCCTCTCGCGGCGTCCGACGCCGTCAACCTTGTGGGCGCGGGCATTGACCCATTTGCTGAGCGCGGGCAGTTCGTCCCGCTCCTGCCGGGGGCGGCGTTCCTGTCTCAGGTCGATTTGCAGCAGCCGAGGGATTGTCTCGGCCGGCAGGTGGACTAATAGCGGCTCGGCGGCACTTTCGATGTGGTCTGGGAAAGTCCCGATCACCCACCGGGCTTGTCCCGGTCCGAGCCGGGCGTAGTGATCGAGCAATTCGGCGACACGACGCGTATGTCCCAGGCCTTTGATCTCGGTTTGCAGGGTTGCGTGGTCAAGATTACCGCCAAGTAGTCCAGCAGCGATGACCGCATCGACCGACTCAGCCCGGTTGGGCATCGCAGCGAGCAACGGACGCCAATCGAGCGGAGCCGAACCTTTGCAAAAGACATCACGCACGAGCACCTGTCGCAATCGGGCCGGCTCGACCAAAAGCCGGCGGTCGCGCTGGACTTCGAGCACTCCGGCGGCGCCCATTTTCTCGGCCATACGCGACACGGTGAGCGCAGACATTCCGGTGAGTTTCGCTGCCTCTTCCACAGTCAGTCCGGTTTCGCCGGACAAGGCAAAATAGCCGAGGAGCTGGACCGCCTCCTCGCCGGAGAGGGCCGTAAGGCTTAACCGCACATCACGAGAAAGCGCTTCGCCTGTAAACAGTTGGTTTGTGCCATACTGCCAGCAAATCTGGCAGAGCGTTACCGCGAGTCCGGGCTTGCCGTTCGACTGGTGAAGGATCTCGTGCATCAGTTCGTCCGGCCCGGAAATATCCAGAGCGTTCACGATCTCCTTGATGATCGGCATCGCCAATGGCTTGAGCGGCAGTGCCGGCTGGCCGCTGAGCCCGAGCTTGGCCGCAACTTCGTCCTCTTGGCCCGGCCAGCAGGTCGCAACAATTCGGAATCCGCCGTCTATATCCTTCCGCACTTGGCGAAGCGCCACGAGCTCATCCAACCGGGAATGGGCGTCGTCCACGATCAACCAGGATGGCGCTTGGTCGCGCACGCCGTCGGCAATCGCGCTGCGGTCCTCGGTGACCACGAACAGTCCGTTGGTTTCCGCTGCAAGATGGACCAACAAGTGCGTCTTGCCTGAGCCGGGTTGACCAACGACGACGAGGTCGCTGGTCGTCGCACGTAGTCTTGAGAGTTCTTCAGTGCGCCCGATGGGCACGAGGTCGAAGGCAGGCCGGTGGTTTACTGGCAGTAGGGAAAGTGCGGGCGGGTGGCCTGGAATCCCGAGCAGCGACTTCCTCCAAGGGGAGTCGCGGTAGAGTAGGTTTGCCATCGGCATCCGGTCGTGGACTGGATAGAGAGTCTTCCCGAAACCCTGCGCGCATTCGGCGAGCTTCCGCTTTTCCTGCGGGGTCAGCGGTTGAGTTGTCGCCACGAGCACAGCATCGCTCTTGAGGCCCTTCTTCTTCGCCTGCTCCAAGCTGCCCTTGAGGTTGCCGAGCACGTCTTCGCCGGTCGTGCACACGAGCTGGATGATTCTACCAGACCTGGTAACACCTACACCGTCGAAGCCGCCGTCTGAGCCACCCGGCAAGGCCACGAGTCCCGGATAACGCCGGCCGATGAGGTCCACAGCGCACGCCTCGAATTTCTCTCGGTCGGTGAGTTTGGTGAGGCCTTCGAAGATTTTATCGCGAAGCGGGTCGCTCATGAGCTGACTGGAAGTATGATCAATTCTGTCATTCGAGACCCGTGGCGACAAACCGAAAGAATCCCCGGTTCTATTTCGAAATAGGCCTCCACGAAGGAAGGATGCAAACGATCTGGGGGTCGCTTACGGTGCGACATCGCCGCGACATAGTCCGGTTCAAGCGGCTTTCGAGGTCGGAATCCAATCTGCGCAGGCCGAAAAACGTGCCGCGGTAAGGCGTCTATCCTGGAGTCGCAAAACCGGACAGTGGTTTTTTCGGGGGGAATGCGCGAAATGCGCATCTCCTTGATGGAAATCTCAGGTTTTTGGCCGGCTGAGGGCGCAAAGCCGATCGAGGTCGCCAGCAATGAGGGCCACTTTTTTGGTGCGGGACCAGCCCTTCAGTTGGCGTTCCCGACCGACCGCTGTCGTGATGGACAGAGGACCCTCCACGTAAACAAGGCGGACGGCTGGATGGGCACGTGTGTGTTTGCTTCCGAGTCCATATCGATGCTTGCGAACACGTTCGGGAATATCCCTTGACTGTCCGACGTAGAGTGCGCCGTCTCGCGATTCCAGAATAACACGAAGGAGTGCCCTTCGACAGGCTCAGGGCATCCGACTTCGCGCAAGATGTACGACATGGATGAGCTTGTTGGCATCGAATGGCCTGCCATGAGCGGAGCGCACACGAAGTGAGTGCGAAGTCGAATGGCTGCCCGGGCTGGGATCGAACCAGCGACCAAGTGATTAACAGTCACCTGCTCTACCGCTGAGCTACCGGGCAGTGCGGCAAAAGAGGGTCTACAAGAAAATCCGTCCTGCCAATGTCAATCCCGTTATGCCGCGACCGCTTGTTTCCGGAGTTCGCCGACGTAATCGAGTCGCGGCCCTGTGCCCGAGCCCGGTGTCAGCGTGCCCGAGAGAGTTTGTAACGTAATACGTTACAAAGTGCGCGGACCGATCCGGCCATTTCACCCGGGCTGAAGGTCCCGTGAAGTCTGTGCGCGGCGGCTTGGATGTTCCTCCGGCTGCAATGGAGCGCGGGCGGGCCGGCGGCATCCGGCGTTTGCTGTTGCTGCAGCCTTGGCGGCTCATACCTTGAAGGTTGTCCCCGCCCTCCCCATGTGCCTCGCCGTGCCAGGAAAGATTCTCGCCATCGCCGGGGAGGACCCCTTCTTCCGCACCGGCCGCGTGAGCTTCGGCGGCATCATCAAGTCCGTGAGCCTGGCCTGCGTGCCCGAGGCCAGGGTGGACGACTATGTGCTCGTGCATGTCGGCATGGCGCTGAGCGTGCTCGACGAAAAAGAGGCGGCGGAGGTGTTCAGCTATCTGAAGGAGATGGGCGAACTCGGGGAGCTGGCGACACCGCCGCCGTCATGAAATTTGTCGACGAGTTCCGCGACGCGGCGGCGGCGCGCACGCTGGCCGCGGCGATCGCGCGCCGCGTCACGCGCCCTTGGACGATCATGGAGATCTGCGGCGGGCAGACCCACAGCATCGTCAAATTCGGGCTCGACAAACTGCTGCCGGAAAAAATCACGCTCGTGCACGGCCCCGGCTGCCCGGTGTGCGTGACGCCGGTCGAGCTGATCGACGCCGCGGTGGCGCTGGCAGCGCGTCCGGGCGTGACGGTCTGCTCTTTTGGCGACATGCTGCGCGTGCCCGGCACGGGCGCCGACCTGCTGACGGCCCGGGCGCGCGGCGGTGACGTCCGCATGGTCTATTCGCCGCTGGATGCCGTGGCGTTCGCCGGGCAGCACCGCGACCGCGAGGTGGTGTTCTTTGCCGTCGGGTTTGAGACCACGGCGCCGGCCAATGCCATGGCGGTGCTGCAGGCGCGGCGTCTGGGACTGCGCAATTTTTCCCTGCTGGTTTCGCACGTGCTGGTGCCGCCGGCCATCGAGGCGATCCTCTCCGCGACGGACAACCGCGTGCAGGGCTTTCTCGCCGCCGGGCACGTTTGCACCGTGATGGGCACAGCCGAATACGGTCCACTCGCGGCGCGCTTTCGCGTCCCGATCGTGGTCACCGGTTTCGAGCCGGTGGACATTCTCCAGGGCGTGCTGGCCTGCGTCGAGCAATTGGAGGCCGGCCGGGCCGAAGTGGCCAACGCCTACGCCCGCGCCGTCCGGCCCGAGGGCAACGTGCACGCGCAGCGCGTGATGCAGGAGGCGTTCGTGGTGGTCGACCGCAACTGGCGCGGCATCGGGCGCATCCCGCGGAGCGGCTATGCGCTGCGCCCGGAGCTGGCCGAATTCGACGCGGCCCGACGCTTCGGCGTGGCCGGCGATGCACCGCCGGAGTCGACCGAATGCATCAGCGGCCTGATCATGCGCGGCGTGAAGAAGCCGCACGAATGCCCGGCCTTCGGCAGCCGCTGCACGCCGGAACATCCGCTCGGCGCGCCCATGGTGTCGACCGAGGGCGCCTGCGCCGCCTATTACCGCTACCGGCTGCGCAAGCCGGAGACCGCCGCCACGAGGTAGATCCAAATTCCCGTAGCCGCCGACGTCAGCAGCAGACTGGAGCGGGATAATCGGTCACTCATTCAGATCAAAGACTTCTCCGCCAGGTAGCAACCAAGGTCATAGCGCAGCGGAGACGCAACCAATGAGATAGGATAACTTTTTGACCACGGATTTCGCTGATGGAAACGGATTAGGCGGCGTCTTTTATCCGTGTCGATCCGTGTCATCCGCGGTTGATTGGTTTATCTTCGCAGCCCGCAGGGATCTTGCAGGATAGCAGTGCAAGGCTGCCTAACTCAGCCTCCTTACGTCGGCTGCTACGATCCAACGGCGCGAACTCGACTCAGCAGATCCGCGGCAGTTGCTCGCCGCTGAGGCGGTCGAGGATGCGCTCGACCCCTACAACACTGCGCAGCGTGACCTCGCCAGCCGGCGTCGGGCGCACCTCGCCGATCTGCGAGGGTGGTCCGCCCGGCGCGGTGCGGGCCAGAATCGCGAGCGCCGCGTCCGCCTGCGCGGCCGGCACGAAGGCGATGAAGCGCCCCTCGTTCGCAACGTAGAACGGATCCAGTCCGAGCAGCTCGCAGGCCCCGCGCACCGGCTCGCCGACCGGCACCGCCGCCTCGTCGAGCTTCACCGCCAGCCGGGCCGTCTCGGCGATCTCGATCACCGCGGTCGCCAGCCCGCCGCGCGTGAGATCGCGCAGGCAATGCACCTCGACGCCGGCCGCGAGCAGTGCCTCCACCGCCGGCCAGAGCGGCGCGCAGTCGCTCTCGATCGGGGACTCGAACGCGAGTCCTTCGCGCTGCGCCATGATCGCCATGCCGTGGCGCCCGATGTCGCCGCTGAGCAGCACGGCGTCGCCGGGCCTCACCGAGGCCGGCGCGATCACCCGGTCGTGCTCCACCCAGCCGACGCCGGCGGTATTGACGTAAAGGCCGTCACCTTTGCCGCGCTCGACGACCTTCGTGTCGCCCGTGACGATCTCCACGCCGGCCGCGCGCGCGGCCTCCGCCATCGCCGCGACGACGCGCTCCAGCATCGCGACCGGCAGGCCCTCCTCGAGAATGAACCCGGCGCTCAGCCAGCGCGGCCGTGCCCCGCACATGGCGAGATCGTTGGCGGTGCCGTAAACCGCGAGCCGCCCGATGTCGCCGCCGGGAAAGAACAACGGACTGACCACGTGCGAATCGGTCGTGAACGCAAGCCGGGCGCCCGCTGGCGCGGCGAGCACCGCCCCGTCGTGTCGCGCATCGAGGGCCGGGTTGCCGAAGGCCGGGCCGAAGATGCGCTCCAGCAACTGCTGGGTCAACCGGCCGCCGCCCCCGTGCGCGAGCTGGATTTCCTCGTGGCCGGCCGACGGCGCCGGACAGCTGAAGTTCGCGGGGTTGGGTGCGGAATCGGGCACAGTGCCCATCATTAGCGGGCCGCCGATGCGACACAAGCGCCGGCCGGGAGGTCACAGACCGAACACCTGGATCGCACAGCCCGTCAGCAGAATGGTCGCTCCGGCCAGGGCGTGGCTGTACCGCTCCATCCGGCCCAGCGGCAGCAAGCGCACGCCGTACAAGCTGAGCAGCACGACGGCGAGCATCGTGACGATCGTGACGGCACTGAACACCACGGCGACGAGCGCAATCCCCAGCCAGCCGCCGCCGGCCGCAGGATACATGATCAACGGGATCATCGGCTCGCAGGGTCCGAAGACGAAAACCGTGAATAGAATCCAGGGGGTAAGGGAGACGGGCGCCGCCTCGTCATGCACATGGGCATGGGCGCGGTCGTGCGCATGGAGATGCCGGTGAAAGCTGCCGTCCTCATGGGAATGTCCGTGGGTGTGCACTTGTGCGCGGTACGCCCGGCGCAGTCCCCAGACCAGATAGACGGCGCCAAAGGCAATCAACAGCCAGGTGGCCAGGCCGCCGCGAAACGACTCGATATGCATGAGCTTCTGCAGCTCCACGCCAAAGACCACGCCCGCGAGACCCAGCATCACCGAACTCCCGACATGGCCGACGCCGCACGCCAGCGTGATCAGGGCGGTACGCCACGGCGACCAGCGGCGGGCGCGCGCCATGACGACGAACGGCACATAGTGATCCGGCCCCAAAAGCGTGTGCAGCACCGCCACCGCGGCTGAGTTGAGACAAAGAAGGGCAAGTCCGGAATTCATGGCGCAGCGGCAAGACAGTGCCCTGATGCTCCGTCGAAAAGCAAGGCCAAGAAAGCGGTCGACGCCCGGGTCATGACGGCTTCAACAATTCCCTCACGAGCCGCGCAACCTCCGGGAGCGCGGCCGCCACCGGCGGCGAGAGGTCGAGCGTCATCGGTTTCAGTTCGGCGACCGACACGGTGATGACGTCGATTTCCGGCAGGGGACCGAGCAGCGCCGCCGCGGCGAAGAGATCGCGCAATCCGAGGTCGTGGGCCCCGAGCGCAGGGGGAAAATCCGCCGGTACCCGCGCCTTGAAACTCCGCACGGTGCCTGCGGGCGCGCCATCGCGGGTGGCGTCGATCAGAACGACCCGCGGATGACTGCGCAGCAGACCGAGGAGATGCAATCCCCCGGTGCCGCCATCGACGATCTGCACCTCCGCCGGCCAGGCTTCGCGTTCGAGCGCGCGGACCGCGTGCACACCCACCCCCTCGTCGCCGACCAGCAGATTGCCAACGCCGAGGATCAAGACCGGCGCGGCTGCCGGTCTGACCGTCACCGGATCAATTGATCCCGCCGCCGCCTTGCGTACGGGCCCGGCGTTCATGCGCCGGGGGGTGAAGAAGACGGCGGGAGCGCAGCCTTCGATGCGGCGGGCGTGAACCAGGATCTGCCGTCGGCCGGCCGGCCATGCTCATCGACGTGTTTCTCCACAAATTTCCAGCCGCCCATCATCGACGACATCACGCCATGCCCCTCGACGTAGTCATGGTAAAAAACAAGGTAGACGTGAATGAGGGTGAAGACCAAGAACAGCCAGGTGATGGCGTAATGCCACTGGTGCAGGCCGTATTCTCCGCCAAAGAGCGGCACCGCCCACGTAAACAACTGGGGAAACCAGAACTTGCTCATCAAGGCGTACATGGCGAACCCGCTGATGATTTGGAACACAAAGAGCAGGAAGACCGCGGAATAGGTGAAATACGCCACGGCGTTGTGGCCGACGGCGTGCAGCGGCGTATTGCGCGCCTGCAGGATATCGACCCGCAGCACGTCCAGCGCCTCGCGGAACTGCGCCCGCCGCCATGGGACGAAATTGCGCCAGTCGGCATACCGGTTGCCCGCGAAGCCCCAGTAGATGCGGAAGACAAAGGAGCACAACAGCACGTACGCCGTGACAAAGTGAATAAAGCGGTTCACGCCGAACCAGTAACTGAACGACGCCTCCGCCGCGCTGGTCAGCGCCGGGGGATGCGCGATCAACAGGCCGGTGACCGTGAGCACGAAGAGACACAGGACCGTGATCCAGTGGTGCAAACGCACCGGCAGCTCCCACACATAGACGCGCTTGAAATCGTGGCTCGGCACGGCGACAGGGTCGTTGGTTCGCATGCGATCCCCCCTTCTCAGGCAACCGGGATGCCATTCGCCTCCGGCAGCGGCTCACCGCGGTCGTCGTAGAGGTGCACCGCGCAGGCGATGCACGGATCGAACGAGTGCACGGTGCGCAGGATTTCGAGCGGCTGCTTCGGATCGTGCACCGGCGTGCCGATCAGCGACGCCTCATAAGGCGAACGCTGGCCATAGGCATCGCGCGGCGACCCGTTCCAGGTGGTCGGGACGACGAGCTGATAGTTCCCGATCCGCCCGCTCTTGATGACGATCCAATGCGCGAGCGCGCCGCGGGGCGCCTCGGCGGCGCCGACACCGCGGGTCTCCGCCGGCCAGGTGGACGGCTCCCACTTCTCCTTGGTGAACGTGCGGGAATCGCCGTTGCGGATATTGGCCAGCAACTGGTCGCTGAACTCCTTCGCCCAGCGGGCGATCAACTGGGTCTCGATGCCGCGGGCCGCCGTGCGGCCGAGGGTCGAGAAGAGCGCCGCGGGCGGCGCCTTCAGGGCGGCGAGCGTCCGGGTGACGGCCTCGCGGATCTCGGCGTGGCCGGCGGCGTACCCCACGAGCATGCGGGCGAGCGGACCGACCTCCATGGCGCGCCCCTTCCAACGCGGGGTTTTCAGCCAGGAGTATTTGCCCCCGACATTGAGGTTTTCGTAGGGCGGCCGGGGCCCGGTGTAATTGAAGGTCGTTTCGCCCCACCATGGATTCAGCCCCTGATCGTCGCCTCCGGTGTAGCGATACCACGAGTGGCTGACGGCTTCGCGCACGCCGTCGGGATCATGCGGATCGATGGGATGCACCCGCGTCAAATCGCGGTCGAGCACGGCGCCGCGCGGCAACTTGAACTGCGCCACGTCGGCAAAGCCGTTGGTCGGGAGATCGCCATAGCACAGATAATTGGTCACGCCCCCGCCGATCTCCGCCCACTCGAGGTAGTACGGGGCGACGGCAAGCAGATCGGGCAGATAGACCTGGTCGACAAAGCGCCGGGCCTCCTCGAACAGGCGCCCGACATAGGCCAGCCGCTCGGCGTTGATGGCGTTGGCCTCGTCGATGTTGAGCGAGCAGGGCGCGCCGCCGACGAGATAGTTCGGATGCGGATTCTTGCCGCCGAAGATCGTGTGGACTTTCACGATCTCCTTCTGCCATTCGAGTGCTTCGAGGTAATGGGCGACACCGATGAGGTTGACCTCCGGCGGCAGTTTGTAGGCGGGGTGACCCCAGTAGCCTCTGGCGAAAATGCCGAGCTGGCCGCCCTCCACAAACGCGGCGAGGCGCTTCTGCAGGTCGCGGAAATACTGCGGTGAGCTCTTCGGCCAGGGGGAGATGTTTTGGGCGATCCGGGACGTCTCGGCCGGATCAGCCTTGAGCGCGCTGACCAGATCCACCCAGTCCAGGGCGTGCAAATGGTAAAAATGCACCACATGGTCCTGCAGGTACTGGGCGCAAAACATCAGATTGCGGATCAATTCCGCGTTGGGAGGAATGGCGATCCCGAGCGCATCTTCCACCGCGCGCACCGAGGCCAGCGCATGGACGGTCGTGCACACGCCGCAAACCCGCTCGGTAAACGCCCAGGCATCGCGCGGATCGCGGTCCCGCAGGATGATCTCGATGCCGCGGACCATGGTGCCGGCGCTCCACGCATCGACGATGCGGCCGTCCTTGACTTCGGCTTCGATGCGGAGATGCCCCTCGATGCGGGTGACGGGATCGACTACGAGTCTCGGATTCATGATGGCCTCCCTGGCTCAATCTTTCGCGGCCGCCGGCGGGTCAGCGTCCTGCGCTGATTCACCCGGTTGCTCGCCGATCGTTTGATGCTTGCGAATGTGTGTCAGTACGGCATGCACCGCCACACCCCCCAGCGTGGCTGCGCCAATGGCCAGGCCGATCTTGTCGGCTGTCGTCTCGATGCCGAAACCGGGGAAGCTGGCGAGGCGCTGATAGAACGGACTGTCATCCCAGAAGCCGGCTTCCGAACATCCGATGCAACCATGACCCGATTGGATCGGATAGCTCACACCGTTGTTCCAGCGGATGATGCCGCAGGAATTGTACGTCGTCGGGCCGCGGCAGCCCATCTTAAACAGGCAATAGCCCCGGCGCGCATTCTCATCGTCAAACGATTCCACAAACAACCCGGCATCATAGTAAGGCCGGCGGTAGCAGGTGTCGTGCACCCGCCGTGAGTAGAACGCCTTCGGCCGGCCCAGCGCATCCAACTGCGGGATGCGGTCGAAGGCCAGCAGATGAACCACGACTCCTGCCATCACCTCGGCGATGGGCGGACACCCCTGGACATTAATGATCGGCTTGCCGGTGATGATCTTGTGAACGGGAGTAGCCCTCGTGGGATTGGGATTTGCGGCCTGCACGCAGCCGGCGCAGGCGCAATTGCCCCACGCGATCACGGCCTTGGCGCCGGCAGCGGCCTCCCGGACGACATCGAGCGCCGAGCGCCCTGCGATGACGCAGTGGATGCCTTCGTCCGCCATGGGGATCGAGCCCTCGACCATCAACAGGTACTCGCCGGGGTGCTGCTGGATCGTGTCCCGCAAGCATTCCTCCGCCTGGTAGCCGGCCGCCGCTTGCAGGGTCTCGGTGTAATCCAAGGAGATTTGATTGAGCAGGATATCGGCGACGATAGGGTGCGACGAGCGAATGAACGATTCGCTGCAGCAGGTGCATTCCTGCAAATGCAGCCAGACAACCGGCAGACGGCGCTTGGTTTCAAGGGCCTTGACCACATCGGCAACACCGCTCGCTTCCAAGCCGAGCAGGGCGCCCATCCAGGTGCAAAACCGCAGAAAATCACGCCGACTCACGCCGCGCGCACGCATTTCCTCCCAGAGGGTCGGACCGCCGGCCCGCGGCGGTGACACCAACGCATTCATGGTGATCCTTGGTTGATTGCGCCAGTCGGCCGCAATCATGCCGTCCAGCGCGGGGGTTGCAAAGGGAGTACCTGGCGACCTAGCTTGGACGCGGATCGCACGCTGGCAATCATGCATTGAATTTACCAATCTGTGATAAGAGCAACGGGACTTGGAATTAATGCCGCTACTTCAAACCGGCAGTGCACTCGACTTCCCGCGCCGGCCGGCAACACTGGCAGTCATGCACGAACTGGGCATCGCGGAATCGGCCCTGCAGATTGCGCTGGACCGGGCGCGGACCGAGGGCGCCTCCCGCGTGCACCGCATGGTGATCCGCGTGGGCGCCCTCTCGGGAGTGGATCCGGAGGCGTTGCAGTTCGCGTTCACGGCGATCCTGCCGGGCACGGCAGCCGAGGGGGCCGCGGTGCAGATCGACCCGGTGGCCGCCGTCGCGCACTGTCCCGACTGCCGGCAGGACTTCACCACCGATACCGACCATTTTTTCGAATGCCCGAAGTGCGGCCGTTTGTGCGCCACCATCAAGCAGGGCCGCGAACTCGATCTGGTCCGACTTGAAATGTCCTAATCCCATGCCCGATCCAACACCCCGACTCCATTCCGTCCGCCCGCCATCCGGAGGCCGGGTGGTCCTGGTGGACGTGCGCGACCCCGGCGACGTGCCGCCCGCCCCGCCGGGCGATCCCCTGCCCGGGACAGTCCGCACCGTCGACCTGCGGGTGCGCCTCCTCGACGAGAACGACCGGCGCGCGGCGGAAAACCGGGCGTTCCTGCAGCAACGGGGGATCCGCGCCCTGAACTTCGTTTCCTCGCCGGGAGCGGGCAAGACGCTGCTGCTGGAGCGCACCCTGGATACCATCGCGGGCGAGGTGCGCTGCGCCGTGCTGGTCGGGGATCTGGAAACCGACAACGACGCCCGGCGGCTTCGCCGCGAAGGCGTGCCGGTGGCCCAGATCACCACCGGGGGAACCTGCCACCTCGACGCCTCGATGGTCGCCCGCGGCCTTGCCGCCCTGCCGCTCGAAGGCGTGCGCCTGCTGCTGGTCGAGAATGTCGGCAATCTGGTCTGCCCGGCCTCGTTCGACCTCGGCGAGAACCGCCGGATCACGCTGCTCTCCTGCACCGAGGGCGAGGACAAGCCGCTCAAGTATCCGCCCATCTTCACCAGCGCCCATGCCGTGATCGTGAACAAGATCGACGTCGCGGCCGCGCTCGGCTTCGACCGCGCCGCGGCCCTGGCCAACCTGCGTCGCGCCGCGCCTCAGGCCGAGATTTTCGAGCTCTCCGCCCGCACCGGCGAGGGCTTCGACCGCTGGCTGGCCTACCTGCGCGCGCTGCTTTGAGCCATGCCCCCGACGGCCGATGGCACTGCCCTACCCCTGGCGGACCGCCTGCTGGAGATCGAGGGAACGGTACAGGGCGTCGGATTCCGGCCTTTTGTCGCGCGGCTGGCTGCGCGCACCGGCGTGCGCGGCTGGGTGCGGAACGACGGCCGCGGCGTGACCATCCGGGTCGCCGGTCCCCGCGACGCGGTCGCCGGCTTTGTCGCCGCGCTGCGGACGGAACCGCCGCCGGCCGCCCGCATCACTTCCGTGCGGGAACATCCGGCCGGAGAAATCCCGGATCTGCCTGCCGCGCCGGAGGCGGGTTTTCTGATTCTCGCCAGCGCGGCTGACGAGATGGCGCGCACCGCGGCGGTCACGCCGGACCTGGCGTTGTGCGACGACTGCCGGCGCGAGTTCGCCGATCCGGGCGACCGCCGGCACGCCTACCCGTTCATCAATTGCACGAATTGCGGGCCGCGCTACTCGATCCTGCGGGAGCTGCCCTACGACCGGCCGCGTACGACCATGGCGGAGTTTGCCATGTGCCCGGCGTGCCGCCGCGAATACGACAATCCGGCCGACCGGCGCTATCACGCCCAACCCAACGCCTGCCCGGCGTGCGGGCCGCAGGTGGAGTTGCAAGACGCGGCCGGCCAGGTGCTCTCCACCCGCGCCGCTGCCATCGCCGCGTCGGCCGGCGCGCTGCGCGCCGGCCGGATCGTGGCGGTCAAGGGTTTGGGTGGATTCCATCTGATGGTGGACGCCGCCAACGACGCGGCGGTCCGCGAACTCCGCCTCCGCAAGCACCGCGAGGAAAAACCGCTGGCCGTGATGTTCCCTTCGCTCGCGGCGCTGCGCGTGGCCACCGAGATCAGCGCTGACGACGAGCGCTGGCTGACCAGCGCCGCGGCGCCGATCGTGTTGGTGCGGCGCCGGGCGGGGGCGCCGCCGGCGGCCGCGGTGGCACCGGGCAACCCGTGGATCGGCGCGCTCCTGCCCTATACGCCGCTGCACACGCTGTTGCTGGCCGCCGTCGGCCGTCCGCTGGTCGCCACCAGCGGCAACCTCTCGGAGGAGCCGCTGTGCACGGACAACGACGAGGCCCGGCAGCGGCTCGGGGCGATCGCCGATCTCTTCCTCGTGCACAACCGGCCGATTGCCCGGCCGGTCGACGATTCGGTGATGCGGCGGGCGGCCAGCGGCCCGGTGATGTTGCGCCGGGCGCGCGGTTTTGCCCCGACGCCCTTCCGCCTGCCCGGGGACACCGCGGCTGCGGAGCCGCTGCTCTGCGTCGGCGGGCACATGAAGAACACGATCGCGGTGACGGCGGGCACGAGCCTGGTGCTGAGTCCGCACATCGGCGATCTGTCCAATCCGATCTCCCTGGAGGCCTTTCGCCGGACCGTGACCCTGCTCACCGCACTCTACCACGGCCGGCCGGTCCGCGTGGTTTGCGACGCACATCCCGATTACGCCTCGACCCATTTTGCCCGGAGTCTGGGGCTGCCGGTGGTGACCGTGCAGCATCATCTCGCGCATATCCTCGCCTGCCTGCTGGAGCATGGCGGCGGACCGGAACGGGTGCTGGGCGTGGCTTGGGACGGCACCGGCCACGGTCCGGACGGCACCATCTGGGGCGGTGAATTCATCGTGGTCGACCGCGCGCGGCGGACGGCGCGCCGGGTGGCCCACCTGCGGCCGTTTCGGTTGCCAGGCGGGGAAGCCGCCGTGCGCGAGCCGCGGCGAAGCGCCCTCGGCCTCCTGCACGATCTGTTTGGCGGGGATGCTGCGCGCCTTGGACCGCCGGCCTCGTCGCTGGGTTTTCGCGACGGCGAGAAATCAGTCCTGCAGTCGATGCTCGATCACGGAGTTCAATCGCCCCTCACGACCAGTGTTGGCCGGCTTTTCGACGGAGTGGCGGCGCTGCTCGGGCTGCGCACCCGCTGCACGTTTGAGGGCCAGGCGGCGATGGAATTGGAGTTCGCCGCCGACCCCGCACCGCAAAAAGAAGCCGGCTTGATCCTACCCATCACGGCGCCGGACAAGGAAGGGACATGGCAGGTCGACTGGCGCCCGATGGTGGCGGCCTTGGTGCAATCCGGGGCGACGGACGACCCGTCGCTGATGGCCGCCCGTTTCCACCAAGCCCTGGCCCGGAGCGCGGCGGATCTGGCGGCCCGGATCGGTATTGAAACCGTGGTCCTCAGCGGGGGCTGTTTCCAGAATGTGCGCCTTCTCGACGCAACTTGCCACCAACTTCAGGCGGCCGGGTTCAATGTTCTCTGCCACCGCGATCTGCCGCCCAACGACGGGGGACTGTCGGCCGGCCAGGCTCTCGGCGCGTTGTGGGGCATCACGTCGGTGTCAACCGCCCGATCCGGCCACGTATAGGCCTTTCATTGGATGCCGCGCGCGGCAACACGCCCGCCACTCATCCGGCGCGTTTTCGCAGCGGCAAAAAACGGCTGGACCCAGGGGCTGAACTACGCGCGCCGCTCCCATCGCTTATTAGTTTCGGTTTATGAATGCAGTGCCCGACTTCTTAACGCCAAGTCAGTTCGCGGAAATTTGACGGATAGAGCGCGGCTTGAGATAAGCGAGTAGCGCCTCGCTGCTCTGCTTTCGACCGGCGAGGTGTCCCCAGCCAACCAAGGAACCCCGTTCAGCATATGAACTTATACGTGCTGCTGAAAATGGTGCCCGATACGGTCGAGGAACTGAACGTCGCCGCCGACAACCATTCGTTGGACGCCGAATACCTCCGGTTCAAGCTCAACGACCCTGACGAACATGCGTTGGAGCAGGCGCTGCTGTTGAAGGAAAAGTGCGGCGGCACCGTCACCGCCGTCGCGCTGGACGCGCCGGAGGTGGACGACACCCTGTTCACCGCCCTCGCCAAGGGGGCGGACCGGGCGGTGAAGATTCCCGTGGACCAGGCCGCTCTCGGCACCGTCGCCACCGCCAAGACGTTTGCAGCGTACTTCGCCTCCCTGCCCGCCCCGCCAGCCGCCGACACGCTGATCCTGCCCGGCTCCCAGGCGATCGACGACCTGGAGGGCGAAGTGGCCGCCTATCTGGCCGAGTTGCTGCACCTACCCTTCCTCGGCGTGGTCTGCAGCGTCGCGCTGGCGGACGGCAAGGTGACCGCCCTCAAGGAGTTCTCCGGGGGGCTCCGCGGCCGGTTCGAGGTGCCGCTGCCCGCCGTGCTGGGCATCCAGTCCGCCGACAAGCCGCCGCGCTACGTGCCCGTGGCCAAAGTGCGCGCCGCGATGAAAGCGGCCAAGATCGAAACGGCGGCCGTCGCAGCGCCCGAGCCCGCCGCGGCCCTCGATCTGCAGCGCATGTACAAACCGGAAGCCACCGGCCGGGCCGAGATGCTGGAGGGCCCGCCGGAAGAGGTCGCCACCCGCATCGCCACCCTGCTTGCCGAACGCGGCATCTAGCCTTCAACCCACCCCGAAACATGAGCACAGGAATCCTGGTCTTGGTCGAGCACCTCCGGGGCGCGGTGGCAGACATCACGTTCGAGATGTTGGGCGCCGCCCGCAAACTGTCCGAGGCGCTGAAGGGCCCGGTCCACGCGGTGGTGCTGGGCCGGGACGGCGCGGGCCTGGCCGCCCGCCTGGGCGCCGCCGACAGCGTGCTGGTGGTGGACGACCCCGCCCTCGAGCAACCCTCGGCCGACGCGGCCATCGGCGTGCTGCAGCAGATCATGGCGCAGAAGCAGGCGGCGCTGGTACTGCTGGGCGGCACCAACGTCTCCTTCGGCCTGGGCGCGCGGCTGTCGGCCCGGACGCAGCTGCCGTTTGTCAATTTCTGCAAGGGCGCCCGCGTCGAAGGCGATGCGCTGGTGCTCACCAGCCAGCTCTTCGGCGGAAAGATCCTCTCGGACGTGAAGCTGGCGGGCGCCCGCGGCATCGTCAGCGTCTATCCTGGCGCCTTCCCGGCCGATCCCGGCCGGAGCGACCGGACGCCGCCGGTGGAGAAACTGGCCGTGCCGGTCCCCGCGGCCAAGGTCATCTTCCAGCAGTTCGTCGAGCCGGAAACCGGCGACGTCGACATCACCAAGCAGACCGTGCTGGTGGCCGTCGGCCGCGGCATCCAGTCGGCGGACAACATCCAGTTGGCGGAGGAACTCGCCCGGAAGCTCGGCGGCGCCGTGTGCGCCTCGCGCCCGGTGATCGACCAAGGCTGGCTGCCGTTGAGCCGGCAGGTGGGCAAGTCCGGCATGTCCGTGAAGCCGCGGGTCTACCTCGCCTTCGGCATCAGCGGGGCGCCGGAGCACTGGGATGGGATGCAGAACTCCGAGTGCATCATCGCCGTCAACACCGACCCGAAGGCGCCCATCTTCGACGGCGCGCATTACGGCGTCGTGGGCGACGCCGTGGAACTGCTGCCGCTGCTCACCGAAAAAATCCAGGCCCGGAAAGGTTGAACCCCCATGAATCCCGTTGAGATCTCGGTGCTGGGCTTGCCGGGGAGGGGAATTTTGTGGGGCCTGACCATCGTGGCCTTCGGTGTCTTCGGCTGGCGCGTCTGGCAGCTTGTCGGCCTGGTGCGCCGCGGCCGCTTCGAGAACCGGTTCGACCGGCCCGTCCGCCGGCTCGGGCATATGCTGAAGCACGTGCTGCTCCAGCCGCGCCTGTTCAATGAGCGCAGCATCGGCCTGCCGCATTTCCTGATCTTCTGGGGCTTCGTGGTCTATGTGGTGTGCTTCAACTGGGCGCTGGTGCGCGGGCTCATCCCGGTCCTGCCCCTGCCCTTCCCGGACGCCGTGGGCCCGGCCGCGCTCTTCCTGGACGTCTTTTCGGTGCTGGTGCTGATCTCGCTGATCGTCGCCGTGGCGCGCCGCCTGTTCGCGCCGCCGCCGCACCTCCACCTGAGCTTCGACGCCAACCTCATCCTCGCGCTCATCGGGGTGCTGATGCTGAGCACGCTCTTCCTCGCCGCCTTCCGGGTCGTAGCCGAGGGCGGCCAGGGCGGCGCCTGGACTCCGTTCGGCCGCCTGCTGGCGCCGGCCTTCGCCGGCCTGTCGCACGCCGGCGCGCACTCGCTCGCGACCGGCATGTGGTGGCTGCACATGGTGGTCGTGCTCGGCTTCCTCGTCTACCTGCCCTACTCGAAGCACCTCCACCTCCTCGCCTCGCCCTTCAACGTCTTCTTCAGCGACGCCCCCATCCGGCCGGTCGGCGACCTCGCGGTTCCCGGCGCGAAGGACGACCTCACCGCCGGCGCGGCAAAATGGGAGGAGCTCACCTGGAAGCAGCTGTTCAGCGGTTTCTCCTGCGCCGAATGCGGCCGTTGCGACCGCGCGTGCCCGGCCACCACGTCCGGCTATCCGCTGGAGCCGCAGCAGATCGTCCAAAAGCTCAAGCGCCACATGATGCAGACGGGCCTGGCCGGCAACGGCGACGGCCGGCCGGCGCTCATCGGCGGGGTGATCTCCGAGGCCGAGCTGTGGGCCTGCACCACCTGCCTCGCCTGCATGAACCGCTGCGCGGTGTGGAACGAGCAGGTGCCGCTCATCGTCATGCTCCGCCGCCAGCTCGTGAGCCAGGGGGCGGTGCCGCGCACGGTGCAGGACATGCTCGCGAACCTCACCCGCTACGGGAACTCCTTCGGCAAGTCCGACCGGATGCGCGCCCGCTGGGTCCAGGCCTCCGGGCTCAAGATCAAGGACGCCCGCAAGGAGCCGGTGGAGTACCTCTGGTTCGTCGGCGACTACGCCTCCTACGATCCGCGCTGCGAGGAGATCACCCGCAAGACGGCGCAGATCTTCGCCCGGGCCGGCCTCGACTTCGGCCTGCTCTACGAGGCGGAGCGCAACGCCGGCAACGACGTCCGCCGCGTGGGCGAGGAGGGCCTGTTCGAGATGCTGCGGGAGAAAAACCAGCAGGCCTTCGCCAAGGCCCGGTTCCAGGCCATCGTCACCACCGATCCGCATACACTCAACGCGCTCAGGCACGAGTACGCGTGGAACGGGAACCGCGTGCCGGTGAAACACTACACCGAGGTGCTCGACGACCTGCTCCAGGCCGGCCGGCTGCCGCTGAAGAAGCAGCTGGCGGGCCGCGTGACCTACCACGACCCGTGCTACCTCGGCCGGTACAACGGCGTCTATGACCCGCCACGCCGCGTCCTGCGGGCACTCGGCCTCGAGGTCGTCGAGCTGCCGCGCAACCGCGACCACAGCTACTGCTGCGGCGCCGGCGGCGGACGCATCTGGATGGAGGACACCGAGAAGATCGCCGAGCGCCCGGCCGAGAACCGCATCCGCGAGGCGGCCGCCCTGGCCGACGTGCCCACCCTGGTCGTTGCCTGCCCCAAGGACATCGCGATGTTCCGCGACGCCCTCAAGACCACCGGCACCGAGGGCAAGCTCGCCGTCCGCGACCTCGCCGAACTCGTGGCCGAAGCAATGGAGATCTAGCGCCTCCCCCGGCCCCGTCTACCGCCCCGATACCCCTGACCCGCCGCAACGAAGGATCCCCCTATGGCCGTCATGCTCGAACCTGAACTGGAGACAAAGGGCGCCACGATCGAGACCTTGCTGCAGACGCCCGAAGGCCGGCGCATCCTCACCTGCATTCAGTGCGGCACCTGCGCCGGCACCTGTCCCTACGGCGAATACATGGACTTCCCGCCGCGCCGCATCATCAACATGCTGCGCCGCGGCCGGATCGAGGAGGTCTTCAAGTCCGACAGCATGCTGCGCTGCGTGGCCTGCTATGCTTGCATGACCAAGTGCCCGCGCGGCATCCGCCTCTCCGACATCCTCCTGCCGCTGGTGAAGGAGCAAACCCTCATCCACCAGCCCGCGATTCCCGCCGAGCTGCAGAAGACCCTCCAGAACACGCTGCGCTACGGCAACCCCATGGGCGAATCCTCACGCAAACGCGTGGCATGGAAAGCCACCGCCAGGGTCCCGGTCCCGGTGATGGCGGAGGTCAAGCGCCCGGTGGACGTGCTTTGGTTCGTGGAATGCTACACCGCCTACTACGGCCGCGGGCAGGACAACAGTCGCGCGACGGCGAAACTGCTCAACGCCCTCGGCGTCGATTTCGCCATCCTCGGCAACGAGGAGAAATGTGCCGGCGACTGCGGCCAGCTCACCTGGGAGTCGGGGCTCTTCGAGACGCTCACCGACTACAACATGGAGATCTTCAAGAAGTATCGCTTCAACCGCCTCATCACCGGCGACGCGCACGCCTACAACGCCTTCCGCATCCGTTACCCGATGTACGGCTTCGACTATCGGGTTGACCACACCCATATGCTGCTCGCGGAGAAACTGGACCAGCTCAAGCCCAAGCTGACGAAGAAACTGAATTACACGGTCACCTACCACGATTCGTGCTGTCTCGGGCGCCGGGCCGGGATGTACGACGAGCCCCGGGCGCTGCTCCGCGCCATCCCCGGCGCCAAGCTGGTCGAGATGACCCACAACCGCATGAACTCCATCTGCTGCGGCGGCGGGGGCGGCGGCATGTGGCTGGACACGTTTTTCAAGGAAAAGGGCATGGAGCGGCTGTCCGAGCGGCGGGTGAAAGAGGCCATCGCCACGGGCGCCGATGTCCTGGCGGTGTCCTGCCCCTATGAGATCTACCGGTTCGAGGATGCCCTCAAAGTCATCCCGCACGACAAGCCGATGATCGTGCGCGACGTCGCTGAACTGCTGGCCGAATCCATGGGAGATTGAGCCATGTACACGCCCAAGAAGCACGAGCCGGTTCGCATCGGATTCTACATCTGCCATTGCGGCACCAACATCGCCGGCATGGTCGACGTGCAGGCGGTGGCCAGGTACGTCGCCGCGCTGCCCAACGTGGTCGTCGCGCGCGATTACAAGTACATGTGCTCCGACCCGGGCCAGGAGATGATCGTGCAGGACATCATTGAGCACCGGCTCAACCGCATCGTGGTGGCGGCCTGCTCGCCCCTGCTGCACGAACACACGTTCCGCGAAGCGACGCGCCGGGGGGGGCTGAATCCCTTCTTCTTCCAGATGGTCAACGTCCGCGAGCACGACGCGTGGGTGCACACCGACCGCCAGCTCGCCACCCGCAAGGCCATGGCCCTGGCCCGCGCCGCCATCCAGCGCGTGCCGCTGCACAAGCCGCTCGAGGTGAAGAAGGTCTCGATCAACCCGAACGTGCTGGTCGTGGGCGGCGGCATCGCGGGCATCCACGCCGCGCTGGTCCTCGCCAACGCCGGCAAGCAGGTCTACCTCGTCGAGCGCGAGCCGACCATCGGGGGGCACATGGCCAAGTTCGACAAGACGTTTCCCACGCTCGACTGCGCCATGTGCGTGCTGTCGCCGAAAATGGCCGCGGCCGGCTCCCATCCGAACATCACGCTCTGGAGCTACTCCGAGGTCGTGAAGGTGGACGGCTACGTCGGCAACTTCAAGGTGACCGTCCGCCGCAAACCGCGTTACGTCCTGGAGGACCTGTGCACCGGCTGCCAGGAGTGCGTGGAGGCATGCGTGTACAAGGAGCCGAAGTTCCGCGACGCGTTCAATCTCGGCCTCGGCAAGCGCAAGCCCGTCTACCTGCCCTTCCCGCAGGCCATCCCGCCGGTGGCGTTGATCGATCCCGAAACGTGCATCGAGCTCAAAACCGGCAAGTGCAAGAAGACGTGCGTCGAGGCCTGTGGTGACCGCAAGGCCATCGACTTCAAGCAGCGGGAGGAACTGAAGGACATCACCGTGGGCACGATCATCGTCGCGACCGGCTTCCAGATTTTCGACGCGAAGCGCACGCCGTACTACGGCTACGGCGTTTATCCCAACGTCTATAACGCGCTGGAGGTCGAACGCCTCGTCAACGCCAGCGGGCCGACCGGCGGCGAAATCATCCTGCGCAACGGCCAGGTGCCGAAGCGGGTCGCCATCATCCACTGCGTCGGCTCGCGCGACGAGAACTCCAACCGCTGGTGCTCGCGCGTGTGCTGCCTGTATTCGCTCAAGCTCGCCCACCTCATCCACGAGCACACCGGGGCCGAGATCTTCAACTTCTACATCGACATGCGCACGCCCGGGAAGGGCATGGAGGAATTCTACTGCCGCATCGCCGAGGAGGGCATCAACCTCGTCCGCGGCCGGGTGGCCGACGTCTACCCCGACCCCAGCGACGGCGCCACCGGCCGGCTCATCGTGCAGGCCGAGGACACCATGCTGGACTGCATCATGAAGGTGCCGGTGGACATGGTCGTGCTCTCGGTCGGCCTCGAGCCGCATCCGGATTCGGACAGGATCCGCCGTCTGTTCAACATGAGCTGCAGCAGCGAGGGCTGGTTCCTCGAGCGCCATCCCAAGCTCGCCCCGGTGAGCACCTTCACCGACGGCATCTTCCTCGCCGGCTGCTGCCAGGGGCCGAAGGACATTCCCGACAGCGTGGCCCAGGCCGGGGCGGCCGCGGCCGAGGCCTTCTCGCTCATCGACAAGGGCCACATGGAGCAGGAGCCGAACACCGCCTACGTGGTCGAGACCGATTGCAGCGGCTGCAAGTCCTGTATCCCGCTCTGTCCGTACAGCGCCATCACGCTGCTGGCCGACAAGAAGAAGGCCTACATCAACGAGGCGCTCTGCAAGGGCTGCGGCACGTGCGTGGCCTCCTGCCCCTCCGGCTCCATCGTGCAAAACCTGTTCGAGGACGCCGAGATCTTCAACGAAATCGACGGCCTGCTGACCACCTAAAACCCGAAATCCGAAGATCAAAATCCGAAACAAGCTCCAAGGCTTCAAGACGCAAACGATCCATGGCAGACGAAAAACCAAGGAAGGAATATGACCTGGAAGAGCGGACGTTTCGGTCCGCCCAGGCCGGCCGCGCATTCGTGCGGAACTTGCCGCGCATCCTGATCAACATCGAAGACGCGAAGCAGCTGGTGCGGGCCTCCGGTTCAGTTGGCGCCAACTACATCGAAGCGAACGAAGCGCTGGGAAAGAAGGATTTCGTCATGCGCGTCAAAATCAGTCGCAAGGAGGCCAAAGAGAGCCGTTTCTTCCTCCGTCTGGTCAATGCCGACGCCAAGGATGACGTCGAGAAGACTCGTGCCGCGCTGATCCAAGAAGCGACGGAACTGATGAACATCTTCGGCGCCATCGTGCGCAAAAGTGAGTAACCAACCATGACCATTTCTTTATCCAAAATTGGTGCTTCGGATTTGTTCCGGATTTCGAGCTTCGTGCTTCGGATTTTTCCCCACCATGACTGACCCCACTTCCTCTCCACCTTCTGCCGATGGGTCCTGGACCCCGCGCATCATCGCGTTCTTCTGCAACTGGTGCACCTACACCGCCGCCGACCTGGCCGGCGTGTCGCGGATGAAATACGCGGCGAACACCCGCACCATCCGGCTGATGTGCTCGGGGCGCATCGATCCGCAATTCATCCTCGAGGCGTTCGCCAAGGGCGCGGACGGCATCCTGGTCGGCGGCTGCCACCCCAACGACTGTCACTACGCCGAGGGCAACTACAAGATGTTGCGCCGTTTCCGGCTGCTGCGGCGCATGCTGAAGGACATGGGCATTGCGGAGGACCGGCTGCGGCTCGAATGGATCTCCGCCGCCGAGGGCGAGAAGGTCCGGAGTGTCATCAACGACATGGTGCAGAAGATCACGGCGCTCGGGCCGCTGGGCCTCCCGCAGAAATATGAAGCGTGGGACCGCGAGGTGACCCGCCTGGAACTGGCCGCGCAGCAGTCCCAGCCGCCCTTCCCTTCGGCCCAACCGTCTCCGACCAGCGAGGTGGCCCATGGCTAAGCCCAAGATTGCCTTTTACTGGTGCGCCTCGTGCGGCGGCTGCGAGGAGACGGTCGTGGACCTGGCCGAGGACATCCTCGGCGTGGTCGAGAAGGTCGACATCGTACTCTGGCCGGTGGCCATGGACTTCAAATACAGGGACGTCGAAGCGATGGCCGACCGGTCCATCTTCGCCACGCTGCTCAACGGTGCGATTCGCACCACCGAGCAAGAAGCAATGGCCCACCTGCTGCGCCGCAAGAGCCGCTATCTGATCGCCTACGGCTCGTGCGCCTGCACCGGCGGCATTCCGGCGCTGGCCAACCAGTTCGAACGCGAACAGATTCTCAAGTTCAACTACGAGGAGGCGCCATCGGTGGTGAACGAGGCGAAGACGCGACCCCAGCCGGTGTTTGAGGACAACGGCCGCCGGCCGCACCTGCCCGAACTGCATCACGTCGTGCGGGCGCTCGACCAGGTCGTGAACGTCGACTACTACATCCCCGGCTGCCCGCCCACGCCGAAGATCACGAAAGCCGCCGTGGCGGCGCTGCTGGACGGGCGCCTGCCGCCCAAGGGCTCGGTGCTGGCGCCGGACGTCGCGCTGTGCGAGGAGTGTCCGCGCCGCGACTCCAAGCCCACCAATGTGGCCTTCACCGAGTTTAGGCGAACCCATCAGAAGCTGCTCGACCCGCAGCTCTGTTTCCTGGCGCAGGGCGTCGTGTGCATGGGCCCGGCCACGCGCCAGGGTTGCGGCGCGCAATGTCCCGGCGGCAACATGCCGTGCACGGGCTGCTTCGGCGGCACCGACCGGGTCAAGGACCAGGGCGCAAAGATCCTCTCCAGCCTGTGCGCCAACATCACGGCAAAGGAAGCAGTGGAGATCGATCAGGTGCTCGAGGGCATCCCCGATCCGGTCGGCACCTTCTACCGCTACGGGCTGGCGCGCAGCCTCCTGCGGCGGAAGGTGGATCTTTGACTGTAGGGCGGGGTCACCGGACCCCGCCGAGGTGCCAAGTGCCATGTAACAAGTGCCAAAAAGGTCGCGCGATGCTTCATCTCTGACCAGTGACCTCTGATCTCTGACCTCTGATTCCCCATGGACAACGCAGCCAGACAGGTTTTCAACGAGGCGAACGCCCGGGCCAACGCCGCGTACGCGGCCGCCAAACGCAACGTGACCATCGATCCGATCACGCGCCTGGAAGGCCACGGCAAGATCGACATCTACCTCGACGCCAAGGGCGACGTCGAGCGGGCCTATCTGCAGGTGCCCGAGCTGCGCGGTTTCGAGGTCTTCAGCCTCGGCCGCCCGGCCGAGGACATGCCGCAGATCACCAGCCGCATCTGCGGGGTCTGCCCCACGGCGCACCATCTGGCCTCGACCAAGGCCCTGGACGATCTCTACCAGGTCGAGCCGACGTCGGCCGGCAGGAAGATCCGCGAGCTGGTCTACAACACCTTCATGCTCGAGGACCACGCGCTGCACGTCTTCGTGCTGGGCGGACCCGACTTCATCGTCGGCCCCGACGCCCCGCCCGAGCAGCGCAACATTGTCGGCGTCATCGGCAAGGTCGGCCTCGAGGCCGGCAAGAAGGTCATCGCCACCCGCCGCCGCCTGCGCGAGCTGATCGCCTATTTCGGCGGCAAGGTCGTGCATCCGGTGCTCGGCCAGCCCGGTGGGGTGAGCAAGGCGCTCAAGGCTGAGGACCTGCCCAGATTCCAGGAGCTGGCCAAGGATGCCGTCGAGTTCGCCGAGTGGACCCTGGGGGTCTTCCGGCAGATCGTCCTGGGCAATCCCGATTACGTGAAGATGATCACCTCCGACACCTTCACCCACCGGACTTGCTACATGGGCCTGGTCGATGCGCAGAACAAAGTCAGTTTCTATGACGGGATGCTGCGGGTCGTGGACTGCGACGGTAAGGAGGTGACCAAGTTCGCCCCGAAGGACTACCGTCAGTACATCGCCGAGCACGTCGAGCCGTGGAGCTACATGAAGTTCACCTACCTCAAGCAGCGCGGCTGGCAGGGCTTTGTCGAGGGGCCCGACACCAGCATCTACTCCGTCGCCCCGCTGGCCCGGCTCAACGCGGCCGATGGCATGGCCACCCCCAAAGCCCAGGCCGCCTACGAGGAGTTTTTCCAGGGGCTGGGTGGCAAGCCGGTGCATCACACCCTCGCCAACCACTGGGCCCGGGTGGTGGAGATGCTCCAGGCGGCCGAGCGCATGGAGCAGTTGATCAACGACCCGGAGATCACCAGCCCGGAGGTGCGGCGCCTGCCCACCGCCACCCCCGCGGAGGGCATCGGCGTGGTCGAAGCACCGCGCGGCACGCTGTTCCATCATTATCAGACCGATGGACGCGGCATCATCACGATGGCCAACCTGATCGTGGCTACCGGCAACAACGCCGCGCGCATCGCCATGAGCGTCGAGAAGGCGGCCAAGGGCCTGATCAAGCAGGGCCACGTCTCCGAGGGCTTGCTCAACAAGATCGAGATGGCCTTCCGCGCCTACGACCCCTGCCTGGGCTGCGCCACCCACTCCCTGCCGGGGCACACTCCGCTCAAGGTCCGCCTCTACGACCCCAATCACCGCCTCGTCCGGGAACTCGTCCAGGAGTAAAGAGGGCGGAGCCCGCCGTCCCAGGGGCGGCGATAATCGCCCGCCTCTTTCTTTCAATCCGGCCGACCGCGGATTGCCCAGATCGGCACGGATGAAGATCTCCTGCAATCGGTGTTTCTCCGTGAAAGCTATGGTTGATGCGTTCATGCCTCTGGTTACCTTTAGCTCGCGCCGGATTTATTTGCGTTTTGCTTCCATCGATTCCGTGCCAGCCTTTACCCCATGAAAATCCCCTCTCCTTTCCGCCTCCTGCACCCGGCGGTGCTGCTGCTTGCCGGCACCCTGCTGGCCGCAAGTCTCCCGGCGGCCGAGCCGGCGCGCTACAACCTCCAATCGCCCGACGGGCGTATTGTCGTGAGCCTTCGCCTTGGCGACCGCGTCCGCTACGACGTCGCGGTCGATGGGGCCGCGGTCCTCCAGGACGCCACGCTTTCGCTGCGGATCGGGGAGACCACGCTGGGGCTGGAGCCAAGGGTGAAAGCCGCGACGCCGCGCAGCCACGATGGCACGGTCACACCGCCGGTGCGCCAGAAGGCGGCGACGCTTCGTGATCGCTACAATGAATTGCGGCTCGACCTGGAAGGCGCCTATGCGCTCGTGTTCCGCGCCTACGACGAGGGTGCGGCCTACCGCTGGGAGACGGCGCTGCCGCAGCCCGAGGTCACGGTGTTCGCCGAGGAGGTCGCCCTGAACTTCGCCGACAACTTCACCGTCTTCTACCCGGAGGAGGAGGGTTTCTTTTCGCACAACGAACGGCACTTCCTCCCGCGCGCGCTCGGCGACCTCGCGCCGAAGAACCTGGCGAGCATCCCGGCGGTGGTGGATGCGGGCGGCGTGAAGATCGCCCTCGCCGAGTCGGACGTCGAGGATTACCCGGGACTGTGGCTGCACGGCACGGGGGGCCCGGGGCTCGCCGGCATTTTCCCATCCTACCCGCTCAAGGAGGAACTCCGGGGCGATCGCGATTTCCGCGTAACGGAGGCGGCCGACTACCTCGCGGTCACCAAGGGCACCCGCACCTATCCTTGGCGCGTGCTCGGCATCGCGCATCGCGACGGCGACCTCGTCGCCAACCCGCTCGTCTACCTGCTCGCCGCGCCATCGCGGGTGGCCGACACGTCGTGGATCAAACCCGGCAAGGTCGCATGGGAGTGGTGGAACGCGAGCAACCTCGCCGGCGTGGATTTTCGGGCCGGCATCAACACGGCCACCTACAAGGCCTACATCGACTTCGCGGCGCAATCCGGCCTCGCGTACATCCTCCTCGACGAAGGCTGGTCCAAGATCGGCGACCTGCTTTCGGTCGTGCCGGAGGTGAACATCGACGAGCTGGTCGCCTACGGGAAACAGAAACACGTCGGCATCATCCTCTGGGTCGTGGCGAAAACGCTCGACGACCAGCTCCAGCCCGCGCTCGACCGGTTCGAACGCTGGGGCATCCGCGGCATCAAGGTCGACTTCATGCAACGCGACGACCAGCGCATGATTAATTTCTACCACCGGGTCTGCCGCGAAGCGGCGCAGCGGCACCTGCTGGTCGATTTTCATGGCGCAATCCGGCCGGTGTTGCTGACGCGCACCTGGCCCAACCTGATCACGAACGAGGGCGTGCGCGGACTCGAGTGGTGCAAGGTGAGCGCGCTCACCAACCCCGAGCACGACGCCACCCTGCCGTTCACGCGCATGTTCGTCGGGCCGATGGACTATACGCCCGGCGCCATGCGCAACGCCACGCGGACGGACTTTGTGCACATTTTCGACCAGCCGATGAGCCAGGGCACGCGCTGCCACCAGCTCGCGCTCTATGTCGTATTCGAGAGTCCGCTGCAGATGCTCGCCGACTCGCCGACCAACTACCGGCGCGAACCCGAGGCGATGGAGTTTCTGGGCGCCGTGCCGACCGTGTGGGACGAGACCCGCGTCCTCGACGGTCGCATCGCCGATTATGTGCTCGTGGCCCGGCGCAGCGGGTCCGAATGGTATCTTGGCGCCATCACCGACTGGACGCCGCGGGACCTCACGGTCGACCTCTCGTTCCTGCCGGCCGGAACTTTCCGGATGGACGAGTATGCCGACGGGGTGAACGCCGACCGTCGCGCCGATGATTTCAAGCGATCGAGTCATCCGGTGACCAATGCCTCCAAACTCACCATCCACCTGGCTCCGGGCGGCGGCTGGGCGGCGCGCCTCCGGCCGGAATAACGCCGGACTTCATCTCCTCGCGGGAGCGCGCGTCTCGCCACGGTCCGATCGCACACCTTGATTCCGCAGTTGGGTTCGCATCACGGAGTACAAAGGACACAGAAAAGAAACTTGCATGCATAAACCGCTCCAGCGCTCTGCTGGCCAGCAGAGCACCTCACTGGTGAATCAATTTATCCGCCTTCCTGCGCCCATCCGCCTCTGTGTTCTCCGTGCCTCTGTGGTGCAATTGCGGTTTTTAGGATGAAACCCGCCGTCCTCGTGCTCGGCCTCGGCAACGACATCCTCACCGATGATGCCGTCGGGTTGCGCGTGGCGCAGGCGGTGCGCGAGCACCTGGCCGGCGAGCCGGGCATCGAGGTCAAATCCACGACCGAGATGGGGCTGGCGCTGCTCGACGAGATCGCCGACCGCGAAAACGTGGTGCTGGTGGACTCCGTGCAGACCGGACGCGCACCGCCGGGACACATTCACGAAATCAACCCCGAGGATCTCTCCCGCGTGCTTGGGACCTCGCCCCATTTTCTCGGCATCGGTGAAACACTGGCCCTGGGAAAATTGCTCGGCCTGGCCATGCCCCGGCAGGTGCGGATCTTCGCCGTCGAAGTGGCGGATCCCTTCACCTTGGGGACAAGTCTGACTCCGGCCGTGGCCCAGGCGGTGGCCTCAGCCGTGGAGCGGGTGACGGAGCAAGCCCGCGTTTTTTCCAGGCTCCCCCGGCCTGGGGTCATGACCTGACCGGCGGAAGCAAAAAGCGCCTAGAATCAGGAGTGAAGAGCGAACGCGGGCCCGGCGCATGCCTCAGAAGAGGCATCTGCCTGCGCGCTTTGCTCGCCGGCGGTTTCGCCCAGGTGCTGGAGCGGGCGGCCCGCTGCGGGCAGTTGCCGGTCGGCGACATGACCGTGGCCGTCGATGGCACCAAGGTCCTGGCCAACGCCAGCCGTCACGCCGCCGTCAGCTACGCCCGGCTGGCGAGCAGCTGCGCCAAGTCGGGGGGAGCAGGCAGGATGCCTGCGGGACCCGATCCCAGGACGGCTACGAAAAAACCTAAACCGCTGTAGCAGCCCCCAACCGGGGACCGATCCGCCGCGGCGCCTTTCACGGCGGAGCGAACCCGCTTTCCCCGGTGAGGGGCTCCCGTCGTGATGGCGGGTCCGGCACCCGGGACCCGGCAAACTTTATGTCCTTCACGTGCTCGTTCGCCTGGATGTGGCCGGTTGCCAGGCTGGTGACCGCCTGCTCGTTGATCCGTACGTTCTCGAAGGTCACGTTCTCGAAAAGGTGTGCAGGGTCGCAGCCCGCCAGGCGCGATCCAGGGAATCTTTCGCCGGCCGCCGTGATGTCGCGAAACAGAACCCCATTTACATGACCACGCTCGTTGTCATGTCCCCACATATCGGCGCCGATCCAGCCGTTGATCAGCGTGTTGCGCACGTCCTCCACGCGGATGTCTTCAAAGCGAATGTCGCTCATGGTGCCGGAGTCGGAGACCAGCACCGCCAGCGCGGCACAGTCGCCGCCGTTGGAGAAATCGTGGATGATGTCGCAGTCGCGGAAAACGACGTGGGTGATGTTACGCCGGGTTTCCGAGGTGATGCCAAGGCCGCGGGCGCGCTCGTTCCAGATCACACACCGGCGCACCACGATGTTCCTCGATTCCGGGGCCGGCGCGGGCGAGGTGGTCTTCACGCACACCTCGTCGTCGTTGTTGCGGAGAAAGCAGTCTTCGACGAGGGCGTCCTGGGTGTTGCAGAGGTCCACCCCGTCGCTGTTCTCGCGCCGGCAGATCTGCTTGATGTTGCGCACGGTCACGTTCCGTGAATCAAAGACGGCCACAACCCAAGGCGGAGCAACCAGGATGACGATTCCCTCCACGAGCACATGGTCGCAATCACTGATCATGAAGGCGGTGCGCGCGTGCCAGGGCAGACGGCTCAGATCGAGGATGCCGCGCCCGCGAATTGTCACGTTCGAGGCGCCTTCCGCAGTCAAGAGATTGTCATACTCCTTGTTGCCGGCCCAGTTCCGTTCGACCGTGGGTTTATCCTCCGGCCGGATGACCGGCCTGACCACGGCGCCGCCAGCGATATAGAGCGTCTGGCCGCTTGTGAGCTTGGCCGTGCCGATCTCGTGAACGCCGGGGCCAAAGTAAGTCACATTCGGGTCGTCCGGCCGCAGCGGATCCTGCTCCAGCGGATTGGCGAACAAGTGCAGGACCCGGTCGGTGCCGCCGTCCAGTTCGATGGTCAGGTTTCGCGGGCGTGACAGTTCGAAGCGGAGTTCCTGTTTATCGATGGAAGGTATGATCCCGAAGGATGCGGGGCGGATCATGGCAGACGTAAAGGCCCGATCGGGCGTAACGGTTACGGTGACTTTGCCGGAGAAGTCGAAATAGGCGAAGGACGCCGGTCCGCCGTTCAGGGTCTGCGCCGTGTAGACGTGGATCGCGCGGCCGTTCACCGTGACCCTGTAGTCACTCGACGGCGTTTCGCCGGGCGGTGCCGGATAAACGACAATTTCCGCATCCGCCCCAACGCTGAAAGCCAGAATACAGGCAAGGGCAGGAACGAGTTTTTCAGCCAGCATCCAGCGCCTCTCTTTCCTCATTTCACGGGAAAGGTCAAACCAAGGGATCGACATCCTCGGCCAAACTGGTATTTGCAGGAAGCCGTTGGGCGAATGCGGGCATCCCGAATTGGTTGCGCGATTGCACCGGTGCGGACGGCTGGCCTGGCTTGGAGATGACTGCAGGAACCCCTGGATGGACGGCAGCAAGATCATGAAAACCGCATGAATCGTCCTGTCCCCAAGAACGCCGGAATCCATCCGGGACTCCTGATCATGATCGCCGTGTTCGCGATGATCGCGTTTCCCGCATCGTGGCTGGCAGGCCACCTGCGCCCCCGGCACGAGTACTTTGTCCAACGCCGGGGAGTTCTGATCTCCGCCGAGGTTAAATCCGACCGTCTGGCCGCCGGCACCTTCCTGAGCGAAACGGTCCGCGTGACCTCCGATACCGGCCTGGTGGTCGCCCTGCGCGTGCTCCACCCGGCAACGCAGACCCGGCCGCTGCCGCTCGTCATCCTCCTCGGCGGCCACCGCACCGGTCGCAATGCCATCGAGGTGGTGGGCGATCCCGGATCGCTGGTGGTGGCGGCACTCGACTATCCCTACGAGGGGCCGGAAAAAATCCGCGGCTGGCGGCAGGCCATCGCCGCGGTGCCGTTAATCCAGCAGGGACTGCTGGATACTCCGCCGGCGATATCCCTGGCCTTGGATTGGCTGGAGCGCCAGCCATGGATTGACGGGAGCCGGGTCGAAATCGTCGGAGTCAGCCTCGGCGCTCCTTTCGCCGCCGTGGCCGGGGCGCTGGATCAGCGCTTCCGGCGTGTCTGGATGATCCACTGCGGCGCGGACAACCGGGCCTGGATCGAGTACAGCCTCAGAAACCGCGTGCAAAGCGACTGGCTGCGGGGACAGACCGCGACCCTGCTGCATCTCCTTGCCTATGGCCGGTCATTTGACACCGGGGAATGGGCGAGACGCATCGCACCCCGGCCGTTGGTCGTGATTGGCGCCCAAAACGACGAACGACTGCCCCGGCCCATGGTGGAGCACCTCTATGCCGTGGCGGGCAACCCGAAGGAACTCATCTGGACCGAGGGCGGACACATCAATCCGGAGCGTCCGGCCATTGTCCGGCAGTTGCTGGAGATCGTGCGGAACCGCATCGGACAGGAATAGCGGACCGGCCGCGTCAGTCGCGGGCGCGATCAGCCATTGGCGCACCGCGGCGCGCCAATCTGGAAGCGTCATCATTTCTCAGCACGTTGAGGTCAACGCGCTCCACCAGTGCGGCCAGTCCGTTGGGCGAACGGAGCCGGCGATTGCGTTCACACATCCGGCATCAGCGCGTTGCGGTCAACGCGCTCCACCAGTAGGGCCAATGATCGTCCTCCCGGCACAAGCCCTTCGCCACCGGATTACGATGGATGTACGCCCACGTGGTCATCTTCTCACGAGAGTGGCGGATCCGATGATCGAAGAAGTTCTCCTGCCATTGTACGTCTTGGAAGCGCGCAGTACCTCGTTTCCAATCGCGCAACACAATCGCCATGCCCGGTTCGCCGGGAAAAGCCAGCATCGCGTGCAGGTGATCGGGCATCAGCAGGAACAATTCACACCACCAGCGTCCCAAGTCGTGGTAGCGGTGCGCAGCAGCCAGCAATGCCGCTGCCAGCGCAGGTTCGGTCAGCAACGGAGATTGCTCCGCTGCGACGCGAATACGCACATGGAACAGCGTGCCCGTCCGGACCCAGTCGGGTGTTCGGTGATGTAGCCGTTTTGGGTAGTCTCGCGCGCAGGTGGAGCGCGTTGACCTCAACGCGCTTTTCCAAACAACCGCCGTCGGTGACGGACTCACAATATCGCAAAGGCGCATATTCCTTTCAATGCTGTGCTGCTAAGTCTGCATGCGGGCACCCCATCAGCGCGTTGGGGTCAACGCGCTCCACCTGCGCGGCCAGTCCATTGGGCGGATGGAGTCGGCGACCGCACGAAGGGCCCAGAATTACTCACCTACCTCGGCCTTCGCGTGCGCGCACTGCTCGAAGATGAACGTGTGCGCCTGGTCGGCCAGCTTCGCGAGCAGCAGGAGGTCGTCGCGACCGAAGCTGTCGGCGTCGTGCCAGTTCTTCGCCTCGTCCAAGTAGGCGCGGGCGAAGGTCACATTGTAGAACTTCTGCTTCTCGGTTTCGTTCTCCCACACGGCCGCCTTGATACGGCCGAGACGGAGGGTCTTCACCGGAGCCTTGGGTCCAGCGGCGGCGTTTCTCTGCGGCGGGACCGGGGGATTATTCTTCCAGGGCATGGCATTCCTTTTTTCTTAGGGGCGGAGTTGGACGCTCGCCCCGCGGCGGGCTGGCCTGCGCAGAGCGAGGAGGCGGTCGGGGGGTTCTTTTCCACGAAAACCCAAACCCACACGGACGCCATGTTTCTACTCTTTGGAAAGATTTGCAACCTGAATTTCGCCTCAGCTGCCCATGGGTGACCTCCGACGGCCCTGCAGCGGACCATCGCACATCGCCGCATTCCCAACCCGCGGGCCGAGACCCGCGCCGCTACCACGTCAGCAGTCCGCCCGCGTAGGTGAAGCCGGCGCCGACCGCGCAGCACACGATCTTGTCGCCGGCGCGGAAGATGCCCTCCTCGGCCGCCCAGCCGAGCGCCATCGAGACCGACGCCGCCGAGGTGTTGCCATACTTGCCGAGGGTGACGACAAATTTTTCGTAGGAAATGCCGACCCGCTTGCTGACGGCCTTGAGGATACGCTCGTTGGCCTGATGCGGGACCACCCATTGCACATCCTCCGGCCCCAGGCGGTGGCGCCGCAGGGTGCGCTCGATGATGTCGGCAAAGGCGATCACCGCATTCCGAAAGACGACCGCCCCGTTCATCTGCAGGTAAAAGTGATGCAGATCATCCCCGTTGGGTTGCGGCATCGGGCGCATGGCGCCGCCGCCGGGACGCTGGATCGCCTCGAAAAAGCTGGCATCACCGCTCAGATGCATCCGGTTGAGGCGGTGCCCGCCGCCGGCTTCAACCAGCACGGCCGCGCCGGCGCCGTCGCCGAAAAGGAAGGCCGTGCTGTGGTCCTTCGGGTTGGTGATGCGCGAGAGCAGTTCGGCCGTGACGACCAGCAGTTTTTTGGCGGTGCCGGCGCGGATCAGCGCGCGGCCGACCTCGAGGGCGTAGAGCCAGCCGGCGCAGGCGGCGTTCAGGTCGAAGGCAAGCGCCGTCTTGATGCCGAGATGCCGGGCCAGGCCGCTGGCGGCACTGGGCACCGGCTGGTCGGGCAGCAGCGTCGCCATGATGATGCCGTCAATTTCACTCACATGGACGCGCGCCTGCGCCAGCGCGTGCTGCACGGCGATGGCGGCCAGATGGGTGGCGGTCTCATCCTCGCCGGCGAAACGCCGCTCCTGGATGCCGGTGAGCTTGACGATCTCCGCCTCGGTCATCTTCGGGAAGGCCTTCAGGATCTCGCTGTTGGCCCGCACATTGTCCGGGACGGCAAACCCGATGCCGGCGACGCAGACGGTCTCGGTGGCAAAAGACTCAAAGCCGGTCGCGGCCGGCGGAGGTTGGGCGCTTGGAATCCGGGACTGCGCCCCCCCGGGTCCGGCGAGGTAGCGCGCCACGTCGTCACCCGAAATGCGTCCGCCAGGGCCGGTGGCCGGGATGTCTGCGAGTGCCGCGGGATCAAGGCCGGCCTCCTGGGCCAACTTCGAGGCCCGCGGCGTCCATTGAACCGCGGGGGCCGGAGACCGGAGACCGGAGGCCGGAGACACGTCCGACGACTTCGTCGCAGGAACTTCCGCTCGCAGTGTTGATCCAGCAGCAGCCCTTCCCTTCTCCCGACTCCTGACTCCTGCCTCTGGCCTCCTGACCCCTGACTCCTTCACTTGCAGGTGTTTCAAGCTGTTGTCGGCCGTTTCGATGCGCAGGAACGGCGCCCCGGAGGGCAGGATGTCGCCCGCCCGCCCCTGCACCGCCATCACCGTGCCGGCGCACGGCGCCTCGAAATCAAACACCGACTTGTCGCTCTCCAGTTCGGCGATCTTCTGGCCCTTCGTGATCCGGGCCCCGGGCGTGACGAGCAGATCAATGACCGTCAGTTCATTTACCGTGGCGCCCATCGAGGGAACGGGCACGTCGATCAGGAAGGTTTCCATGCAGTTTCGGAGGTTTTTACGGAGAACGAGAATAATTACGCCGCCATAACGGCGTGGTCAACGCCGGGGCGCGGAAATCCGGGAGGGCGGCGCCCGGTCTTTTTAATCCCGCACCGCGCGCCAGACGGCGAGACAGCGTTCAACAAACCCGGGCAACTCGTCCAGGGGCAGCTGGCTGTCGGCGTCGGAGATCGCCTGGGCGGGATCGGGATGGGTTTCGAGGAACAGTCCGTCGGCGCCGGCCGCGAGGGCGGCTTTCGCCAGCGGCGGGATGAACTCGCGCTGGCCTCCGCTTTTGCCCCCGGCGGCGCCGGGCAGCTGCACGCTGTGCGAAGCGTCGAAGATGGCCGGCCAGCCGTTGGCCTTCATGAGGGTGAAGCCCCGCATGTCGACGATCAGGTTCTGATAGCCGAACGTGGTGCCGCGCTCCGTCTGCCAGATTTCCTTCGCGCCGCCCTGCTTCAGCTTGGCGACGACAAACGGCATCTCCTGCGGGGAAAGAAACTGGCCTTTCTTCACGTTGACCACCCGTCCCGTCGCCGCGGCAGCCAGGAGCAGGTCGGTCTGCCGGCAGAGAAACGCGGGAATCTGGAGGACGTCGCAGATCCTGGCCACCACCGGGGCCTGCGCCGTTTCGTGCACATCCGTCAGCACGGGCAGGCCATAGTCGCGCCGGACCATGGTGAGGAGTTCGAGGCCGGCCTCCAGGCCGGTGCCGCGGAGGCCGGCGAGGGAGGTGCGGTTGGCCTTGTCGAACGAGCCTTTGAAGACGACCTGCACCTCGGGCTGTTTGAGCGCCAGGGCGAGCAGTTTTTCCGCCACCGCCCGGCACACGCCCTCGTTTTCCAGCGAGCACGGACCGGCGATGAGGAGGAGTCTGGAGGGGTCGAAGAGCATGAGCCTGAATTGGCAGTTCAACTTAACCGCGGATCACGCGGATTACACGGATGGAATCACTTGTGCGGAAGGACAAAAATCATGCCTTCACGCGGGGTTTCCTGCCGGCGGCTTTGCTCGCCCGGTTCGCACCATGGCGGTGCTTCAGGGCCGCGGCCACGAAGGCGGCGAACAGCGGGTGTGCTGAACTGGGCTTGGACTGGAACTCGGGGTGAAACTGCACCGCGACAAACCAGGGATGATCCTTCAGCTCGACGATTTCAACGAGGTTGCGGCGCGGATTGCGTCCGCTCACGAGCAGGCCGGCCCGCTGGAGCCGGTCGACATATTCATTGTTGACCTCGTAGCGATGCCGGTGCCGCTCGCGCACACTGTCGGCCCGGTAGGCGCGGTGCGCCCGGGTGCCGGGCACGAGCTGGCACTCGTAGGAGCCGAGCCGCATGGTGGCCCCCTTGTCGACGATCTTCTTCTGCTCCTCCATGATGTCGATGACGGGATGCGGCGTCCGCGGGTCGAATTCCGTGCTGTTGGCGGCGCGCAGGTGCAGGACGTGGCGGGCAAACTCGACCACCGCGATCTGCAGGCCAAGGCACAGCCCGTAATACGGCACCCCGTGCTCGCGGGCGTAGCGGGCCGCCGCGATCTTGCCCTCGATCCCACGTTCGCCGAAACCGCCCGGCACCAGGATGCCGTCGAGCTGCCGCAGGATCGCGGCGCCGCTCCTCGTCTCGAGGGTCTCGGCGTCGATGCGGATGACGTTCATCCTGCAGTTGTTGGCGATGCCGGCGTGGGTGATCGACTCGTAGACGGATTTGTAGGCGTCCTGCAGCTCGATGTACTTGCCGACCACGCCGATTGTGACCTCGTGCCGGGGCGATTTGATGCGCCGCAGGATCCCGGTCCAGATGTTCTTGGGATTGGGCGGCGCCCGCAGATGGAGCAGCTCGACCACGAGGTCGTCCAGGCCCTCCTTTTGCAGCATCAGCGGCACCTCGTAGATCGAGGACTCGACGTTGCGCTCCTCGATGACGGCCTTGACCGGCACGTTGCAAAAGAGGCTGAGCTTTTCGCGCAGGTCGGAACCGAGCGGATGGTCGCAGCGGCACACGAGGATGTGCGGCTGGATGCCGATCTCGCGCAGCTTGGCCACGCTTTGCTGCGTCGGCTTGGTCTTCAGCTCGCCCGCGGCGCTCAGGTAGGGCACGAGCGTCACGTGGATGAAGATCGCCTCCTGCGGCCCCACCTCGAGGGCGAACTGGCGCATGGCCTCGAGGAACGGCAGGCCCTCGATGTCGCCGGTGGTGCCGCCGATCTCGGTGATGAGCACGTCGACGCCGTTGCCGGACTGGTGAATGCGCGCCTTGATCTCGTTGGTCACGTGCGGGATCACCTGCACGGTCTTGCCGAGGTAGTCGCCGCGGCGCTCCTTCTGGATCACCGACTCGTAAATCTGGCCCGAGGTGAGGTTGTTCAGCCGCGAAAGCTTGCCGGAGGTGAACCGTTCGTAATGGCCGAGATCGAGGTCGGTCTCCGCGCCGTCGTCGAGCACGTAGACCTCGCCGTGCTGGAAGGGGCTCATCGTGCCCGGATCAACGTTGAGATAGGGATCGAACTTCTGGATGCGCACCCTGAGCCCGCGCATCTCGAGCAGCGCGCCCAGCGATGCCGCCGTCAGTCCCTTGCCCAAAGAGGAGACCACCCCGCCCGTGACAAAAATGTATTTCACGGGATTCGATGAATGTCCGGGCTGCAGGAGGGTGCAAGCCAAAGCTCTCCGCATCGTTTGCGCGCCGCCGGTGCGCCGGCCGGCCGCGCCTCAGCCCAGCAGCCAGGCCGCCGCGGCCAGCACCAGGGCCAGCAGCACCGCCGCGAACGCCAGATAGAGCGTCCACTTGACCAGCTTCACCAGCACCCACCCCACCCCCAGCGCGACCAGCACGAGGCAGGTGATCACGAACCAGCGGGGATAGGCGGCCAGCGGCGCCAGCAGGTTCAGAAAAGCCTCCATGCCGCCAGTTTGACCGCGAGGCGCGCCGTTCGTCACCAAAAAGATTGCGGTCCGCCGCCCGCGCCGCCCATGTTCGGGCCGTGCAATCGAAGCCGCAACTGCTCGTCTGGATGACCTGCGACGGCGTGCATATCGACCCGGCTTCCGGCAAGCATACCATCCTCGGCGTGTTCTCGAACATCAAGGCGCGCGCCTTCCCCGTGACGCACCCGTTCATGATCTGGTTCCTGACGCTCACCGACGTGTCACCCGGACAGCACCGCATCCGCATCTCCATGAGTCTCGATCCGACCAGCCCCGCCGCGTTGATCGAGCGGCCCTTCGAATCGCAGAGCCCGCTCCACCGCATCAACCTCATCAACGAGATCCGCAACCTCTCCTTCCCGCAGGCGGGCGAGTATTCCATTCTCATCGAGATCGATGACGAGCCGCTGCTGGCCACGAGCCTGACAGTGACCAATTGACGGGACCTGTCGCGCCGGTGCCGCATGAAGCCGTCTCCCGCTTCCTTTGACCTGATCGGCGTCGGTTCGCCGATCATGGATCTGCTCGCGCCGGTGCCCGATGCGTTTCTTCCCCGCGTCGGGGGCGCAAAAGGCGGCATGGTGCTCGTCGACCATGTCGAGATGCAACGCATCCTGTCGCTGCTCGACCGTGAGCCGGCCTGCACCACCGGCGGCTCGGCGGCCAACACCATCTTCAACGCCGCCCGCCTCGGCCTGCGCACGACCTTCCTAGGCAAGCTCGGCGGGGACGAGCTGGCGCGGGCCTACCGTCGCCGGTTCGAGGCGGCCGGCGTCGACGGCCGCCGCTTCAAGCACGGCCCCCAACCCAACGCCCGCTGCCTGGCCCTGGTCACGCCCGACGCCCAGCGCACGATGCGCACCTGCCTCGCCGCCGCGATGACGCTGGCGCCGGCGGAGATCTCGCCGGCCGATTTCCGCGGCTGCCGCCACGCCCACATCGAGGGCTATCTGGTCTTCAACCGGGCCCTGGCCGACGCCGTGCTGGATGCCGCGCGCGCCGCCGGCTGCACCGTCAGCCTCGATCTGGCCTCGTTCGAGGTGGTCCACGCCTCCCGCGACTGGCTGCTGGCGCAACTCCGGCGCGGCCTCGATGTGGTCTTCGCCAACGAAGACGAAATCCGCGCGCTGTTTCAGGACGATGCCTCCGATTATGCCGCGCTCGCCCGCCGGCTCGCCGGCCACGGGGTCCTCGCCGCCGTGAAGATCGGCCAGGACGGCGCCTGGCTGGCGCAGGGCGACACCCTCCACCGCGTCGCTCCGGTCACGGTTTCCTCCGTGGTCGATACCAACGGCGCCGGCGACGCCTGGGCCGCCGGTTTCCTCTTCGGCCACCTGCGCGGCTGGCCGCTGCCGGCCTGCGGCGCGCTGGCGTCGCTAATGGGCGCCGAGACCGTGCGCCACCTCGGGGCGATCATCCCCGACCGCCACTGGTCCGGGGTGAAGACCCGGGCGCTGGCGCTTGGCCCCGCGGCCTGAGCCCAAGCGCAGCGGTTCAAAGCCGCATCCCTGCAGGAGAAACCCGCAAGGCGTCTAGCGTAGCAGCCGAGGTCACGAGGCTGATGGTTCGCTGCAGCCTCCTCACGTCGGCTGCTACGCTCTTGCATCTACCGGCGAGTTCGGGGCCTTGGTTTCGTAGCCAAAGCGGTGAGGCTTTGGGCAGGCCGCCGGCCCCGTCGCCGGCGCGCGGGACGCTACCGCTCGTCCCGTCGGACCTTCAGCCGTTTCATCTTCGAGACGAGGGTGGTCGGCTTGCAGCGCAGCAGCGCCGCGGCGCCGTCCGGCCCGTAGATCTTCCCGTGGGTCCGGCGCAAGGCCGCCACCACGATCTCGCGCTCCCGGACCACCAGCTCCTCCAAGGAGAGTTCCTCATCCCCATCCGCCGCCGGCGGGGGCCGCACCTCTCGCTCGGGTTTCCGGGGCGCGCCGCGCGGGGGCAGATCGAGCTGCAACCGCCCGCCGCGCGCCAGGATGACCGCGCGCTCGATGATGTTTTGCAGCTCCCGCACGTTGCCGGGCCAGTCATAGCTTTGCAGTTCCTGGACGTGCAGCTTGGTGAGGCGGGGTCGCGGCACGCCCAGGCGGCGGGCCGAGTGACCGATGAAGTGCTCGGCCAGCGGCCCGATGTCTTCCAGCCGTTCGCGCAGCGGCGGCACCTCGACCGGGAACACGCTCAGCCGGTAATAGAGATCGAGCCGGAAACGGCCGGCCCTGGCCTCCGTCAGCAGATCGCGATTGGTGGCGGCGATGAGCCGCACTTTCACGGTCCGCGTGCGGTCATCGCCCACGCGCTCAAACTGCCCCTCTTGCAGCACGCGCAGCAACTTGCTCTGGAGATCCGGCGGGATTTCCCCGATCTCGTCCAGGAACAGCGTGCCGCCATCGGCCAGCTCGAACCGGCCGGCGCGGTCCTTGATGGCGCCGGTGAACGCCCCGCGGACATGGCCGAAAAACTCGCTCTCGAAAAGCTCCTTCGGAATCGAGGCGCAGTTGACCCGGACCAGTGGATGCCCTTTGCGCGCACTCAGGTCGTGGATGGCGTGGGCCACCAGTTCCTTGCCCGTCCCCGATTCGCCGAGGATCAAAACGTTCGCCTCCGTGAGCGCGACGGTCGAGATCTGCGCGAGCACCTTTTGCAGCGCGAGGCTGTTCCCGACGATGTGGCCGAACTTCTGCCGGATGTCGTCCTGCAGCACCTCGTTTTCGAATTCCAGGCACTTTTGCCGGGCGAGGCAGCTCAACGCGATCACCCGGCCGACAATCTCCTTGTGCTGGTTGCGGTAGGGCGTCGTTCGGACGAGCACCCAATGCAGGCGGCCGTCCTTGCCTTTGAGCTCCTTTTCCAGGATCTCCGTCTGGTCGGAGAGCGGGTCCTTCGACTGGCACTGGGTGGCTTGGGCGTGGTCCTCGAAATGAAAAAGCTCATGGGACGGCCGACCGAGCAGTTCTTCGGGCGCATACCCGGTGAGTTCGGTGGCGAGCCGGTTGGCGTAAAAAATCCTCCGATCAGCCCCCGCCAGCAGCACCGCTTCGGAAAGACTCTCCAATACGGTCCGGTAAAACGATTCCGGGTCAGAGCGGGAGGCCGGGTCCACGCTCACCACCGGTTCTTTCAATGCACTCAGCTCCATAAAGCCCATCACGCCGGCCGCTGTCTTCGGGTGCAACGATAAAAAGTCATTTATCACCTTAAAACCGCTAAAAACGGTTAAGCGTTGTCCAATCTCACCTGAAACCCATCGGTTAATAAATCCATATTTTGCTAATAAACATCAGGTTAATAGCTGCCTGTGGGCTTGAATCAAATCTTGGCATGCGACTGGCAATAACCGCTTGCTCCAGATGTTCCTCAAGCACGGTTTTGAAACATGACTACCATTCACCGCGATCAACTGCTTCATCAACTCAACTGGCGCTACGCCACCAAACAATTCGATCCGCAGCGGAAGATCGGCTCCCAAGACTGGGCCGCGCTCGAAGAGGCGCTGGTGCTCACGCCTTCGTCTTTCGGTCTGCAGCCGTGGAAATTCATTGTGGTCACCAATCCCACAGTGAAAGAAAAACTCGTGGCGGCCTCCTGGGGGCAACGCCAGGTGACCGACTGCTCGCACCTCGTGGTCTTCGCCATCAAGCAGGACCTGGGCGAAAAGGACATCGACGCGTATCTCGACCGGATTGCCGAGGTGCGCGGCGCGCCCCGCGAGACGCTGGCCGGTTTCCGCGACCTGATGATCGGCAGCATTGTCCACCACCGGGATCAAGGCGCCCGGGAAGCCTGGGCCACCCGGCAGGTTTACCTCGCGCTGGGCAACTTTCTGACCAGCGCCGCGCTGCTCGGCATCGATGCCTGCCCGATGGAAGGCATCGATCCGGTCCAATATGACAAAATCCTCGATCTCGACCAGCGGGGGTTGACCGCGGTCGTGGCCGCAGCCGCGGGTTATCGCGCCGCGAGCGACCAGTATGCCGCGCTCAAGAAAGTGCGCTTCCCGAGGGCTCAAGTTCTCGTGGCCGTGTAGCCAGACCAGAGAAAACCAAACCCGTCGACACTCATGAAGACCCGCCAAACAAATTTTGCCTCTGAAGCTCTTGCTTCCGCTCAACCCGCCACCGCCGCCGTGAGCCAACCGTCAACCGCCGGGCCTGCGACCCGGCGTATTTATCGACTCGTTTCCTCGGAACGCGGATTGCGCCTCCAGCAAAATGTGGAGCCTGCGCCGCGGCCCGGGCCGCGCCAAGTGCTGGTGCGCATCGAGGCGGCGAGCCTCAACTACCGGGATTTGCTGGTCTTGCGCGGCCAGCTCGGAAAAGTCCGTGAGGGGCTGGTGCCGCTCTCCGATGGCGCCGGCCGCGTCGTCGCCACCGGCCCGGAGGTGACGCGCTGGCGCGAGGACGATCGCGTCGCGCCGATCTTTTATCCCGACTGGTCCAGTGGTCCCTTTCGCGAAGCCTACCTCGCTTCCGCCCTCGGCGGCGGTGACAGCGACGGCGTGCTGGCGGATCTGATTGCCGTACCAGAGGAGGCGCTCGTGCGCATACCCGATGCACTGAACTTCGAGGAGGCGGCGACCCTGCCCTGCGCCGCTGTCACTGCCTGGCAAGCCCTCGTGGTGCGCGGCCGGCTGACCGCAGGCGACACCGTCCTGGTGCAGGGAACGGGCGGCGTCGCGCTCTTCGCCCTCCAGTTCGCCACGGCGCTCGGCGCCAGGGTCATCGTGTTGTCGTCCTCGGACGAGAAGCGCGAGCGCGCCACGCGGCTCGGCGCCTGGGCGACGGTGAACTACAAAACCACGCCGGAGTGGGATGTGGAAGTCCGCAAGCTAACGGGCGGCATCGGCGTCTCCCACATTCTGGAACTCGGAGGTCCGGCCACGTACGATCGTTCGCTGCGCGCGCTCGCGGCCGGCGGCAAGATCGCGCAGATCGGCGTCTTCACCGGTTTCGGGCCGCAATCCAACCTGCTGCGTCTGCAACTGATCAATGCCGGCATCAACGGGATCAACGTCGGCTCGGGCGAACAGTTCGCCGCCATGAACGAATTCCTCGTCACCCATCGCATCAAGCCGGTGATCGACCGGACCTTCGCCTTCGAGGAGGCACAGTCCGCCTACGACCACCTCGCCTCCGGCCGCCATTTCGGCAAGGTCGTGGTCAAACTCTGACTCCGGGAAGTGCGTCACCAGCGAACACAATTCCGAGGAGAACAAGCGCCAACAAATAGAAGGATGTGCATATGAATACCTCGCAATTCACGCCCGTCGTTCTGATGGCAATCATGCTTTTGGCAGGCTTGGCAAATGCGCAGATGCCGGGCGAACCACCTGTTCAAAAAAGAGATCCGGCACTTGATGCGCTCATTTCGCCCGATGCAACAATCGAGCTGGTAGCGACTGGGTTCGGTTTTACCGAAGGTGTGACCTGGGTGCAGCAGGGAGCGAACGGCTGTCTGCTGTTCAGCGACATTCCGGCCAACGTGATTTACCGCTGGACGCCCGGTGGCAAGGTGGAGATCTACCTGGAGAAAAGCGGCTACCAGAAACCGGATCTCTGGCGGGTGGGCATGGAATTTACCAACGGCAAGCCGCAGGGTGATCCAGGCTTTGAGAAGTTCAACATGTGCGGCTCGGATGGCCTCGCCCTCGATCGGCAGGGACGGCTCGTGATCGCAACCTGGGCCGGGCGTTCGATCGTACGCATCGAGAAAGACGGCCGGCGTACCGTGCTCGTCGATCGCTACCAGGGCAAGCGCTTCGGCGGACCCAATGATGTGGTGGTGCGCAAGGATGGTTCGATCTATTTCACGGATACATTTGGCGGCATGCTGAAGATGGAGAAGGACCCGTCGAAGGAAATCGACGTCAACGCCATCTACATGATCCGCGACGGCAAGGTCACACGGGTGGTCGATGACATTGCCAATACCAACGGCCTCGCGTTTTCCCCGGATGAAAAATTTTTGTACGCCAACGGCTCCATCGACCGTTTCATCCGTCGCTACCGCGTGCAAGAGGACGGGACCCTGACCGATTCCACGCTGTTTATCGACCTGCACAGCGAAAAGGAGGCGGGCATTACCGACGGGATGAAAGTCGATGCGCTGGGCAACCTGTGGACCAGCGGCCCCGGCGGTATCTGGATCATTTCACCTGCGGGAAAGCCGCTGGGCGTCATATCCCTGCCGGAGGAAGCAACCAATCTGGTGTTCGGCGATGCCGACCGGAAGACGCTCTATATCTCTGCGAAGACGAGCATCTACAAGATCCGGGTGCGCGCAGCCGGATCGCCGTGATGGAATCAGCCGCACCGTCCTTCCCAAAATAAACATGACGACCAGCGATATAACCCGGGAAATCGTGAACCGCTATTTTGCACGTGTTGGATCCGGCGCTGAGCCGGAAGCGATTGCCACCCTGTTTAGCGAAGAGATCGATTGGGACATCGCGGGCGATGTCGCCCATGTCCCTTGGATCGGAAGGAGGAAGGGGCGCGCAGGGGTGGCCGGATTTTTCCGGGATCTCCGGCAATGGATCGAGCCCGTCCGCTTCGAAGTACGTTCGACCGTCGTCCACGACGAAGAGGCTGTGGCCGTGGGAGAGCTTGTCTCGCGGGTAAAAAGTACCGGCAGAACGATTGAAAGTGCGTTCGCGATCAGTTTCACCATGCGAGACGCCTTGATTGTTCGTTATCGGCTCTTTGAAGACAGCTTTGCGGTCGCCCAAGCGGTCGGCGGTGCGCGCAAGGAGGCCCGGATCTCAACCTCATGAGCATGCGCCAATGAACCTTAAGCTCACCAGCCGGTTTCCCGGCGACGCGACCATCGGGCTGTTCGGCGCCGGTCATCTGGGCAGGGCGATTGCACAGGGGCTTTTGGAAGCCGGGCTGCCCCAGCGCAATCTCGCCATCTGCCACCGGGGTTCGACCGAGACTGACCGAGCGCTGAGCGACGCCGGCCTGGCCGAAGTGGTCGCCAGCAGCGAGCAAGTCGCCCGACGGTCGCGGATCCTGCTCTATTTGGTGCGCCCGCAGGACTACCTCGCAATTCGGGGCTTTGAACTGCGAAAAGACTGCCTGTTGATCTCCTTTCTAGCCGGCGTCCCTTTGCAGAACCTGCCCGCCAATGTCGGCGCCGCGCAGCGCGCGCGCGCGATGACCAGTGCGCCGGACACTCTGCGGCAGCGGGACGGCCTGGCGGCCCTGTATCCGGCGGACAATCTGCTGGCCCGCGAACTCTTCGAGTCCCTTCACCTCCAGATCATCCCGCTCAGGCGGGAGTCGGATTTTCACGCCTTCACGGCGCTCGGGCCCTGTCTTCCCATCGCGCTGACACAATGGAAAGGCCTCGGCCATGAGATCGACGATGCGGAGTTGCGGCAGACGGCGGAGCGGTTCGAGCTCCCTGATTACGATTCGATTCTCCAATGGGCGCATCGCGTCCGGCCCCGCCGGCTTTCCGATGCAGAGCGAAAGCACTATCTCGCCCAGGCGGCGACGCCGGGAGGCGTGACCGAGGCCATACTCCACGCACTGGCTGCCGGCACGAACCTCTCGGCCGCTTTGGAACAGGGCATCAAGCGCAGTCGAGAACTGGCGACCGGATAACATCGAGCAAAATGGAAGACTTCATGAAAACACGGCTGCTGGGGAAAAACGGGCTGGAAGTGTCCGCGCTCGGACTGGGCTGCATGGGCATGTCGGCGTTCTACGGCGCACGCGACGACGCGGAATCCATTGCCACCATCCATGCGGCGCTGGATCGCGGGATCACGTTCCTCGACACCGCCGACATGTACGGCCCGTTCACGAACGAGGAACTCGTCGGCAAGGCGATCAAGGGCCGGCGTGATCAGGTGGTGCTGGCGACCAAGTTCGGCATCGTCCTCGATCCGCAAAACCCCGCAGCCCGCGGCGTCAACGGACGCCCCGACTACGTGCGCCGCGCCTGCGAAGCCAGCCTGCGGCGGCTCGGCGTGGAGGCGATCGACCTCTATTACCAGCATCGCGTGGACCCGGCCACGCCGATCGAGGAAACTGTCGGGGCCATGGCGCAGCTGGTGCAGGAGGGAAAGATCCGCCACCTCGGGCTCTCCGAGGCGGGCGTTCAGACGATCCGGCGCGCTCACGCGGTGCATCCCATCACCGCCCTGCAAACCGAATACTCGCTCTGGTCACGCGACCCCGAAGACGAAATTCTCGCGACCTGCCGGGAGTTGGGCATCGGCTTTGTCGCCTACGCTCCCCTCGGACGCGGCTTCCTCACCGGCCAGATCAAGCGGTTCGAGGACCTCGCGCCGGACGATTACCGCCGGCAGTCGCCGCGCTTCCAGGGGGAGAATTTCCAGCGCAACCTCGATCTCGTCGAACGCATTCGCCTCCTCGCCGCGCGCAAGGGCTGCTCCGCGTCGCAACTCGCGCTCGCCTGGGTGCTGGCGCAGGGCGGCGACATCGTTCCCATCTTCGGCACCAAGCGCCGGAACTATCTCGCTGAAAATCTGGGCGCACTCGCGGTCGCGCTCACCCCCGGGGATCTGGCGGAGATCGACACCATCGCGCCGCCCGGCGCCGCCGCCGGCTCCCGTTACCCGGCGGCCGTCATGAACCTCACGAACGGCTGACGCCCCGATCCCGGAGAGAAGCTATCTTCGGATACGAGCTGGAAATCGATAATGTCCAATCTCTTCTGCCAAAACACGCCCATCAATACGACTACCACAATCGCGCCTTCCCAGGAGACCTCACATGATCCCATCCCATGAAACCTTTGGCGGCAGCTTCCCGTATTCGCCGCACTTCTCGAACGCACCCGGCTTTCGTATGCACTATGTCGACGAGGGACCGCGTGACGCCGACGTGGTGCTGTGTCTCCATGGCGAGCCGACTTGGGGTTATCTGTTCCGGCATCTGATCGCGGCTCTGCGCGGCGTCCACCGCGTGGTCGTCCCCGACCACATGGGGTTCGGCAAAAGCGCGACGCCGCCAAACCGCAGTTATTGGCTGCAGGACCATATCGACAATCTGGAGCGCCTCGTTCTCGCGCTCGATCTGCGCAACATCACCCTCGTGATGCATGATTTCGGGGGCCCGACTGGCATGGGCCTGGCCGCCCGGCATCCCGACCGCATCCGCCGCGTGATTTCGGCCAACGGGCCGACCCCGTTCGGTCAAGCCGATCTCGTTGAGCGCGTGACGGCCAACGCCCGCGTTTCGCCCTGGTTCCAGTGGATCGCGCAAGCCGAGAAAGATGGGCGCTTGGAGGCAGTCCTGGGGCAGCTCGGCTTCAACATCCTGAGCACGCTCAAGCTGAACGGCTTCGAGAACAATGCGCTCATTACCGACACATGGCTCTCCGCTTACGGATCGCACTTCGCCAATCCTGCCGACTGCCTCGGCGCCATTGGCTGGGCAAAGGGATTCGCCACCGGCGCGCATCGGTTCGAGGCACCCGACGCGGCGGCCGACCGGGCGATCCGCACCCAACCCGCTTTGGCAATTTGGGGCGTTGCCGACCGTACGCTCCACGCCGAGCATTTCCTGCCACTCTTTACCGCGCTGTTTCCGAAGGCGCCGGTCCATCGGCTGGAGGGCGCGGGACATTACTGCCTGGAGGACGCACCGGACAAGGTGGCGGCGCTCATTGCTCAATTTATCGACCAAACCTAGCGGAAGGCAGGATGGAGCATCCTCGTCGAAAGGAAAAACCGGTCATGAAGATTCTGAATATTCTCGTTCGGCGCTACATGTCGCTCGACGGCTTCGACGAGGCTGTCGCTTTTCATGAGGACTTGATCGGTCAGGAGGCACGGCTGCGCTTCCACTATCCCGAACACGGACTGAAGCTCGCCCAGGTCGCGTCCATTCTCTTCATCGCCGGCTCGCCGGAAAGCCTGGCCCCCTTTGTCGCGACGCACGCCACTTTCCTGGTGGAGGATATCGAGGGCTACGCGCGGCATCTTCCGACGGTGGGAGCGGAGGTGCTCGAAGCGCCGAAGCCTGTTCCGACCGGCTGGAACATGCTGGTCCGCCATCCCGACGGCACGCTCGGGGAGTATGTCGAGCACCGCGACAAACACCCGGCCGATTGTCTGCCCGCCGTGAGCGCTTCGGATCACATCTTCGTGCCATGAGCGAATCCCCGGTCATCCCACGGCGATCGGCCGTGAATCGTCTTCCCCTCGGCCCGCTGCTCTGCAGCGGCCTGCTCGCCCTGGCCGCCTGCGCGCCCTCGACTCCGGCGCCATCCCGGCCCGACACCGCGGCGCTGCGGGCGCCGCCCCTCCTGCGCGAGTTCTCTGTTTGCACCCCCGACGACGTTGCCATTGCCGCCGAGGAGCGCGGCCGCCCAGACGGACCCGCCATCGTTTTCATCCACGGCCTGGCCCTGAGCCGCGCGTGCTGGCTCCGTCAGTTTGACAGCCCGCTCGCGCAGGAATTCCACCTCGTCGCTTATGACCTGCGCGGCCACGGACGTTCAGACCGCCCCGTGGGCGACGCGTTCTATGCGGAGGGCCGCCGCTGGGGCGACGAACTGGCTGCAGTGATCGCAGCGGCGCAGTTGCACCGCCCGGTGATCGTGGCTTGGTCCCTCGGCGGAGTCGTGGTGACAAATTACCTTCGGGACCACGGCGACGCGAATCTGTCGGGCGTGGTGTTCGTCGACGCGGTAACCCACTTCTCTCCGGAGCACTTCGGGACAGCCAATGGCGGACTTTTGTCTCCGCTGCAGTCGCCGGACGCCGCCATCCGCGCCGCGGCGTCGCGCCGATTCATCAGCGCATGCTTTGCCCGGCCGCCGCAACCGACGGAACTCGCCCTGATGGTCGCCCGCGCCGGGATTCTTCCCGCCGAGGTGCAGGCGGCGATCCAACGGGTATCAATCGAGAACGGCGACGAGGCGCTCCGGTCGGTTCGTGTGCCAACGCTGGTCGTGCACGGGGGGAAAGACCGCCTCGTCCTTCCCCTGATGGGGCAGCGAACCGCGTCGCTCATCCCCGGCGCCAAGCTCTCACTCTATGCGGACGCCGGCCATGCGTCGTTCTACGATGACGCTGCGCGCTTCAACGCTGAGCTCGCGCGTTTCGTGCACGAAGCCTGTCGTTAACCGGCATGCACCGCGAATCTCCCCGGCCGCCGGGCCCAAAGCGCACCGGCCATCTGGTCCTGGCTGAGCGAACTGGCGGCGTTTAGGTTGTCGAAGAGCAGGTCGCCCGGAGCCGCTGGTTCCGGGTGTGGTGCTGAATACACTCCTTCCGGCCGGCTCTTCGGCACGTTTTACCCCAGGGTCCGCCGGCTCCGGGGTATATCAAAAAAAGTCCGCGGAGCGGCCACCAGCAGCCATTCCGGGCTACCGGCAGGGGGCGAAACAAAAGCGAACTGGAGACGCAACCACGGGTCACATCCAGCGTCATCTCCCTGTAGCCAACCCTCCCATGAACGCCGATGCTTCCCCGACGGTGTTCGAACGCGGCCGAGATCGCCCTTCGATAGCAAGCTATTGCCGCTCCACGCTTGAGCACTGCGGCGTCCGGGATTACCTTGTCATTGTCAGGCGCCATTTAACCCGGAGGTCGCCATGAAAAACCCGCGCCCCATCGTGGGCATCCTGCTCATCCTCGGACTGGTCTTCCTTGCGGCCAGTTGCATCTCGGTCCCAGCCCGGGCCGCTCAGCCGGACGGCCGGCAGACCTATGCGATCATCGCGGTCGACGACCACGGCGTCCTGACGCAAGCGGATCAGGAGAAAATCCGGCGCAGCCTCGTGCAATACCTGACCGACCAGGGCTACGTGCAGCGCGATCAAGTGCTCACCGATGACGTCGTCCACGCCGACGTGGTATTCCGGGTGATGATTGCATGGCAGGATGCCGGAACCCGTTTCGCCATCACCGAGGTGGTGCCGAGCTACAGCGCCGCCGGCCTTCCTTCCGACTATGCAGCGGAATCTCCGCCGCCCGCTGTTCCCTGGTCCTACGACAATGATTATTACGACGATGGCTATCTCGGGTATGCCTATAGCCCGTTCACGCCCTATTGGGCCTTTTTCCCGTTCATTCCCTACTACGAGTTTCGCCACCACCGGTCACCGCCTCCTTACGTGAATCATCCGCCTCCGCCCAAAGGCCCGCCGGGGAAGCACCACCCTCCGCGGTGGAAGGGTCACACCGGTTATACTCCCTGGCGGCCGGATGCCGGCAGCCGGCCCCTCCCGGGGATGCGGCCACGCCGTCCGCAGCGTCCGCCTGTGGACGGCCGCCGGTCGCTGCCGCCATCTTCCTCCTGGCATTCACGCACCACGGATTCCCATCATCGCTCCGTTCCCCCGAATTCCCCTGTGTCGCGCCCGCTGCAACCGGATTCCGATCACCGGCCGCCCCATTCCACCGGCCGTCCTCCGTCCTGGAACCAGGGTTCGAATCACCGTCCCCCGCCGCCAAACCCTTCGGCGTCGAATGTGCGGAATCCCGGCTCCACGATGCGGCCTGCCCCGGCTCCGTCGCCACGGATTTACTCCCCGCCGGTGCGGATATCTTCGCCGCCCGCCTCTTCCCCGCGCCCGGCCCCGCCGCCGCCCGTCCGGTCGAATGTAAATTCCGACACCGACTCCGGCATGAAGGCCCAACAGAGGTGACCTGATCGCCGCTTTGTCCGCGTCGGCCGGAGTGACTTGTCAACTAATAGTTGACAAGTTGGCGACCCTCCGGCCAGGCGAAAGATCGTCGATGAGGCCGTCCATCATTCCGTGCCGCTGCGCAGCATCCGCACCCGGCGGTTTTTCTGGGGAAAGCCCAGTGTGACGACGGTGCCGACGCCCTCCTTGCTCTCGATGCCCACCTGGCCGCCGTGCTCGCGCATGATGCGCTGCACGATCATCAGCCCGAGACCGTGCCCGCCGGGCTTGGTCGTATGGTAGGGCTGGAAGAGCCGCGAAAGATCCTCCTGCCGGATGCCCACGCCGGAGTCGCCGAACAAGAGGTAGACCGAGTCGTCGTCGGCCCGCGACCGGATCTTCAGCTTTCCGCCCGGCCCCATCGCTTCCATGGCGTTGGTGATCAGGTTGAAAAACACCTGCTTCAACTGGTTGCGGTCGGCCAGGATCGGGGGCAGGTCGGCCTGGGTCTCGGCCTCGACGACGATGCCGCGGTTCTTCAGCTCGCCGGCCTGGAAGCGCAGCACCTCGTCGAGCACGTCGACGACGTTGGTCTCGGCGAGGTCGGGCGGCTGCGGCCGGATGGCCTCGAGGAAATGGGTGATGATGCCGTCCAGGCGCCTCACCTCCTCCTGGCAGACCGCGATCGATTTGCCGAGCGCCTCGGCGTCGCGCACGGCCTTCAGCTTTTTCAGCTTCCGCGCGATGAGTTGCAGGTGGATGGTGAGCGAATTGAGGGGATTGCCGAGCTCGTGAGCCACGCCGGCGGCAAGCAGGAGGACCGACGAAGCCTTCTCATCCTCGATCAACCGCTCCGTCGTCTGCTTCTCCCGGGTGATGTCGGCGAGGATGACGGCGAACCGGCGCGACTGCTCCCGGGTGCCCTCGGCCTGGAAGGGCACCATGTAGAGCCGGACGATGCGCGGCTGCGGATAGCTGAGCTCGATCTCCCGCGCGACCACGGGCACGACGGCACCGTCGGCCAGCGAAGCCTCGAGCGACGAATGCAGGCCCGGCACGAGCCGCCAGAGCGTGGCGCCGGCCAGTTCGCCCTCGCGCAGCCCGATGAGGCGCGTGGCCGCCTCGTTGGCATACTCGATCACGCCGTCGGCATTGATGACGAGGATGCCCTCGTTGATGGTGTTGAAGATGGCCTCGAACAGGCTGCGCTCGCGGGCCAGGCGCTGCACGAGGTTGGCGAGGTTGACCGAGTCCAGCGTGTCAAGCCGTCCGAGCACGCGGTCGAGGGAGCTATGTTTGCGGCCGGCCATGGGTCTAGGTTGCTTTTTTCACGGGAGATTCAACCACGGATTTCGCGGAGGGCACGGATAAAGGCGGGGCCTCCACGTCGAACAGGTTCATTTGCGCCGGGTCGACGCGGCCGCGCATGAGCTTGCGCAGAAACGCGCCGCGGTGGGCCGGGCAGCGGCCGAGTTTGAGCACGGCGTCGCGGTGCTCGTCGGTGCCGTAGCCCTTGTGTTGGGCAAAACCGTACCCGGGATGCCGCCGGTCGAGCTCCTCCATCATCCGGTCGCGCGTGACCTTGGCGACGATCGAGGCCAGGGCGACGCAGAGCGAGCGGGCGTCGCCGCGCACCACGCCCGTGTGCGGATAGGCGAAGCTGCGCAGGGCCAGCCCGTCGATGAGGATGCGGCACGACACCTGCGGCTGGAAGGCGTGCACCTCCTCCTCGCTCGCGAACAGGTCGGGCTCGATGCGGCGCGCGAACGCCGAGGGCGGATAGATGCCCTCGAGCGCGCGGCGCATGGCGAGCTTGGTCGCGCCCAGGATGTTCAGCTCCTCGATCTCGGCCACCGAGGCCTCGCCGTAGGTCGCGTGCAGCTGGCCCTCCAGCGCGAGCTGCTCGATCTCGGCAAAGACCTCGTCCCGCTGCTGGGGCGTGAGCTGCTTCGAGTCGTTCACCCGGCCGCTGCGCGCCACGGCCCAGCGGCCCTCGAGAAATTCCTGCGTCACCAGCACCGCGCCCGCCACCACCGGCCCGGCCAGCGCCCCGCGCCCGGCCTCGTCGACCCCGATGAGCTGGGCATGCCCCTCGATCTGCTTGAGGTCGAATCCACGGAGCTGGCGGCGCTTGGGCATGACAGGGAAGAAAGATCCACCACGGATGCCACGGATCGGCACTAGCCGGCCTTTCGCCCGTCCGATTGAACAAAGTGGGACATCACTGGTGGCCGATGAGGCGGGATCGGGTGATCCCGCCCTACATTTTCGGACGCGGAGTTTGTTGTAGGGCGGAGTCGCCTGCCGTGAGCGTGTCGAATCGGCTGACCCCGCCGGCCTTGTCTTGCCTGTGAACCATGGTTCGAAGAGCGGCGGCTGGTGAGAGTTCGGACCGAGCACTCTGTCCAAAGCCTCACTACGAAACCCCGAGTCCGTCGAGGATCAGGCGATAATCGGCCATCCTTCTCCGCCAAGGCTACGGAGGATTGGTCGCGTGCCAGCACGCTCCTACAAGGAAATCCGTTTCCATCCGTGCAATCTGTGGTCGAACTCATTCGTGGTGCCATTCCACCCGTTCCTTCGGCCGGGGCAGCGGCAGCTCGGCGAGTTTGCCCGCCGCGGCCACCACCTCGTAGGCCGTGCGGAAATGCAGCTTGGCGAAATCGCCCAGCGCGGGCGCGCCGAACTTGCGGATGATCTCGGCCGCCTGCTCCTTGACCCGGCCGCTCGCGCCCTTCTGCAGCGGTCCGCCGAAGCGTTGCGAGAGCTTTTTCATCACCCGCACGTACTCGGCCCGCGCCACGACCGACGCCGCCGCGACCACCGGATCCTCCTCGGCCTTGGTGCGCATCTTCAGGTCGAAATGCTTCACCGCCTTCTTTGCCAGCTCGCGCTGCGCGAGCGGCTGCTTGGAAAACTGGTCGAGCAGGCCCCACGGCACCCATTTTTCATTGAGCGCCTGCTCCAGGGCCGTGGCGTGCTGCCAGGCCAGCAGGCGGTTGAGATTGGCGCCGGGGCGGAGCATCAGCTCGTTGTACTTCGGCATGCCGCAAGCGCAGGTCTTCGCCACCGCCCCCGGGGTTTTGCGGATGAGATCGTCGAGCTTGAGGATCTGCGAATCGGCCAGCAGCTTGCTGTCCTTCACGCCGGCCTTGAGCCAGGCGCCGATGGCCGGCTTGTCGGCGATGACCGTCGCGGCGACGACCGGACCGAAGAAGTCGCCCTTGCCGCTCTCGTCGAGCCCGGCGTGCGGCTCAAACCGCTCCGGGTGCAGCACCTCGTCGTAGCCCAGGCGCGGGGCGCCGGTCACCTCGGTCTCCAGCGTGTGGAGCACGAACTCCTCCGTCCCCTTGCCGGCGATGACCACGATCCGGCGCTTGTCGTAGGCGGTCACGTTGACGTCCGGCCCGCGGAAGGCGAAGCGCGCGTACGCCACCTCAAAAGGCTCCCAGCCTTTCGCCTCGCAGACAACGCGCAGCTTCTCCAGTTGCGCGTCGTCGAGCTTGATCGTGTAGGTGCTGAGCTTTTTTGCCGCCTCGTCGGCGTTGTCCTGCCGTGGCTTCATCGGCGGCAATAGCCGCAAAAAGCCGCCAAAAGCGCAAAGAAAAAGCCTGCGGCCAGGTTGCTTCTGCCTTCCCCGGCAATCGTGGTGTATTCGCTTGCATCTTTTGTGCTGTCATCCACCAAAAATCCTCGCGCGCGGCGAAGTTAAGCCAATCGACCACGGATCACACGGATCGACACGGATAAAAAACGGCATTCAATCTGTGCCCATCAGTGGAATCCGTGATTAAAAAGCTCCTCCTTCTCTTGGTTGCGGCTCCGCCGCGCTAGGCTTCTTGGCGGCCAATTCATATCACCGGTGCATCAAGTTCAGCGCCCTATTTCCCGCAAGGCCGCCTTCCAGCGCGCCCTGCATGCCTGGTATCGCCGGCACCACCGGCGGCTGCCGTGGCGCGAATCCCCGTCGCTCTACGGGACGGTCGTCTCGGAGTTCATGCTGCAGCAGACGCAGATCAAGACGGTCCTGCCCTATTTTGCGCGCTGGATGCGTGAACTGCCCGGCTTCGCCGCGCTCGCGGCCGCCTCCGAGGCGTGGGTGCTCAAACTCTGGGAAGGCCTCGGCTACTACTCCCGCGCCCGCAACCTCCACCGGCTGGCCCGGGCGCTCGCCGCCCTTCCCGCCCCGCCGCGCACGCCCGAAGCCTGGCGCGAGCTGCCGGGCGTCGGACCCTACACGGCGGCGGCAATCGCCAGCCTTGCCTTCGACGCGCCCGCCGCCTGCGTCGATGGCAATGTCGTGCGCGTCCTCGCCCGGCTCACCGCCGACGGCACTCGGTTTCGCGACAGCGCCTCGGCGGCAAAGCATTTTGCGCCCCTTGCCGGGGTCCTCCTCAAACGCTCCGATCCCGGCACGCATAATCAGGCGATGATGGAACTGGGCGCTCTGGTCTGCACGCGCCACCACCCCGGCTGCGCGTCCTGCCCGGTGCGGCGGTTTTGCGCCGCCGCGCGCCGCGGCGCCCCGGAGCGCTATCCGCGGCTGGAGCGGAAGAAGACCGGCCAGCGCACCGTCGCACGCGCGTGGTGCGAGCATGACGGCTGCCTTTTGCTGCATCGCGCAGCCGGCGATGCCCGTCGCCTCGCCGACCTCCATGAACTGCCGACTGCCGACCAACTTGGCTTCCATCCGACGACCGTGCAGGCCGCGCCGCTTCTGGCCCGGCACACGCGCACCATCACCAACCACCGCATCACCGAGTCGATCCACGCGGTGGCGCTCACGCCCGCCGACCGCCGCCGGCTCGCCGCCAATGCGACGCTGCACTGGGTGCACGTGGCGGAGCTGGAGCACATTACCCTCTCCGGCCCGCACCGCCGCTGGATCCAAGAACTCCTGCTCGCAGGTCGCCGCTAAGCCACGCCTAAACGGAAGTCCCACGCTGCCCGACGAAGCCGTAACTATTGATGCTCGCGAGATAGCCTGACGGGTAGGGACGGACCGCTGGGCCGTCCGTATCTCTCGGCGTGCCCGGCGGTCACGCCCTACCTCCAGATGTCAGTCTGGTACGCGAACCCCGATCGCAGTGAGCAACCAGCGAAGATCGCAAAGCAAAACGGAGTCGAAATTCACCAAAACAATTTAGGAGCGTGCAATCGCGGCCGCGCGGCGTCATCGTGCGGGCAAGCATTCCGGTGGTCCTTCCGTCCGCCGCCCCGATGCAGCTCTTCGTCATGCTGGACAACCAGATCCGCGGGCCATTCGACCGCGATCAGTTGCGTGAACTGGCCATGGTCGGCGTGGTCACCGGCGCGACGCCGGCGGCCGGCGGCGGTTCCGGGCCGTGGCAGCCGTTGCAGGAGATTCCGGAATGCCTCGACCTGTTGCCGGCGCGACGGGAGTTCCAGTTCAAGCTGCGCGAGTTTGTGACGGTCAACCAACCGGGCGGCACCCGCATCGACGTACACGCCGCAATCGCCGCGGCCAACCAAGGCAAGGTGCCCATCACCACGGATCCGACGCCGGCGCGCCCGAACCCGGCCGCCGCTCCCCCGGCGGCGTCGAAGGCCATCGGGGCCCAGACGCGGAATGAAGCGCTCGAGATCGTGCAGGAGACGGCCCGCGTGCAGGCGCAGTTCGAGAAACCCGTGGACCTCACGCCCCGGTCCAACCGTCGGCGGCGCGATTACCTGATCGTGATGATCGCCGTGAACGGCCCGCTCGTCACGAACCTCATCCTGAACCGGGACAACGTCGTCACCGCGCTTTTCAGCTTGGGCGGCATCGTATTATTTTCCGCTGCTGTCACCTGGATCATGTTTTTCGTGATGGACCGCTATTAAGCAACGACCGGTCCGCTGATCACTCCGCGCGCAGGGCGACGATCGGGTCGATCCGCGCCGCGCGCCGCGCCGGCAGGAGGCAGGCCAGCAACACGACGGTCCCCAGCAGGACCGCGGTGCCTGCCAGCACCAGCGGATTCGCCGGCGCGATGTCGAAGAGCAGGCCGCTCATCGCCCGGCCGACCAGCCATGCGCCAACGAGCCCCAAGACCGTGCCGATCGCCAGCAAGGTGGCGCCCAGCCGGAGAAACTGCCGGAGAATCTGCTCCGGCAGCGCCCCCAGTGCCATGCGCACGCCGATCTCGCGTCGCCGCTGGGCCACGGCGTAGGCCAGCACACCGTAGATCCCGATCGCCGCCAAGCCGAGGGCCACCCCGCCGAAAACACCCGCCAGCAGCATCGGTGAACGCCGGGCGACGAGGCTGTCGTCGATGCGCGTGACCATGGACTTGAGCTCATCCACCGGCAAGCCGGGGTCGATTTTCAGCACGGCCTGGCGCAGCGCGGGCCCCACGGCTTCCGGCTGCTGGCCGGTACGCAGGATCACCCACTGATCAAATGACATGCCTTCCGTCGACTGGTAGGGAAAATAGACCGCGCCCTTGGACCGCCGGTCGGCCAGATCATTTCGTTTCACGCTGCCCACGACCCCGACCACCGTATAAAGGTGCACGCCGGGATAATCGGGCGGCCCGTTGTACAACCGGTGCCCAGCTGCGCCGCCCGCGGGCCAGTAGTGCCGGGCAAAATCCTCATCGACCAGGCAGGCCCGATCCTTCGACCGGGAATCGGCCGCCGTGAGCAAGCGGCCTTCCCGCAGCGGGATGCCCAGCGCGGCAAAATAATCACCGAATACGCTGCACAAGTTGTGCGTACGGATGGAATCGCCCGGGGCCACCGTATAGCCCTCGACGATGACGGCACTGTTGCCGTCGTACCCGCTGAAAGGGAGCGAGGCGCCGAGGGCCGCGGCCTTCACGCCCGGCAAAGCGCGCAGTTCAACCAGCAACCGATCGGCAAAGGCAAAACGCGCGGCATCATCCTTATAGTTCACCAAAGGCATTGAGACCCGGCCGGTCAAGGTATGGTCCGGTTGGAAACCGGGATGCACGGCCAGCACGCGCTGGAAACTCATACCGAGCAGGCCCGCCCCGGCGAGCAGCACGAAGGCCAGGGCGATCTGGGCCACGATCAGGCTGTGCCGCAACCGGTGGGTGGTCCGGGTGGTCGTGCCGCCGCGCGACTCGGTGTTCAGGACGGGCGCGAGAGTGCCGTGCAGGTTGAACCAGATGAGGGGGAGCGCCAGCAGCAGCCCGACCGCCGCCGCACCGCCAAGGGCGGTCAAGGCAATCGTCCAGTCAAACGTGATGACGGTTCCGAGCGGCAGCCGGTCGGTGCCCAGCAGCGCGAGCATCCGGAGGGCCGCGGCACCCACCCCGAGGCCCAGCCCACCTCCCAGCAGGGCCACCACCATCGTCTCGGTGAGAATCTGGGCGGCCACCTGTCCGTGGCTGGCGCCGAGCGTCTGCCGGATGGCCAGCTCCCGGCTGTGGGCGCTGGCGCGGATGAGCAGCAGATTGACCAGATTGACCGCGCCGATGAGCAGCAAAAACAGCACGCCGGCCTGCAGGAGCAGCAATGCGGGTCGGATGGAGGCGACATGCTCGGCGCGGAGTCTGGCCACGGTGGTGTGGAAACCCGTATCCTCAATCAGTTTGGCGAGAGGGTCGTCCTTCAGCAGCCGGGCGTTGAGCGCATCGATCTGCGCTTGCGCCTCGGCCAGCGTGGCTCCGGGCTTGAGCCGGGCAATGACTTCCGCGTTATTGGCGTGACGCTGCTTCAGCGACCGCTCTTCCTTTGAAGACGGGAGCGGCAGCCAGAATCGGGCATCGGACGAGAGATAGCGGAATCCTGGCGGCAGCACGCCGACAATGGCGATCGGGATGTTATTGACGAGCATCGTGCGGCCGATCACGCCGGGATCGGCGTTGAACCGCTGCCGCCAGAGTTCATCCGTCAGCACCACCCGGAAAATAGCGGCCTCATTTTCCTCCTCGGTGAAGAACCGGCCCAATGCCGGCTGAACTCCGAGCAGGTGGAAAAAGGACGAGGTCGCATGTCCTAGCGACACGCGGTCCGCCGCGCCGGCCTCGCCGATGATCGCGCTGCCGTTGCGGATGGCGGCGATCTCGGCGAAGGCCGGGATGGCGTCCTTGCGCTCGTAGTAGTTGGAGATCGAGGAGCCGGCGCGCTCCACGCCGGCCTTGGGATAACCGTTGAATGTGACCACGAGCTCCTCGGGATGCGGAAACGGCAGCGGCCGGAGCAGGACCGAGTAGACCACGGTGAAGATCGCCACGTTGGCCCCGAGGCAGAGCGCCAGCGTCAGCAGGACGGTGGCGGTGAATCCTTTTTCCCGCCACAGGGCGCGGACGGCCTGACGCAGGTCGCGGACCAGAAGGCTGATGCTGGGCATATACCGGGAGAACCCGCGATTCCGCCGATAAGTTACAAAATTTCCCCCGCAATGAAGCTCGACCGGCCGCGCACGCACGGTCTTTGTTTTGGCGCGCGAACTCGTGGATTGCCGTCGGAAGAAGGGAAACCCAGACTGACTCCGTCCCGAAGGAAGCCCCATGATCACCTCCCCTCGCTTCCAGCGTCCGGTTTTCACCGCGGTGATAGTACTCGGCCTTGCCCTCGGCCTGCATGGCGCCGCCGCCCAAGCAGCGCCCGACGCGGCCAAGATCCGCGAGCCGGCCGTCGCCGGCCTCTTCTATCCAAAAGACCCGGCCGAACTGTCCAAGGAAATCGACGCCTGCCTGGCCGCGGCCAAGACCGAGCCGCTGCCCGGAGAACTCAAAGCGCTCATCTGTCCCCACGCCGGCTATCCCTACTCCGGGCCGGTGGCCGCCTCCGCCTACAAGCTGCTGGCCCGCGCCGCAGCGGCGGGGCTGGCCGGCCGCAGCTACGACACCATCGTGGTGATGGGCCCCAGCCACTATGCCAACCTGCGCGCCGCCGCGGTGTCGGCCGCCACGGTTTACCGCACGCCGCTCGGCAATGTGCCGGTTTCGGAGAAGGCCGGCCGCCTCGCCCGGCTGCCGCCCTTCGCCCTCGAACCGCGTTGCGCCGTGCAACGGCCCGACTGGTGGCGCCAGTCTTCGCGGGCCGCGCCGGCCGAGGACACGGCCGACACCTGGGAGCACTCGGTCGAGGTCGAGGTGCCGTTCCTGCAGAGGACGCTCCGCAATTTCCAGCTCGTGCCCGTGGTCTGCGGCGAAATCGACGAGGAACAGGCCGCCCACGCGTTGCAGCAGATCCTCGACGACCGGACGCTGATCGTCGCGAGTTCCGATCTCAGTCATTATTATTCGTCGGCCACCGCCCGCGGGCTCGACGAGCGCACCGTCGCCGCCATCTGCCGCCTCGACCCCGAGGCCGTCGGGGACGAGGATGCGTGCGGTCACACTCCGATCCGCATCCTGCTGCATCTCGCCCGGGAGCAGGGTTGGAAAGCCCGCCTGCTCGACTGCCGCAACAGCGGCGACATCACCGGCGACACATCGCGCGTGGTCGGCTACGCGTCGATCGCGTTCTACGCGCCGTCGACCACGACGGCCGCCCCGGCCACCTACACGGCCGAAGAACGCCGGCTCCTGCTGGACCTCGCCCGCCAGGCCGTGCGCGCGGCCGCCGCGACGGGCCGGCTGCCCGAGGTGCCCGCCGCCGGGCTCGCCCCGAAGCTCACCGGGGCCAAGGGCTGCTTTGTGACGCTGACCCACCGCGGCGACCTGCGCGGCTGCATCGGCTACATCCTGCCGCAGGGGCCGCTGTACCAGGCCGTCGTCGAGAACGCCCGCAATGCCGCGATCCGCGACCCGCGTTTCCCGCCGGTGAGTCCCGGTGAGGTGGACGGACTCGAGATCGAGATCAGCGTGCTCACCGAACCGCAGCCGCTGGCGTTCAGTTCGCCGGAGGATCTGCTGCGCCGGCTCCAGCCGCACCGCGACGGCGTCGTGCTTCGGATCGGCTGGCGCAGCGCCACCTACCTGCCCCAAGTCTGGGAGCAGTTGCCGGACAAGGTGGAGTTTCTCAACAATCTTGCGGAAAAAGCCGGCTGCGACCCGGCGGCCTGGCGCCAGCCCGGCGTGTCCGTCCTCACCTACCAGGTCGAATCCTTTAAGGAGTCGGAGCAAACGACCGCGGATTGACCCAGCGCGGCTTCACCGCAACCGAATGTCTGAGAACTACCTTTCCACGAATCTACACGAATCGGCGCGAATGGGTGGAGACAGCATTCGTGACCATTCGTGTGCATTCGTGGTTAAAAGACTTCCATGACCGGACCGGCGTCAGCGCCCGACCGTAGCCGTCGGCTCATCCTGCTTGCCGTGGGCGGCCTCGGCGTATCGGCCGTCATGACGCAGCTCGTGCTGATGCGCGAACTGCTCGCGGCGTTCTCGGGCAACGAGCTGGTCTTCGGCATCAGCCTCGGCAGCTGGCTGCTGCTGACCGGCGCCGGGGCGTGGCTGGGACGCTGGATTTCTTGTAGGGGCGCAGCTGGCTGCGCTCCCGACGCCGACCACGCGCCACGGGCGCAGCCAGCTGCGCCCCTACAGCGCATGCCTGGAGCGGCGACGCCCACGTCGCCGATCCGCGACGATGGCGTCGCGGTTCCAATCGGATTTTTGATCGCCGGCCTGATCGCGGTCGCCGCGATTCCGCTCGCCCAGGTGGTGGCGGTGCGGGTGCTCCGCGATGTCGTCTTCATCCGCGGCGCGGCCGTGGGTGTGGGCGGAACCGTGCTCGGTTGCCTGGCGTTGCTCCTGCCGTTCTGCCTGGTTTCCGGCGCCTTGCTCACGCTGGCCTGCGCCCTCCTCGCCCGGCGCGAGGGCGCGCCCGGCATCGGCCGGGTGTACGTCGCCGACAGCGTCGGCAGCATCGGCGGCGGCATCCTGTTCAGCTTCGTGCTCGTGCCGTGGTTCGACCACTTCGCGCTGCTGTGTTTTCCCGCGTTCCTGAGCCTTCTGCTCGCCGCCGGGCTCGCCGGGCATTTCCACAAACGGCTGCTGCTGGCCTCGACGCTCATCGTGGCCGCGGGACTGGCCCTCCACACCATGCTGATCGACGCGGACGACGTCACCACCGCCGTCCAGCACTGGGGCCGGCCCACGGTTTTTCGGGGCAATTCGCCCTACGGCCGGCTCGTAATCACCGACGATTCGGGCCAGCTCACGTTCTTCGAGAACGGCGTCCCGGTGATCACCACGCACAACCTCGACCGCATCGAGGAGACCGTCCACTACGCCATGAGCCAGCGCCCGGATGCGCGCAGAGTCCTGCTCATCTCCGGCGGCGTGGCCGGCACCGCCCGCGAGATCCTGCGTTATGGCGTGGGCGAGGTGACCTACGTGGAGATCGATCCGCTGATCATTGCGGCCGGCCGCCGTTTCCTGCCGGAATACCTGGCGGATCCGCGGATCAAGACCGTCGCCACCGACGGCCGGCGCTTCGTGCAGCAGACCGCCGGCCGCTTCGATGTCGTGATCGTCGACGTCGCCGATCCATCCACCGCCCAGCTCAACCGCTTCTACACCGCCGGATTTTTCGCCGAAGTCCGGCGCATCCTCAACCCCGGCGGCGTGTTCGCCTTCGGCCTCGGCCACTACGAAAACTACGTCAGCCCCGAACTGGCGCGCCTGTTGTCCTCGGCCCGCCGCACGCTGCAGCCGTCCTTCGCCCGCGTACGGATGATTCCGGGCGGCCGTGTCTTCTTCCTCGCGTCGGACGGACCGCTGTCCCTCGACATCGCCGCTCGCCTCGAGCAGCGCCGTCTGGCGACGAAACTCGTCCGCCGGCCCTATCTCGAGGCGATGCTCGCACCAGACCGGCTGGCCGATCTCGACCGCGCGGTGGCGCAGCCCGCCGACCCCAACACCGACCTCAATCCGGCGCTCTACTATTACCAGCTGCGCCACTGGCTCAGCCAGTTCACGGTCCGGGCCGGCCTGCCGGTGGGCGCACTGCTGGTCCTGCTCGGCATCTACCTGCTCCGGCAGCGCGCCCTGCCGCGGGTGATTTTTGCCTCCGGCTTCGCCGCGTCGGCGCTCGAGGTGGTGCTGCTGCTCGGCTTCCAGGCGCTTTACGGCTCGCTCTACCGGCAGGTGGGATTGGTGGTGACGGTCTTCATGGCCGGGCTGGCGGCGGGCGCCTGGATGGCGGGCCGCCGCCTGGATGGGTGGAACGCGCTGGCTGCAACGCATGCCGGGTCTGCAGCGCCTCCTCCATTGGCCGGAAGAATGCCGCCGAGTGTAGCAGCCGACGTGAGGAGGCTGGCCCGCGCCGCAACGGCGGGGCTGGCGGAAGGCCGGCGACCCATCCTCAGCCTCGTTACCTCGGCTGCTACACGGCTCTTCGGATTTCGGGTCGCCCTCCTTCACCGAGGCGACGGAGCGCAGGCCGGACCCCGCCGGGATGCGGCATCAGGACGGCGGCATCCGGCGATGCCGCCCTACACCATCGTTCTTCTCCTTTCCCTCGCCCTCGCCGGGCTGGCAGTCCTGCTGCCCTGCCTCCTGCCGGCCCTCGGCCGCCTCGATGCCATCGCCGGGCAGGGCGTCGTCCTGCTTCTCACCTTCCTGCTGGCCGCGCTGGTGGGCGGCCAGTTTCCGCTGGCCGCCGCGGCGGAGCCCGGCGAGGCGGCGGTCACGGCCTCCCGCCTTTACACCGCCGATTTTCTCGGAGCCGCGCTCGGCGCGCTGCTGGTGAGCACCCTGCTGGTGCCGTTGCTCGGCGTGGCCGCGGTCTGCCTGTGCACCGCGGCATTGAACCTGGCCGCCGCGGCGATAGCCTGGCGGCCGGCGACTCCTTCATGAATACACTCACTTTCGTCTGCCTGAAGCTCGTCCGCTGGACCGGATGGCTGCTGCTGCCGGTCGTGCTCGCCTTTCTGGCGACCGGCTATGCCATGAGCGGGCGCTACGGCTTCGGCGTGCTCGCCGACGAGCAGACGGCGCTTACCCTCCACAAGCTGATGCACCTGCCGCTGGGCCTGCTCGTGCTCGCGCACGTGACGCCCTCGGTCTACCTCGCCCTGCTCCGATGGGGATGGATCCAGCGAGGCGCCGCCTTGGACTCCAGCGGCGACGGAAGCCGGTCGGGCGTCGTGGAAACCAGCCGACATACGGACGAAAAGCGCCTCGCTGCCAATGTCCGCTCCGCGGACACACTGAAGAAGAAGGTGTGAGGCCGGCGGATGCACCAACGCCGCCTGAGAATTCGATCTATTGATGCCGATCTTTGGGCTTCGAGGCCCCAAACAGCGCCCGCAACATGAACTGCCATTCAGGAAAACGGCCGGCCGGATCACCGCCGCCCCCCTCGATGCCGGCGGGACCGGCGCCCACCGGGCCGCAATCGATCACCCGCCGGCGGGCGCTCGCCTGCGGCGCGGCGGCTTTCGCCGGCCTGGGCCTGCGCGGCTCCGGCTCGTGGCTCGACAATCTGCTCCGCCTCGGCGGGGCCGAGGCGCCGGCCGACGTGTTCAAGGGCGACGCGCCCGACGACGCGCTCTGGGAGCTCTGGCGCCGGCGCGGCTGGGTGAAGGAGGCGTCGCACTACCTCAAGCTCGACCGCAACGTCCAGTGCAAGGTCTGCCCGAACAACTGCCTGCTCGCGCCCGGCGACCGCAGCCACTGCCGCAACAAGGTCAACCGGGACGGCATGCTCTACACGATGGCCTACGGCAATCCGTGCACGTTCCACATCGATCCGGTTGAAAAGAAGCCGCTCTACCACTTCCTCCCCGGCACGCCGACCTTCTCGCTCGCCACGTCGGGCTGCGTCTTCCGCTGCCTCAACTGCCAGAACTGGGAGATCTCCCAGAAGAAACCCGAGGAAACCAAGGACCCGCGCGGGCCGGAGTTCCGGCTCCGGCCGCCGCTGCCGCCGTCGCTCAGCTACGACGAGCTCGCCCGCCTGAGCCTGTTCCCCGACGACGTCGTGGCGGTGGCCGGGGCGCTCCGCTGCCCGTCGATCTCGTACACCTACTCCGAACCGACCGCCTACTACGAGTATGCCTCCGACACCTGCCGGCTCGCCCGCGAGCGCGGCCTGAAAAACATCATCGTGACCTGCGGGTCGATCGAGGACCGTCCGCTCCGGGACCTCGCCCGGTTCGTCGACGCCGCGCACGTGGACCTCAAGGGCTTCGACGACGCCACCTACCGCCGGCTCAACTCGGGCAGGCTCCAGCCCATCCTCGACACGCTCAAGACCTACCGCGACCTCGGCGTGTGGTTCGAGGTCATCAACCTGGTCGTGCCCACGTACACGGATGACCTCGATATGATCCGGCGCATGTGCGGCTGGCTGGTGGAGAACCTCGGGCCCGACCGGCCGCTGCACTTCTCGCGCTTCAACCCGCAGCACAAGCTCGACCATCTGCCGCCCACGCCAGTCGACATCCTGGTCCGGGCCCGCGCCGTGGCGCGCGCCGCCGGCCTGCGCTACGTCTACCTCGGCAACGTCCGCGAGGTGCCCGACGCCGCCACCACCTGGTGCCCAGGCTGCAAGCGCGCGATCATCGAGCGCGATATCTTCGCTGTCACGCGCCTGGCGCTCGACGCCGGCAAGTGCCGCTACTGCGGCACGCCCATCGCCGGCGTGTGGAACCCGCCCTCCCGGGCGAGCTGAGGAATTCGCCGGGATCGGAACCCGGCGAATTCCTAAAGCAGATTCTCGATCCGTTTCCGCGAATCCACGACGTCCTCCGGGCTGGCGCGCGAACTCAGCTCCAGCACAAGCACATGGTGCGGCTGCCAGAACTCCCGCACCATTTTGAAATCGATGTTCCCTTTGCCAATGGGTTGGTGGTCGTGCCCCGCGGCATCCACGTCGTGCAGATGGAAGCCGATGAGACGCCCGGCGTTGGCTTCCAGCTGCCGCCGCTGCGTGATGACGCCCATGCGCTCCTTCAGCTCCGCATGTCCGGTGTCGTGCCAGTAGCCGGCCGGCGCGGATGGCGGGAGAGACTGGAACAGGCCGGGAAAATCCGCGTCCCGCGGCAGTTCCTCGAACCGCTCGCGGTTTTCAAAGCCGAGCCGCACACCCTTCTCCGCCGCGTAGGGCAGGATCTCCGCGATGCTGCGCTGGGTCTGATCCCAGTAACGCGGCGCGCAGCGGCTCAGCCGGGCCGAGGCCCTGGTGAGCAGCCGTTGGTAGCGGGGCTCCGCCGGCCCGGCAGCGGGATGCCGGCGGGCGTACTGGCGCAGCCGCTCCCCGGGGTTGAACCAGAAGAAATGCACGCTGCCGAGATGCATCACCACGGCCCGCGCCCTGACCTGAGCCGCAAAATCGAGCGTGCGGCGCGTGTGGCGCAGCCATTGGTCGTGCTCGTGGCCCTGGCCGGCGGGGGCCGACGACTCGAACAGATTGGGGGCAGCCTGCGTGATGGCCGGGGGCAGCGGGCAGAAATTGTGCGTCGAGCTGACCTGGACGAAGCGCTCGTTGAGCCCCCGGAGGACGCCCGGCACCAGGGTGATGCGGATGCCGTGGCTCAGCTCCACGTATTCGAACCCCAGGCGGACCATCTCCTGCAGCATCATGTACCCGTCGGTATGGCGGGCGGAGCACCACGCGGTCGAAAGCGCCAGGACAGGTTTCACGGCTTGACGGAATCCATGTAGTCGGGAGTAGCAGCCGCCGTAAGGAGGCTGTCAAACACCAGCCTCGTGACCTCAGCTGCTACGCAGTTTTGCAGATTGCGACCGTCTGTTTGCCGGTTCATCAGCGAACCTACCCTGCCGCGGCCGGGATCCGGCGTCCTCTCCACCTTCCACCCTGCAAGCCTCTCCCGCCGGAACCTAGGTCTCCATCGACGACGCTCCGCTGGCAGACATAGCTCCTGGAGGCGAAGGGCCATTTTGTCGAAGCCTCGCTGCTCGTGCCGCCCGGACCCGTCTCCGCCAAGCGGGGGGCGGCGGGAAAACTCAGCTCTCGTAACGGGCGCGGAGCATGGCGCTGAACGCGGCCACCTTCGCCTTGCGCCGGCGGCGTTCGCACGGCTTCTCATAGTAACGCTTGGCGCGGACGTCCTTGATGATGTTTTCGCGGTCGAGCTTCTTCTTCAGGCGCCGCAGCGCGCGATCCACCGGCTCGTTTTTGCGGATCTTGATTTCTATGGACATGGGGAGACAGGAAGGTTCGGAGGGAAAAACGGGTAAGTCTCCAGCCGCCTCTCCCTCCGTCAATCCCTATTTTCCAGCCGTGGTTAACCCGCAGCGCACGGTTTTATGAGGCGCAATTCCGCCTCAATCGAAGGGAACACGACACTTTGAACCGCGGATTGCACAGATAGTACGGATAAAAAAGCAACTGCGGTGTCGTGAGCCCTATCGTTTGATCCGTGTCATCAGTGTAATCAGTGGTGTTAAAAATCTCTGTGGATTGATTCGGTTACGGTGGAATCGTCGCTGGATTCTCTGTGGCCAAATTCAACCGCGGAATTTGAGATGATTCCAAACCACGATGATCCCCTCTCCATGTCGGCGACTGGAGGCAACTTGGAATTTTCAATCCGGGCGTTGACCCTGCCGGCACTTTGGGCTTTTCTCGGCCGAGGCCAGAACGTTACCCCTGACGACTTTGGCCTAATAACACTGTTGGAAATCAAGGAGGAGAAGATCATGGCAACGAAAATCCCATATGTGAATCAACCTGGCAGTATCGTTCGAATCCTCCACAAGATTCAGGAGGCGAAGGCACCAGACCGATTCACGCAGGACTTCCTCGAGACTAAACTCGGTTTCCGCGGCGGCAACTTCCGGCAGTTCATCCCGCTGGCGAAGAAACTCGGTTTCCTGAACACTGATGGCACGCCATCCGAACTGTACAAGAAGTTCCGGAATAGCGAGAGCAGTGGCGCGGCCATGGCTGCCGCCCTGAAGGCTGGCTACAAGGAACTCTTCGATCGAAATGAATACGCCAATGGTCTCACGAAGGAACAATTCAAAGGACTTGTCGTTGAGGTCACCGGACTCGAAAGCAAGAGTCGTGTCGTTCAGCTCGTCTGCCAGACCTTCGACAAGCTGAAGCAAATAGCAGACTTCGAGAAGGCTCTAACCTCCACAACTGTGGAGAGCAAGGGCGAGGAAGACGGAGGGAGGCAGCAGGACGAGGAAGGCAAGCAGGACTTCGATCTCAATCTCGCATACACAATCAATCTGGTTCTTCCGAAGACGGATGATCCCGCGGTGTTCAATGCGATCTTCCGTGCACTTCGGGAAAACCTGATCAGGAGATGAGATGAACAGCGAGGAGAGAATCAAGCTGTTTGGCATGTCACATGCCCTTGTTGAGCGAGACTTGGACAAAGTCGAAAAGGAGCTACACCTCGACCTCCAGCGTTCTCAATCCGACGATAAGGATGAGGACTATTATCCTCAATTCGACATGACATCCCGCGCCGAAGCGGCCCAAATGGCGAAACACTACGAACTCTTCTACTGCCTTGAACGCAGCATTCGGTTACTGATCGCCGACACGCTTAAGAGCCAAAATGGGGAAAAATGGTGGGATACGTCGGTTCCTCAAATCGTGAAGGACAACGTCAAGACCAACATTCAGAAGGAGACCGACGCCGGCATGACGCCCCGATCAGACGCCGAGATTGACTACACAACCTTCGGGGAGCTCGGCGAGATTGTCAGAAGCAACTGGGGTAACTTCGATGCCATCTTTTCTAGCGAGAAGGCTTTCACAAAGATCATGACCAGCCTCAACATGTTGCGAGGCCCGATCGCGCATTGCTGCCCATTGGCCGAAGACGAGATTGTCCGCCTTCGGCTCGCCGTCGCGGATTGGTTTCGACTGATGGGTTAGTTTCCAACTAGCGCATCGAGGCTACTCGACTGCCACAGCGGCATCCTCGATGTCTTATGCGTAACGTTGGCAAAAAGATGAACGATCCTGTGGGTCGTACCGCGTAGAAGAATCTGCCTCCTGATCTCTGTCCTCTGGCTCCCGGTCTCTGGGTACGCCCTGCTCGCTAACGTCAAGCTTCTGACATCTGGCTTCTGACCTCTGATGTCCGGCTTCTGGAATCTGGCCTCTGGCTTCCGCCGCATTCCGCCTTGAACATTTGGCCGCGGGGTCTTGGTTAGGTGTCAGGTCGTGTTGTCAATATGCCGGGTCATCGCGAGGCCGCGCAGAGCGGGCCGTGGCGATCCAGCTGGATTGCTTCGTCGCCCCGCCTGCGGGACTCCTCGCAATGACATTTTGAAAGCACGCCCCCATCCAGCCGTGGCCACCGCCGACACCAATTTCGTCCATCTTCACGTCCACTCGGACTACAGCCTGCTCGACGGCGCCTGCCGCATCGACCGCCTGATGGAGCGCGCCGCCGGCCTCGGCATGCAGGCGCTCGCGCTCACCGACCACGGCAATCTTTTCGGCGCGATCGATTTCTACAACCAGGCCAAGGCCCGGGGCATCAAGCCGCTGATCGGCTGCGAGATCTACCTCACCGAGGGCTCGCGCCTCGAGCGCACCGGCCGCAGCGAGGAGGGCAAGTCCATCTTCCACATGGGGCTGCTGGCGCGGAACCACGCCGGCTACCAGAACCTGCTCAAGCTCGTGTCCGACGCCCACCTGCGCGGCTTCTACTACCGGCCGCGCGCCGATTTCGAGACGCTGGCAAAATACTCCGCGGGCCTGGTCGCCTTCACCGGGTGCCTCGCCGCGCTTATCCCGCAGCGCCTGCTACAGGGACGCTATGACGACGCCCGCCGCGCCGCCGGGCGCTTCATCGATATCTACGGCCGGGAGAACTTTTTCGTCGAGATCCAGGATCACGGCCTAGCGCCGCAGCACCAGATCGCGCCCGACCTCCTCAAGCTGGCGCAGGAATTCAAGCTGAAGGTCGTCTGCACGAACGACGTCCACTACGTCCGCGCCGAGGACGCCGGCCCGCACGACACCCTGCTCTGCATCCAGACCGGCGCCAAGATCGCCGACGCCGACCGCATGCGGTTCGACAGCCAGCAATTCTACCTGAAATCGCGGGCCGAAATGGAGCAGCTTTTCCGCGAGGTGCCTGGCGCGGTCACCAACACCCAGGCCGTGGCCGAGATGTGCGACCTCGCCATCCCCTTTCCCAAGGGTTCCGAGCGCTACCCGCGCTATCCGCTGCCGCCCGAGGTGAAGACCGGCCGCGCCGGCTATCTCAAGCAGCTCTGCGTCGAAGGCCTGCGCCGCCGCTACAGCATCGATTACGACGCCTGCACTGCCGCCGGGACGGAAGCCAGAAGTCAAAGGCCAGCGGCCAAAAGCGATGAGCTGGCAGCCGGAACCCAGAACTCAAAACCCAAAGCCCAAAACCCAGTCCCCACGGCCGCCCTGGCCGCCGGGCTGTGCGAGCGGATGGATTACGAGCTCTCGATCATCGAGCAGACCGGCTACACCGACTACTTCCTCGTCGTCTGGGATTTCATCCACTGGGCCCGGGAGCAGGGCATTCCCGTCGGCCCCGGCCGCGGCTCGGGCGCCGGCAGCATCGCCGCCTACCTGCTCGGCATCACCGACCTCGACCCGCTCCGCTTCAAGCTCCTCTTCGAGCGCTTCCTCAACCCCGAGCGCGTCTCGCCGCCCGACTTCGACATCGACTTCTGCATGCGCCGCCGCGGCGAGGTCATCGACTACGTGCGCCGCAAGTACGGCAACGACTGCGTGGCCAACATCATCACCTACGGCACGCTCGGCGCCAAGATGGTCATCCGCGACGTCGCCCGCGTGCACGACCTGCCCTACGCCGAGGCCGACCGCCTGGCGAAGATGATCCCCGACGAGCTCAACATCACGCTCGAGGACGCCCTCGCCAAGTCCGCCGAGCTGCGCACCGAGTTCGATTCCAATCCGGTGGCGAAAAAGATCATCGAGCAGGGCCGCGTGCTCGAGGGCATGGTGCGCAACACCGGCAAGCACGCCGCCGGCATCCTCATCACCGACACGCCGCTGGAGGAGTATGTGCCGCTCACGCTGCAGGAAGGCGACGTGACCGTGCAGTACGACATGAACGCGGTGTCCAAGCTCGGCCTGCTGAAGATGGACTTCCTCGGCCTTAAGACGCTCACCGTCATCGCCGACGCCGTCGACAACGTCCGCCGCACCGCCGATCCGGCCTTCGACATCGAAAAAATCCTGCTCGACGACGCGAAGACGTTCGCCCTGCTCAACTCGGGCCGCACCACCGCCGTGTTCCAGCTCGAGTCCGGCGGCATGCAGGCGCTCTGCCGCCAGCTCCAGGTCTCCACCATCGACGAGATCATCGCCCTGATCGCACTCTACCGCCCCGGTCCGATGGAATGGATCCCGGACTACATCCGCGGCAAGAAGGATCCGGCGACGGTCAAGTTCCCCCACCCGCTCCTCGAGGACGTCTGCCACGAGACCTACGGCGTCATGGTCTACCAGGAGCAGGTCATGGAGGCGGCCAAGGTCATCGCCGGCTACACCCTCGGCGGCGCCGACATGCTCCGCCGCGCCATGGGCAAGAAGGATCCGGTCGCCATGGCGCAGGAGCGCGACAAGTTCGTCGCCGGCGCGAAGCGGCTCCATAACATCGACGAGGACACCTCCCACGCGATCTTCGACATCCTCAACAAGTTCGCCGGCTACGGCTTCAACAAGTCGCACTCCGCCGCCTATGCCATCCTCAGCTACCAGACGGGCTACCTGAAGGCGAATTACCCCGTGGAGTTCATGGCCGCCGTGCTCAGCTCCGAGCTGGGCAACTCGGAAAAAGTCTCCCACTTCATCGACGAGGCGCTCGCCATGGGCATTCCCGTGCTCGGGCCCGACGTCAACGAGTCGCGGGAGAGTTTCACGCCGGTGATTCACGAAACCCGATCCGGCGACCGGGGGGTCGCCGCTCCAACTGGGGACGCGACGCCCTCGTCGCGCGTCTCGGGCAAGATCCGCTTCGGCCTGGCGGGGATCAAGGGCGTGGGCGAGGCCGCCGCGCAGAAAATCATCGGTGAACGCGAAGCCGCCGGCCCCTACCGCGATTTTGACGACTTCATCCACCGGGTGGACGGCCGCGCGATCAACAAGCGGGTGCTGGAATGCCTGATCAAGACCGGCGCCTTCGACTATTCCGGTGCGGCGCGCGGCGCGCTCTTCGCCGGGCTCGAGGCCGCGGCGGAATTTGTCTCCGCCCGGGTCAGCGCGACGGCGGCCGATGCGCGCGAGAAGGCGGCCGGCCAGGTTTTCCTCTTCGGCGAGGCGGAGACACCGGCCGCCCGCCGGCCCAACGGCTCGACGGATTCCCGGAATGGCGGCAACGGCGGCGCCGGCGATTTTCCGCTGTCGGAGCGGCTGCAGTACGAGAAGGAGCTGCTCGGCTTCTACATTTCCGGCCACCCGATGGACGCCTACGCCGGCCTGGCCGAGGCCATCAACACCGTGCCCGAGGACGAGCTGCTCGACCAGCCCGGCCAGAGCGAATTCCGCCTCTGCGGCATCGCGACCGGCATCGTGAAGAAGCTGTCGCGCAAGGACAACCGCCCCTGGGCCGCGTTCACCCTCGCCACCAAGCGCGCCTCGCTGCCGATGAACATGTTTTCCGACGCCTACGAGGAATACGCGCGCAACCTGGCCGCCGAGACCCCGGTGCTCGTGCAAGGCAACCTCCTCGCCGGCAACGACGGCATGCGCATCAACGTCAAGGAGTGCTACCCGCTCGACGCCGCCGTGACCTCGCTCGTCAAAAAGGTCACCTGGCTGCTGCAACCCGATCATCCCGGATTGCCCGACTTCCTCCGCACGCTGCGCGCCGCCGTCGATGCGAGCTATGGCGACACGCGGCTCGAATTCGCCTTCGTGTTCGAAAATCGCATCGCGCCGTTTGCCGAGGCCCCGGCCGGACTCGGCTGGAAGCTGGTGCCCGCCCAGTTCCAGCAACTGCGGGCGCACCCCGCCGTCGCCGGTACGCTGGTCGAGACCAAGCGTCTCCAGCTCAAGGAAACGCGCCGCTGGGCCCGGCGCGGGTGAGCAGCCCCGGCTTGGCCGGGGATTCGCGGTTTGAACTTCGTGCCCTTCGCGTCCTTCGTGTTGAGCATGCCTTCCGCCGCCACCTTGAACCGCGCCGCGCGCCTCCTCGCGCTCATCACGCCCCGCGATCCGGCCGACGCGGTGCTCCGCCGCGAACTCCGGCCGCGCCGCGACCTCGCACCCGCCGAACGCCGGGACATCGTCCGCGCCATCGCCGCCTATTTCCGCTGGCTGGGTTGGCTGGACAAGGAGGCTCCGCCCCAGCGGCGCCTTGAGGCCGCGCTCGCACTGCAGGCGCGCTTCGACGCCAATCCGGCTGCCGTCAAACCCGAGGCCCTGGCCGCCCGCACCGTGCCGGAGTGGATCTGGGCGGAGCTGCCTTTGGCGGCCAGCGAACCGGCGGACCCGGCGGCCGAAGCCCTGGCAAAGGCGGACTGGCTCGCGCCGCAGCGCTGGAGCTGGCTGCGCCAGCTCCAGCGCGACCCGCCGCTGTGGATCCGGGCGCGGCAGGAATTCGCCTCAACCCTCCCGCGGGCACTGGGCGACTGCGAACCTGCGCATGTCGCTGGCCTCGCTGAGGCCGGCCCGGGGTCGGCCGGTTCGACACGCTCACGGCAGGCGCCCCCGGCTACAACCGCCCTTCGTTACAAGGGATCGCGGGTCCTCTTTCTCACCCGGGAATTCCAGCAGGGGCAGTTCGAGATCCAGGATCTTGCCTCCCAACTCGTCGGGCACGCCTGCGCGCCGCAACCCGGCGAGACCTGGTGGGACGCCTGCGCGGGCGAGGGCGGCAAGACGCTGCACCTCGCCGATCTGATGCGCAACCAGGGGCTCATCTGGGCCAGCGACCGTTCCGTCCGCCGGCTGCAGATCCTGAAAAAACGCGCGGCGCGCGCCCAAGTGTTCAACTACCGGACCGTCGCCTGGAATGGCGGCCCGCAGCCGCCGACCAGGACCAAATTCGACGGCGTCCTGGTCGACGCACCTTGCAGCGGCGTCGGCACGTGGCAGCGCCATCCGCACGCCCGCTGGACCATGTCGTCCGCCGACGTGCGCGAACTCGCCGCGCGGCAAAGCCAGCTCCTCGAGCATGTCGCCGGCTCCATCAAGCCCGGGGGTTGCCTCGTGTACGCCGTGTGCACGCTCACGCGCACCGAGACGACCGGCGTCGCCGGCGCCTTCACCGCCGCTCATCCGGAGTTTGCACCCGCGGCCGTATTTCCTGTAGCCGGGGTCGCCGACCCCGGTTTGGGATCAACAGGCCCGGGTGCAGAATACCTCTGGCCGCACGTGCTGAACGCCAACGGCATGTTCATCGCCCTCTGGAAGCGAAAATGAGCCCTTTGGTCGGACCACTTGGCGGGATCCATGCAATCGAGTGTAGCAGCCGACGTAAGGAGACTGTTGGGAGATGCGTCGCCGCTAAACCTCAGCCTCGTGACCTCGGCTGCTACACGGTTTTTGCGGATTTCGACTGCATGGTTACGGCATAGTCGATCGAGCTTTTTGCGCACAATCGTCTTCATTATTCGGTGAGCAAAGCAGGAGCCTGCTCGCAGGCGAAAAAAGAATCACCTGCGAGCAGGCCTGTCTCCTGCAACTTCGTGCGCCGCGACCTGGTTGGGCACGCAGAATTGTGTGTTCTTTGGTTGCGGCTGCGCCACCTTGGGCTCTCCGTGTCTCTGCAGTGGGAAAAATCTCCTCCGCAACCGTCCGGCACGACTTCAACGACACCAACGTCGTGGTGCACTACACCCGGGCCGCCCACGAACTCGGACTGTGGGCCTCGGAGCGACTGCTGATCGAACGCTGGTTCCCCGACCGGAACGCACCCCTGATCGAGATCGGCTGCGGCGCCGGCCGCGTCACGCTCGGCCTCTGGGATCTTGGTTACCGTGGCCTCACCGCCGTGGACTTCGCGGAGGAACTCCTCGATCAGGCCCGCAGCCTCGCCGCACTGCGCGCCGCCGGTGCGATCCGCTTCCTGCACGCCGACGCCACCCGGCTCCGTACGGATCACCGGTTGCGCGACCGCGCTGCCAGCGGTCCAAGCGGCCCGGTCCAATCCGTTTGTAACGTATTACGTTACAAAGAGCTTTTGGCGGGTGACGACGTAACACGAGAAAGGGGCAGCGCCATGCGCGACCAACCGGAGCCAAACGGTTTCGCCGGGGCGCTGTTCATGTTCAACGGCCTGATGCAGATCCCCGGTCGGGAGCACCGCCGGCAGGCCCTGCGCGAAATCCGCGCCGTGTGCCGGCCGGACGCGGCCTTCCTCTTCACCACGCATGACCGCGACGACGAGCCGCGCGACCGGCCGCACTGGGCCGCGGAGGCGGCCCGCTGGGCGCGGGGCGAGCAGGATCCCCGCCTGGGCGAGTTCGGTGACCGGTACTTTCGCGACGACCATGGCGGCCACACCTTCATGCACCTGCCCACGCACGCGGAGGTGCGGGAGGACCTGGCCGCCACCGGCTGGACGCCTGTCTTCGACGCCATGCGCCGCGACCTGGCCTGCGAATCCCAAGCCGTGCGCGACTTTTCCGACGAGTGCCGCTTCTGGGTGGCAAGGAAAGAATAGATGACGTCTGCGCAATCCCTCCGGGAGGCAATTGGCTTGTCGCGGTCTTCCCGGCAACACGTCAACTATTGGTTGACATGTTGCGGGGAAGAGGAACGGGTGGCCTGGCAGCCAGGCGCAATGCGCCGCGGGCGGGTAACGCCCTGCAACCCGGACCCGCCGGATCCGAATTTGGCAATCACGCCTAGCTTTTTGGTGCGGCCTCGCTACGTTCCGCGGATGCGATTCCTGATCCGACGTGCCCGGCTTCCAAGGCGTTTTCTGCAATACTGTAGCCGTGGCCGGTGGCCACGGTTACTCTTTGTGCCTCGCGACCAGGCAGACCGGGGTCGGCGACCCCGGCGACAGAATTTCTTAAACCGCTCTAGCCGCCGCCCCAACGCGGCTTGCCCGCCCTGGTGCCCAACCGTAGCCTCGTCCTTCCCATGACTTTCCTCGGATTTGGTGACCGGATGTGGTTCTGGCTGGCCTCCGCCTGCTACGTGGCCGGCTTCGTGCTGGGCACGGTGGCCCTGCTGCGTGAACGGCAGCATTCCCGCCTGGCCATGTATGGCATCGTCGCCGCCGGCTTTGCCCTGCAGACGCTCGGCCTCTATCTGCGCGGCCTGACGGTGAAGGGCTGCCCGATCGGCAACACGTTCGAGATCTTCCAGTTCACGGCGTGGTCGGCCATCGCGCTCTATCTCGTGATCGGCGCCACGTTCCGCCTGAGTCTGCTCGGCTATTTCACCTCGTGTCTGTCCGCGGTGCTCACCCTGGTCTCGCTCGCCACCCCGGCCTGGGACGCGGACCGGCGCATCGGGGCGTTCGGCGGCAACACCTGGATCGAGTTTCACGCCGCCCTCGCCCTCTTCAGCTACGGCGTCTTTGCGCTGCTCGCGCTCACCTCGTTCATGTACCTGCTGCAAACGTTCAGCCTGAAGCACAAGCACCTGCGCGGGCTCTTCTCCTTCCTGCCCTCCATCCTGGAACTCGATCACATCGGCGTGCGCCTGCTGGTCGCCGGCGTGGTCCTGATGACATGGTCGCTGGGAGTCGGCTCCTTCCACTGGTTGCAGGACTTTGCCAGCGTCAATCTCGACAAGCTCCTCATCACCGTGGGCGTGTGGATCGCCTACGGCATGGTGATGATCCTGCGTCTGCGGAGCCGGCTCGTATCGCAGCGCCTCGCGTGGTCCTGCCTGGTGCTGTTCGCCGCAGCCCTGCTTTCCCTCGGACCGGTCAATGCCAGCCGTCATCCGGCGACGCCGGTCGTACCCTCATCCGCCAGCAAGCCATGAGCGTCCCCACCCTCTTTCTCCTTGGCGCCAGTCATCACACCGCGCCGCTCGAACTGCGCGAAAAACTGGCGCTGGCCGGCGGCAAGCTCGACGCCCTGCAGCGCGCGTTGCAGTCGGTCGCCGGGCTGGGCGAATTCACCGTGCTCAACACCTGCAACCGCGTCGAAATCTACGGCGTGGCCGCGCAGTCCGGGACCGTGGCCGGCCTGCAGGCGGCCTTTTGCGCGTTGAACCAGATGGATGCCGCGGTGTTCGAACAGATCCGGTTCGAACTGCACGACCGTTCCGCGCTCCAGCACCTCCTCGAGGTTGCCGCTGGCGTCGACTCCCAGATGCTCGGCGAGACGGAAATCCTGGGCCAGGTGAAAGGGGCTTATGCCGCGGCCCACGCGCGCAACACCACCGGCCCCGTCCTCAATCGGGTTTTCCAGAAGGTTTTCCAGGCCGCCAAGCACGTGCGCACGCACACCGCCATCGGCGAGGGCCAGATCAGCGTGGCCAGCGTGGCGGTGGATCTCGCGCTCAAGATCTTCGGCGACCTGCGCCAATGCCACGTGCTGGTGCTCGGCGCAGGGGAGATCGGAGAAAAGACCGCCCGGGCTTTCCGGAGCCGCCATGCGGGCCAGATGACCGTCACCAGCCGCCGGTTCGGGCGGGCGGAGGAACTGGCCCGGACCTTCGAGGCCAGAGCCATCCCCTTCGACCACATGGCCGAGGCCCTGCCGGAGTCGGACATCGCCGTCTGCTCCACGGCGGCTCCCGAGGCGGTGGTGACACGGGCCATGGCCGCCGCGGTCATGCGCGCGCGCGCGCTCCGGCCGCTCTTCTTCATCGACCTCGCCATGCCGCGCAACATCGACCCGGGCGTCGCCGACCTGCCCAACGTCTTCCTCTACAATCTCGATGACCTGGCGAAGATCGCCGAGGAAAACCTCGCGCAGCGCCGGGCCGAGACGGACCGCGTGCGCGCGCTCCTGGCCGAGAAGGCCGGGACGCTGTGGCAGCAGGTCGAGCCGCGGCTCGGCGGAAATCACACCGGCGCCTGAACGCCGGCGATCCGCAAGCCGAGCGTGTTTTCAAAAGGTAGGGGCGATTATCCTTAATCGCCCGCGGCGCCTTGGGCCAAGGCGCCCTACCCCGCCCGGGCTCCGCGGGCGCGCCCCAGGGCGGCGGAAAGATCCCCCTTGCTGATCGGCTTGCTGATGTAGTCGTCCATGCCCGCAGCCAGGCAGATCTCCCGGTCCCCCTGGACCGCATTGGCCGTGAGCGCGATGATCCAGGGCCGCTGGGTGCGGTCGGGATGCCGGGCGACGATGCGCCGCGCAGCATCGAGACCGTCCATCTCGGGCATCTGCACATCCATGAGGATGACGTCGTACGACTGGCGTTCCAGCGCCTCGATCACCTCGAGGCCGTTGGCGGCGAGATCGGCGCGATAGCCGATGGCGGCCAGCAGGTGCAAGGCGACCTTTTGGTTGACGGCATTGTCCTCGGCGAGCAGCACCCGCAGCGGGTGTTCCTCGGGCGCCGGCCCGGGCTTGGGAACGACCCGGATCGGAGCCGGCGGCGTCGCCGTCTCGCGAAATATCCCCGCCAGCAGGTCGAATAACTGCGAGGGTTTCACCGGCTTGGTCAAATTAGCGGCAAAGAGCCCTTTATCCGCGGCCGTCTCGCGCTGTCCGAGCGACGATAGCAGCAGCAGCGGCAGCCGGTCGCCGCCGGGCAGTCGGCGGATTTCCCGGGCGAGCGTCACGCCGTCGATCTCGGGCATCTGCATGTCGAGGATGGCCACGTCGAACGACTCGCCGGCATGCAGCCACCTCAGGGCCTCGGTCGCCGAGCTGGCGGCGCGAGGCGCCATGCCCCATCCCGCCACGACGGCACCGAGGATCCGCCGATTGGTGCTGTTGTCGTCAACGATCAGCACGCGCCGGTCGCTGAGGTGCAGCTTGGGACCGGCGAGGTAGGGACGCCGCGGGGCCGGCAGATACTCCGTGCGGATGGTGAAGCTGAACGTTGAACCCCGGCCCGCCTCGCTTTGCACCCAGAGGGTTCCGCCCATGAGTTCGACCAGGCGTTTGCTGATGGCCAGCCCCAGGCCGGTGCCGCCGAAACGGCGTGTGGTCGAGGTATCGACCTGGCTGAACGAATGAAACAGCCGCTCCATCGCCTCCGACGGGATGCCGATGCCGGTGTCGGTGACGCTGAAGAGCAGCTCCACGAACTGGCGTTTGTCGTCCGTCCCGGACAGCGGCGGCCGGGAGTCCGGCCGCGCGATCCCGGCAGCAGTGATCGGCGAGAGGCTGCCTCCCGCCATTCTCGCCTCCGCCGGCAGGTCGCCAGAGGCTTTCACGCGCACCGCGAGCACCACCTCGCCGTGGTCGGTGAACTTGATGGCGTTGCCCAGCAGGTTGACGAGCACCTGACGCAGGCGCGTGGCATCGCCCCGGATCGCCTGCGGCACGCCGTCGGCGATTTCGTAAAGCAGGTCGAGGCGCTTTTCGGCCGCCCTGGTGGCCAGCAGATCGAGCGCACCCTCGACACATTCGCCCAGGGCGAAGGGCTCGTGCTCCAGCTCGAGGCGGCCGGATTCGATCTTCGAGAAATCGAGGATGTCGTTGATGATGCTGAGGAGGGTGTCGCCGCTGGCACGGATCGTCTCCGTGTAGTCGCGCTGCTCGCTCGTCAACGGCGAGTCGAGCAGCAGGCTGGTCATGCCGATGACTCCGTTCATGGGCGTGCGGATCTCGTGGCTCATCATCGCCAGGAAAGCGCTCTTGGCCAGGCTGGCCTTCTCGGCCGTCTCCTTGGCCAGGCGCAGCTCCTCGGCGGCGCGTTTCTGCTCGGTGATGTCGACCACCGTCGTCACCTCCTGCAGCGCGCCCGTGGACCGGTCCTTGTAGAGGTGCATCGTGAGCACCGCCCAGACGACGCCCCCCTGGGGATGCAGGTAGCGCTTCTCCATCGAGAAATGCTCGATTTCGCCGCGATAGAGCTTGTCCATCAACACCTGCTGCTTCTCGCGTTCATCCGGGTGGGACACGGCGACATAATTGCTCGTATCCTTGGACAGCGCCGCCGGCACGCCCGTGATGCTCTCATGCGCCGGATTGACGAGGCGCGTCTCGGCGCGCCGTTCCTGCACCCAGGAGATGCCCACGGGAATGTGCGTGAAGATGAAGCGATACAGCGCCTCCTGGCTGCGCAGCTTCTCCTCGGCGATACTGAGTTCAGTGATGTCCTTGTTGATGCCAAAGATACCAACAATGCGCCCCTCCTCATCGCGCAGCGGCATCTTCGTGGTCAGCAGCCATCGGACGCGGCCGTCGGGGAACACCTCTTTCTCCCGCAGGTCGACGATCGGCTGGCCCGAGCGCATGATCTTCTGCTCGTCCTCGAAGGCCGCCCGGGCGTGTGCTTCCGCAAAAAAGTCGAAGTCCGTCTTGCCGATCAGCTCGCGGGAATCGGTGAGACCGATCTGACGCGCCACAGAGTCGCTGCAGCGGATGAACCGCGACTGTTCGTCCTTGAAATAAACCAAGTCCGCCGCCGAATGCATGAAGGCGTCCATCATGCGGCGTTCGCGGTGCAGGTCGGCCTCGGTGGCGCGCAGGTCCCGGATCATGCGTTCGGCGAGGGTGACCGCGCGCGTCCGGGCGTTGATGAGCGACCAGGCCAGCAGGGCGGCGAGCAAACTGATCGCCGCGCCGCCGCCCAGCACCGCCAGCAGCAGGGAGCTGGTGACGGCATCGGAGCCCGGCGGCGTGGAGATGAGCAGCAGCCACTGGCGCCCGTAGATCGACAGCGGCACGCGGGCGTGAAACTGACGGCCGGCGTAATTTGCATCGGTCACCTGTCCGTCGGGATGGGCGCCCAGATGCTGGTCGGAATCATAGATCAGCGCATCCGCCGTGGCGGTCGCGCCCTCAAATACCTCGAAATCCACCTGATGCTCGGTCAGTCCGACCATGCCTTCCATTAGTTCGTCGATGCGAATGGCGGCAAAGACCCATCCCTGGAGGGCGCGCACGCGGTCGTCCGGCGTCGCCGGATGGCTGGCCTTCTCATAGACGGGCAGCAACAGCAGAAAGCCCGGCAGCCTTCTCTCGTCCGGGGTCAGGATGATGCGCCGGGTGAGCGTGGGGCGGTCGGTCCGCATGGCCTCCTCTGCCGCCCGGCGGCGCTGTTCTTCGGCGGCGAGGTCCAGGCCCAACGCCCCGGTGTTCTGTTCGCGGGGTTCGACATAGGTGACGACGTAGAGCTCATCGCCGTCACCCGCCGGGTGAGCCTGAAAATCCGGCGCGCCGTCGGCCCGCACCCGGGCCAGAAATGCCGGCAGGTCCGGCCGCCGTACCCGCTCGATGTAGCCGAATCCAAGCACGCCGCGCCGGAAATGACCCTCCATGTTCCTCGCGTAACTCGTCCATTCCATCCGCTTCACGCTGTCGCTGGCGGCAAATAGCCCCTGGGCGCCCTGCAGCGCCATCTCGACGTTTTTCAACCGTGTGGAAACACCGCCCGTCAGGCGTTCGCTCAGCCGCCGGAACTTCAGCGCATCGGTTTTCTCCGCTTGTTCGTAAACCAGCCAGCCGGCCACGGCCGTCAGCGTGCAGCCGAACACCAGCACCAGCAGAGACCAGCCCAGCCGGGAACCGCCGGCCAGATGGGGTTGAGGGGCTTCCGTGATCGGGGGCATGGGATGGCAGCAATTTGCCCTTGAATGTCCTTTAGGTAAACTCGAAACCGTCGGCCGTCGTCAGGCCAGCTGCCGCACCAGCCAGTCGGCCGCGGTGCCGGATCCGGGCTGGTGCAGGCGGGCGCGCAGCCGCCGGGCCTGCTCCTCGCAGCGCCGGCGGCGCGCGGGATCATCGAGGCACGCGGTGAGTTCGCGGCCCAGGTTCGCGGGCGTGGCCGCCCCCTGGATGAATTCGGGATACATCGGCTCGTCGAGCAGCAGGTTCGCGATGCCGATGTACGGCACCTTCACCAGCCAGCAGCCGAAAGCATAGGTCAGCGGACTGGTCCGGTAGGCGATCGCTCCCGGGATGCCGGCCAGCGCGCAATGCATCGACATCGTGCCGGAGCTCGTGAGCACCGCGGACGCGGCGACGCCATGCGATAGGGGCGGACCGCCGGGCCGTCCGTTTTGATCCGGCGGGCCTGGCGGTCCCGCCCCACCCTGCTTGTCGTCTACTCGCAACGACCCGCCCCACCGCCCGCTCGCCGCAGCCGTGACGTTGTCTGCTCGCGCCCTGCCATCGATCACTTCGTGCAAATCAATCTTCCCGGCGAGATGTGGCCAGCGGGTCAGTTCGGAGCGCAGCACTGCCGCCACCTCCTCACTCGGATGGATCACCACCGCGCCACGGTCCCCCCCCTGCTGGCGGTACCATCCATAACCCGCGAGCAGCGCCGGAAAGATGCGCGCCACGGCCTGCCGGCGGCTGCCCGGCAGCAGCAGCACGGGGCCGGCGGGATCGTGGCGCACCGGCGACCGGTAGTCGCCGGCCACGAACGGATGGCCGACAAATTCCACCGGCAGCGGCGTGTCGGCGTAGCTTTTGACCTCGAAGGGAAAGATGACGGCCAGCGCGTCGAGGTGCCGCGCCATCTCGAATCGGCGGCCGGCCTTCCAGGCCCAGATCTGCGGGCTGATGTAATAGAGCGCCCGGATTTTTCCGCCGCCCTTCGCCGTCAGTCCGCGGGCGTGCAGCGCCCGGGCCAGGCGCAGGTTGAAGCCGGGATAATCGACAAAGCACACGGCCCGCGGTCGGTGCCGCCCGATCCATGCCAGCGTCGCGCCGAACAGCGTGCGGTAGAAGCCGAAATGCCGCAGCACCTCCACGAAGCCGACGACCGAGAACGCGGTCAGGTCCCACAGCAGCTGCGCGCCGGCCGCCGCGAGCTTCGGCCCGCCCAGTGCGCAAATCTGCAGCTCCGGCTGCCGCGCCCGCAGCTCGCACACCAGGCGCGCCGCATGCTCGTCGCCCGAATGCTCGCCGGCCACGATCAGGACGTCCACCCGCCCGCCAGCCGGCGGCGGCAGGGAGAACGGCAGTTGTGGGGTTTCAGGCATCAACAAGGTAGGGCGGGACCGCTGGGCCCGCCGTTCGGTTATTCCGGCCGCCAAACGTAAGGCCATTGTTCGGGACGATCAATGAGTCCTTTTCGCACCGGATTCATGCGAATGTATTCCCACTTTTCCTGCAACGACTCTTCGGCGCGCAAACGGTGATCAAAGAAATCACGCTGCCACGATACGCCGGCTCGTTTCGCGGTCAGCTCTTTGAAGTTGGCAACCACTTGGCGCATGTCTTCGTCGTGTGGGAAGCTCACCAAAGCGTGCAAATGGTCCGGCATGAGCAAGAGCACACGCACGTACCACCGCTGGGATTGATGACGAAAGGTTACCGCCTCAAAGAGCTTCCCAGCCACGGCTTCGTGGCAAAGCTGGTTGATACCCCGTGGCTGGCAGCAGATCGTCACGAAGAAAATCGAATCAGATTTAACCCAGCCCGGGACATGATGAGGCAGGATCTTTCTTCGCGGCGATTTCGTCCCTGCCGACGGCGGGCCCAGCGGTCCCGCCCTACCCGCCTCCGCTGTCATCGATTTGTTCCGTTGCGGCAGCCCGAACTTCGCCGGCGGCGCGCCCGCCCTCCCCTCGGCAGGCAACCTGTTCACGGGTTCAGATTCGCTCAGGCTGGAACGGAGTTCGGACATCATGGTAGGGCGGGACCGCTGGGCCCGCCGCGGCTTGATTTCATCTCAATGCTTCCGTGCCTCGGTGGTTCATTTGGTTTGATGGGCGGCGTGGATCTGCTCGGTGATGGCGATGGCCACCTCGAGCGCCGACCGGCCCAGGGCCGCGCCGACCTTGGGCTGGCGGGCCTTGGCCACGCTGTCGACGAACGAGGCCAGCTCCAGCGCCAGCGGTTCGCCCTTTTCGATCGGAATCTCGTGCACGGGAATGGCGCTGGCGTCGCCGGGCCGGGCCAGACCGACCTTCAACTTCAGGCCGTAGGCGATGAGGTCGCTCTTTTTCACGAGGTGGCCGGCCTGGTTCATGAAATCGAGGGACAGGTAGGCGTTGTCCTGGAACACGCGGATTTCGCGGCTCTTCTTCAAGCTCATGCGGCTCGCGCTCAGGTTGGCCACGCAGCCGTTTTCGAACTCGATGCGGGCGTTGGCGATGTCCTCCGTCTTCGACAGCACGCTGACGCCCACGCTGTCCAGGCGGCGGATGGGGGCCTTCACGAGGGCGAGGACGATGCCGATGTCGTGGATCATCAGGTCGAGGACCACGCCCACCTCCGTGCCGCGCGTCTGGTAGGGCGCCAGCCGTTCCGCCGTGATGTACTGGGGCCGGCTCACCTCCTTTTCCAGAAAGCTCATCACGGGATTGAAGTGCTCCACGTGGCCGACCTGCACGAGGCGGCCGGTTTTCTGCGCCGCCGCCAGCACCTGGCCGGCCTCGGCGAGCGAGGCGCAGAGCGGCTTCTCGATCAGCAGGTGGCAGCCCCGGGCCAGCAGGGGCAGCGCGACCGCCGCGTGCCGGTCCGTCGGCACCACGACCGACACGGCGTCGCAGGCCGCGCCCAGCTCCTCCAGCGTGGCGAAGCGGCGGCAGCCGTGCCGCGTGCAAATCTCGGCCGCCCGGGCGTCGTCGGTCTCATAGATGCCGGCCAGTTCGGCGCCCGGCAGCGACGCGTAGATGCGCGCATGGTGCTGGCCGAGCGAACCGACGCCGGCCACGCCGCAGCGCACGCGCGCCGGTGCGGCGCCGGTTTTGGGTTCTGGGTTTTGGGTTTGGGGTGAGGCCATGCTTTCCGGTTCAATAAGCGGTGAATCGTCCCAACTCAAAACCCAAAACCCTAAACCTCCATCAGGATTCCGTCGTGCAGCCGCAGCTTCCGGTCGCATTTGGCGGCGTGACGAGGGTTGTGCGTCACCAGCACGAGCGCCGCGCCCTCCGCGGCGCAGACCCCGAGCAGCACGTCGATGACCACGTCGCCGGTGTGCTCGTCGAGGTTGCCGGTCGGCTCGTCGGCCAGGATCACCCGCGGGCCGTTCATGAGCGCCCGGGCGATGGCCACGCGCTGGCGCTCGCCGCCGGAAAGCTGCGCCGGCAGGTGGTGGCCGCGCTCGGCCAGGCCGACGCGGATCAGCAGTTCCCGGGCGCGGGCCCGCTCCGCCGCGCCGACGCGGCCGAGCATGCGTCGCGCCAGGAGCACGTTGGCCTGGGCGTCGATCTCCGGGATGAGATAGTAGGCCTGGAACACGAGGCCGAGAAAACGGGCGCGCAGCCCCGCCAGGGCGTTGTTGCCGAGGCCGGTGACACCGGCGCCGGCCCAGCGAACCTCGCCGCCCTCGGAGGCGTCCAGGCCGGCGAGCAGGTTCAGGAGCGTGGTCTTGCCCGAGCCGGATTCACCGCGGATGCTGATGCTCTCGCCCGGCGCGACGGCCATCGCCGTGCCGCGCAGCACCTCGATCACGCGGTCGCCGCTGCGATAGCTCTTGCGCAGGCCGCCGGCGGTGAGCACGGGGTCAGGCATGGGTCGTGACGGGTAGGGACGGACCGCCGGGCCGTCCGTTTCGGGTTCTTTTCGGCGCGCCCAGCTCTGCTGTCCAGCAGAGCGCCCTACCCTGGTCGCCCTTATTCACTGCGCAGCGCCTCCACGGGTTTGAGCCGCGCGGCCCGCCACGCGGGCAGCAGGCCGGCCAGCGTCGCGATGACGACCGAGCTGGTGACGATGATGAGCAGGTCGCGCCCCGAGTAGCTCAGCGGCAGGTTGGCAAACTGGTAGAACCGCAGCAGCGCCGCCTCGCTGTCCGTCAGGCGGGCAAACGCGTGCACGACCTCGTTGCGGAAGGCGAGCGCCACGACCGCGAACCCGATGCCCAGCACGGTGCCGGCGACGCCGATAAAGAAGCCCTGGAAGCAGAAGCAGGCCGCGACCTGCCGGGGCTTGCCGCCCAGCGCGCCGAGCAGGCCGATTTCCTTGGTTTTGCGGACCACGGAGGTCAGCAGCGAACTCGCGATGGAAAACGACGCCACCAGGATGATGAACAGGATGATGAACATGAGCATGTTCTTCTCGAGCTGGATCACGAAGAGGAAGTCGCGGTTGCTCTCGAGCCAGGAGACCGCGCGGTCGGCGCCGTCGAACAGCGCGTTGAGGCTGGCGGCGAACTCGTCGGCATCGAAGCCCGGTTTCAGGCGCACACTGACGCCGTGCACGCCGGCGCCCAGCCCGTAGAGGTCCTGCATCAGGCGCAGCGAACAGATGACGGTGTTGCTGTCGACCTGGTTCCACCCGGTCTCGAAGATGCCCGCCACCCGCAGCTGGCGCGGCAGCAGGACCTCGTCCTTCTTCAGGCGCTCCAGCAGCAGCGGCGAATAGACGTCAACATTCTGGCCGACGCGCGTGCCGAGCGAGGCGGCCAGCTCGGAGCTGAGGAAAACGGAATCATCGTCGAGGTCCTCCACCCGGCCGACGACGAGGAACTTGGCCAAGGGGATCACCTCCTGCTCGCGGGCGACGTCGATGCCGCGGATGTAGGGGAACGAGGGCCGGTTACCCGCCTGCAACATCACCATGCCCTGCGCGTAGGGCGCGACTGCCGCAACCTCGGGCCGGCCCCGGATCCGCGCCATGACCGCCTCCTGGTCGTACATGATGCCGCCGTGCTCGACGCGCACATGACCGTTGGTCTCGATGATCTTCTTCCGGATCTCGTCGCCGAAGCCGTTCATCACGCTGAGGACGATGATGAGCACCGCCACGCCGAGCATGACGCCGGCGACGGAGGCGAGCGTGAAGAACGCCACCCGGCGTCCGCCCGGGAACAGCTGCTTCAGCGCGAGATAAAGGTACCAGGGCATGGCTTCATTCCAACCGTGAGACACGGAGCAATCGTCCGGGTTGGCAATCCTCCGTGTCCTCTGTGTCTCGGTGGTTCAAATTTGAGCGTCCGGGCGCAGCTGCGGGAAGAGGATGACGTCGCGGATGCTCTCGGCGCCGGTGAGCAGGATGCAGAGGCGGTCGATGCCCACGCCCATGCCCCCGGCCGGGGGCATGCCATGCTCGAGCGCCAGCAGGAAATCCTGGTCGATGTTCTGCTTTTCCTCGCCCGCCTGGTGCTCGAACATCTCGCGCTGCACGAACGGATCATTCTGTTCCGAGTAGGCCGGCGCGATCTCCATGCCGCCGATGATGAGCTCGAACACGTCGAGGGTCGTCGGATCCTCGCGGTTGAGCTTGGCCAGCGGGCAGAGCTCCCGGGGCAGGTTGAGCACGAAGGTCGGCTGGATGAGGTCTGGCTCGATGCGCTTGGAAAAAATCTCCTGCGTGATCTCGAAATCCTCCCATGCCGGATTGACCGGGAGGCCGAGCTTTTCGGCGGCGGAGGCTTTTTCCGCCTTGCTGCGGCCGAACCACTGCGGATCGCCGGTCTCGGCGACGATGAGGTCCTTGTACTTCACCTCGCGCCACTCGCCGGCAAAGTCGATGTCCTGCCCGCCTGCCGCGTGCCTGATCTTCATCGAGCCGTCGGCCGGCTGCACGACGTCGCGCACGAGCGCCTGCAGCAGATCCCTGATCAGCTCCATCATGCCGCGGTGGTCGGAGTAGGCCTGGTAGACCTCGAGCATGGTGAACTCGGGGTTGTGCTTCCGCGAGATGCCCTCGTTGCGGAAGTTGCGGCCGATCTCGAACACGCGGTCGAGGCCGCCGACGAGCAGGCGCTTGAGGTAGAGCTCGAGGGAGATGCGCAGGAAGAAGTCGCAGCCGAGCGCGTTGTGGTGCGTCGTGAACGGCTTGGCGGCCGCGCCGCCCGCCACGGACTGCAGGATGGGCGTCTCGACCTCGATGAACTGCCGGTCCTCGAGAAACCGGCGGATGGACGAGATGATGCGGCTGCGCTGGAGCAGGCGCCGGCGCGACTCCTCGTTGACGATCACGTCGAGATAGCGCTGGCGGTAGACCTGCTCGGGATCGGTCAGGCCGTGCCATTTCTCGGGCAGCGGACGCAGCGCCTTGGCCACGAGCACGGTGCGCTCGACGCGCACGGTGATCTCGCCGGACTTGGTTTTGAAGAGCGTGCCCTCGGCGCCGATGATGTCGCCGAGGTCGAGCTTCCGGAACGCCGCGTAGGCCTCGTCGCCCACCACGTCCTTCTTCACGTAAAGCTGGATGAGGCCCTGTTGGTCGAGGATCTTGACGAACTGGCTCTTGCCCATGTCGCGCATCACCAGCAGGCGGCCCGCGACCCGGACCGGCACGGTGTTATCCTGGCCGTCGACGTAGAGCCTGAGGGCGTCGGCCGAGAAGTGCGTGGGGGCGAAGCTGGCCCGGAAGGGATCGACTCCCGCAGCGCGCAGGTCCTGCAGCTTCTTCAGTCGCACGGCATACTGGTCATGGGTGATCTCGGTCGGAATGTCGCTCATGGAACCGCGACGGTCTCGCACGCCGCCGCGCCGTGGGCAACGGGAAACTTCGGGCAGCGCAACGGTTTCTTTCACCAACTCGGAGGCATGGATGCCACACATCTCAATTTTGGCAACCCACGGCAGGATGCCCGCGCCACGTGACACGCTATGCTGTCCAACAGAGTGCCCAGATCAAAAATGGGGTGCGCCCCTCGTTTTCACAATTCATTAATCGGTTGATAGATGCGAACGAACAACATACATGCTCTTTGCTCCAACAATACTTCAGTAAAAAATTCTGCTCCCCCAACAACAAAAAGTCATCCAGCTATGAGCTACGTCGAAAAAAACTTAATGCCTAGTGAGGCCGTGATCTATCGCGCCAATTTGCATTGGGCAATTTATATGCCAGCGATCATCATGGGAGCGTTCAGCCTCTTGATGTGCCTCATGAATCCAATCTTCGGGATTATGCTTATTGTTTTGCTTATTTTCCCGATGGCATTGAGCGCATTCGTGAATGCGAAGAGCTCTGAGTTCGCGGTCACGAACAAGAGAGTGATGATGAAGTTTGGCTTTATCCGCCGTACCTCGCTTGAGGTACTCCTTACGAAGGTAGAAGGCATCACGGTCGATCAAAGCATCCTCGGCCGCATGTTCAACTTTGGCACGATTGTAGTTGGTGGCACGGGTGGCTCGAAGACGCCGTTTCCAAAGATTGCTGATCCGATGCGATTCCGTCGAGAGGTCCAAGAGCAAATCGAGAAGAAGAGCGAAGCAGTGGCACGATGAGAAGCATGCTGCTGAAATCATCGATCAGCTTTCATGAGGAGCTGCGAGCATAAATCGGTGGTGGTACAGTTTGTCATTGCTTCGTTGCCCCGGCCACCGGGGCAACGAAGCAATCCAGATGGATCGCCACGTCCGGCGATGCCGAGCTCGCGATGACAGGCAAACTGTACCAGCACCGCATAAATCTATCTGCTTGATATTCTGGCCAGACTGGCCAGATTGATGGCGTGAGCAAAACCTGGCAGTTGCAGGAGGCGAAGGACCAGTTCAGCACCGTCGTCGAGCGGGCGCTGACGGACCGACCGCAAATTGTCACCCGGCATGGCAAACCGGCGGTGGTGGTCGTCTCGGTTGAGGAGTTCCGCAAGCTCCAGCCGCCCCGCCAGCCGCTCAGCCGTTTTCTGGCGCAATCCCCGCTGCGCGACCTTGGCGGCGCACCGGCGCGCCAGCGCGACCGACCGCGCCAGGTGCCGCTGTGAGCTGGCTCCTCGACACGTGTGTCATCTGTGAGCCAGGGCAGAAGCACCCTTCGGCCCGCGTGCTGGCGTGGCTGGATGAACAACCCGAGGAAATGCTTTACCTCAGCGTCCTGACTCTTGGAGAGATCCGTAAAGGCATCGCCCGCCTTCCGGCCGGACCGAAACGTCATCGCCTGGCGCACTGGCTGGAGCACGATCTGCGTGAGCGCTTTTCCGGCCGCATTCTGCCGGTCGACGAAGAGACGGCGGACATCTGGGGATGCCTCCAGGCGGCTGCCGAAGTCCGGGGCCGGCCGATTCCCACCCTGGATTGCCAGCTTGCCGCCACGGCGATGGCTCACGGATTAATCCTCGTCACCCGCAACACCGAGGACTTTGGCATCACCGGCGTGGAGCTATTCGATCCGTGGGCGTGATCCACTTTTCACCAGGGATGGATCTATCCGTGGACAGAGCTCTGGGCAGAGGATGCTCAACCCGTCTCCAGTAGTGGAGCCGACCGGCTCGCGCGACCGCTGGTGCCGCCAGGTGAGTAAAGCGGCGAAGGGAGCAGTCACCCGCGATGCAGGCCGGCTTGATCCAGGCAGCGGCGTACGGTGCCGGCCAGCACCTTCACATCATACGGCTTGGGTAGAAAAATCACCCCGGGATCCATCAGCCCTTGTGACTTCATGATCTCCTCGCTGTAACCGCTGGAAATAATCCCCTTGAGGGTGGCTTTGGTCCGCTTGAACCGTTCAAACAATTCCATCCCCGTCATGCCCCCGGGCATCCGCATGTCCGTCAGCAACAGGTCGATCTCTCCTGCGTGTTGATCCCATACTTGGGTCGCCTCCTGGCCATTGGCCGCCTCGATCACCCGATACCCATACAACTGCAGACCCAGCCCGATCATGTCCCGAAGCGTCTTTTCATCATCCACCAGCAGGATCGTCTCCTTCCCTCTCCGGATCTCCAAGGTGGGGAATTCAGGTTTAGCCAGCAGGGCTTTGGTCACCGCTGGAAGATAGACGCGAAAAGTACTGCCCTTGCCCACCTGGCTGGCCACTTCCACCCAGCCTCCATGTTGATTGGTGATGCCATAGACGATCGATAGCCCCAGACCAGTGCCCTTGCCCACCTCCTTGGTGGTGAAGAAAGGCTCAAAGAGGTGCTTTAACGTGGCCGTATCCATGCCACAGCCGGTGTCGGCCACCGCGAGACACACGAACAATCCCGGGCGCGCCTCAGGATTCACCCGGATCGCCTCGGCGTCCAGTTCGACGAGTCCGGCATCAATCGTCAACCGGCCGCCCTTCGGCGCCATCGCGTCCTGCGCGTTCAAGCACAGGTTCGTGACCACCTGCTCGATCATGTTGGAGTCCGCATCAATCCACAGGGGATTGCTTCCCGCCTGAAATTCCAGTCTGACATCCTTGCTCAGCAACCGTCGCAGCATGTCGACCAGGTTGGCCAGCACGACGTTTAGATCCAAGGGCTTCAACTGGATGACATGCTGGCGGCTGAACAACAGCAGTTGCCGGGTCAAACTCGCCGCCCGCTTGGCTTCGCTCTCCAGTTGTCTGAGCATGCGTTTCGCACCGTCTGGCAGGTTCGGATCCTCCAGCAGCAAACTGAGCTGCAGCAGCGTCGACGTCAGAATGTTGTTGTAGTCGTGCGCCACTCCGCCCGCCAGCTGACCCACCACCTCCATCTTCTGGGCCTGCTGCAACTTGGCCTCCAAGCGCCGGCGGTCGGTGATGTCGCGGATATTGCACTGGATCACCTTCTGGTGATCGACCTTGTACAAGTTGCTGACAAACTCCACCTCGCGCCGCTGCCCTCCCTTCGCTTCAAGCGGCAGGTTGTCATAACGGACATAGCCTTTCTTCTGCAGTCTTGCAAAAGCTGCCTCGGCCAATGCGCGGTCTCTGAAAAAGCCGATTTCCCACAGCTTTTTCCCCAATAATTGCGCGTGGGAATAGCCCAGCATATCCAGCAAAAACGGGTTCGCGTCGATGATCTGACCCGTGCCGGCGTCAAGAATCAAGATACCGTCTTGGGCCGCTTCGAAAAGCCGCCGATATCGCACCTCCGAATCCTGCAACGCTTGCTGGATGGTTTCCTTGGATTGCGGGGCTGGATTCATCGCATCCTCCAGAACTGCGCTCGACTCAGCGAGCGATGGTCAGGCTAAAATCGCGAATATTTATGCCGCGGCACTCCCGTGGTGGCAATGCTAATATGCTCGCCCAATAGCCTGACGGGTAGGGACGGCCCGGCTGGGCCCGCGCCGTATCGGCGGGCTGGGCCGTCCGTGCTTCTCGGCGCGCCCTCCACGCTTGCTCCGGCGCGGCGCCCGCCTATCTTCGGACCAAATCCGTGCCCAATCTTGTCATCTCGATCATGGTCAGCGCCTGCCTCGGCGCCCTGGTGGGCCTCATCCGCCAGTGGAGCGACCAGAAGGATTCGCCTGACCGCGAAGCCGACTTCGGCGGCGTGCGCACCTACACCTTCTGGGCCGTCCTCGGCTGCGTGGGCGCATTCATCACCGACCGCTACGCCGCGGCGGTGCTGCCCATCGTGCTCGCGCTGATCGGCCTGCACCTCACCGCGCTGCATCTCAAGAACACCGGTGGCAGCCACCCGGGCAGCACGACCTTCGCGGCCTCGCTGCTCACCTGCCTGCTCGGCGCCCTGGTGCAATGGGATTACACGCAGGCCGCCGTCCTCGTGGCCGCGACCACCGCCGTCATGATCGGGCTCAAGCAGCCCATCCATGCCTGGACGCGCACCTTCACCGTCGACGACATCCGCGCCACGCTGCAATTCATCGCCATCACCGGCGTGGTGCTGCCGCTGGTGCCCAATCAGAATCTCGGACCCTTTGCGGCCTTCAACCCCTACGCGACGTGGCTGATGGTGGTGCTGATCTCCGGCCTGGGTTTCACGGGCTACATCATGATGCGCCTGCTCGGCGCCAAGGCGGGCATCACCATCACCGGCCTGGTCGGCGGCCTGGCTTCGAGCACGGCCACCACCCTCGCCTTCAGCCGCCGCAGCAAGGACGACCCCGCCCTGTCCGCCAGCTATGCGCTCGCCGTCGTGATCGCCTGCACGGTGATGCTGGTGCGCATTCTCGTCGTGGTCGGCGTGATCAATCGCGAACTGGCGGTCTCGCTCATCCTGCCGTTCGTGCTCATGGCGCTGCCGGGCCTCGGCTTCGCGCTGTGGGTCTGGCTCTTCCGCCGCCCCGCCGACGGCGACGTGGCGACGCCGCATCTGCACAACCCCCTCAGCCTCGGCATCGCCATCAAGTTCGGGATCATCTATGCCGTCGTGGCCTTCCTCGTGAAGGCGGCCACCCATTTCGAACTGCGCGGCGGCCTGCTGCCCCTCAGCTTCATTTCGGGCCTGACCGACATGGACGCCGTCTCGCTGCTCATGGCCAACAGCCGCAACGACGCCAGCGTGGGGCCGGTGCTCGCCACCCAGTCGGTCATCCTGGCGGCCCTGGGCAACTCCGTGACCAAGGCCGGCTTCGCGATCGCGCTGGGCTCGCCCGTCCTGCGCCGGCAGGTGGCCGTGGTGCTCGGGCTGACGATCCTCGTCGGTGTGGGCTGCCTGTGGCTGGTGCGGTAAGCGGCGCCGCCTTCCTCTGCAGGCGCCGCTTCCCCGGCCGCGGCTCTTCCCTTCCCTGTCAACGACGGAGAACATGTCAACTAATAGATGACATGTTTCTCATCGTCATTGAAGAAACTAGGGCGCGTGTTACACGGACCATTCCGTCGCCTCCAAACGTCCCGGGAGTTGCGTCGGTGCGCGGTGCTACCAGACCCACGGCACCAGAAAGCGGCGGCCGCGGCGGTAATCTGCGTACCGGGGGAACTGTGCCAGCAGCCCACGCTCCTCCAGTCGTGCCTTGATGATGACCACCGCGAGCAGGACGAGCCATGCCGCCACCCTGAAGCAACCGGCCAAGAGGGCAAGAGTTGCGAAAGCGGTGCGCCCCGGCCATACTGCAGCTCATCATGTCCGCCATCGCCACACCCGTACCGGCCTCCGCCCGCCCTGGGGCGCTCGAACGGGCCACCGTCGACTGGGGCCGCACGCACTATACCTCGGCCCGGCGCTGGCAGGAGGACTTCGTCGCGCGGCGGCTCGCCGGCGAGATCGGCGACACGCTGGTGTTCACCGAACATGAGCCGGTCTACACCCTCGGGGTGCGCCCCGGGGCGGCGCGCCACGTGCTCTGGAGCGCCGCCGAACTCGCGCGCCGCGGCATTGCGGTCGTCGAGACCAACCGCGGCGGCGACATCACCTACCATGGCCCCGGCCAGGTCGTCGGCTACCCGATCGTGCACCTGGCGCCGCGCAAGGACCTGCACGCCTACCTGCGTTTTCTCGAGCAGGTGGTGATCAACGCCCTCGGCAGTCTCGGCCTCGCCGCCGGCCGCCGGCCGGGTAAGACCGGCATCTGGCTCGGCCCGCGCAAGATCGCGGCCATCGGCGTGGCGGTGAAACGCTGGGTGACCTTCCACGGCTTCGCGCTCAACGTGAACAACGACCTCGCGCCGTTCGCCGGCATCGTGCCCTGCGGCATCACCGACGGCACCGTGACCTCGCTCCGGCAGGAGCTTGGCCGGGAATTCGACCTGGGCGAGGTCAAGACCGTGCTGGCTGCCGAGTTCTGGGCGCAATTCGGGATCTTTCTCACAGGAGGCAACAGCGAGAACGGAGAGACTGCCGTCACCGCAAAACCATAGCTGACATCCAACGCTACGAGGTGGTATTTTCTCCGTCGGAATCTTACTCGCTAAACTCCGTTTTCTTTGTTTCCTCCTGTAAAAATGCAGCTCCAACGCAAACCCTCCTGGCTCCGGGCGAAGTTGCCCGCCGGCCCCGGTTATAGCGCCGTGCGCGAGCTCGTCGAGCAGCACGGCCTGCATACCGTCTGCAAGAGCGCCCAATGCCCCAACCTGGGCGAGTGCTGGGCGCGCGGCACGGCCACGGTGATGATCCTCGGCGACATCTGCACGCGTTCCTGCAATTTCTGCGCCATCCAGACCGGCCGTCCGACCGAGCTCGACCTCGGCGAGCCGGCACGCGTGGCCGACGCTGTCGCCCGGATGAACCTGCGCCACGTCGTCGTCACCAGCGTCGCGCGCGACGAGCTGGCGGACGGCGGCGCCAGCGTGTGGGCCGCGACCATCCGCGCCGTGCGCTACCGCAATCCACAGACCGCGATCGAGGTGCTCGTGCCCGACTTCAAGGGCCATCTGCCCGACGTCGACACCGTGCTCGCCGCCCGGCCCGACATTTTCAATCACAACGTCGAGACCGTCGAACGGCTCCAGAAGCCGGTGCGCGTGCAGGCCCGCTACGACCGCAGCCGCGCCGTGCTGTGCCACGCCAAATCGCGCGGCTTCACCACCAAGACCGGCATCATGCTCGGCCTCGGCGAGCGCCCGGAGGAGATCGAGCAGACCCTGCGCGATGTCGCCGGCGACGGCGTGGAGATTCTCACCATCGGCCAGTACCTCCAGCCCACGCCGCAGCACCTGCCTGTCGCCCGCTGGGTGACGCCCGAGGAATTCCGGCGGTGGAAGGAGTTCGGCCTGTCGATCGGCCTCGGCGTCGTCGAGAGCGGCCCGCTGGTGCGTTCGAGCTACCACGCCGATGAGCAATCGCAAAAGTACACCGGCGTGGAGCACCTGAACACGCAGAACGCGCTGGCCAGCGCGTAGCAAAGGATTCTCGCCGGCTGGCTGTAGCAGCCGAGGCCACGAGGCTGGCATTTGGCGTCGCACGGACGGCCCGGCGGTCCGTCCCCGCCCATCAGGTCATTGAGGGAGCATCAATAGATTCGGGTTTATTCGTGGTCAGTCGGGGTTCATCCTGTCCCCATGAAATCACGCCGTGAGATCGTCGAAAACTGGCTGCCGCGCTACACCGGCGTGCCGCTGAAGAAATTCGGCGACTACATCCTCCTGACCAACTTCCAGCGCTACGTGCAGCTGTTCGCCCAGTGGCACCGCGTGCCGGTCGTGGGTCGCGACAAGCCCATGCCCAGCGCCACGGCCGGGCGCATCACCATCATCGACTTCGGCATGGGCAGCGCCACCGCCGCCACGATCATGGACCTGCTCAGCGCCCTCCACCCCCGGGCCGTGCTCTTCCTGGGCAAGTGCGGCGGCATCAAGCACCGCGCCGGGATCGGCGACCTGATCCTGCCCATCGCCGCCATCCGCGGCGAGGGCACGAGCAATGATTACTTCCCGCCCGAGGTGCCCGCGCTCCCGGCGTTCGCGCTGCAAAAGGCCATCTCGACCACCATCCGCGAGCACGCCCGCGACTACTGGACCGGCACCGTCTACACCACCAACCGCCGCGTCTGGGAGCACGACGAAGCCTTCAAGAAATACCTCCGGAAGATCCGCTGCATGGCGGTCGACATGGAAACGGCCACGATCTTCATGACCGGTTTCTACAACGAGATCCCCACCGGCGCTTTGCTGCTGGTCTCCGACCAGCCGATGACGCCCGAGGGCATCAAGACGGCCGAAAGCGACCAGCGGATCGACGAGGACTATGTCACCAGCCACCTGCGCATCGGCATCGACTCGCTCAAGCAGCTCATCAACCGGGGCCTCACGGTCAAGCACCTGAAATTCTGAGGCGCTGCGACGAAACGGAGAGTAGTGGCATGGGGACGCGACAGCCCTCGTCGCGTGTTCCAGCTTGCAGGACTGTCCACGGCATACACGTGGATGTGAAATAACAGGCTAGGCGTCCCGGGCCGCGCCGCTCCGCAGCGCGTTCACCGACACGAACGCGCTCGAGCCGACCATGAGCAGCGCCGCCGCCACCGGATGCAGCGCCCCCGCGGCGGCCAGCGCCATGCCGGCGGTGTTGTAGGCGGCGGCAAAGTACAGGTTCGCGCGAATGCTGCGCCGCACGGCCCGGGCCACGCGGATCGCCCGCGGCAGAAACCGCAGGTCGCCGCCGGCGAACACCGCCATGGCCGACGCGCGCGCCAACTCCGCCCCCGCCTGCATCGCGATCGAGGCCGGCGCCGCGCTCATCGCCGCCGCGTCGTTGATCCCGTCGCCGAGGAATGCGACCAGGTGTCCGGCCGCCTTCAGCTCCTCCACCCGCGCGCACTTCTCCTGCGGCGTCAGGCCGGAACGGATGACCGGCTGTCGAAGCGGACCCAGGCCGCGATCCGGGTTTGTGCCCGCTCCGTTCCCCCTGTCGCGGGATAAACCCGCTCCGGCAAAACTGTCTGCCGCGTTGGGATCGCCGGTCAGAATCTCCGCCTCCACCCCCAGCGTTCCCAGTTCCCGCAGCGCCTCGTTCATTCCCTCGCGCCAGGTTTCCGCCAGTTCGATGCCGGCGGCCAGGCGGCCGCCAACCGACACATAGATCTCCTTGCCTGCGGCTTCCCTGGCAGGAGCGAGCTTGCTCGCGACCTGTCCTTCGTAACCCTGGCGAAGGAGGATCTCTTCCTTGGGCGGAACAGCCTCCCGGTGCTCATCTTTCATCGCGGGTGAACTCGCTCTGACATCGACCAGCCTCCGCTCGCCCACCCTGACCTCCACCGGGTGTCCCTTCTCGTCCTCCACCAGCGCCACCACGCCCAGCCCCGGCTCGATCCGCCGCTCCCGCACGACCGGAAGCATGTCAACTAATAGTTGACGTGCACTTTCCGCGCAAGCCGCTGCCGGAGTGTGGCCGGCTTCCCGGAGCGCGGCGGCGACCGGATGGGCCAGGCCGTCCTCGGCCGCGGCCACGGCGGCCCGGAGCCAGTGCTCGCGGGCCTGGAACTCCCGTTCGATCCGCCAGGCGTGGATGGCGAGCGTCTCGCTCGAAAGCGTCCCGGTTTTGTCGAGGCACACGCAATCGCACCGGGCCAGCGCCTCCATGAAATCGCCGGTGCGCGCCACGAGCCCGAACGAGGCCAGCCGGGCCAGCCCGCCCCACACCGCCACCGGCGTGGCGAGACCCATGGCACAGGGGCAGGCCACCAGCAGGACGGCCATGGCGTTGAACAACGCGCGGTCCCACGACGCGTGAAAAATCCAGCCAGCAAACGTCGCCGCGCTGACCGTCACCACGATCGGCAGAAACCACGCCACCAGCCGGTCGGCCTGGCGTTGCAGCCCGCTCGGGGCCAGCCGCGCCCCGGCCACGGCCGCCAGCACGGCGTCGAGCCGCCGTGGGCCGCGCGCCGGGCGGATATCAAAGCTGCCGTCGACCGAAAAAGTGCCCGCCAGCACGCGATCGCCGGGACCGCGCGACACGGGGCGCCATTCGCCCGTCATCGATGTCTCCTGCACGTAGCCGCGGCCGGCGGCGATGACGCCGTCGACGCTGATGGGCGCGCCCGGCGCCACGAGCACGAGATCATCTGCCGCCAGCCCGGACACGGGTTTGCGGACCCGCGCCCCGCCGGCGCCCCGCACCTCGCAGGTATCGAAACGCTCCCGGGTCCGGTCGACGGCCCGCAGTGCCGCCACCCGGCTGCGCGCTCCAAGCATCCTGCCGGTGGTGTGCACGACGATAAGGATGGCGACGACCTCGTAGTACACTGAGCCCGTATGCGTGAACGTGGCTACCAGCGAACCGCTGAACGCGCCGGCCAGTGTCACCAGGAACAGCAAGTCGATGCTGATCCGGCGCTGCCGCAGCGCCTCGACCGCCGACCCCACCAGATCGCCGCCGAGAAACACCAGCACGCCGACGGCCGACAGGATCAAGCCCCCGTGCAAGACCCAGTAAGTGGCACCCTCGGGCGGCGTGAGGTTGACCGCGAGACTGAACGTCATCGCCTGGCCCACCACCAGCAGGCCGATGCCGATGCGTAGCCACGCCCGGTCCAGCAGCCGCTGGTCGGCTTGCAGGCCGGGTTCGGCAGTGTCGAGGGCGGCGTTCACCCGATGACGGTAAAACGCAAGGTCCCGGGGACGGCAACTCCGCCGTCGGCACGCCTCCCGTTCATGGCGCCACCCCGAACCAGAAAGGCGCAGAACGTTCCTGCCCTCCGGTTTTGATCTGGCTCCAGATCACATAGCGCCCCGCCTGCGGAATCTGCACCTTGAAGGTCAGCCGCGGCCGGTAAAGGTCGGGATGCCGGCGGAGGTCGGTTTCCTGCGGATGGATGTGGGCGAATCCGCTGCGGGCGGCGTCAAAGGCGACCAGGTGGGCATAGGCGCCCATCACCGGCTCGAGCGGCACCGGCTGGCGGCCCGCCGCCGATTCCACCGTGAGGGTGAGCGTGACCACCGCCCGCGCCTGGAAAGGAGTGTCGGGCGTGAGGGTGAAACGCAGCCCGTCGGTCTCGTAGGCCAGATTGTCGGCCGCGGGCGGAATGTCCGGCTTTCCCGGAACGGCGAGCTCGGCCGAAGCATAGAGGCCGCGCGCAGTGACGGCCGGGGTGAAATCAGCAAAGATCCGGTAGATGCCGCCTCGCTGCGGTGTCAGGGTGAGATCCCATTCGCCCGGCGTGCGTCCGGGCACCGGGTGCAGATGCTGGTAATCACGCAGGCTCGGGTCGACCACCATGAGGTGGAGCAGCTGCGTATGCGTCACCAGCAGGTCCTCGGGGGCGATCAGCCGGCCGGTGATGGTGCGCAGACGGAGCGTGACCGGCAGCGGCCGCCCGATCGACGGCGGAACGGCCGTGGCCAGCTGCATGGTCACCGGCGATTTCACCGCGACCACGGGGATGAAGGCGGGATTGGCCGGATCGCAGAACTGGATGACGTTGCCGCCCGGGGTCTGAAAATCGACATGACTCAGGTTCGTGCCGGTGGGCAGCCGACGCACCAGGACGAACAGTGCCACCGCCGCGAGGGTGAGAAAGGCGATCTGCCGCCACTGGTAGGGCGCGACCGCTGGGCGCGCGGTCGCTTCGACCGGACGGCCCGGCGGTCCGTCCCTACCGGATGCGATCGCTGGCATTGCTTATTCCTTCCGCATCTTCTCCACGAACTCGTCGACCAGCCATTCGCTGCCGTCGGCCCGGTGCACGATGCGCCCCCGCTCGTTGATCAGCAGCGTGGTGAGCGAGTGCTTCAGCAGTCCGTCCTGAAACGCAGTGATGACGCCGAACTGTGTGAGCAGATCGCGGATGGCCGGCTCCGGGCCGGTGAGGAAGGAAAAATTGCCCGTGTCGATGCCGCGCACTTGCGCGTACTCCTGGAGGACACCCGGGGTGTCAAAGGCGGGATCGAGGGTGATGGAGACGAGTTCGAGATTGGTCACGCCCGCCGCCCGTGCCGCCTGCTGCACCGCCATCATGCGCCGGGTGGCGGCCGGGCACATGGTCGCGACGGGACAGCGCGTAAAGATGAAATTAAGCATGATCTGCCGGCCGCGGAACCGGCCCGCCGGCACCACGCGTCCGTCCTGGTCGTAGAGCGCAAAATCCGGGAACTCTTCGCCCACCTCGCGATAGGCCTTCGCCCCGCGGGCCATCGTGTCCTGCCGCAATGCGCCGGCCGCGGCCGCAATGCTGCTGACGGACACCCGGTCGTCGGGCCAGATTTTTTCCAGATGGAAATCATCACCGGTGCGCACCAGATCGGCCCGGATGCGCCCGCCGGGCTTGGCGATGGCCAGGTCGCCGTCCGCGACGTCGAATTCCATGGTCATGGCCGGCATGAACCCCGGGATCGCCTCGTGGGAGACCGTGAGCGTCTTCCGGTCGGAATTGACGCTCACAATCTCGCCCCGCAGCGGGTAGCGTTCTTCGGCAGGAGCGACGCTCTCCGCCGGGCGCTTTTTTGCGCATCCCGTCGCGACCACGACCAGCATGACGGCCGTAGCCAAACTCGCCTGCCAGCCATGGTTCGAAAAGCGACGACTGGTGAGGGTCTGAACCCATCGCTGGGATCGCATCCAGAGCCTCACGACTTTGGCTACACCGCTGCCCAAAATCTCAAAACATTGGTGATCGGACATTCCCGGCGGGCCCAGCGGTCCCGCCCTACCATCGAGCCCACATCCGTGGGCGTGGATCAGTAAACTCAACATCATCAGGCAACCGTCCGGCTCCGACCGATTTTTGTCAAAAAATTTACCAAACCCGTTTGCGGCATTTCCGTTCCGCCGCTAATTGCCGCATGCCTGGATTGCTCCGCCCTGCCCGCACCGCCGCCTACCAGCCCGCGCTGGCGTGGTTTGCCGCGGCCGGCGCCGGGTGGGTGTTCGTGCTGGTGATGCTGGGCGCGTTTACGACCAGCATTGGCGCGGGCATGGTCTTCCAAGACTGGCCGCTGTCCAACGGCTCGCTCAATCCTGACGGCTGGCTCCAAAACCTCGCCATGTTCGCCGAGCACTCGCACCGGCTGAGCGCGGGGCTCATGAGCACCGTCACCCTGCTCCTGGCCCTGGCGCTCTGGCGGGGCGAGACGCGCGGCTGGCTGCGGCGCCTGGGCTGGATCGCGGTGGCGCTGGTGTTTTTCCAGGCAGTGGTCGGCGGGCTGCGCGTGCTGCTCGACCACTACGAGGTGGCGATGGTCGACACGAGCGTGGGCCGGCTGTTCGCCATGCTCCACGCGTGCCTGGCGCAGATTTTCATCTGCGCCCTGCTGGCCATTGCGGCCGCCCTGTCGCGGCCGTGGATCGAGCGAGCTGCGCGGCCCGGTGTTGCCGCCGGTCCCGGCCTCCGCCGGCTGGGCCGGGTCTGCTGCGGACTGCTGCTCGCACAACTCGCGATTGCCGCGGTGATGCGGCACAGCTTCGCCGGGCTGGCGATCCCGACCTTTCCCCTGACGCCCGAGGGCGGACTCGTGCCGGCCCATTGGGATTTCCGGGTGGGCATCAACTTCGCCCATCGCACCATGGCGCTGGTGCTGGCCGTGGCGCTCATCGGGTTTGCCACGGCCGTGTGGTCCGCCCGCGCCACCGCCGGCACCCGGACCCTGGCGGCGCTGATGGTGGCGCTGCTCGTCGGGCAGATCGCGCTGGGCGCGGCCGTCATCTGGACGGGGCGCAACGCCTATTACACCACGGCCCACGTGCTGGTGGGGGCGTTGACGCTGGCCACGACCTTCCTGCTGACCTGGGCGCTGCACCGCGACGTCATGGAAGAGGCCGCAGGTCCCACCCAGCTTCAACCGGAGGATGATCCGGCGATCAACCGGATGCCCGTCCACGCATGAATTCCCTCCCTCAACCTTCGTACGAACCGGCGACACCGGCCTTTGCCGTCATCTCCGGCTCTGCCGGCCAGCCGAGCGCCCTGCCCGTGGCGGTCAAAGCCAGCCTGGCCGACTACCTCGAGCTGACGAAGCCGCGCCTCAGTTCCCTGTCGGTGCTCACGGCACTGGTCGGCTATCTCGCGGCGCTGTCCGGCCTGAGCGGAGTCGAAGGGCCGGCCCGAAACGGTTGGACGCTGCTGAACGTCCTGCTGGGCACGGCGATGGCGGCGGGCGGCGTGGCCGCGCTCAACCAATGGCTCGAGGCCGACACGGACGCGCTCATGGAGCGGACGCGATCCCGGCCGATTCCGGCGGGCCGGGTCACGACCGGCTCGGCCTTCGTGCTCGGCTGGAGTCTGTGCGCGGGCGGGCTGGCGCTGCTTTTCGCCTGCGTCAACGGGCTCTCCGCCCTCTGCGCGCTGGCAACGATGGTGTGCTACCTCGCGCTTTACACCCCGGCCAAGCGCTGGTCGCGCTGGTCGACCGAGATCGGCGCCGTGGCGGGCGCGCTGCCGCCGTTGATCGGCTGGACGGCGGCTGAAGGGCGGATTTCGCCGCTCGGGTGGATCCTTTTCGGGGTGCTGTTTTTCTGGCAGATCCCGCATTTCATGGCCATCGCCTGGACCTATCGGCGCGATTACGAAGCGGTGAACTTCCCGATGCTCTCCGTGCGCGATGCCGGCGGCGGCCGGGTCGCGGCTTGGTCGGTGGCGAACACGGTCCTGCTCGTGGCCGTCACGCTCCTGCCGGTGGCGCTGGGTTACTGCGGTCCGGCCTACGGCGTGGCCGCGGCCGGGCTCGGCGCCTGGTATCTCTGGCGGGCGCTGGCGTTCCTGCGGCCGGCGGGACGCGAGACGGCGGCGCGGCGGCTGTTCTTCGCTTCGATCTTCTACCTGCCGGTGCTGCTCGCCGCGCTGGTGATCGACCGAGCGGGTTTCTTTTGACACCAAGGATGCAAAGAACGCCAAGGGCGCCGGCCGCGCAGATTCCTTGGCGGACTTCGCGCTCTTCGTGTGAGAATGATTTTTTCATGACCCTGCACGACTTCCCCGCGCTCAACGCCAGCCTCAACGGCACGGCCACGGTCCTGCTCACGGCGGGGTTCATCTTCATCCGGCGCCAGCAGGTCGCCGCGCACCGCGCCGCCATGCTGGCCGCGTTCACGGTCTCCGTGGCGTTCCTCGCGTGCTACCTTGCCTACCATCTCCAGACGGGCGCCCGGACGCCGTTCGGCGGCACCGGCTTCATCCGCGGCGTCTATTTCGCGATGCTCATCTCGCACATCCTGCTGGCGATGGTGATCGTGCCGCTCATCCTCATCACGTTGACCCTGGCGCTGCGCGGACAGTTCGACCGGCACCGGACCTGGGCGCGGTGGACCTTTCCGCTCTGGTACTACGTGAGCGTCACCGGCGTGCTGGTCTATTGCTTCCTCTACCAGTGGTGGCCAGCCGCGCCGCAGCGGGGCCTCACGCAACGCCAAGGACGGCCGTTTATTTGGCAAAACCTGTTTTTGCCAGATTATGCGTCCGATCGGATGCTCTATCTGGTTTTGACGTCCTGTACTCCATCAGGAGTGTTGATGGATCGCGAAGCCCCTCCTCGCCCCTGAAATTAGGGGCCACGTTCCCACTCGGTTCTTATGACCGGGGACGGGGGCGGTGGCAGTCTTATTGCCAGATTGATGATCCGATCGGATGACCAATCTGGCAGAGGAGAAAAGCGGGAGGCAGACGGCCACCCCGCCGTGGTGGGACGGTGCCGGCCGGGAGGGAAGCGTTACATTCCCGAAGCCCGTCGGTGCACGACGAGCACGCCTTTCATGCCGGTGATGAAGTGGCCCGGGAAGGCCGCGCGAAAATGTGCGATCCGCCAATACAGTAGTACAGAAACGGGTATTCGCCCGGTTCGGCCGGCGCCTTGAACTCCACCTCGCCGTTCTGGCTGGGCCCGAGCAGATTGGTGTGCGCCAGCACTTCACCGGAGAATTTCGCGGGAAATAATCCTGGGCCTGGTGGGTGCCGGCGGCGTTGGCAAAGGCCGACCCGTTCTTAAGCCATGTCTAATCCTGAAATGCCGCGGGATTAACGCCGGTAATCTGATGATTTTTGCGGTCATCCGTTTGCGGCGGAGAAACTTTGCACTATAACTTGAAACCACGGCGAAACCGGTAACGTTCGCCGCCTTTCTTGCTGGCCACCACGCGCTTCCCCTTTCCTCTTCCCTATGTGTCGTCCGTCCGTTTCGCCGAAACCCGCCTGCATTTTGCGCGCGTTTTTCGCCCTGGCCTGGCTGGCGTTGCTGACCGGTTGCTGGCTCGACGGCCCCCAATCGACCTTCGACGTCAAGGGCCCCGTGGCCCGGGCCCAGCTCGACGTCTTCATGGTGACGGTCTATGTCACCGCCTTCATTTTCGTGGTGGTCGGCGCCGTGCTGGCGTATGCGACCCTGAAATTCAGGGCGCGCTCCGCTGCCGACGAGCACGCGGAGCCTCCGCCGCAGGGCCACGGCAATTTCCTGGTCGAGGTGGGCCTGGTCAGCGCCTCGGTGCTGTGCCTCGTCATCATCGCGGTGCCGACGCTGAAAAACATCTGGTTCACCTATGAGGTGCCCGAGGCGCAACGGGCCGACGCCTTCGAGGTCACGGCCACCGGCTACCAGTGGTGGTTCCGGTTTGAATATCCCAACGAGCAGATCGCCGGCGTCGGCCCGCTCGTGACGGGCAACGAGCTGGTCGTCCCCGCCGGCCGGCCGGTGCACGTCAATCTGCGCACGGTGGACGTGATCCACAGCTTCTGGGTGCCGAAGCTCGCGGGCAAGGTGGACATGATTCCCAACCGGGCCAACCATCTCTGGTTCCAGGCCGACGAGCCGGGCTATTATTACGGGCAGTGCGCGGAGTTCTGCGGCGATGCGCACGCCATCATGCGCTTCCGGGTCATCGCGCTGCCGGCGCCGGAATTCGCCGCCTGGCTGGCCAACCAGGAAAAATCCGCCCGGGTCGCCGCGCCAGCCACGGCCTCCGCCGCCCCGGCCCGGCCGCACGCCGTGTTTGCCAGCTACCGGATCACCGGCGCGGACGCCGGCGACGCCCTGTCCGGCTCGCCGAAATTCAATGCCGACCCCCTGGCGGCGTGGAAGGAGAAGCAGGCGCCCGACCCCGCGCAGGAAAACCCCGCCCTCATCGCCGAGGGCCGCCGTCTGTTTCAGCAGAAGACCTGCATCGCCTGCCACACCATCCGCGGCCATGAGGGCGTGGGCGTCACCGGACCGGACCTGACGCACGTCGGCGCCCGCACCACCATCGCCGCCGGCACGCTGGAAAACACCCCGCAGCGCATGCACGACTGGATCGCGGATCCCGACCATTTCAAACCCGGCAACAAGATGTACCAAGGCGGCTACATCGACCCCGCCACCGGCCGGCGGCTCATCCACCTCAACGAGACCGAGATCCACGCCCTCGTCGCCTATCTGCAGAGCCTGAAATGAGGGCTGACGCCAAGTGAAAGTGAGAGTGAAGGTGAAAGTGGATGTGTAACCTATTCACCGCCTACGCTCGCAACCACTTCGATTCATCATTCTTTACCCACCCCCCCTCCGTTCTCGGCATCCCCAACTATCGGCCGGCACTTTCACCCTCACCTTCACCCTCACCTTCACCCTCACCCTCACTCTCACTCTCACTTTCATTTCCCATGGCCGAAGCACTGGTAAAATCCGAGTTCATCAGCCGGGAGGAGCCGGCCGGCATCCGCCCGTTCACGCTGCTGCGCCGTCCCACCGCGCGGACCGGCCTCGTGGCCTGGCTGACCACCGTCGACCACAAGAAGATCGGCGTCATGTACGGCTTCTTTGCCATCGTCTTCTTCCTGCTCGGCGGCGTCGAGGCGCTGCTGATCCGCACGCAGCTCATCGTGCCGAACAACCATTTTCTCAGCGCTCATTTTTACAGCGAGCTCTTCACGATGCACGGCACGACCATGATCTTCCTCGCGGTCATGCCGCTCAACGCCGCCTTCTTCAACCTGCTCGTGCCCCTGCAGATCGGGGCGCGCGACGTGGCCTTCCCGCGGTTGAACGCCTTCAGCCTGTGGGTGTTCGTGGCCGGCGCCGTCATCCTCAATGTCGGCTGGTTCCTCAAGGCCGGCGCGCCGGCGGCCGGCTGGTTCGGCTATGCGCCGCTGACGTCGAAGGCCTACACGCCCGACATCTCCGCCGACCTCTGGACCGTCGGCCTGCAGGTGCTCGGCGTGTCCTCGATCGTTGCCTCGCTGAACTTCATCACCACGATCATCAACCTGCGCGCCCCGGGCATGACGATGATGCGCGTGCCGGTGTTCTGCTGGATGGCGCTGGTCACGAGCTTCCTCCTCATCCTCGCGCTGCCATCGATCGCCATCGCCCTGCTCGAGGTGATCTTCGACCGACACTTCGGCACCAGCTTCTTCGAGGTCTCCAACGGCGGCCAGCCCATCCTCTGGCAGCACCTCTTCTGGATCTTCGGCCATCCCGAGGTCTACATCCTCATCCTGCCGCCGATGGGCTACGTCTCGGAGATCCTGCCCACCTTCGCGCGCAAGCCGCTCTTCGGCTACCCGATCGTGGTGTTCTCCGGCGCCATGATCGGCTTCATCGGCTTCGGCGTGTGGAGCCACCACATGTTCACCACCGGCATGGGCACGGTCGCCACCTCGGCGTTCGCCCTCGCCACCATGGCCATCGCCGTGCCCACCGGCGTGAAGATCTTCAACTGGATCGGCACGCTCTGGGGCGGCCACCTGCGCATCCGTACGCCGATGCTCTTCGCCCTCGGCTTCATCTGGATGTTCATGATGGGCGGCTTTTCCGGCATCATGCACTCGGCCGCGCCCGCCGATTCGCAACAGCACAACAGCTACTTCGTCGTGGCGCACTTCCACTACGTGCTGATCGGCGGCGCCACCTTCGCGCTGCTCGCCGCCATCCACTACTGGTTCCCCAAGTTTTCCGGCCGTCTGGTCGACGAATTCTGGGGCAAGGTGTCGTTCTGGATCATCTTCGTCGGCTTCAACGCCACGTTTTTCCCGATGCATTTCCTCGGCCTCAACGGCATGCCGCGGCGCACCTGGACCTACGACGCCAACATGGGCTGGAGCGAGGGCAACCTCGTCGCCACCCTGGGCGCCTACCTGCTCGGGGTCGGCATCGTCATCTACTTCGCGACGGTCGTCTGGAGCTGCTTCAAGGGCGAGCCGGCCGGATCCGACCCCTGGGACGCACGCACCCTCGAGTGGAGCATCCCCTCGCCGCCGCCCGAGTACAACTTTGCCGTCACGCCCACGGTCCACGCGCGCGACGCCTGGTGGTATGAGAAGCATCATGGGGAGGAAATCGCCCGCGAGCAGGCCATCCATGCCCGGGAGGAAGCCGCGCACGGAGGCATCCACATGCCCGACCAGTCGTGGTATCCGCTCTTTGCCGCTGTCGGTCTGCTGATCGCCGGCCTCGGCTTCGCCAACTACAGCCTCCCGGTCTCCCTGGCCGGCCTCGGCGTGCTGCTGGCCGGCGTCTACCTCTGGGCGCTCGAGAGTCCGGGCGGCTACCATGTGCACCCGGAGGGATCCGCCGCCGCAGCTTCCGGCCATGCGAAACATTGACCGCCATCCAAGAATTCCCAAAGAGCTCGTAGGGGCGCTCTGCTGGACAGCAGAGTCACGCCCTCCGGAATGGGCGCAGCAAGCCTGCGCCCCTACCGTTCCTCCTCTCCGCTCGCACCTCAGTCCTTAACCCTTGCATCTCTCAGTACCGATGGACGCCGCCACCGCCACCCTCGACCATCATCACGATCCCTCGACCGCGACGGGCATCCCGAACAAGAAGCTCCTCCTGTGGGCGTTTCTGGCCTCGGACTGCATGTTTTTCGGCACACTGATCTCGACCCACCTTGTCTACCGCCAGCATCCGCCGCCGGGCAACCCCGTCGCCACCCAGGTCTTCGACATCGAGCTGACCTCGTTCTCGACCTTCATCCTGCTGATGTCGTCGCTGATGATGGCGCTCGCGGTGAACGCCATCCAGCGGGGCAAGGTGAAGAGCATGCGCTCCGCGCTGCTCAGCACCGCCGGCTTCGGCCTGATCTTCCTTGGCTGCCAGGTGTGGGAGTTCTGGCACTTCGTGCACGAGAAGCACCTGACGATCACGAACAGCATCTTCGGCTCGACCTTCTTCACCCTCACCGGCACGCACGGCACCCACGTGGCCATCGGCGTGCTCTGGCTGCTATCGATGTACGCCTACTCCTTCAAGAAGGGCTTCGGTGAGCGCAACGCCGTCGATGTCGAGTCGATGGGTCTCTACTGGCACTTCGTCGACATCGTATGGATCGTCATCTTCACCGCCGTCTACCTGCTCGAATACGTCGTCCCCGCCGGCGCCGCGCGCTGAATCCCGGCTCTTTCGCCATCCGCCCGTTTTCCTGCTCTCCCTCCCCTTCTTCCGCACTTCCGCGTCTTCCTCGCTCACTCCCTTCCCACTTTCACCCTCACTCCCACTTTCACCCTCACTCTCACTTTCACTCTTTCATGGACCTTGCCCTCCCCGCCACCGCGCCCGGCCACTCACCGGCGCACAGCCGCTTCCACGTCTACGTGCAGATCGCGATGATCCTTGCCATCATCACCGGCGTGGAACTGGTCCTCATTTTCCTGCCCTTCCCGAGGGCCCTGCTGATCGGCGGCCTCGTGCTCCTGTCGACCGTGAAGTTCCTGTTCGTGATCTTCTACTTCATGCACCTGCGGTGGGACCGGCTCTTCTGTACGATCCTGTTCTTCATCGGCCTGGTGCTGGCCGGCGGGACGATGTGGGCGCTGATCCGGCTCTTCGGCGCGGATGCCAGCATCCCGCTCTCGTTCCAGCCCTGAAGGCAGAAGTGAGAGTGAAAGTGATGAGGTGATGGGGTGATGGGATTCTGAGGCCCCGTCTTTGGTTCGTGCCTTCTCCGCGCGTCCTCCTCACCTTCACTTTCACCCTCACTTTCACTTCATGATCGACTGGCGGCACTGGCACAACGAGCCCTGGCTTGTCGGCGGCCTCATCTTTCTTGGCTGGCTCTACGCCATCCTCACCGGGCCGCTGCGCATTTGGCTGGAGCCCGCCGCCGCTTATCCGACGCGCCACGCGGTCAAATTCTACTCGGCGCTGGTCATCTTCTACCTCGCGGTCGGCTCGCCGCTCGACCAGGTGGGCGAACGCTTCTTGCTCAGCGCGCACATGGTGCAGCACCAGCTGCTCATGTATCCGGTGGCGGTGCTGTTCCTGCTCGGCCTGCCGGCGTGGCTGGTGCGGCCGGTCACGTCGGCGCGGCCCCTGCACGGCCTGCTCTGGCTGCTGACCCGCCCGCTGGTCTGCGGCGCACTCTACGTCGTGGTCTACTCCGTCTGGCACCTGCCCGCGCTCTACGACTGGGCGCTGCAGGACAAGGTCGTGCACGTCGTGGAGCATCTGATGTTCTTCGGCGCGGCGCTGCTCTACTGGTGGCCGCTCTACAGCCCGTCGCGCGAGTTCCCGCCCATCAGCTACGCCGGCCAGATGCTCTACCTGGTGGTCGTGGTCATCGGCATGACGCCCGTCTTCGCCTTCATCACCTTCTCCCACGACATCCTTTATCCCACCTACGAGTATGCGCCGCGGATCATCGCCCATTTCAGCCCCGCCGACGATCAGTTGCTCGCCGGTGCGATCATGAAGATCGTCGGCATGGCCGTGGCCCTGACCGCCTTCGGCGTGAGCTTCTACCGCTGGTATCAGAACTCCAACAAGCCCGCGCGCCCCGATTCACCCACCAGCAATATGTCAACTATTAGTTGACGTGGCAAGCGGCGGCAGAATTTCCGAGAAAGGTGCAGGAGGAGCCGGTTGATTGGAGAAGCGCGGTTGACCGAGAGAATTCTGTTTGTCAGAAAAATATCCAAGACGCGTGCCCAACAGCCTCCAGCTCCCCGACGCCCTCGCCGCTATGGACCGTCCGACCGTCGACCTCCCTCCCATCCCCATCCTGACACTCCGGGGAATATCGGTGCTGATCGATGCTGATCTCGCCCGGATCTATGGCGTCACGACCAAGCGCCTCAACGAGCAGGTGAAGCGGAACGCCGAGCGATTCCCACAGGACTTTCTCTTTCGGTTGACGCCGGGAGAGAAGGCGGAGGTGGTCGCAAATTGCGACCACCTCCGGTCCCTCAAATTCTCCAAGGCCCTCCCGCACGCCTTCACCGAGCACGGCGCTTTGATGGCCGCCAGCATCCTCAACAGCACGGCGGCGATCAAGATGAGCGTTTTTATCATCCGTGCCTTCATCAGGCAGCGGGAGGCGCTCGCCACCAACCAAGCCGTCCTCAAGCGCCTGGCGCAAATCGACCGGAAGCTTCTCGAGCACGATATCGTGCTCCAGGATGTGGTCGAAAAGCTCCTGCCCCTGCTGAATCCGCCGCCTGAACCGCCAAAACGGCAGATCGGCTTTCATCAGGGCCACCGTGGACCGTCTTCGGCTTGAGCTTTTTTCGCTGATAGCGCCTACTCTGCCTTCTCTCCCGGCCTGGGGTGGGTCAGCCGGAACAAGTGGTCCAAGTCTCGTACCGTTACGAACTCATACTTCGGGCCGAGGATCTCTTTCGCCTTCAAAATGTCGGTCGGTGTATAGGACCAGCTCAGGGCCATGACGAACATGAACCCGGGCCGCTCCTTGGGCGTCACCTTGCGGATCTCGTTTGCCAGCCACTCCGGCTGGTGCTCGTTGATCCCCTCGAAGAGCCAGCGGTTCAGGCAGTGGAAGACGGTGACATCGCGCCCGGCCACCCAGTGGTTCGCGCGGGCGAGGTTCAAATCCTCCATTTTGCCGAAGTCGGAGAGGATGGTTCGCAGCCTCGGGAGGCGCTCCGCGTACCGCTTGAAGATGAGGCTGTCGTCGTAGTGGGTCGGCGAGACCGCCCAGGAATCCATGTGCAGCGACACCATGTCCAGATCGAGTTTCTCCATGTACCGGTCGGTGAGGCCGAGGAACCCGTCCCACGCCGCCTCGGGGTCAGAGTCCTTTTTGGCGAAGTAGATCGGCATGATGTACGCCGCCCCCGAGAGAGCGGTGAAGAAATAGTCGTTCGGCGTGGCGTTCCGGTAGTACCACTCCAGGATATCCGGCCTCGTATCGAGCGTCGCCGGTCCGATGCACCAGCTGATCGGCACCTGGCCCCGATTCGGATCGTCCCACACCGTCTTCTGGCGGGTCGACCAGTAGAAGGGGGCATCGCCGCTCTCGATGATGCTCACCGCTACGTAGACCTTGCCCGGATCGAGCTGCGCGAGGGGCGGCCGCCTCTGCCGGAAGACCTCTGGGTCCACCCGGATGGCGGCGTGGATGCTGTTGTTCGTGGACAGCGGATCGACCACGGTGCACTTGCCGAACTCGCCGGCCGACATCACACCGTAGTACTCATTGATCCCCTTGTTCTCCTCGTCCGTGTACCAGAAGCCCGTAACCGGAGCCTGGGGCTTCGTCAGGGCGAAGGCTCTCTCGATCACCTCGCGCTCCTTCGGGCTGGCACCAGTCTTCTCCTTGTCCCCTGGCGCAGTCACCCAGAAGGTGAAGATTCGGTTCTGGATCAGGTAATCGCGCGTGTTCGGTCGGGTTGGGAACTGGGAGGACATCGCGTCCTTGCTCAAACGCGGCATCAGGTGCTCGATCGCCCAGGCATAAGCGGTCGGATTGTCCGTGAACCGCCCGCGCAAGTCTTCCTTCACCGGCAGCCCGCAAGTGCCGATCATCCCTGGCGGGATGACCGCAAGCTGCTCCAAACCCGCGATCATCGTGGCGACGTTGATGCTGGCGGGAAGCGCGGGGTCGTAGACCACCGCCCCCTGAAGTCGCGACCGGAAGGTCTTGACGAGATCGTCCGGGGCGACGGGCGTGACTTCCTTCACGTATCCGCGCTTCACGATCCAATCGAGCCAGACCGGATCGGACTGCTGCTCCGTGATAAGGTAGAGACACGGGTCCTCTTGGTTCACGACACCCTGGATCGACGTGAAAAAGAGGAGGTCGCCGGGGCGGCCGGAGACATCGCACACGGTCAGCTTCGGATTGAGCGGCGGTGGCTTCGGCAGGATCGTACGCTCGGCGGCGGCCGCCTCCGCGAGGCACAGGGCGACCAGCATCAGGCAGGATAGGGTTCTGTTATGTGACAGCATATGCGCGTCCTCTCTATCGGGATCATTCCCGGCGATGACATGAATGGCCCGGATACATCGTCTCAGATTTTTGCGAAATGCCGGAGCTTCCACGAGAAGGCAACAGCTTTGTCGAAGGCGGCCGTTTCGAGGCAGCCGACTTACCGATGGTACCAGCGCGCGGACAAGACGCTTGCTCGCCTCGGTATTTCCGTCCGATCCGACTGAGAGCATGTCAGTTGTCGGGGCGTGCTGGCAAAAAAGTTGGGACCGATTATCCGTAACCGCCCCACGGCGTTCCGCCGCAGGAAGCACGCCCGGTGCGAGAAGCGCGGTTGACCGCGAGGATTCTGTTTGTCAGAAAGGATGTCCCGCGGGGCGCCCCTGCGCCCAACTCCCGCCGCCTGCCCATGAGCAAGCCCAGGAAATCCACCATCGAAGTCCAGGGTACCGTCATCACCATCCTGACCCGGAAAGAGCAGGACTTTATTTCTCTCACCGACATGGCGAAAAAATTCGGCGATGACTGCCTGCCCGAGCTGGCCCGCTCCGCCACCGCCTGGCGGTCCGCCGAGACACGGCTCTTTGAGCCAGTCGAATAAATCCACGTCCCGTCGATCTGTAATTTCCAATTTGAAATCTCAAATCCCCAAGACCCATGCCCACCTATCAGCGCTTCGAAGATCTCCCCGTCTGGCAGGCCGCCGCCAAGTTGTACGATTCGACCGACGACTTCCTCGACCATGCGCCACCGCGGCTGCGGCCGAGCTTCCGCGACCAGCTTGAGCGCGCCGCGCTTTCCGTTTCCAACAACATTGCCGAAGGCTTCGAGCGCGGCACGACCAACGAGCTGCTGATGTTCCTTTACATCGCCCGCGGCTCCGCCGGCGAAGTGAGGTCAATGCTCATTCTTGCTGCGCGCCGGCCGTATCTCGCTGCTTTCAAATCTGAGATCTCAGATCTCACACTCCTCGCCGAATCCTGTTCCCGCCAACTCCGCGCCTGGGCGGATTCGCTGCAAAATTCCGACATCGCCGGACCGCGGCACCTCAACGAGAAGACCCGCGCCGACTACCAGAAGCGCAAGGCCCGCGAAACCGGCGCAGTGCAATTCCAGCAGATTCTGGCGCAGCACCTGCCGCCCGACCATCCGCTTCACCCCAGTCGCCAGCGGCGCGATTCCGCCGGCGAATCTCGAGATTGAGATCGCAGATTTCAGACCATCCCGCATGTCCCAGATCATCCAAAACACGCTCTACCTGCTGACGCCCGGGCTCTACATCCACCGTGATCACTTGTCGCTGCGCATCGAGCAGGATGGCCAGCTCAAGCTCTCGCTCCCCATCCACAACTTAGAGTCTGTGCTGGTTTTCGGTCCGAGCTCGATTTCGCCGCCGGCCATGCAGCTTTGCTGGGAAACGGCGTGGCGGTGGCCTTCCTTTCCGAGCATGGCCGCTTTCTCGCACGGGTCGAAGGCGTGCCACAGGGCTCTGTGCTCCTTCGCCGCGCGCAACATCGAACCGCTGAGGATGCTGCTCTTTCCCTGCGGCTGATCAAGAATCTCGTTGCCGGTAAAGTACAAAACAGTCGCTGGCTGCTCAACCGCACGGCTCGCGAGGTGAACGACGAAGCCGAGCGCACCCGGCTGGCTGAAACCGCGCTGCAACTCGCCTACGCCCTGCGCGAGCTTCCCGCCGCGCCGCATGCCGACGCTGCGCGCGGCGTCGAGGGCCGCGCCGCTGCGCTCTACTTCGACGTGTTTCCCCTGCATCTGAAGCCGACCGTGCGGGAAAGGTTCCCTTTCGACGGACGCGAACGCCGGCCGCCGCGCGATGCGCCCAACTGTCTGCTCTCCTTTCTCTATGCGCTCCTGCGCCACGACTGCGTCGCCGCCCTCACCGCCGTCGGACTCGATCCGTTCGTCGGTTTTCTCCACGTCGACCGGCCGGGCCGGGAATCGCTCGCGCTCGACCTGATGGAGGAGTTCCGGCCGCTCGCCGACCGGCTGGCGATCACGCTCCTCAACCGCGGCGAACTCAAGCTCCCGGATTTCGCCGAGCGAGAAGGCGGCGCCTGGGAGCTGACCGAGGCCGGGCGCAAGACGCTCGTCGCGGCATGGCAGTAGCGCAAACTCGATGAGACACGGCACGCCCAATTCAAGGAGAAGGTGCGCTACGGGCAGTTGCCGTTTTTGCAGGCGCGAATCCTGGCGCGGGTGCTGCGCGGCGACGTCCCGGCCTACCTGCCGCACTTGTTCGCCTGAAGGCCGGGCTTTGTTCGTATCCGATCTCTCAAATTTCAAATCTCCTCCCGCATGCTGGTCGTGGTCACCTACGATGTTTCGACGGTTGACGCCAAACCCGGCGCGCGCCGCCTGCGCCGGGTCGCCAAAGTATGCGAATCCTACGGCGTGCGCGTGCAAAAGTCGGTGTTTGAATGCCAGGTCGGCGCGACGGAGTGGGTCGAGTTGCGCGCCAAGCTGCTGCGCGAAATCAAGCTCGACGAAGACTCGCTGCGCTTCTACTTCATCGATCAAGCTGCTCGTGTCCGCATCGAGCATCATGGCGTGGACAAACCGCTCGACCTGGAAACGGATGCGCTGATCGTGTGAGGGAAGACCCGCGAGGGAATGCGAACCATCTACCTCGGTCGCTTCCGCACCCTTTCGCAAGGCATCGCATCCCTCTCTCCACCCATGATCTGCGGCGAATCTCAGAGTCATTCGCGGCGGCATATTTTTGGTTCTTTGACAATGTTCGCAAAATCCCCGACTAAGGAGCTGGCATATCGGGCCCAAGCCGGTGCGCCATCACTCCGGCCCTCGTGCCGGAGTGCGGATTGAAACAGCGCGCCCGTGCTCGCCAGCGTCGCGTCGCCGATCACTCCGGCCCCGGGGACCGGAGTGATCAGCAAAACGACGCGCGGGGCGCCGGGTCACTTCTTGATCAGGTCGTCGATCGAGTCGCTCTCGCTATTGACGTCGGCGAACAACCAGGTCGAAAGGTAGCGCTCGCTGCTGGAGGGAACGATGACGACGATCTGCTTGCCCTTGTTTTCGGGGCGCTTGGCCAGCTCGAACGCGGCCCACACGGCGGCGCCCGAGGAGATACCGATCGGGATGCCGTCCTGCTGGTTGACCTGCTTCGAAATCGGGCCCGCGTCGGCCTCCTTCACGCGGATGACCTCGTCGTAGATCTTGGTGTTGAGCACCGCCGGGATGAAGCCGGCGCCGATGCCCTGCAGTTTGTGCGGGCCGGGTTGCCCGCCCGAGAGCACCGGCGAGGCGTCGGGCTCCACCGCCACGATCTTGAGGCCCGGCTTGCGCGGCTTGAGCACCTCGCCCACCCCGGTGATGGTGCCGCCCGTGCCGATGCCCGACACGATGATGTCCACCTTGCCGTCGGTATCGCGCCAGATCTCCTCGGCCGTGGTCTTGCGGTGGATCTCGGGATTGGAGGGGTTGACGAACTGCTGGAGGATGACGCTGTTGGGAATCTGCTTGTTGAGCTCCTCGGCCTTGGCGATGGCGCCCTTCATGCCCTTGGGCCCCTCGGTCAGCACGAGGCGCGCGCCGAGGACCTTGAGCAGTTTGCGGCGCTCGAGGCTCATGGTCTCGGGCATGGTGAGGATGATCTTGAGGCCGCGCGCCGCGGCCACGAACGCCAGCGCGATGCCGGTGTTGCCGCTGGTGGGCTCGATCAGGACCGTGCCCTGGTTGATTTTGCCCGCCTTCAGCGCGTCGTCGATCATGGCGGCGCCGATGCGATCCTTGACGCTGCTGAGCGGGTTGAAGAACTCCAGCTTCAGCAGCACGTCGGCCAGGGCCCCGTGGGCCCGGGCGGTGCGGTGGAGACGGACGAGCGGTGTGTTGCCGATCGTGTCAACGATGGTGTCGTATATCTTGGCCATATGGTTCGGGATTGAGGTTTGGGTTTGGTGGAAAACCGGCCGCCGGCGGCGGGATCACCGGGCGGTGCCCCAGCGCCGGTGCATGAAATTCTCCCAGGGGGAAAAGAGGATTTTGTCCGCGAGCAGGCCGATGAGCACGATGATGAGCATGATGCCGATCACCTGGTCCATGGCGTTGAGCTCGCGGCCGTAGTGCAGCAGCTGGCCGAGGCCGAAGCCGGTCAGGATCGTGACGAAGATCTCGGCGGCCATGAGCGAGCGCCAGGCGAAGGCCCACCCCTGCTTCATGCCGCTGACGATGAATGGGAGCGAAGCCGGCATGATCACCTTCAGCCAGATGTGCAGCCAGCGGGAACCCATGGTGCGTGCGGCCCGGACATAAATAGGGTTCACGTTACGCACCCCCGCCTCGGTTGCAAGGACCACGGACCACAGGGTGCCCATCACGACCACGAACAGCATCGCGCCCTCGGTCTGGCCGAACCAGAGCAGCGCCAGCGGCACCCAGCATACGCTCGGCAAACCCTGCAGACCCAGCGACAGGACGCCCAGGGTGTCGCGCACCGGGCGGAAGCGCGCGGTGACCAGCCCCAGCGGGAGACCGGCGGCCAGGCCGATCACGTATCCCGCCAGCAGGCGCTTCAGGGTGACGCCGACGGCGAGAAATAGCTGCCACTGGTTCGGATTCGGCTGCGCGGCGCTGCCGGGATTGAGGGTGTTGTCCCAAAGATACAGCACCACCAGCCGGGGCGACGGCACCAGCACCGGCGACCAGACCTTGGCGCGATAAATGAACTCCCACGCCGCGACCAGCGCGGCAAAAAAGGCGAGAGCGGTGATGAAGCGTTTCATTCGTGAACCTCCGTGGCGCGCAGATGCCCCTTGAGGGCGCGCATGATTTCCGTGGCATGCTCCGCGAGATCGACGCTGTTGATGTCGCGCGGCCGCGGCAGCGGGATGGTGAACTCCTCGCGAATGCGGCCGGGGTGCGGCGAGAACAGGACCACACGGTTGCCGAGGCAGGCCGCCTCGCGGACGTTGTGGGTGACAAAAACAATGGTTTTCCGGCGTTCGGCCCAGATCCGCTGGAGGTCGCCGTACAGCTGCTCGCGGGTGAGGGCGTCGAGCGAGGCGAACGGCTCGTCCATCAGCAGCACCCGGGGATTGGGGGCCAGCGCCCGCGCCAGCGCCACGCGCTGCTTCATGCCGCCGGAAAGCTCGTGAATATTCGCATGGAGGAAGCTCTCCAGGCCGACGAGCTTCAAATAATAAGCCGCCACCTCTTCGCGCTCGGCCTTCGACAGGCCGGGCTTGAGCCGCAGCCCGAACATCACGTTGTCGAACACGTTGAGCCAGGGAAACAGCGCCGGCTCCTGGAACATGACCATGCGATCGCGCCCGGGGCCGCGGATCGGCTCGCCGTCCGTCAGCACCGCGCCCGCGTCGGGGAGCTCGAGCCCCGCGATGATGTTGAGCAGCGTCGACTTGCCGCAGCCGCTCGGCCCCACCAGGCAGACGAACTCGCCCTCGCTGACGTGCAGCGTCACGCGGTCCAGCGCGTGCACGCTGCCGCGCTCGGTGCGGAAGGTTTTGGAGACATCATTCACGGCCAGCTTGGCGCTGGGGATGACGGCGAGTTCCTGCTGGACGGTCATGGTTGGCCGGAGAAAAGGCGGTCGAGTGGGATGGCGTCGCGGAGGAAGCCGACACTTTGGGCGTCGGCCACCACCCCCTCGATTTGGGCGGGGACGAGGGACGCGGTGAACCGCAGCCGCCGCCACGCGCTGTCAACCAGGCGGGCGGGAAATTCGCGGCGCATCTCGGCGGTCAGGCCGGCGCGCACGATCGCCCGGGCCTCGTCTCCGTGGGCGTTGATCCAGTCGGTCAGCTCGGTGTGCGCCGCGCGAAATTGCTGCGCCAGTTCCGGATGCTCCCTCAACAGCCGGACGCTGGAAACGAGCAGCGTGGTGACGATGTCGGGCTGCTCGAGGAACACTTTGCCGCCGGCCTCCTGCTCGAGCCGCGACACCCAGGGTTCGACCGTCCAGACCGCGTCGATCCGGCCGGTTTTCAGCAGCGCGAGCTGGTCGGGGTTGGCCGTGGGCAGGATGAACGCGTCGCCGCCGGTCTGCGAGATCTTGAAGCCCTGCTGCTTCAGCCAGGCGCGCGCCGCCACGTCCTGCGTGTTGCCGAACTGGGGCGTGGCGACCTTTTTGCCGCGGAAATCCGCCGGCGTCTTGATGCGGCCGTCGCCCGCCACGACCAGGGCCGCGCCGCCCTCGGCCGCCCCGGCCAGCACGCGGATTTCCTCGCCGCGCGAGCGGATGTAGGCGTTGAGCGACGGGTTGGGGCCGACGTAGGTCAAGTCGATGGAACCGGCGAACACCGCCTCCATCGCGCTGGGGCCGGCGTTGAAGGCAAACCACTGGACTTCCACGTCGGGTCCGAGCCGTTGTTCAAACCAGCCATGGCCCTCACGGGTCGTCTGGCTGCCGATCACGCCCTGGGCATGGGTGATGTTCGGAAAATAGCCGACCCGCAGAACGACCTTCCCGGCGCGCGCCACGGTGGCGGCGGCCAGGACAAGGAGGAGAAAAAAAACAGGTTTCATGGGCGGAAGGAGTTAAGGTGATGGTCAGAAGGCCACCTGGAAGCGGGTGATGAGCGCCTTTTCGCTCTGGCGGAGGATCTGGGTCGAGGACAGCGGCACCGGGTTGGTGAAGCGTGTCTGGTAGTAGTCCAGGGTCGTGCGCACGGTCTTGCTCAGATACCAGCTCAGGCCCAGGCCGACCGCCTCCGCCTCGCGCGCATTGGTCGCCGGGTCGGCGAAGAGCGGAAAGGCCTGGCCGTCGACCCGGAGGTCCGCGTACCGCACCGCGATCTCCCAGGCACCCCAGGTGCCGTTCTCCCAGTTGAAGGGCTGGCGCGGGGTCACGCCGCTGGAGGAGGAGTTCTCCCCCGTGAGCACATAGCCGGCTGCCAGCTGCCAGGCCTGGTTTTGCAGCTCGGCCTTGGCCCCGGCGGCGGTGGGCCGCACGTTGACCGTGGAGAGGACGTATTCACCGATGGCCCCGAAGGGCCCGCGGCGGTACTCCGCCTGCGGCGAAACCCGCCAGACCTGCCCGTCGGCCACCACGGTGCTCCGGTATTTGAAGAACGTCTGCTGCCCGTCGGTCTTGTAGCCCCCGGTCACGGCCGAGGCGGTCTTCTCCCGCCCCAGGCTGCCGGCCACGCCGAAGGCCAGCCCCTGCAGCGGCGAGTCTTTGACGGCCTTGAAGGGCTGCACGTACAGCCGGCCGATCACGTCCTTCTCGTTGTCAAAGTCGGTGTTGCCCGAGCTGGCCCCGTCGGCCACGCCGTTGAAGATCCCAACGGCGTAGGTGATCACGCCGTCCTGCAGGCTGCCGCCGAGTTGCGCGCCAAGGTCGCGGTTCGGCACCAGATTGGTGACCAGCGAACGCTCATCGAAGAACGTCCACGAGTCGGACTGCAGCAGCTCGAGGCCCACCGGCGCCTTGAACTTGCCGAACTTGAACTGCACCGCCTTGCTCAGCGCCACGCCCAGGTTCGCATCGAGGATGCCCGGCGCGCCGGTGCCGCCAAACTCCGACACGAACTGGAACGAGTAGAGCTTGTTGAACGTGCCTTCCGAGATCAGCCGCGCCCGGCGCAGCACGAAGGCGTTGTTCACCACCCCGCCGTCGTTGAAGAACAGCCGCGAGTCGAACTGCACCAGTCCCCGGATGCTCACGGAGTTCGCCCCGTCGCCCGAGGCGAACGTGTAGCCCTTGTCCGTCAGGCTCACCTTCGGCGCCGCCTTCGCCGCGGCGGCCGCCTCCTGCTCCTTGAGCTGCTGTTTCTGTTCGAGTTGATGCAACCGCTCGTCGAGCAGACGGATCTGCTCGCGGAGGGCTTTGATTTCCGCGTCGCCGTCATCAGCGGCGCGCAGAGAAATGACGCCGGCGGGCAGCAGCGCGGCGGCCAGCGTGGTGCGGACGATTAAGGGCAAGGTTTTCATGCTGTCTCCAGGTTGGGGGACGGATGGCGTTCTCCAGTGGTCCGGTCGCAGGCCATGGCTGAGTGGTGTGGGATGGAAGCGCCGCCGGCGCGGGCCGGTGGGCGAAAAAATTCAGGTCAGCTCCCGGCGGGATCCAGACCCGGCGACGGGGGCGTCGAGCCGGGTTTTTTCGGTGCGCTCGATCTGGGTGACCTTGCGGTCGTGCACCACGATTTGCACGACGCCGAAGCGCAGGCTTTCGACTTTCTCGCGGACCAGAGCCACCCAGTCCGGGCCGGCCGCGGAGACCGGGGTTTGGCTCGTACTCATATGGCGTAGTCTCCGAGCAGATTGTTGATCAGGCCTTCGACGGGTTGCAGACGGGCGGATGCGGGCGAGACCCGAGCCTGTTTCCGACGGGCACCGGCCGGAAGCAAATTGCTCCGCGGCTGGGCATAAGGCAGCGGCACGCCGTCCCGGCGCATCTTGCGGAGTGTCACCTCCACCACGTCGGCGAGCGTGTAGCGGTCGAGGATGCTCGCGATGGCATTGCGCACATCGAGCATGAGCATGCGCAGGCCGCAGTGCGTCTCATCGGGGCAGGAGCACTTCTCGTAGGCGGTCTGGCTGACGCAGCCGATGGGGGCGAGCGGGCCGTCGATCAGGCGCACCACCTGCCCGACTGAAATCTTTCCCGCCGGCAAGGCCAGGCGATAACCACCAAACTTGCCGCGTTGGCTCTCAACCAGACCCGCCTCCTTGAGCAACTGCATGATCTGCTCGAGAAACTTGATTGGAAGTTGCTCATTGGATGCAAGTTCTGTTACCTGCACGAGCTGCCGGCCAACCTCAGCTGCAACGCCAAGGTCAATCAGGGCCCGCAAGGCATACTCACCTTTTTTTGAGAGTTTCATTAATGTCTACTGTTTTAATCTAGATTATTGGAGTCGACTTTTGGCAAGCACTTTTTTCAAAACAGGCCGCCGGCCCTGGCAGGGTCTGCTTCCGATCAGGCTGTCCTGCCGCAGTAATCTCCGGAGGAAATCTTCGTCTTGTGTCGGAACCCGCGCCGCCGGAATCTTCCGCTTTGTCGGCGGGCGGATCTGCCCCGCCGGGCTGCGCATGAATGACGCTGATCCCCCGCTGATCGCTTCTTCCCCGACCGACGCCGCGCCCTTGGCGGGCGCCAGCGGGTCGGAGCCGCGCTTGATCCTGTCGCGCACCTTCGCCGCCCTGCGGCACCGCAACTACCGGCTGTTCTTTTTCGGTCAGCTGGTATCGCTGGTCGGCACGTGGATGCAAAACGTCGCCCAGGCATGGCTGGTGTATGTCCTGACCAACTCGCCGTTCAAACTGGGCGTGGTGTCGTTTTGCGCCGGCGTGCCGGTGCTGGTTTTTTCCCTCTGGGCCGGCGTCGTGGCCGACCGTGTGCCCAAGCGCCGGCTGCTGCTGGTGACGCAGACGGTCATGATGATCCTCGCCTTCGCGCTCGCGGCCGACATGTTCCTCGGCACCCTGCAGTGGTGGCACATTGCCTTTCTGGCGTTCCTGCTGGGCGCCGCGAACGCCTTCGACGCCCCGGCGCGCCAGGCGTTCGTCGTGGAAATGGTCGGCCGCAAGGAACTGATGAATGCCATCGCGCTGAACTCGGCGGTGTTCAACTCGGCCCGGATCATCGGCCCCGCCCTGGCCGGCGTGACGCTCGCCGCGGTCGGCGCGCAATGGTGCTTCGTGCTCAACGGCGTGAGTTTCCTGGCCGTCATCGCCAGCCTGGCCCTGATGGATGTGAAGCCCTATGTCGGCGCGGCGTCGACGGGGTCCCCCTTCCGGCAGATGCGCGAGGGTGTCAGCTACATCTGGCATCACCCGACCGTGCGGCCGCTGATTACCCTCGTGGCGGTGTCAAACATGTTCGCGCTGGGCTACATGGCGCTGCTGCCGGCGTTTGCGCTGGATATTCTTCACGCCGGCACGGTCGGTTACGGCTTGATGAGCACGGCCATCGGGATGGGCGCGCTCGCGGGGGCCCTCATCCTCGCCTCGATCGGCGACTACCAACGCAAGGGCCTGGTGCTGACGACGGGCAATCTGCTCTTCCCGACCATGGTCCTGGCCGTGGCCCTGTCCCGTTCCTATCATCTGACCCTGGGGCTTCTGGTCGTGGCGGGCCTGGGGTTCATGACCCAGAACGCGACCGCCAACACCCTCGTGCAGACCACCGTGCCCGACGGACTCCGGGGCCGGGTGATGAGCGTGTACATGATGGTTTTTCAGGGTTTTTTCCCGATCGGGTCCCTCATCGCGGGATCCGTGGCGGAAAATTTCGGTGTCCCGGCCGGAGCGGCGTTTGGCGGGGGCATTGCGCTGCTCTACAGCTTGTACCTGTTCTGGAGGATCCCGCAGATCCGCGCCCTGCGGTAGGGCGTCCTAAGTAAAGTCGCGGCCGTAAAAGTAGCGCAGGCTTCCAGCCTGCATCAGTCGAGAGAGCAGGCAGGGATGCCTGCGCTACCCGATACCAAGACGGCTACGCAAAAAACATAAACCGCTGCAGGCGCTGCCGGTCTCGTCGCCGGACTGAATTTCCTCCCGCGATCCTCGACTATAGTTTCAGCCGGAGTCCATCGTACGCCAGCCGGATGCCGGGCGGGAGCGTGGCCTCGAAAGGGCCATGATCGATCGCATGCGTGAGGTGGGTGAGATAAGTGACCGGCGCACCGAGTTCCCGCGCAACTGCGACGGCCTCCGGGATGTTCAAGTGCGTGGGATGCGGCTGCGGCCGCAGACCATCGAGCACGATCGCGTGCGCGCCACGGGCCAGTGCCAATGCCTCGGCCGGCACACGCTTGCAGTCCGTGTAGTAGACGAACTTGGCGCCGCTGCGGCGCTCCTCGAACACCAGGCCGAGCACGTTCACCCCGCCGTGCGGCAGCAGCGTCGAGCGGATGATCCCCTGCTCCAGTTCCAGCACCGGCGGCATCTCCGCGAGCTTGAAGGCCGGGTAGCCGCGCACCACCGGCCGCTCCATGATCGCATAGGGATACATGGCGATCACCCGGCTCATGCCCTCGTCGGTGGAGTAAATGGGCAGGGCGGCGCCGCCGAGCAGGTCGCAGAAGCGCCGCAGGTCGTCCATGCCGGCAACGTGGTCTGCATGGCCGTGCGTGAGGATGAAGAGGTCCAGCCGGTCGACCCCGTGACGCAGACACTGCTCACGGAATTCCTGCGCGGCGTCGACCTGGATGTGCAGTCCGTCCATCACCACATGGATGCTACAGCGCGTGCGCTGGTTGCGCGGATCGACCGACGTACAGACGGGACACGGGCAGGCGATCATCGGCACGCCCTGCGAGGTTCCCGATCCGAGGATGATGACTTCCATGGTGTCGCCGAGTTATGCCAATCCCGGTTTCCGGATGCCAAACAAAATACCGCAGCGGAAAACCGGCGGCGGGCCACGCACATCTGAAACTTGCTAGCCCTGGCATCCTCCCCCATCGTAGGACCATGAAGCGGATTACGCTTGCTGCCCTTGTCCTGTTGCTCAGCTCATGCCAGACGACGTCCTTTTCGCCGCCCGTGAGGGACTATGCCGCGCTCGCCGCCGCGGCCGTCGCCAAATACACCATCACGGACAACGACGTCTATGGTTTTGAGCCGGAGGGCAAGCTCGACCCCAAGCTGACGGTGCTGGAAAGCCACCCGGCGGGTGGCTGGACCGTCTGCAAGGTTGCCGACAAGAAAAGCGGCTTTGACAGCGTCGTGATAACGGTTGATCGGGCCGGCACGATTGTCCGGCTCCAGTTTTTCCGGCAATCGCACACGTCCCTGGGCTGGCACGATTTCATCGACAGCGCCGACCAGGATCTGCAGTCAAAATACAGGGCGGTCCAGCGCATCGGGGACAATGACACCGCCGAGCTCACGGTCTACGTCGCGAGCGACGAGGCCGAGTGGAAGCAGCATTACATCCAGTATCTCCAGTTGATGGACGAGCCCAACCACCTCGGGGCGCAAAACTGCTGGATCCTGCAGCCACATCTCAGCCAGATCCGGGCGACGATCAAGCGGCAAGGCGCCGGCGCCCAACTCGTGATCGACTTTCAGACCAAGCAGTACGCCGCGGCGCAGCAGGCCAGGGCCGGCTCCGCGAAATAGGACTTGGCAGGGTCCTAAACCGCCGGGCGCACCTTCCCGACAAAAAGTTTGTCGGCCGCCAGGAGATCTCTTTGTTCGTTCCACCGACCGAACGCCCGGATTGTCTGGAGGCGATCTTCTTTCCTCCGCGCTACAGGCCCTTGATGAACCGCCGCACGTCGTCGTGGCTGCCGATGCGCGCCATGAAAAGCGTGCGGCCCTTCAGCTTGAAGGCGATGCGCTGGTCGCGACCCACCCGGCATTCAAAGTAATCGCGTTTCAATCGGCGAATGCCCAATCCACTGTGCAAATGAGGTTGTCCGAAGGCCTCCGACAGGCGCCGCAGTGCGTCGTCGAGTTCGCGCCTCCGGTCAGGCGACAAGGCGCGCGCATCCACGGCGAAACGGTCGAAAAACTCAATCGCGCAGGGTGGCATTCAGATTGCCCTTGTAGCGGCGCAGGCGCCCGGCCTTACGGTCGCGCTCCAGCTCGGCATCCATCCGCTTTACAAACGCATCAAGCTCGGCATCGGTGACGCCGTACTCGCGTTTGGCGTAGTCGGAATCCTCGGAGAACACCTGCACCGGCCGCAGGGCGATGACCTTGCCGCCGCAGAGGATGCCGACGTCCTCGCCGGCGGCGGCGCGCTTGAGCCAATGGGTGAGGTTGGCCCGGGCCTTGGTGGGAGAGAGCGTCGTCATATCGTCTCAATAAAGCCGATATGGCGTACGAGTCAATCCTCTGGAAGTCTGCCTAGAGAGGGGGATTCTCCTGCCGCCCGGGAGAACCGTCCCGTGGCACCGCGAGCAGTTGATGCACCTGCGATTCAGAGACCGTCGGAAAATCCGTGAGAAAATCTGCGATGGGATGACCGCCGTTCAGGTAATCGAACAGCGCCTGCACGGGGACGCGGGTCCCGGCAAAGCACGGCACCCCGCTCATGATCTCGGGGTCGACGGCGATGACGCTGGCTTTCATGCCGACAGGCTACCCGGCGGTCCGCTCCTCGCAAGGTTCGATTGGCGCGGCCGGCAATCCGGACCCGCCCAAGCCGAGTCCGGTTTCAGCGCCAATCACAATGGGGCCAATCGGACCCGTTCTGTGGGCCCTTACTTGGTGTCCAAGCCGGCCAGGCGGGCGAGTTCACGTTGCCGCTCATCAAAGGTCACGAATCGGCCGGTCCGCAAGGCCAGCGCCGAGGCGACATGCAGGATGTCCATGCCCCGGGCGCCCAATGCCTCCGTATGCCGACGGCCGAGAGCCTCGGCATATTTCAAGGCTTTGGGCCAGTCCAGCGGCGCGATGTGCAGCACACCCGCCGCCATGTCGCTTTCGAGATCATGCAGCGCCTTTTCTCGCTGCATGGTCGTGATCTGACGTCGGAATACGCACAACCGGATCGCATTGCGCAACTCATGCTCGGTCAGTGGCGTCAGGAAAGCCGGCAGAAGCCGCGGCGCCTCTGACGCCGCCCGCGCCGAGTTGGCATCCTGCACGTAAAGCGACACGAGAAAGCTCGTGTCCGCATAGACGGGAACCGCCATCAGTAGCGTCCCTTGTTGTCGGCCAGCAACTCCGCCATCGCTTCCGCCGGAACAATCTTGTCGCCGTAGATGGTGCGCAACCGGGCCCGGAAGTCGGGCACGACGGGTTTCTTCTTCGGCGCATCACCAGCCGGAGTGAGATTGGCCACGATCTTGCGGCGACGGGTGATGGCCACCTCGTGCCCGGAGTTGACCCAGGCCAGAACCTTGGGGAACTCGGTGCGCAACTGGCGGACAGTGGCGGTCTTCATGTGAATCAATTTGTTTCACCAATGACCCAAGTCAAGGAGAGAACCCGTCTCGCCCGCAACCCTCTGCCGTTCATCTTGCCGTGATGATGTCTCCAACGCGAAGCCCGGGCACGGGCAGTGAGCCCAGCGCCTCATGTGCGTCAATTTCCGCAGCACGACCCGACTTCAAGCCGCTTATTCCTCGGCCACAGCCAACAAACGGTCCCGGGGCTTTGCGACAGGAAGACGGGGCAGGATACTCTCGTGAGATCAATTCCCTTGAGGCAAAAAAGAGGCGCGTCGGAAATCGACGCGCCTCACGCTGTAGAAACACTTCTGATCAATGCTCCCTGTCCCTAGGAGGACATGGATCATTGCCAGGAGCGATTGTGTCCTTGCTGCGAATTAGTCCGTCACGTCCCTTGGTGATCAGTTCGCCGCCGCCTTGGTGATGCAACATTTCCTTCGCACTTTGGATCGCGCCGCTCTGATGGGCATGCACGCTGGAAGCACGATCACTATCATTGCGCTTATTCGCCCACTGTCCGTCGTCCCGACGATAAACCATCCTATCTCTGTCTTTGCTCATTAACCTCACCCCCTTCACCAGTATGCTATTCATGAAAAAGGCGCTCCCGTTTCAGGGAGCGCCTTGAAGTTATGCGGTGCAGACTCAGCCGCGGTGGACTCAGTAGTCCATGCCGCCCATGCCGCCGCCGCCCGGAGGCATCGCCGGAGCTTCCTTCTTCTCCGGAATCTCCGTGATCATGGCTTCGGTCGTGAGCAGCAGGCCGGCGATCGAGGCCGCGTTCTGCAGCGCGGTGCGGGTGACCTTGGTCGGGTCGACCACCCCGGCCTTGACGAGATCCTCGTATTCGCCTGTGGCGACATTGTAGCCGAAGTTGCCCTTGTTCTCGCCCACCTTCTGGGCCACCACGCCGGGTTCGACGCCGGCATTGGCGCAGAGCATGCGGATCGGGTACTCGATGGCGCGACGGACGATCTGCGAACCGATCTTCTCGTCGCCTTCGAGCTGGAGGTTGTCGATGACCTTGGCGCAGCGCAGCAGCGCGACGCCGCCGCCGGCGACGATGCCTTCCTCGACTGCGGCGCGCGTGGCATGGAGGGCGTCCTCGACGCGGGCCTTCCGCTCCTTCATCTCGGTTTCGGTCGAGGCGCCGACATTGATGACGGCGACGCCACCGGCGAGCTTGGCCAGGCGTTCCTGCAGCTTCTCGCGGTCATAGTCAGAGGTGGTCTCGTCGATCTGACGGCGGATCTGCTTCACCCGGCCCTGGATGTCGGACGACTTGCCCGAACCCTCGACGATGGTGGTGTTCTCCTTGTCGATGGTGATGCGCTTGGCCTTGCCGAGGTCGCTGATCGTGACGTTCTCGAGCTTGATGCCGAGATCCTCGGTGAGGCAGCGGCCACCCGTGAGGATCGCGATATCCTCGAGCATGGACTTGCGGCGGTCGCCAAAGCCGGGGGCCTTGACGGCGCACACATTGAGCGTGCCGCGGATCTTGTTCACCACCAGGGCGGCGAGGGCCTCGCCCTCGACCTCCTCGGCGATGACCAGGAGGGGCTTGCCGCTCTTGGCCACGGTCTGGAGCAGGGGGAGCAGGTCCTGCAGGCTCGTGATCTTTTTCTCGTGGATCAGCACATAGGCGTCCTCGAGCACGGCCTCCATGGCCTCGACGTTGGTGGTGAAATAGGGCGAGAGGTAGCCCTTGTCGAACTGCATACCCTCGACGACCTCGAGCGTGGTCTCGATGGACTTGGCCTCCTCGACCGTGATGGTGCCGTCCTTGCCCACCTTGTCCATGGCGTCGGCGATGATCTTGCCGATGGTGTCGTCCCAGTTGGCCGAGACGGTGGCCACCTGGCGGATCTCCTCGCGGTCATTCACCTTCTTGGAGATCCGGGCGAGCTCGGCGACGGTGGCCTCGACGGCCTTGTCGATGCCCCGCTTCAGATAAATCGGGTTCGAGCCGGCGGTGACGTTCTTCAAGCCCTCGCGATAGATGCTCTCGGCGAGCAGAGTGGCGGTGGTGGTGCCGTCGCCCGCGGCGTCCGAGGTCTTGGAGGCGACCTCCTTCACCATCTGGGCGCCCATGTTTTCATAGGGATCGGGCAATTCGATCTCCTTGGCAACGGTCACGCCGTCCTTGGTGACGGTGGGGGAGCCGTATTTCTTGTCGATGACAACGTTGCGACCCTTGGGCCCGAGGGTCACCTTGACCGCACGGGAGAGCAGCTCCACGCCGCGCAGGATTTTCTGGCGGGCGGCTTCGTCGAACAGAAGTTGTTTAGCAGGCATGATTGTTAAAGTTCAGGGTTCAGAGTTTAGGGTTCAGAGTTTTTGCGGCTCAGTTGAGCACGCCGAGGATGTCGTCCTCGCGCACGAGCGTGTATTTCTTCTCGTCGATTTTTACCTCGGTGCCGCCGTATTTACTGATCAGCACGCGGTCGCCGACCTTCACTTCGAAGGGACGGATCTTGCCGTCTTCGTCCCTTTTGCCCGTGCCGAGGGCGATGATCTTGGCCTCCTGGGGCTTCTCCTTGGCGCTGTCCGGGATGATGATGCCTCCGCGGACCTGCTCTTTTTCCTCGATGTGTTCCACGAGAACACGATCGCCGATGGGCTTGATTTTGACGTTAGCCATAGTGGTTGGTTTTGGTTTTGGGTTGAGAGTTTGGTTTGTTGGGAGAGGAAACGCGAGCAGCCGCGCCGGCCCGGAGCGGGTTCGCGCAAAAGGGAAGGTTACTTCTTGTTGTCGTCGACCACCTCGAAGTCGGCGTCGACCACGTCGGATTTCTTGTCGCTCTTCTTTTTCGGTTCGGACTGGGCGGAGCCGGCGGTGTCGCCCGGGCCTGCGCCGGCTCCGGCAGCGGCGGCCGCCTGCTGGGCCTGGGCGTAGATCTCGCCGCCGAGCTTCGTGAGTTTCTCGATCGCCGCGCGCATCCGGCCGGCGTCGTTGCTCTCGAGGTCCTTCTTCGCTTCGGCAATGCCGGTTTCGATCTTGGACTTCACGTCGGCCGGGAGCTTGTCGCCGGCGTCCTTGACCGTCTTCTCGAGCTGATAGATCACCGAGTCGAGCTGGTTGTGCGCCTCGATCTGCTCGCGGCGTTGCTTGTCCTCATCGGCATGGGACTCGGCTTCCCGGGTCATCTTCTCGACCTCGTCCTTGGAGAGGCCGGACGAACCCTGGATGGTGATCTTCTGCTCGCGGCCGGTGCCCAGGTCCTTGGCCGAGACGTGCAGGATGCCGTTGGCATCGATGTCGAAAGTAACCTCGATCTGCGGGGCCCCGCGGGGCGCCGGCGGAATGCCGTCGAGCCGGAAGGTACCGAGCACCTTGTTGTCGCGCGACATGGGCCGCTCGCCCTGCGTGACGACGATCTCGACGGAGGGCTGGCTGTCGCTCGCGGTGGAGAAAATCTGCGACTTCTTGGTCGGAATCGTGGTGTTGCGCGGGATCATCGGCGTGGCCACGCCGCCGTAAGTTTCGATCGCGAGCGTGAGCGGCGTCACGTCGAGCAGGAGCACGTCGCGCACCTCGCCCTTGAGCACGCCGCCCTGGATGGCCGCGCCCACCGCGACCACCTCGTCGGGGTTGACCCCCTGGTGCGGCGGCTTGCCGCCGAGCTGCCGGGCAATGTCGACGACCTTCGGCATGCGGGTCATGCCGCCGACGAGCACGAGCTCGTCGATTTCCGCGGCCGTCAGGCCCGCGTCCTTGAGGCAGTTCCGGAACGGCTGAAGGCAGCGCTCGAACAGCGCGTCGCAGATCTGCTCCATCTTGGCCCGGCTCAGCGTGACGTTGAGGTGCTTCGGGCCGGAGGCGTCGGCTGTGATGAACGGCAGATTGATATCGACCGACTGGGCGGAGGAGAGGGCGATCTTGGCCTTCTCGGCCTCCTCCTTGAGGCGCTGGAGCGCCATCGGGTCCTTGCGGAGGTCGATGCCGTTTTCCTTCTTAAAATTGTCGACCAGCCACATGATGATGGCGTCGTCCCAGTTGTCGCCGCCGAGGTGGGTGTCGCCGTTGGTGGCCTTGACCTCGAACACGCCGTCGCCGATTTCGAGGATCGACACGTCGAAGGTGCCGCCGCCGAGGTCGAACACGGAGATCTTCTCGTCCTTCTTCTTGTCGAGGCCGTAGGCGAGCGACGCGGCCGTGGGCTCATTGATGATGCGGAGCACCTCGAGGCCGGCGATCTTGCCCGCGTCCTTGGTCGCCTGGCGTTGCGCGTCATTGAAATACGCCGGCACGGTGATGACGGCCTGCGTGATCTTCTCGCCGAGGTAGGCCTCGGCGTCGGCCTTCATCTTGGCGAGCACCATCGCGGAAACCTGCTGGGGAGCGAACTGCTCCACCTTGTCGCCGGTCTGGATTTCGATGGTGGCGTCGCCGTTCTTGCCCTCGCTGACCTTGAAGGGATAGTTTTTCGCCTCCTCACGCACCTCGGAAAACTTGCGGCCGATCAGACGCTTGGCGGAAAAGACGGTATTCTTGGGATTCGTGATTGCCTGGCGCTTCGCCGCCTGGCCGACGAGGCGTTCGCCGGTTTTGGTGAACGCCACGACCGACGGGGTCGTGCGCGCGCCTTCGGCATTGGGAACCACCACCGGTTCGCCGCCTTCCATGACGGCCATGCAGGAATTGGTGGTGCCCAAGTCAATGCCGAGTATATGACTCATGCCGTTATTCTAAGCAGTGCCTGTGCCTTGGTCCTTCGCTCTATTGCATCTCTTTCATCAAGAAAGCCTAAAAATATTCCAACCTAACGATGTAACAGGCTTGCGGCCTGGTTTTCACGCCACCGTGTCACACCTGTGTCCCACCGTCTCCCGCAGAGGTCGCACCGGTGTCACACCGGCGGCTCCTCCATGGAGCCGATCCAACGCAAGGAATTGAGTCCCGCGCGCTTCGGCGCGGCCTGGCGCTTGACCTCCCGCAACTGCATCCGGATGATCACCGCGCAGGCTGCTGCACCGTCAGGCTGCCTGAACTGACCACCCCCAGCTTTCCAAGCCCATGCGCGCCTTCGTATTGCACGGCAAGGAGAACCTCCGCCGCGAGGATCTTGCCCGCCCCCGCCCCCAGCCCGGCCAGGTGTTGGTGCGGGTTCGTCGCACCGGCATCTGCGGCTCCGACGTGCACTATTTCCGCCACGGCCGCGTCGGTAATTTTGTGCCCAAACGCCCTTTCGTGCTTGGCCATGAGTTTGCCGGCGAAGTCGTCGAAGCAGGCGTGGGCGTGACCGGCCTGGAGGTCGGCATGCGGGTGGCGATCGATCCGTCGCAGCCGTGCGGCGCCTGCCGTCACTGCCGCAGCGGGCGCTACAACCTGTGCGAAAACATGCGCTATTTCGGCTCGGCCAGTTGCGATCCCCACCTCGACGGCGGGTTTGCGGAGTTTGTCGCCGTGCCGGCGCGCAATTGTCACGAGATGCCCGCGGGCATGGACTGGGGCGAGGCCGCGATGCTCGAGCCTCTCTCCGTAGCGCTGCACGCCGCCCTGCGCGCCGGCCCGGTCGCCGGCCGGTCCGTCCTCGTGACGGGCGGCGGGGCCATCGGCCAGCTCGTCGCGCTCGCCGTCCGGGCGCTCGGCGCCGGCTGTGTCGCCCTCAGCGATCCCGTCGCGTTTCCGCGGCGTTTTGCGGCCGAAATGGGCGCCGACGCCGTCATCGACCCGGCCGATCCCGCCTCCGGACAGAAGGCCCTCGACCTCACCGACAGCGGCTTCGATTGCGTCTTCGAGGCCGCGGGCTCGGCCCCGGCGCTGGCCCAGGCGCTCCATGTCGCGCGCCGCGGCGGCACCATCGTGCAGGTCGGCACGCTGCCGCCTGAGGTGCCGCTCCCCGCTAACCTGATCATGACCAAGGAACTCAACGTCCTCGGCTCCTTCCGCTTCGCCCACGTGTTCCCGATGGCCCTGCAGTTCGTGGCCAGCCGCCGCATCAACGTCGCGCCGCTCATCTCGCAGACCTTTCCGTTCGAGGAAACGCTGCAGGCCATGGCCAGGGCCGCGAGCAAGGACAACGTCATCAAGGTGCAGATCGAATCATGAACTACCGTCCTCTCGGCCGGACCGGCCTGAAGGTCTCGAGCCTCAGCTTCGGCGCCTCCTCGCTGGGCGCGGTGTTTCACGCCGTGGACGAGGCCGAGGCCATCCGGGCGGTGCACACCGCGCTCGACCTCGGCATCAACTACTTCGACGTCGCGCCCGCCTATGGCGGCACGCGCTCGGAGACGGTGCTGGGCAAGGCGCTGAAGGGCATCCCGCGCGACCGCTATTACCTGTCGACGAAGGTCGGCAAATACACGAACCCGGAGAAATACGGCGACGATACGCTCGATTACTCCCGCGCCTGCATCCACCGTTCGATCGGCGAGAGCGCCGCCCGGCTCGGCACCGATTACTTCGACATCATCCACATCCACGACATCGAGTATCAGGAGCGCCGGCACGCCGAGTGGGCGCTGACCGAGGGCTTCGCGGCGGTCGCGGAACTGAAGCGCGAGGGCCGCATCGGCGCTGTGAGCTTCGGCATCTACCCGATGGACCTCTGGCACCGCATCTTCCAGACCCTGCCCATCGACGCCGCGCTCATCCACAATCACTACTGCCTCCATGACACGCGCCTGCTGGAGCTGCTGCCCCTCGCGCGCGCCAGGGGCATCGGGCTGATCAACGCCTCGCCCTTCGGCATGGGCCTGCTCACAGACCGCGGCCCGGCCGACTGGCATCCCGCCACGCCCGCCCAACGCGCCGTGTTCCAGCGGGCCGCCGCGTATTGCACGAGCCGGGGCACCACGATCGCCCGGCTGGCGATGCAGTTCTCCAGCCAGCACCCGGAGATACCCACAACGCTGTTCAGCAGCTCGAATCCCGACTCCGTCCGCCGCAACGTCGCCTGGGCCGCCGAGCCCTGCGATCCGGCCCTTGTCCAGGCCGTGCAGGCGCTGCTCGCCCCTCTGGCCAACCGCGACTGGTTCTGATGCGTCTCGACGCCCACCAGCACTTCTGGAACTACACGGCCCACGCGGCCGACTACGGGTGGATGACGGCGAAGCACGCGGTGCTCCGCCGCGATTTCGAGCCGCCGCAGCTCGCGCCGCTGCTGCAACAGATCGGCTTCGACGGCACGATCGCCGTGCAGGCGCGGGAACTGACGGCGGAGACCGACTACCTGCTCGGCCTCGCGGCGCGGCATCCGTTCATCAAGGGCGTTGTCGGCTGGCTCGACCTCACCCGGCCGGACATCGAGCGCGACCTCCCCCGCTACAGCGCCAACCCGCTGCTCCGCGGGCTGCGCCTCCTCATCCACGACCAGCCCGACGTCGATTTCGCCAGCTCGCCGGCGCACCGCCGCGGCGTGGGCCGGCTGCGGCCATACGGCCTGACCTACGACCTGCTGGTGCGGCCGCCGCACCTGCGTCCGGCGACCGCCCTGGTGGACGGGCTGCCCGACCAGCCGTTCGTGGTCGATCACCTCGCCAAGCCGCTCATCGCGGCGCGCCGCTTCTCGCCGTGGCGCGAAGACCTCGCCGAACTCGCCCGCCGGCCCAACGTCACCTGCAAGCTCTCCGGCCTGGTCACAGAGGCCGACTGGGCCGCCTGGACCCCCGCCGACCTCGTGCCCTACCTCGACCTTGCGCTCGAGCTTTTCGGGCCCCACCGCCTCATGATCGGCTCCGACTGGCCCGTCTGCACCTGCGCCGCGGATTACGGGCGGACGATGCGCGTCGTGATCGACTGGGCCGCCAAACTCAGCCCGGGCGAGCGCGACGCCGTGCTCGGCGGCACCTGCGCAAAGTTTTATGGCATCCACCCCGAAATCACCTGAATCCGTCCCCGCGGTCCGCCGGTTCGGCATGGTCATCGGCCTCCGGGCCGACCGGGTCGAGGACTACAAGCGCGTGCACGCCGGCCCCGGCGTGCGCGATCTGCTCAGCGCCGCGAACATCCGCAACTTCAACATTTTCCTGCACCGGCTGCCCGACGGGAAGTTCTACGAGTTCGCCTACTACGAATACGCAGGCGCCGATTACGCCGGCGACATGGCGAAACTCGCCGCGCATCCGCGCCATGTCGAGTGGCTGAAGCTCTGCGATCCCATGCAGCTCCCGCTCCCGGGCGAAAAATCCTGGGCGGCCATGGAACAGGTCTATTTCAACCCTTGAGCCGGCGGACGCGACACCGGCGGATGCGCTAAAAAGCTTGCCTCGCACGGGGCAAAACCGCGAAATCCCTCCCCGCTTTCGGGCCGAGCTAGCTCAGTTGGTTAGAGCGGCTGTTTCGTAAACAGCAGGTCGCTGGTTCGAATCCAGTGCTCGGCTCCAGCCTTCGCTGCAGCGCAGCGGAGGCGAAGGCTGCCCTCCGTAGCTTGTGCGAAGGAGGGCTTTCCCCCGGCAGCAACGAGGCTGCGGCTGGCAGGCCCGCCCTTTATCCCCAAGATGTCTTCTCGCCTTTGCGCACCGTGAGCCTCCGAACCGATCTTTTCGACTACGCCCTGCCCGAACGCCTGATTGCGCAAACGCCGGTGGCGCGTCGCGACGAATCACGCCTCCTCGTCGTCGACCGCCGCGCGCACACGGTGGCGCACCACGTTTTCACCGATCTGGCGGAGCTGCTGCGCCCCGGCGACACGCTTTTCCGCAACAACGCGGCTGTGCTGCCGGCGCGCCTGTCGGCGCAACGGCCGGCCGGCGGATCCGTCGAATGCCTGCTCCTGCGCCCCGCCGCCGCCCCCGGCGAATGGTGGTGCCTGCTCCGGCCGGGCCGCCGGCTTCCCGCCGGCGCCACCTTTGCCCGCGCCGACGCGTTCACCGCCACGGTGCTCGCCAAGGAGAGCGATGGCGTCGCCCGCGTGGCCTTTGCCACGTCCGGCAATGAATCCATCGCGGCGGTTGCCAACCGGCTTGGCGAGGTGCCGCTGCCGCCCTATATCCACCGCCACCACACCGCCGACGAGCGCCGCCTCGACCTTGAGCGCTATCAGACGGTCTACGCCGATCGTGCGCGCCAGGTGGCGGTGGCCGCGCCCACCGCCGGCCTGCATTTCACGCCGGAGCTGCTCGCGCGTCTCGCCGCCGGCGGCGTGCGGTTTGCCGACGGAACCCTCCACGTCGGGCTCGGCACCTTCCGCCCCATCGCCACCGCCACCATCGAGCAGCATGTCATTCACCGCGAAACCTGCGAGCTGCCGGTGGAGACCCAGCGCCTGCTTTTTGCGGCCGGCGGCGGGCGCCGGATCGCCGTGGGCACGACCACGGTGCGGTCGATCGAGGATTTCCTCACCCGCCACCGTGAGCCGCTGGCCGGGCCGCACGTGGCGGAGACGGATCTTTTCATTTATCCGCCCCGCGTCTTCCGGGGCATCGACGCCCTGATCACGAATTTCCACCAGCCGCGTTCCACCCTGCTCTGCCTCGTCGCCGCCTTCCTCGCGCCCGGTTCGACCGACGGCATCGCCTGGATCAAGGAGATCTACGCCGAGGCTGTCGCCCGCGAATACCGGTTCTTCAGCTATGGCGACGCCATGCTGGTTCTCTAGGACCCTGACGGACTTTGGGTCCTCCAGGGTCCTAATCCAAAATGGCAGGAGCCATTTGGGGCTGCCTAAAAGGAGAAGTTATCTTCCCATTCTCCGCTGGAAGCGCGGACGGGCATGCCGGTTCGACGTCGGACTCCGGCCACTGTTCAATCGGCACCGCGATCCGTTTCGACGGGCGCAGCCCGGCGTTTAGCAGCCTGGCGGGCAAAGCCCGCCCGGCTTAGGCTGCAAAACCCCGCCGCATTTTCACAGGAGTAGCCGGCTTGCTTTTTTCACAAGCGCGCTGAGGGAGCAGCGAGTGCGCCCCGATTTGCGTTTGCGCGGCAAATCGCTAAATAGGCAGGCCACGTTCGATTCCTCATTCATCACTGGTAATCCCTGCCTTCCACATGAAACGCTTCCTTCAATTCCTGGTGTCCGGTGCGATGGTGCTTGGCCTGCTCGCCCCGGCCCGGGCCGCCGTCGAAACCTATAAAATCGATCCGGTGCACTCCTCCGTCGGTTTTGCGATCCGCCACCTCTTCACCAACGTGCCCGGCTCGTTCACGAAATTCACGGGTACCATCGTGGTCGACCGCGACGAGCTCGAAAAGAGTTCCGTCGAGGCCACCATCGAGGTCGCCAGCATGGATACGCGCGCCGAAAAGCGCGACGCCCATCTGCAGTCGCCCGACTTTTTCGACGCCTCCACGTTCCCCGCCATGACCTTCAAGAGCAAATCATGGCAAAAAACCGGGGACGACGCTTTTGACGTGACCGGCGACCTCACCATCAAGCAGGTGACCAAGGAAGTCGTCCTGAAGGTCAAGCTGCTCGGTTTCGGCCCCGGCATGCAGGGCGCCATGGTTTCCGGCTGGGAGGCCCGCACAAAACTCGACCGGAGGGATTTCGGTGTCAACGGCCCGGCGATCCTGGGCAATGTCGTCGGCAACGAAGTCGATGTCACCATTGCGGTCGAGGCCGATCTGCAGAAGTAATCACGCCAGTCACATACGTCTTGCAGCAAGGACGGCCCGGGCGGCCGTCCTTTTCGTTTCCGGTCACTGACGCGGCTTTCCCTCCAGCAGCCCGGTCTGCCGGCTGGCCTATCGCCAAGGCTCCGGCTCGGTCCGTCCGGCAACAGCAGTCGCGCCGAAGCTCGCAAGAGCGAAGGCGGACTGGCTTCGGCGTCCGCCAAACACGGGGCGCCTCGCAATGACAAATTGCACCACTACCCGTGTTTTCGGGCCGGTTGACACGGCTTCCGCCCTGCCCGTAGCCTAGGGGGATGGCAAAACCCGCCTACACGCTCGAATTCGAAAAACCGTTGCGTGAGCTCGAGAGGCATCTCGAACAGCTGCACCAGCAGTCCCTCGAGAATCATCTCGACCTGTCGAGCGAGATTGCCGCCGTGGAGAAGAAGATCGAGGCGGCGAAGCAGGAGATTTATTCCGGTCTCACGCCGTGGCAGCGGGTGCAGATCGCCCGCCATCCCCGGCGGCCCTATGCTCTCGATTACATCAACGCCTTCTGCGAGGACTTCCAGGAGCTGCACGGCGACCGGCATTTTCACGAGGACCAGGCGCTCATCGGCGGACCGGCGTTTTTTGCCGGACAGTCCGTGATGCTCATCGCCCAGCAGAAGGGCCGCGAAACCAAGGAAAAGATCGCGCGCAACTTCGGCATGGCCCAGCCCGAGGGTTACCGGAAGGCGCTGCGCCTGATGAAAATGGCGGAAAAATTCGGGCTGCCGGTCATTTCCTTCATCGACACGCCCGGCGCCTATCCCGGGATCGGCGCCGAGGAGCGCCATGTGGCGGAAGCCATCGCCGTCAACCTGCGCGAAATGACGCTGCTCGGGGTTCCCACCGTGGCCGTGGTCGTCGGCGAGGGCGGCTCCGGCGGCGCGCTGGGCATCGGCGTGACCGACCGGGTGCTCATTCTTGAGAACAGCTACTACTCGGTCATTACCCCCGAGGGCTGCGCGGCGATCCTTTGGAAGGATGCCGCGGCCGCGACCCGCGCCGCCGAGGCGCTGCGCTTGAACGCTCAGAATCTCGCGGAGTTCAAAATTGTCGAAGAAGTCATTCCCGAGCCTCTTGGCGGCGCCCACAACGACCCGGAACAAGCCATCGCGGCCGTCAAGGCCGCCCTGCAGAAACATCTCGCCGAGTTGCAGGCGCTGTCGGTGGAAGAGCTGCTCAAGCAGCGCTACGAGCGCTACCGCCACATCGGATTTTACGAAGAAGCCGGCGTGGTGAAAAACTGAGGCGCGACGGGGCCGGCTGCATCGGAGCAATGGGCCAGCGAATGAAAATACCGGCAACGCTCTTTCATGCCATGCTCGAAGCCCGGGTCACGCTGCTCGTTGTGACGCTGGCTGCCATCGGCTGCCCGCCCGCACGACCGGCGGCGGATGGCCCACCCGGACGCGCATACCCGGAAGCGGACCTTGGTCCCGGCGGTCCGGTCTTCGTCATGGACGATGCCGGTGCCGAGTGTTCGCTGCATTGGGACGCGCGCTCGAAAATGTTCATCCACGTCGCCAGCTGCGGATTTGGCGCCTCGACCATTGGCGTGCGCACGGCCCCGGCCCTCACCGGCCCCTGGAGTGCGCCGGTCCAGGTGTATCGTCCCCCCGAGACGGACGGCCCGCGGCCTTTGGTCTATGCCGCCAAGGCGCACCCGGAGTTGGCCGGTCCCGACGCCGCGGACTTGGTCGTCACTTACGCCACGAACACCTGGGAGTTCGGCGAGCAATTTACCCCCGAAGGCTCCCGTTCCCTCTACTGGCCCCGGTTCGTCCTCGTGCGGGCGGGCCAATGAGGCGGGCTGGACCCGGCAGCCTCAGGCCGCGGTGGCTTTCCGCACGGTCAGCAGTTCGCACCGCGTCGCACGCCGGGCGGCCGGATCATACTCCACCACCACGCCCGACAGCCGCACGTCGCCCTCGGCCACCGGACACTTGCGCGGCATGCCGTCGAGAAACCGGCCGATGACCG